>CAMWPB010000004.1 GCA_947176065.1 uncultured Lachnospiraceae bacterium | reverse complement strand
GCGCACTCGGGACTTTCACCCGTTAGAGAACGCCCATGCTGGGCAAACAAAAATACGCCCTCTCAAGCAAGCTTGGAGAGCGCATTCTTGTGTGTTTTACGTTATACTCGCAAAGCCGCGCTTTCGCGCTCTCCGTCCGTCTCCGACGGACCTTTGCTCGTTCACGGCGCAGGATACACGGCGCAGCGATAGCTCGAGACTTCGTCTCTCGCTATCGTTTGGCTTCGCCATACCATCCGTTCGAAAAAAATGCGCCCTCTCAAGCAAGCTTGGAGAGCGCATTCTTTTCTCACGTCTGCTGCGCCGCAGCCTATTACGTTACATCATCCCCATGCCGCCGCCTGCGCCTGCGGGCATTGCGGGTTCGGGCTCTTTGATGTTAGCTACTACGGACTCGGTGGTGAGCAGGGTGCTTGCCACGCTTGTAGCGTTCTGCAGTGCGCTTCTGGTCACCTTTGCAGGATCAAGAATGCCTGCCTTCACCATATCCACATACTCCTCGGTCAGCGCGTCAAAGCCTACGCCTGCCTCGGACTCTCTTACCTTATTGATGATAACGGAGCCTTCCAGACCCGCGTTTGCAACGATGTGGTACAGAGGCGCTTCGAGAGCTTTCAGAACGATCTGTGCACCTGTCTTCTCGTCGCCCTCCAGCTTGTCGGCCATCTTCTCCACTTCCTTCGCTGCGTGAACATATGCGGAACCGCCGCCGGCGATGATGCCTTCCTCCACAGCCGCTCTGGTAGCTGCCAGCGCATCCTCCAGACGAAGCTTCGCCTCTTTCATCTCGGTCTCTGTCGCCGCGCCCACACGGATTACGGCTACGCCGCCTGCCAGTTTGGCAAGACGCTCCTGCAGCTTCTCCTTATCGAAATCGGAAGTTGTCTCCTCGATCTGCTTCTTGATCTGGCCGATTCTTGCCTCGATCTCTTTCTTTTCACCTTCGCCGTCCACAATAACGGTGTTCTCTTTCTGCACCTTAACGGACTTCGCACGGCCGAGCTGGTCAAGGGTTGCATCCTTAAGCTCTAAACCAAGCTCGGAGCTGATCACCTGACCGCCTGTGAGGATAGCGATATCCTCGAGCATTGCCTTTCTTCTGTCACCGTAACCGGGCGCCTTTACCGCCACTACATTGAAGGTGCCGCGCAGCTTATTCACGATCAGGGTGGTGAGCGCCTCGCCCTCCACATCCTCAGCGATAATCAAAAGCTTCGCGCCGGACTGTACGATCTGCTCTAACAGAGGCAGGATCTCCTGAATGTTCGCGATCTTCTTATCTGTAATCAGGATGTAGGGGTTCTCCAAGACCGCCTCCATCTTATCCATATCGGTTGCCATATATGCGGAAATGTAACCTCTGTCAAACTGCATACCTTCCACGAGATCCAGCTCTGTGAGCATGGTCTTGCTCTCCTCGATGGTGATCACGCCGTCGCCGGAAACCTTCTCCATCGCGTCCGCCACTAACTGGCCTACTTCGTCGTCGCCGGAGGAAACGGCAGCTACTCTTGCGATATGCTCCTTGCCGTTTACCTTGGAGCTCATCTTTGCGATCGCTTCCACAGCCGTCTCAGTCGCCTTCTTCATACCCTTTCTTAAAATAATCGGGTTCGCACCTGCTGCCAGGTTCTTGATACCCGCATTCACCATAGCCTGTGCCAGCACGGTTGCCGTGGTGGTACCGTCGCCTGCCACGTCGTTTGTTTTGGTCGCCACTTCCTTGACAAGCTGTGCGCCCATATTTTCAAAAGCGTCCGCAAGCTCGATCTCCTTGGCGATGGTCACGCCGTCGTTTGTGATAAGGGGCGCGCCGTAGGACTTATCCAGCACCACGTTTCTGCCCTTCGGTCCAAGAGTCACCCTTACGGTATCCGCCAACTGATTAACGCCTGATTCCAAAGCCGCTCTGGCTTCTGCACCATACTTAATTTCCTTTGCCATGTCTTTATGTCCTCCTGCTTTTCTGTTTATTATACTCTTCTATACAATGCGGAGAATACTGTCTTTCAGTACTTCTCACTCTACAACCGCCAAAATATCATTCTGTCTCACGATAATGTATTCCTCATCCTCGCCGAGCTTCACCTCTGTGCCGGAGTATTTGGAGTAAATGACCTGATCGCCTGTTTTTACTTCCATCTTCACTTCCTTGCCATCCACAACGCCGCCCGGGCCTACCGCAATCACTTCCGCCTGCTGCGGTTTCTCCTTACTCTGTCCCGGTAACACGATACCGGATTTCGTGGTTTCCTCCGCTTCCAGCTGCTTCAATACAACTCTGTCGCCAAGTGGTGTTAACTTCATAATAACTGCCTCCTTTTTATTATGTGATTCATTCTACGCTTTTCCTTCGACTTGTTAGCACTCACCTCTTATGAGTGCTAACTCTGGAACATATATTATCTTCATATGCGGACGTTTGCAAATGGTTCTACATTCACATAGGAATCATTTTCTCTTACATTCTTTTATTTTCTTTCATTATCTCCTGTTTTCTCGTTTTTATCCAGAAAAAGGGATTTAATACTTATTTTATATTTTCCGGATCCATCCCCAGAAATGCCCATATCTCTTCTTTTACAAAGGCATATTCTCCCAGCTGTTCCTCATAAGCCTGCATCTGGGCATATTTTTCCTCTGCCTGACGGACATTGCCCGCTTTTTGGTGGGCGTTGTACAGCATCGCCGCCTCATAGTAATAAGCAGCCGCATAAATCTGCGCCATATCCCCCTTCACCGGCGCCCCCAGCGCTTCATTGCGGTACACGTTTTCCACGAGCCGTTCATACTGCCGGCCGTTCACTTCCTGAATCAGGGTTCCTTCGTCAATCTCAGGCAGTTTCAGATAATCCGAAGCCTCCCTGATAAACGTAACTACCTGTATAAAGAGAATCACGCAGAGCAGGATCACTATGCCGTCCAGCAAAAGGTTTTTTCGTGAAGCGCCCTTTTTCTCTTCCACACTCTGACTCCCATTCATTCTTCCGCTTCCTCCTTCACCTTATCCGGCTCTCTGTGCAGGCCCTCCTCGATCAGCGCAGCCTTTTTCACAACCGAGTAATCCGAAAGCGCTGCAACCTCCTCTTTTGTCAGATGGCAGTAGACAGACAACGCCGCTTCCAGATCCTCCTGCATCCGACGGTAGGACTCCATGTGCTCCGGGGTAAAATTATCATCATAATATGCGCTCTCATAAGTGAGCCGCCCGGTCGACTTGTAAAAGCTGTCCAGATGCGATGCTATTCTGTTGGAAACCGCAGCCGCATCGTTTCCCTCCTCTTCCCTGAAGCCGGTCATCTGGTTGAGGATACTCTTGTAATCGAAAATCACAAAAGAAATCACCGTGTAATCCCGAAAATCGCTGGTATGGTCAAGACAATTGATATCGTGAAGGGCATACAGCCTCCTCCACTGTCCCGCCTCCTCGCAGGCAGTAAGCTCCGCCCTGTAATTGTCCATGTTTTTCGCAATATCTTTCTCCACCCTGCGGGCCCAGAGCCGGTAAGGGCCTTCCTTTATGACATAAACCATCCCCAGAATCATCACAAGAAGCGCCGCGATCACCGCAATTCTGGCCGTAAAGGCGTTAAAATGCAGCGTCCTTTTCTCCACCTCCTGTTTCGTTTTCTGAAATTCCTGCTGATAGTGCCGCATATCCTGCTGATGCTTCACTGCAAAGGGATTCGGATTGCCGCAGAAAGGACACTTTTCATCCTCAATCTGTAAATTAGCGCCGCATGTGGGACATTTCATAATCTGGTACAACCTTTCCTAATCTGTTCTGATTTTCTCTTTTACAAAGCTTTTTACCTTCTTTTTCGCCGTCTGGTAGTCAAGATAAACGCCATACTCATCCTCCACACAGCATTCCACGTACAATCGGTCTATATCATCTTCCGATATGCCAAACACCGTGCATATCTGCTTTCTCACTTCCTCCTGATATGCCGCAATCAGCGCTTCCTCCGCCTTCGTATAGGAATCATATTTTCTCTCCTGTATGAGAAACAGGGTATCGATCATGCAGTCGAGCGCATCTTCCGCATCATATCCTTCCGAAGCGGCCTGCTCCAGATATTCCGTACAGGATTGGTAACGGGTATATACATTGATAAAATCCGCATGCTTCCAGTTGGAAATGGAATAGTACGTCTCATCCTGGTTCTCAAATACGCAAGACACAACACCGTCATAATCCCCCTCGGCGTACAGGGCGTCCAGCTTCGGAAAAACCTCCTTTTCCCACTGCATCTGTGCCCGGATCTCCTCCGCTGTCGGCTCGTAATCCGTCAGTTTCCGGCCAAGAAAAAGGAATAGCCCGGCAAAAACCGCCAAAACCGCGATCGCCAAAAACGTCAGCCGGATCACCCGCCCGGTTTTTCCCATTTCCCTGCGGTATTCTTTTTCCGGCACGGTTGACAGCTCCTCCACGTCCTGCCTGATCTCGTAGAGCCGCTCCATATACTGTTTTTCACCGCCGTGGGCATTTAGGGCACCGCAGTACGGACACTTCGCGCTGTCCTCCTCCATCGGCGCATGACAATTTTCACAATAAATCATATTTTCCGTCCCGTCTTATGACTCTGCTTCTTATCATTTACGCTCATAAGCAGACTCAAGACGCTTCGCATCTTTCGTTCGCGTTGCTCGTCATAAGAGTTATGTTTCTGCTGCTCATGCATGCATGGCATCCGCAACATAACTCTTATGACTCTGCTTATTCGCACAAAAAAGGGCTGGCGTATCAGCCGGCCCCTTACTCGCCCTCACGGCCCCATTTACTTACCCTTTTCCAGCCGTTCTCTGTATCCGGGCACATTTTTTATTTCAAATTTATTGTTGAACATCTCGTACTCCGCATCGTCGAGCTTGTCTTCAATCCGCTCCTCCACGTTCGTCTTGTAGACGACGCCGCAGGCAACGGAAGGCGCAAGAATCTTGTCCTCATAAGACAGGCACGCCTGCTGCACCCTGCTGCAGTAGTCTTCCGCCTCGCCATCCTCCGCCGCGGGTATCAGCACGATAAACACGTCCCCGTCCACACGGCCGATGACATAATCCGGCTTCTTCTCCTGCTTCAAAATATCGGCGATGGTTTTGATCAGCCTGTCGCTCTCCTCGTCCCCGAAATGGTCGTTTACGTACTTCCAGTCGTTTATGTTCACATTGATCACAGCCACAGGCACCACTTCCGCCCGGTCTATGACCCGCATCCGCTCCTCAAAATACAGCTTATGGTACACCCCGGTAAGCGCATCCTCGTTCTCTCCTCTGGCCGTCTGCACATGCTGTACGCCCAGCTTCTGCTCCAGCTCATCCACATAGATCGCCGTCTCCGTATGAAGGTAGGTCGCCTCCCCCCAATGGGAAAGCATGGCTGCAAACCCGTCCAGCATTCTCTCCACGGCCTGCCTCTTTTCCTCCGGCACCTTTCCCGTCTCGGCATACAGGTGCGCAATTGTCCTGCCGTACACCCTCACCTTGCGTCCCGGCTCCCCGACGACATCCGGCGTAAAACCCGCGAAGCCGCCCACCGAGACGATTTTCTCCCCGTGTCTCTCTGTAATCAGAAGCGCGGTGTCCGACACTGCGCTGAGCGCCTTGCAGTATTCCGTCAGCGTATCCAGCGCGTACAGATTATCCATGGAATAGCTTCTGATATTTTCTTTGATTTTCTGCTCAAAAGGAATTGCTTTGTAGTCCATATGCCGTCTGTTCTCCTATTTTATTTATTTTCGTTCTGCTTCTTTAACATCATGAAAAAATCTTCCGCTGCCATGGGTTTCGCGTAATAATAGCCCTGTACCTGATCGCATCCGATGTTCTGCAAAAGTTCTACCTGTTCCCTGGTTTCCACGCCCTCCGCCAGAAGACCGAGCCCCAGCTTGTTTGCCATGGAAACCACCTGCTCCAGTATCATTCTCCCTTTGCCCGACAACATCATATTTTCCATAAACTTTTTGTCAAGCTTGATCACATCGAAGGGCGTTTCCAAAAGGATATTCAGGGAAGAATACCCGCTCCCAAAATCGTCCATCAGGAGCGTAAATCCCTCTTCTTTCAGCTGAAACGCCTTACTGCTCACCTGCTGGTCGTCTACCGTCTCGGTAATCTCCAGCTCCAGAAGCTGTCTGGGAATCCCTGTCTTTTTAATCATATCGTCAAGCATCAGGATACATTCATCGTCCCTTAAATGGGCTCTGGAAACATTCACCGAAACCGGACAGTCCTCGAAACCCTCGTCACGGCACCGCCTGATAAAGCGGCACGCCTCCTCCCATATATAATAATCAACCTTCCTGATAAATCCGTTCTCTTCAATGACTGGGATAAACTGATCCGGATAAATCATGCCCCGCTCCGGGTGCTTCCACCTGACCAGCGCCTCCGCTCCTATGATCTCATTCTTGGCAATGCTGTACTTAGGCTGCAGATACATCAGATACTGCCGTTCCGTTATGGCCGCCTGCATGTTCTCCTCAATAAATTTTCTATTATAAAGAGAGTCCTTGAACTTATCCTGATAGAAAACAATATTGCCCAGAATACTGTTCTTGGCAGTCTTTCTCGCCATGGCTGCACGGTCTTCCATCTGCCTTAGCTCCATTTCACGGTCCTCCACCGTGTAAACGCCGTAAGACATCTGAAGCTTCACCTTCTTAAAAACATTGATCCTATCATTCAACTTTCGGATAAAAGTTTTCAGCTCATCCTGACTGTCGTACTCCGTCACAATCATAAACACGTCGCTTCGCAGATTTACATAGAACTGTTTCTCATCGCACAGCTCCCTTAACTGCTTCAATATGAAGTCCAACACCTCGTCGCCAAACTTCTCTCCGTACAGATCGTTTACAATCTTAAATTTGCGAATGTCAAACTGAATAAAGCTGATATTTCTCTCAGAGGTCAGCAACAGATCATTGACGTTTCTTCTGAAACGCCGCAGTCTTCCAATTCCCTTAAGAACCATCTGCATCTCATCGTTCTGCGGGATATCCTCGGGCGCAATCGCGCTCTCCACCGCGTCCCTGAAATACTCCGCCAGCATATCCTCAAGTATCTCAATGCTGATATGAATCGCCTTCGGGCATTTCTGCAGAATCAGTCCTTCCTTTCGGATAACCGCCATCTCCTTCGGCTTGGAAATATCCTTGCCCAGAATATCCCTGCACTGGGTTACTCCCTCCATCCGCTCCGTAAAACGGCGGATGAATTCCTCGGTTTTCCGGTTGCCGTAAACCTCCTGCTCCGTATCCTGGGAATCGTAAAAGCCGAGAGCCATTCCAAGCACCAGCAGGGATGCCGTGATGCAGCCGCACACACCGCCCTGCCGCATGCCGCCGCCAAAACAGGTGCTGATCTTAAATGCCGTCTTCAGGTCCAGACCAAAATCCGGTGCAAACGCCCCAAACAACGCCTGTGAACAGTGATATTTCTGATGCAGAAGCGTCTCCGCCTTCTCCTTATGTGTCATACCGTAACTCACCCCGCCCCGACGATTTCTGAGCTTTCCTCATAGGCTTATTCTAACAAATAACACCCCGCTTGTGAAGTTGAAAATGGATTTACGGCCGCATTTCTTTTGTGATTTTTTTCTGTCAATTATTTAGTGGTAATTTCGACTGTGATAGCTGCGCTCCTCCACCCCGTTCAGGGCATTGAGTTTCAGCGCAAGCAAAAAGAAATAGCCGGAGAGCAGATTGGCAAGATCCAGAAGTCCTTCCGGCACACTGCCTCCCCGCTGTAGATATCTGTATAAAAGCCGCACCAGACATTTTGCCTTCACCCGCAGAAGATGCGCCGTGCAGGCGCTTTGACAGCCGCAGGGCAGCACAAAACCGTGCACACTGCTTTCCGCCTGCAGCCTGTCCACAGCGGCGGCCAGACGGGCAGTCTCGTCCGCCGTCACCGTAAGAGAAGTGCGCAGGGTCGGATTCATATGATAGACCAGCTCGCATACCCACAAAAGCTCATCCGCCAGAGCCGGTTCCGTTATCTGGCTTCGCAGCAGCCCTGCCGCGCTCGCCAGCTCGTCTGTGAGCAGTTCAAAATCGCAGCGCAGATCCTCGTCTGCATCGCATAAAAACGGGTACGCCTCATAGGGACTCCTGTAAACCGACATTTTTTCTCCTCCTCACTCCCATCGTCCGTACATTCTTTTCATATACCGGCGCACATCCATACCGTAAAGCCGGTCGAGCAGCTTCTCATCCAGTTCCTCCACAGAACCGCAGGCAAGCGCCCTCCCCTCCTCCAATAAAAGCACCGTGTCAGCAAAGGCAAGCGCCAGACTGATATCGTGGAACACCCCCGCCACACACCGCCTCTTATCCGACGTCCAATCCCGCAGACTTTCCAGAAGCTCCGCCTGATAACGCAAATCCAGATGGTTTGCCGGTTCATCCAGAAGGATAATCTTCGGCTCCTGTGCAAAGGCTCTGGCCAGAAACACACGCTGGAGCTGTCCGCCCGAAAGCCGCATCACCGAATGCTCTCTCAGCTCCCATACGCCGGTGCGCCGCATGGCATCCTCCACCGCCTCCCGGTCGGCCGCCGTCTCCGCCGGAAACAGCGTTTCTCTCCGATGCGCGTAGCGTCCCAGCATCACGGCCTCGTAGACCGTGTAATCGAATGCAGTCCGGGCAAACTGACTCATCAGCGCGATCTTTTTCGCCCTCTGTTTCGGAGCCAGCCCGCACAGGGAAACGCCATCCGCCTCCACATATCCCTGATAGGGAAGCACACCCGCAAGCGCGCGCAAAAGCGTGGTCTTACCACAGCCGTTTGGCCCAAGCACACACAGCCGTTCCCCCGCCTCTATCTGAAATGTCAGATCCTGGATCACCTGCGTTTTCCCATACCCGCAGGATAAATGTTCCACCGCCAGCATCGCCGTTTTATTCAACCTTCCCAGCCTCCCCTCTCAGTTGTCCCTGCGCCCGGCAAAAAAGAGATAGAGAAAAAACGGCGCGCCAAGCAGCGCCGTGATGGAGCCGATCGGAATCTCATGGGGCGGCGTGAGGGTTCTGGCCGCCAGATCACACAGCACAAGAAAGATTCCCCCCAGCAGGGCGCAGGCCGGAAGCGTACGCCGGTGTGCCGCGCCGAAAAAACGCCGCGCGATATGAGGCACAATAAGATCCACAAAACCGATGATCCCCACAAAGGCTACCGCCGTACCTGTCAGCACCGCCACCGCCGTCATCAGTCTTCCCTTGACCCTGCGCAGATCCACGCCCATAGACATCGCCTGTTCCTCTCCGAATGTCATCACATCAAGCTCACCGGCATGGCGCAGAAAATAAAGGCCAACCAGAACGGTAACCGGCCCAAGCGCCCACACCGCGCTCCACTCCCGCATGGAAAAGCTGCCAAGCTGCCAGAGCTGGATGCGCTGCGCATGTGCGGGAGAGCCCGTCGCAAGCAGCGACATGACCGCATTGCAAAACAGGGAAATCACCATTCCCACCAGAATCACGGTCACATTGGACATTCTCCGATCCAGCTTCGCCGCAAGAAGCAGCACAAAAAAAACCGTACCAAGGGCAAACATGAGACTGACGGCGGGCAGCAAAAACGTTCCCAGTCCTACCGAAGCAAGCCCCAGCACAATGACAAATGCCGCGCCTAATCCCGCACCCGAAGACACCCCCAGCCCAAAGGGCGACGCCAGCGGGTTTTGTAAAAGCGACTGCATCACCGCGCCGCAAACGGCGAGAGCTGCTCCTGTTAAAAAAGCCAGCAGCACCCGCGGCAGACGCATGTCGAGCACCATGGCGCTGTAGCTTGCCGGAATGTGGTCCGGCAGCGGCAGATCAAACATGCGCCCCGCAGCAAGCGCCAGAATATCCCCCGGCGGCACATACACGCTGCCCACGCCGATCCCAAGCAACAGCGCCGCAAATGCCGTCAGGAAAAGCAGCCCCGTTTTTACTCCCGTTCTCATTTGTCCGCAAAGCGCTCCGGGTAGAGCGCCTGTGCCATCTGCTCCACCGCCTTTACAATATTCTGGTCCGGCAGGGACGACGCCATATTGTCAATATAGTAGACTTCCTTATTCTGCACGGCAGACACGCCGGCCCAGCCTTCTCTGCCCAGAATTTCCTCCACGGGCGCGTCCGTGTAATTCACATTGGTAAAAATAACGTCCGGGTTGGCCGCCACCACAGTCTCCCCTTCCACGGAAAGCCAGCCGCTCTGGTCAGCCAGCACATTCCTGCCTCCCGCAAGCGCAACCAGCTCATGCAGATAGGTGCCGCTTCCGCTGCTGTACAGATAAGGCGCCGGAGAAATTTCAAAATAGACGCTCTTCCTCTCTTCCTCCGGGATATCGGCAATCACTTCAGTCAGACGCGCAAGCTCAGCGTCCATCTCCGCTACCACACGCTCTCCTTCCTCGGGCACACGCAGGGCCGCCGCCAGAAAACGGATGTCGCTCCTCACGTCTTCCACACTGTCGCTTGTGGGCACACAGATCACGCACACCCCTGCGTCGATCAGCGGCTGATAGGGGGCCTCCTGATCGTAGAGAGAAAGGTTTGACACCAGAAGCATATCGGGCGCAAGCGCGGCAAGCTGCTCCACATCGGGATTCACCGTATCGAATGTAGGAACGTTTTCGGGCAGTCCCGCAAGCCCCACACTCTGCAGATCATAGCCGACTATCTTTTCCTCCACGCCAAGAGCCACCAGCGTCTCACCGATCGAGGGCGCAAGCGCCACCACGGAATCCACCTGATCGGGGATGACAATGGACGCGCCGCTGGGATCTGTCGTGGGAAGCGCCGCCGCATCAGACGCCGTCTCCGCAGGCTGCTCCTCCGGCGTTTCGGATTCCGCTTCTGCGGACTGTGCTTCCGTTGTCTCTGATGCTGTTTCCGCAGGCTGTTTGGCCGTCATATCCCCGCCGCAGGCTGTCAGCGCACACAACAGCATACCCAGCAAAAATGCCGCAATCCGTGTTTTCGCCATTTTCTGTGTCGTCATTTCTCTTTTCATTTTCAATTTTTCTCCTCATCTTCTGACTTTGCCGTTTTCCGCCTCCGCGGTCTTGTATAAGCGGACCCAAAATGCTTCGCGGGCCTTCCGGCTCTGCTTATACGCACATAAAAGCGTCCCATGCCGGAGCACAGAACGCCAAAGACCCTGCCGCAGACGCGGCAAGGCCGAATATCACGCAGTTCCGGTTTCGGCAGAATGCCATCAGACTGCCGCGTATCTGACTTATCCTTTCACAAGGCTTCACAGTGACCGACTCGCAGGGCTTCCCACCCTATTCCGCGTGCCGCCGAAGCGGCTGCATCTGATGCGCTATCAAATTATGGTGCAAGTGTAGCACACTCCGTCCCTTTTGTCAAAACCATAGCCGCCACAACATCTTTTTGATATAATAGGCGCAAAAGAAAAACAAGCGACTGCGGAGCAGGCATTTGTTTTTCTTGCGCCATTAACGAGCAAACGCCCGATGAAATCGGGCAGAAAGCGCTGAAAGCGCGGGTTTGCGAGTTTAAAAACACAAAAGAAAAACAAGCTGCGAAGCAGAAAAACACCGGGAGGAAAAATATGTTAACCCAAACCGAAAAGAAAAATTATCTGTCAAAAATTGAAGCGGAAATCGCCCGCGGCCCTTACAGCGACGACTGGACATCCCTCACCTCCTTTGACCCGCCCCGGTGGTTTTCTTCCGCCAGGTTCGGCATTTTTATCCACTGGGGACTTTACAGCGTGCCCGCTTACAGAAACGAATGGTATTCCCGCAATATGTACATACAGGGAACACCTGAGTATGAACATCACCTCAAAACATACGGCCCCCATAAGGACTTTGGCTATAAAGATTTCATCCCCCTCTTTACGGCGGAAAAATTCGATCCCGGTTTCTGGGCGGAAACCTTTGCAAAGACAGGCGCCAGATATGTGATTCCCGTGGCGGAGCACCACGACGGTTTTCAGATGTATGAAAGCAGCCTTTCCGTTTATAATGCCGCCAACATGGGGCCGAAACGGGATATTCTGGGAGAACTGAAAACGGCCTTTGAAAAACAGGGACTGCTCTTCGGCACCTCCACCCACCGGGCGGAGCACCACTGGTTTATGGGCTGCGGAAAAGAATTTGACAGCGACATCAAAGAACCGCTTTCCTGTGGGGACTTCTACTGGCCCTCGGAGCGTATCCAGCCCGACCATCAGGATCTGTTTGCCAAGCCCTATCCCGATCAGGAATTTCTGGAGGACTGGCTGCTGCGCACCTGTGAACTCATCGACCGCTATCGGCCAAGCCTCCTCTATTTCGACTGGTGGATACAGCATGAAGCGTACAAACCTTATCTTCGCAAGATTGCGGCCTACTACTATAACCGCAGTGCACAGTGGGGACTGGAAACGGCCATCTGCTACAAACACGACGCCATGGCCTTCGGCAGCGGCATCGTAGATGTGGAGCGGGGCAAATTTGCGGACGCAAAGCCCTATCTCTGGCAGACCGACACCGCTGTGGCCCGCAATTCCTGGTGTCACACCACATCCCTCGACTACAAAAGCAGCCGGGAGCTGATCTGCTATCTCATTGACGTGGTGAGCAAGAATGGCAGCCTTCTGTTGAATGTCGGCCCCAAAGCGGACGGCAGCTTTGCCGAAGAGGATCTGTCCATCCTGCGGGATATCGGCGGCTGGCTTTCCACAAACGGAGAAGCCGTCTATTATTCCCGGCCGTGGCGCTGTGCCGCGGAAGGCCCCACCTTGGAGACGGAAGGCCAGTTTTCCGACGCTTCCGCCCCCGACTACACATCGCAGGACTTCCGATTTACGGCCGGAAACGGCTGTATCTACGCGGCCTGCCTGCGCTGGCCGGAGAACGGCTCTGTCACCATCCGCTCCCTCTCTTCCTCCGCCGATCCAGACAAACCGCATTTCCACGGTATTATTCGGGATGTGGAGACGCTGGGCTTTGCAGAAAAACCGACCTGTTTCATCGACGGAGCCGGGCTCCATATCACCGCAAAGAGCGTGCGCAGCGATTTCCCTGTGGTGTTTAAAATCTATGTGGAATAAGCCGTTTTGTTGCGAAACACCACATTTCATGGTATCTTATCTATATGGAAACATTATTTATTGCTGACGACGAAGCATCGATCAGAAACGGTTTAAAATGCATTATAGACTGGGAAGAACTGGGCTTTTCTCTGTGCGGGGAAGCGTCCAACGGCAAGGACGCTCTCTCGAAGATTCTTGCGCTCAGGCCCGGTCTTGTTTTGTTGGATGTGAAAATGCCGGGGATGCATGGCACAGAGGTGATCCGCCGTGCCAGAGAAGAAGGTTTTCAGGGAAAATGTATCATCCTGAGCGGATACTCCGATTTCAAATACGCACAGGAAGCCATAAAAAGCGGCGTGCGCTTCTATCTCACCAAGCCCATCGACGAGGATGAGCTGATACAGACAGTCACGCAGATTCGGGAAGAACTCGCGGAGGAACAACAGCGTTCCAGCCATCTGACTCAATACAAAAACAAGGCGAAAAATGTGGTTCTGCATGAGCTTCTCCACAGCGCGCCGGAATCGCCCCTCTCGGAGGAGGATCACCGGCTTTTTCGCCTGACGGCCGACGTCTATCAGGTTGTGATATGCGAAGACTTTCACGCCCACTCCTCGACCGCTCCCTTTCCCTTTGCGGAAATGCTTAAAGTGACGAACAGGGATAACATTATTTTTGACCATCTGAACACGGACGGCCGGGATGTGGTTCTTCTGAAAGGCGTCCACGCACTGAACAAGTTTAGCGCCTTTCTGGAACGGCTTGAGCAAGGTGACTCGCAGAAGGGAAGCCCCTTAGATTCCATGTTTCTTGCCTATGGCAGACCTGTCCACGCGGTGGAAGACCTTCATCTTTCCTACGGGGATGCTTCGGCGCTGCTGGCACGCCGCTTTTTCTGCATGCCCGGACAGCACGCCGCCGGATATGGCACCCTGCCGCACACAGACGGAAACCCGTCGCCGGCATCCCCTGCTTCCGCTCCCTTTGCATGGAATGCGGATACCGTTGCCGACTATGCCGGACGGCTCACAGACTATATCGGCGCTTACAACCGCCGGATGACTGTGGACACCCTGCAGGAAATCGAGCTGGGGCTTATGTCAGTCCCTAATGGGATCAACGATATCCGGCTTCTTTTGATCGACCTCTATCTGCAGATTAAGGAAAACCTGACGCGGAATTATCCTTCCGCCGGATTTTCCTTTCGGAACAATTCCGAAGCCATTGAGTATATCCACAGCCGCAGCTACCTCTATGAA
The DNA here is from genome assembly GCA_947176065.1 of uncultured Lachnospiraceae bacterium. Classification (GTDB taxonomy): domain Bacteria; phylum Bacillota; class Clostridia; order Lachnospirales; family Lachnospiraceae; genus UBA3282. The sequence goes on along the minus strand of CAMWPB010000004.1, from coordinate 102,780 downwards.
ATCCTGCGCTTTTTGTCGGAGCAGTCCGAAGCTGCCATGAACGCTCTGGGCAGTTCCTCCAAAGATACCATATTAGCCGATGTGCTATTTTATATCGACCACAATTTCCACAAAAACATCAAGCTGGAGGCCATCGCCCCGCTGTTTGGCTACAACAGCGCTTATCTTGGCAAAATATTCACTAAGAGCGTGGGAGAAAGCTTCAACTCCTACGTAGATCACAGACGCATCGAACACTCCAAAAAGCTTTTGTTGGAAAACAGGCTGAAAGTATATGAAATCGCGGAACAGGCCGGTTATAAAAACGTGGATTACTTCCACAAAAAATTCAGAAAATACACGGGGATGAGCCCGGCTGAGTTCCGCAAAGGACAGGGACTTGATGCAGAGGCAGATAATTACCCCCCCCCTAAAAAATCCGTGATCCCCCCTCTTCTGCCAACACATTTTCAGCCGCCAGAAATACGTGTACGTCAAAAAGCAGCCGCACGATATCCTGTACGGCTGCTTTTCATTCTGTTTTTCTCTTTTTTACATTGTGCCGTGATCCGACCGGTCACCCGCTGCTTTACTGTACAATCGCTACCTTCTCAGCGATGATGTTCGACATCATCTCCTCCGCATCGGTCATACCGGTAGCTTCCAGCTCCGCGATCATCGCATCGTAGTTCGCATCAAACTCCGCCTCGGCACCTGTCACGCACTTAATCAGCGCTGACCATGCCACCTCATCCAGCTTATCCACGATCTCGGAAAACTCGAGAGGCATCGCATATGCCCAGAGAGGAGAATAATCCGGTGTCTCAAACTCGTCGGGCTGCGGGAACATATCCACGATAAGCTCAACTCCCCAAGCCTCAACTGCTGCCTTCTCCTCCACATTGTACTCGTTGATTACGGCATCCTTACTGGTTGTCGTGTAGGTGCTGCCGGTGGGATCCAGAATACCGTCGCCATAGGAAGGGAACGGATAGTTGTGGAAACCTACGCCCGTCTTCTTGGAGTAGTCCGCATCTTCCTGGGAGTACTTGATCTCCTCCTCGGTTCTGTAGCGGTGACCCTCATCATCGATGAAGTAGTTCACGCCCTCGATACCCCACTTGTTGAGCACCTGACCCTCATCGGAGCAGAGGAAATCAATAAATTTGATAGCCGCTACAGGATCCTTACAGGTCTTGGAGATACCCACGCCGGTTCCTGTGGTAAGGCCCTGATACATCAGGGAAGGACATTTCGTACTGGCGTCCATACAGGTAGGAAGGCCCGCATAGGTAAGCTCATATTTGCCATCCGCCTTAAGCACCTTCTCGCCGTCCTGATAATCCCAGTCTTTATCAAACAGACATACCACGCGGCCGGAAGCGATCTTCGCGATATAATCCTCGTGTGTCTGGGTCGCAAACTCGGAATCGAGGATTCCCTCATTGTACATACGGCACAGCCATCTGAAATATTCTCTCTCCTTATCGGAACGGAATTTGTAAACACCCTTATTGTCATCGGTGACGATCCACTGTCCGTTGTCCGGCGCACCGTCCGCGATAAAGCCTGCCGGGTTGCCCAGAGTAATCAGCCAGTGCCAGTCGGAAGTCGATAAGGAAATACCGATCTTGTCAAGCCCGTCATCGGTGGTCGGATTCTCCGCGATATAGTCCTTGATCATGGTTTCCAGCTCATCAAGGGACTGCGGAATCTTATAGTCCTTCGCCTTCAAAGCCGCCCACTGAACCTGCAGATTGCCCGCATCCTTGAACTTCGTGCCGCCTACCACATAAGCGGATAACTGATAGATCGACGGATCATCCGCAGACTGTTTCAGTTTATCAAATTCCTCACCATAAAGTTTCTTGATATTGGGCCCATACTCATCGATCAGCTCGGTCATATCCATCATGGCCTCAGCGTCGATCAGATTTCCTGCGGAGCCCTTTGCAAAGATAATATCGGGATAATTCTGCTCCGCAATCATCAGCGCCACCGCCTCGGACTCATCATTGCCGCCCACGGGTCGGGTTGTCTTTAATTTCACACCTGTTTTTGCCGTAATCGCCTCAGCTACGGGATCGGTCCAGGGATCGTCCTGATTCGCATCCGCGTTAAAGAATGTCAGCTCAATCACCTCTCCAGACGCCCCGTCGGAGGCGCCCGCATCACTGCTCCCCTCTTCTGTCGCTGCCGTACCGCCTGTTTCCGTCGAAGTGGAACCGCCGTCCCCACCGCAGCCGGCAAGTGTGCCCGCAGTCATTGCCACCGTCAGTAACAATGCACAAATCCTCTTTTTTTTCATACTTTCTCTCCCTTCTGTTTCTCACAATGTAACTCTATATTTATATGGCCGTATGTCTTCCGCCATAAAAATACCGTATCAATCCTTCACCGCGCCTACCGTCATGCCGCCCACGAAATATTTCTGCAGGAACGGATATACGATAATAATCGGTACCGTCGCCACGATGGTGACCGCCATTCGGATGGACAGCGGTGACACCGCATTTTTCATCTGCTCCGCCGCATGCGGATCAATCTTCACCTGCGCCTTCTCCATAATTTCGTACAGCACATACTGCAAAGTCGGCAGCTCTTTGGCATACAGATAAGTGTCCATAAAGGAGTTCCACTGTCCCACCGCGTAGAACAGGGCTACCGTCGCCAGCACGGGCTGACACAGTGGCAGTACGATCCTTGCCCAGATGATGAAATCGTTCGCGCCGTCCACTCTGGCCGCCTCCTGCAATGCCAGCGGAAGTCCCTCGATAAAGGAACGCACCAGAATCATGTTATAAACCCAGATTAAACCCGGAATGATATAGACAATAAAGTGATTGCCCAGCTTTAAATCCCTCATCAGAAGCAGATATTCGGGAATCAGACCGCCGCTGACATACATGGTGATGACAAACAGCGTGGTAAACAGCTTATTGAAATAGAAGTCCTTTCTGCTTAACACATAGGCAAGCATCGCCGTACAGATTACACCCGCCCCGGCACCGATCGCTGTTCTAAGTACCGACAGGAGAAATGCGTTTCCCAGATTGTTCTCCTTGAACACATAAATGTAATTGCTCAGGGTAAACTGTCTCGGAATGATGAAATTGATATTGCGCATCGTGTCAATGGGATCATTGAACGAAATCGCAAGCACGTTTACAAACGGATACACCGTAATGACAATCAGTAGCAGGAATACAGCCAGTAAGATGTAATCCAGTATGTTGTCGCGGCTTTTGATTCGATTACTTTTCGTATTTGCCATAGCCGTCCCCTCCTATATCAATTTGCTCTCACCGAGCCATCCCGCCACTTTGTTGGCCAGGAAAAGCAGGATAATGCCAACCAGCGACTGGAACATGCCGATTGCGGTACCGAGGCCGTAGTTGCTGTTTCCGATACCTCTGACATACGCAAACCAGGAAAGCACCATGGCATGATCCTGTACAATGCCGTTGCTTAAAAGCATCTGCCGCTCCATACCTACGTTTAACGCGCCGCCGATCCCCATAATCAGAAGCACAACGATGGTCGGTTTAATGCCCGGAAGGGTAATATGCCAAATCCGCTGGAGGCGGTTCGCTCCGTCCACCTTCGCCGCCTCATACAGCCCCTGGTCGATACCGGCCATGGCGGAGAGATATACAATGGCATCCCAGCCGACTTCTTTCCATGTATTAATCAGAACCACCGTCAGCCAGAACAGAGGCGAATTGGTACTCATCAGTCCCAGCTTGGTGTGAAACAGCGTATCCAGCATACCGCCATCGTTTAATACCATCTTCGCAATGCTGGCGATAACCACCCAGGATACGAAGTGGGGCAGATAAGAAATCGTCTGCGTCACCTTCTTGAACCTGACGAAGCGTATTTCATTCAGCATCAGGGCAAACAGGATCGCCATAACCGTTCCCACCGCGATGCCCAGGATGCTGAGTCCGATGGTATTGATCAGAGTCTGGTTGAACATCCGGTCATCAAATGCCTTTATAAAATTTTCCAAACCTACAAAGGGTCTTTCCCAGATATGCTTCGACAGATTCTTGGGCTTTACCTCCTGAAACGCCATCGTCCATCCCCACAGGGGTATGTACTTGAAAACAATCAGCCAGATCACAAACGGAAGCGACATCAGTAACAGATACCGCTGTTTGTACATGAGCTGCCTGCTGAACCTTTGTTTTACGATTTTTTCCTTCTGCGCTTTTCTCGCACTCATCTCCCGCCACCCTTTCCTCACAGTTTTCAGGGAAAAGAAAAAATGCACCATTGAAAATGTGCGCCCGCCCATTTCCCTTGATGCATCTATTATAAAAAAATGATAAACTTATGAATACCGAACAGAATGGAGAAAAAATACTGTCATTTTTTTATCTTTTTTGATTCTCCATCGCTTTTTTCGGAATCATCAGCCGTACTCTGGTGCCCATTCCCCGCTCCGAATACATATGCAGACGGTATCCCTCCCCGTAATGCAGCTTCATACGCTGGTTGATATTGTACAGCCCTATACTCTTGCTCCGGCTCATGTCCCGGATCTCAATGTCCGTTCTTAACTTATTGAGCGCTTCTTCCGACATGCCGCAGCCGTTATCGTCCACATCAATCAAAAGAAGCTCCGTATCATCCGGCTTTTTGGTATAGACAGAAATAACGATCATTCCGTTTTCCTCCGTCTCATCCAGACCGTGCACGACCGCATTTTCCACCACTGGCTGCAAAAGCAGGGGCAGAATGGCACAGTGTGAAAGCTCAACCCCCTCCGCTATGTTCTTCTGATAGCCGATTCTGCTGCCGAAGCGGAGCTTCTGTATCTCCATATATTCATCCACATGCTTTAATTCCGCCTCCAGCGTAGTGTATGATGTCCCCATATTTTCCAGCACATAACGCATGGACTTTCCTAACAGCTTAATCGCCGTAGCCGCCTCACGGTCTCCCGCCGTAAGCGCTTTCATGCGTATGGTTTCCAGCGTATTATACAGAAAATGGGGATTAATCTGGCTGGCAAGCATCTTGAATTCCATCTCCTGCTGCCGGATTAAAAGCGCCTGCTCCTTAATCTGCGCTTCATACGCGCGGGCCTCCTGCTCCTTGATATTGCCGACCATGACCTGCAGGTCGCCAAACGCCTCCGACAGTTCGTCACTGCCCCGGAAAGCGGGAATCAGCTCATAATCCTGATTACTCACCTTATGCATCTCCTGCCGTAGAAGACGCACCCGCCCTGTAAAATAATTTGTAAAAATATGAATCAAAATGCCGGGTATAATCAATGCCACCGCAATGATCGCCCCACATATATACAAAACATTCCGTATATGGTCATATCCATGCCTGTCCAGTGTACATATGTAAATTTTGGAGCCGGACTGATAAGCATGCAGCGTGGATACATTGACAAAGCACTGATGTCCGTCTATCCTGATCCGCCCCGCATACTGGAAATACGACTCATCAAATGCAATCGTCAGCGGCTGTCCTTTCCCGTTTCTCTTCCGATCGGAGCTGTAAAACACGGCGCCCCTGTCTACCGACATGACGCTGCCGTACTCGGTATTGTCCACCCATACCTGCAGATAGTTGGAATCTATATGTATCACAAGCGCCGCGTGGTAAGGCGAATTGATAAGCTGAACCCTTTTCACGAGACAAAGCTCCCAGTTCCTGTCACGATAGCCATCCTCCCACGGCACCGCCTGCCAGAAAACCCCCGCCTGCTCCATCGCACGCCGATACCATTGTGTCTCCTCTATATTCTCGTCTATCCGTACAAACTGTTTATAATCTGACAGCGACGGATTGTCCGTATATATTTCGATCTTGGAGACTTCTGCGTAAGTTGAAGCATAGCGGCTCAATACCTCGTTCCGGTCAACCGCCCTCATATATTCCTGCCTGCTCCCAAACTCACCCGACAGAATGGTCCGCACACCGTCGTCAAAAGAAATATCCCGGGATATGCCGTAAACCTCTCTGGTTATATCAAAGAGAATGTTTCTCACCCGGTAATTATCCGCCTCCAACAGATCCGTATAGTAGTTTTCCATCATATGATGTGTGTACATAAGCAGGAAAGACCCAATCAGGAGAATAGGTACCACAACCACAACCGTATAGATCCGATATAGCTGTTTCCTGATGGGAATCCTGTTAAAACGCATGGCCAGCTTCTGTATTCTGCTCATAATTCCACCGTTGTCCCTTTTATTTCAGTCCGTACGCCGTTTTTTATATCGTACCATGTTATCCGGCAATACGCCACCATAACGAAAGAACTCACTCCGATCAGTATGACATTGTCGAAGTGAGTTCCTATGAATCTTTCATGCTCTATAGCTCTGCAAAACGCCTTTTTTAAGCGTTCACGATCTGACCGAAATCAGGCTTTAAGGATGCGCCGCCGATCAGGCCGCCGTCGATATCGGGTTTGGACAGAAGCTCCGCCGCATTGGATGCATTCATGGAGCCGCCGTACTGGATGCGCACTGCCTCTGCGGTAGCCTCATCGTACATCTCAGCGATGCAGTCGCGGATGCCCTTGCAGACTTCCTGCGCCTGATCGGAAGTAGCGGTCTTGCCGGTTCCGATTGCCCAGATCGGCTCGTAAGCGATTACCATGCCCTTCACCTGATCAGCGGTAACCCCTGCCAGATCGGACTTGATCTGCAATCTGATCCAATCCATGGTCACGTTCATCTCTCTCTGCTCTAAGGACTCGCCGCAGCAGAGGATCGGCACAAGGCCTGCCTCCAGCGCCTTAAGCACTTTCTTGTTCAGGAAAGCGTCGTCCTCCTTGAAGTACTCTCTTCTCTCGGAGTGGCCGATGATCACGTACTCCACGCCCGCGTCTTTCAGCATGGGAGCGGAAATTTCGCCCGTGTAAGCGCCCTTGTCCTCGATATAGAAGTTCTCGGCGCCCACATGTACATTGGTGCCCTTCACGGCCTGCGCCACAGGTACAATGTCGATCGCGGGCACGCAGTAAACCACGTCAACCGCATCGTTCACTACCAGATCCTTTAATGTCGCGCAGAGCGCAACAGCCTCGCTGGGAGTCATGTTCATCTTCCAGTTGCCGGCGATAATTCTTCTTCTAGCCATTGTAGTAATCTCCTTATATTTTATATTTTACTTATCATCTGCTGCCACTACGCCGGGAAGCTCCTTGCCCTCTAAGAACTCAAGGGAAGCGCCGCCGCCTGTGGAAATGTGGGACATCTTGTCTGCAAAACCGAGCTGGTTGCATGCCGCCGCGGAATCACCGCCGCCGATGATGGTGGTAGCATCCGTCTCAGCCAGAGCCTTTGCAACAGCGATGGTACCCTTAGCCAGAGTAGGATTCTCGAACACGCCCATGGGGCCGTTCCATACAACGGTCTTTGCGCTCTTTACTGCGTTCGCGAAAAGCTCCTGTGTCTTGGGACCGATATCAAGACCTTCCTTATCTGCAGGAATCTTGTCGGAATCTACATACTCTACATCGATAGGCGCGTCGATGGGGTTCGGGAACCCGGATGCCACACCTGTGTCAATGGGAAGTAAGAGCTGCTTACCCAGCTTCTCCGCCTTCTCCATCATCTCTTTACAGTAGTCAAGCTTCTCATCGTCTACCAGAGAGTTGCCGATCTCATAGCCCTTCGCCTTTAAGAAGGTGAAAGCCATACCGCCGCCGATAATCAGGGTATCGCACTTCTCTAACAGATTGTTGATTACGTTTAACTTATCCGCAACCTTCGCGCCGCCGAGGATCGCCACGAAAGGTCTTACGGGATTCTCCACAGCGTTGCCGAGGAAATCAATCTCTTTCTGCATCAGATAGCCGACAGCATTCTCGCCGCCCTTCTCTGTGATATACTTGGTAACAACAGCAACGGACGCATGTGCTCTGTGAGCGGAACCGAAAGCGTCGCACACATAAACGTCAGCCAGATCAGCCAGCTCTTTCGCAAAAGCCTCTCCTGCCTCCTTGGGCTTAGTCTCCTCCTTGCCGCGGAAACGGGTATTCTGTAAGAGAACCACATCACCTTCGTTCATAGCCGCAACAGCAGCCGTAGCAGCCTCGCCGGTTACGTTGTCATCCTTTACGAAATTAACGGACTTGCCAAGCTTCTCGGAAAGTCTCTCCGCCACGGGAGCCAGAGACTCGCCCTCGTTGGGGCCGTTCTTAACCTTGCCCAGATGAGAGCAAAGAATTACCTTGCCGCCGTCAGCAAGGAGCTTATTAATGGTGGGAAGCGCAGCCACGATACGGGTCTCGTCCGTGATCTTGCCTTCCTTCAGGGGTACGTTAAAGTCGCATCTCACCAGAACGCGTTTGCCCTTAACGTTGATATCGTCTACCGATTTCTTGTTTAATGACATTTGTATATCCTCCTTTTCCATGAAACGATTTCTTACCGAAAAGAGACCCGGCCCAGCGGCCGAGCCTCTTTGATTCTCTCTCTATTTTCTGCTTCTTAGTTTAACTCAGAGAAATACTTGATGGTACGAACCATCTGAGAGGTGTAGCTGTTCTCATTGTCATACCAGGAAACAACCTGTACCAGATTGTCCTCGCCAACCATAGTCTGGGTAGCGTCGAAGATGGAACCATAGGTGCTGCCTACGATATCGGAAGAAACGATCTCATCCTCATTGTAAGCGAAGGACTCTGTAGCTGCTGCCTTCATCGCTGCGTTGATCTCATCCTTGGTTACGGACTTCTCTACGGTTGCAACCAGAATGGTGGTGGAACCTGTAGGGGTAGGAACACGCTGTGCGGAACCGATCAGCTTGCCGTTCAGCTCAGGGATAACAAGGCCGATAGCCTTTGCTGCGCCGGTGCTGTTGGGAACGATGTTGATCGCGCCTGCGCGGGATCTTCTCAGGTCACCCTTTCTCTGAGGGCCGTCAAGGATCATCTGATCGCCTGTGTAAGCGTGGATCGTGCTCATGATACCGGACTTGATGCCTGCCAGATCGTTGAGCGCCTTAGCCATGGGAGCCAGACAGTTCGTGGTGCAGGATGCTGCGGAAATGATGGTATCGGAAGCCTTCAGTGTCTCGTGGTTTACATTGTATACGATAGTAGGCAGGTCGTTTCCTGCAGGAGCAGAGATAACAACTTTTCTAGCGCCGGCATTGATATGAGCCTGAGCCTTCTCTTTGCTGGTGTAGAAGCCGGAGCACTCCAGAACAACGTCAACCTTGAGCTCACCCCAAGGGCAGTTGTTTGCATCGGGCTCTTTGTAGATCTTTAATGTCTTACCGTCAACCGTGATGGAATCCTCACCTGCGGATACAGTATCTGCCAGTGCGTATTTACCCTGGGAAGAATCGTACTTTAACAGGTGTGCCAGCATCTTAGGGCTTGTCAGATCGTTGATTGCCACAACCTCATAACCCTCTGCCCCAAACATCTGTCTGAATGCAAGACGACCGATACGGCCAAAACCATTGATTGCTACTCTTACTGCCATTTTTCGTTCCTCCTAAAATATTGATTTTTTGTAACCTTTGCTATATAATTTTGTCAATCGGACTGGATAAGATTGACAAAATTTTGTCAACGATTTCATTTTACCCAATTTGTCCTGAAAATTCAAGACGTAATTCAAAAATAAATGAGAATTTTTACCAGAGGGGATACCGCTATGCCGATCACCGCAGACTTTCACCTTCATTCTTCTTTTTCCGGGGATTCCGACACACCCATGGAGCATATGATCCTTAAGGGAATCGAGCTGGGACTGACCGAAATGTGCTTTACGGAACACAACGATTTTGACTATCCGGTAACTGCCCGCGAAACAGCCGGATTTTTTGAAGTAAATCCCGATGCCTATCTCTATGATTTCCTGAAACTCCGTGAAAAATACATGGATAAAATCGCACTTTTTTTTGGCGTTGAGCTTGGCTTACAGCCCCATCTCTCCAAAAGAAACGCGGTCTTTGTCAAAGAACATGACTACGACTTCGTCATCGGTTCCTCCCATCTGTGTAACGGAAAAGACCCCTATTATCCCGCTTTTTATGAAGGGCGTCCGCAGGAGGAAGCCTATCTGGAATACTTCACATCCATTCTGGAAAATCTGAAGGTTTACGGCAATTTCGACATTTACGGCCATCTGGACTATGTGGTGCGCTACGGTCCCACGAAGGATCAGGGCTACTCCTATGAGATGTACCGTGAAATATTTGATAGGATTTTGACGGAACTGATCGCCATGGAAAAAGGAATCGAGGTCAATACCGCCGCTCTGGCAAGGGGTATGCGGGAACCCAATCCCTGCATCGGCATTCTGAAACGCTACCGCGAACTCGGAGGTGAGATCGTCACTGCGGGGAGCGACGCCCATGAACCCGGCCAGATCGCCCACGCCTTTGACCGGGCCGCCGGGATTCTGAAGGACTGCGGTTTCCGCTATTATGCCACCTATAAAAAGAGAAGCCCTTCTTTCCATAAATTGTAAGCCGCCGGAAAAGCAACAGAGGATTCTGCCATGAAAGAAAAGAAAAAACTGACCCGCAAAACCGTTTTAAAACTGGTGTTTGTCGTCTATGCGCTGCTCAGCCTGTATTTCACCACCCGTTTTATCGACGGCATGTTTTCCCGCGATTATGATGCCATTTCGAAATTTCTCCCTCTCAACGACGGCTGGAATATTACCATCAACGACCGCATCTGGCACAATGTTTCGCCGGACTCCTTACGCTTTGACCCGGTAAGCAAGGGCGATACCATAACCATGGAGAGAACCTTTCCGGCGGACACGGACTGTACCGGACACGCGCTTGTCCTGCCGATCAAACAGGCCGCCGTCACGGTTTATCTGGACGGGGAGCAGATCCACCAATACGGCCTTGACAGGATCGAACAGCGTAAAACGGTGGGCAGCGGTTATCTTCCCGTTGATCTGCCGGACAATTACGCCGGAAAGACACTGACGCTCTCGTTTGCCGTGGCGGAGGACAAGGCTTTCTCCCGCTTCGATCCAATCCGTATCTATGAATGGAAAAATATATACCGCGTCATTCTGACCGAAAACAGGATCCCCCTGTTTCTCGGCTGTTTTCTGACGATCTTCGGGGTAGTCACCTGCTGTATCACCATTTTTGCCCTGCTGTATTCCTGGAAATTTTCACGCATTTTATGCGTCTCCCTGTTCTCCGTCTGCATCGGACTGTGGACACTCTGCTACTACAATGTACTCCTGATTTTTGCCATGCCGCTCTATACGAGCTGTCTGTTGGAATATCTGACGCTGTATCTGGCTCCCATCCCGTTAATCATCTACATGCGCGAGGATGTGCTGGCCTTAAACCGCCCTTTTATGTATACGTTATACCGAATACTCTTCGCGGTACAGCTCCTTGCAACCTCCGTCTTTCTGGGGCTTCACGCCGTAGACCGGGTACACTGCGCGGCCACACTGAAATATATGCAGATCTTGATTGTGTGCAATCTGCTCTATTTTATCATCGTGGAAACCATGAACCTGCGGATCAGCCGACAGCTTGTCCACCGGCTGTTTCTGATCGGTATGCTGGTGCTCTCCGGCTGTGTGTGCTACGATCTGGCTTTCTATTACTTTGACCGCTATCTTGGCATCGCCATCTCCACCACAAAGGGCATCGCCTCTGTGGGGCTGGTGATCTTTATCTTTATCCTTCTGGTCTCCTTTTATCTCAACCTGACGCAGAAAATGATGCAGGAGACGGAACGGAATTTCCTGATCAAAAGCGCATACACGGACGAGCTGACGCAGATCCACAACCGCCGCTACTGTATGGAGTACATGACCCGCATCAAGGAGATGGAAAATCCTGACTATACGGTTTTCTGCTTTGACCTGAACAATCTCAAAACTACCAACGATACCTACGGGCACGCGCAGGGCGATATCCTGATTCGCTGCGCCGCCAATGTGATTGCCGACGCTTTCGAACCGCACGGTATTGTTGCGCGGATGGGCGGTGATGAGTTTATCGCCATCGTAGAAACCGACGATCCCGGTAAAATCTCTTCCATGATAGGAGAGTTTAAGCGTAACATCCTTCTGAAAAACGAAGAAACACCCGGCCTGCATCTGTCCATCGCTTACGGCTATGCCTCCTGCAGTCCGAAGGAATGCAATATAGAAAAAATCTATCAGCTTGCGGACGACCGCATGTATGAAAATAAACAGGCTATAAAACGATCGGGCGCTACATAATGGTGCCGCCTCCAAGTACGTAGTCATCCTCGTAGAATACCACGGCCTGTCCCGGCGTAATCGCCCGGACGGGCTGTTTGAATGTGACACGGATCTGATCCTCCCCCGCTTTCTCAATCACACATTTTTCGCCCCCGTGGGCATAACGTATTTTGGCAGTCACCTCTCTGGGCTCTGGCAGATCCGCCATCCCCATATAGTTGATGCGGTCGCAGTACAGCATGTCTCCGAACACCTCGTCCGCCTCACCGATCACCACTTCGTCCGTTTCAGGCCTGATTTCCGTGACAAACACAGGACGTCCCATGGCCAGGTTCAGACCCTTGCGCTGCCCCACCGTATAGTGGGTGATGCCCAGATGCCGTCCCAACACTTCCCCGTCCTTTGTCACAAAACAGCCCGGCTTCGGCACCCGCTCCCCCGCCTCCCGGTCGATGAAGGCGGCATAGTCATTGTCGGGAATGAAACAGATCTCCTGACTGTCCGGCTTGTGCGCCACAGGCAGTCCCGCCTCCACGGCCAGCTGCCGGATCTCCTCCTTCGTGTACGCTCCGACCGGCATCAGCGTATGGGCCAGCTGCTCCTGCGTCAGACTGTAGAGTGCGTAGGTCTGGTCTTTTTTCGCCGTCACCGCACTGCGGATGGCATATCTGCCGTTTTCCAGACGGGCAATCCCGGCATAGTGCCCCGTGGCAATATAATCGGCCCCGATCTGGAGACTTCTGTGCAGCATGGCCTCCCACTTCACATAGCGGTTGCAGGCGATGCAGGGGTTTGGGGTTCTGCCCGCCAGATACTCCGCCACAAAATAATCCATGACTTTTTCCCGAAATTCCCGCCTGAAATTCATCACATAGTGGGGAATGCCCAGCACTTCCGCCACCCGTCTGGCGTCCTCCACCGCGCTGAAGCCGCAGCAGCCTCCCTGCTCCCCTGTCGTTTCGTGACTTTCCGCCTGCCAGATCTGCATGGTGACCCCCACCACGTCATAGCCCTGTCTCTTCAATAAAAGGGCTGCCACGGAGGAATCCACGCCCCCGGACATACCCACCACTACTTTTTTCACCATAACCTCCTTTATACCGCTTAATCAAAACAGTCTCTAATAATATATCACGATAAAATTCTATTCTCCATGATTCCCACATAAACATAAACCATATCCCATACGCAGATGGTGCTCTATGACGTTTAAAAAATGGAATCACCCTTTGGTGGCCGGAACCGTTATTCTGACTTTAACCGGATTGCTGAGCCGTTTTATCGGCTTTTTTTACCGTATTTTCCTCTCCAATGTATTTGGTGCAGAGGGCATGGGACTCTACCAGCTCATCTCCCCTGTGCTGGCTCTCTCCTTTTCCCTGACCGTGTCCGGCATTCAGACTGCGATCTCCAAATATGTGGCCAGTGAAACAAGCACCCACGATTACAAAAGCTCCTTCCGCACGCTCTGGGCCGGTTTTCTGCTGGCGATGGCGCTCTCCGCAGTCTGCGCGTCCGGCATCTATGTGTACGCGGAACCGATTGCGGCAAGCCTCCTGCTGGAGCCCCGGACTGCCCCGCTTCTTCGTATCATCGCGCTCTCCATCCCCATGGCAAGCGTGCACTCCTGCATCAACGGCTACTTCTACGGTATCCGCAGGACCGGCATCCCTGCCTTTTCCCAGCTTGCGGAACAGGTCTGCCGGGTGGGAAGCGTGTACCTGATTTATTTTATCTGCCAGAAGCAGGGACTTACACCCACTATCAGCTTCGCCGTGGTGGGGCTTGTAATCGGTGAAAGCGCCTCCATGATCGTCTCCGTGGTGGCGATACTTGCACGCGCCCATCAGGTATTTCCTGCCTGCGGACACGTTTCGGTGCAGAAACCGTTCTCCTCCATAACCGCCGTATACCGGCGCATCACAGGACAACTTTTACAGCTCGCCGTCCCCCTGTCGGCTAACCGTCTGGTACTGAACCTCCTGCAGAGCGTGGAGGCGATCTATATCCCGAACCGCCTGCTGGCATACGGCCTCAGCAATGCCGACGCCCTGAGCGTCTACGGCGTGCTCACCGGCATGAGCCTGCCCCTGATCCTGTTTCCGTCCGCCATCACCAATTCCATCTCCGTACTGCTTCTGCCCATCGTATCGGAGGCGGACGCGAGCGGCAACCGGACCGCGGTGCGGCGCGCCATTTTCACCTCGATCCGCTGCTGTCTCCTTCTGGGCTTTTTCTGCACCGCCCTGTTTCTGCTGTTCGGAAGAATGGCCGGCCGTCTGCTCTTTCACTCGGAGCTGGCCGGCAGCTTTATTCTGACGCTCAGCTTCATCTGTCCCTTTATGTATATCGCGAGCACCCTGAACAGCATTCTAAACGGTCTCGGAAAGACCATCCAGACCTTCCTTTTCAGTGTGGTAAGTCTCCTGCTACGCCTGCTGTTCGTATTTTTCGCCATCCCGATCTACGGTATCAAAGGGTATCTGTGGGGTATGCTTGCCAGTCAGATGCTGCAGACATTACTGTGCACCGTATCGGCGCTGCATGTTTCTCACAAACAATAGTTCTTCTTGTACTTCTTTACCCAATATACTATAATATATGTGTTTTTGCCAGAGAAACGAAAATTTATGATAAAGACGAAACTAACCGTTTCTGTCGGGAGGTAACCATGTCATTTCAATATGTAGCAAAACTACCCACGCCCGATGAGATCCGCGAGCGTTTCCCCATGCCCGCGCATCTGGTGGAGGTCAAGAGAGAACGGGATATCGAGATCCGGGACGTCATTACCGGTAAAAGCAAAAAATTTATCGTGATCATCGGCCCCTGCTCCGCCGACAATGAGGAGGCGGTCTGTGATTATGTAAACCGACTTGCCCGTGTCAACGAAAAAGTAAAGGACAAGCTGATTCTGGTTCCCCGGATTTATACCAATAAGCCCCGCACCACGGGCGAAGGCTATAAAGGCATCGTAAGCCAGCCCGACCCGGAGAAGAAACCCGATTTTACAAGCGGCCTGATCGCCATGCGCAAAATGCATATCCGCGCCATTGAAGAAACCGGGCTGACCGCCGCCGACGAGATGCTCTACCCAGACAACTGGGGCTATGTGGAGGACATTCTCTCCTATGTGGCCATCGGTGCGCGCTCCGTGGAGGACCAGCAGCACCGCATGACCGTCAGCGGCTTCGACGTGCCCGCCGGGATGAAGAATCCCACCAGCGGCACCCTCTCCGTGATGCTCAACTCCATCTACGCGGCGCAGCATCCCCACGATTTCACCTACCGGGGCTATGAAGTCAGCACGGGTGGCAATCCGCTGGCCCACGCAGTACTGCGCGGTTCTGTGAACAAGCACGGCAGAAGCCTTCCGAATTACCACTATGAAGACTTAAACACCCTGTACATGCTGTATCAGGATTACGATCTGGTCAATCCTGCCTGCGTCATCGACGCAAACCACAACAACTCCAATAAGGAGTACGAACAGCAGATCCGCATCGTCAAGGAGGTTATGCACAGCCGGAGGTTAAACAAGGATATTCACAGTATGGTCAAAGGCGTCATGATCGAAAGCTATATCGAAGAGGGATGCCAGAAAATCGGCGAAGGCGTTTACGGCAAGTCCATCACCGACCCCTGCCTTGGATGGGAGGCGTCGGAGCGGCTGATTTACGATATTGCGGAATATGAATAAAGCAGATAACTGACATTTGCGCCCCACTTTACGGGGCGCATTTTTTGTCTTGACTTTGGTATGAAATCATACTATACTCGTTCTCAGTACGATTTCATACTATTTGCAGTATGCACCGTAAACTCCGGCGCACAGTGCCGTGTTTTCTATAAATTAGGAGAGCTGACATGACCAAAGATTTTTCAAAAGAACTGCGACGGTTCAATTATTTGCTGAGCGAAACGGACGCCGCCTACCATGAGGCCTCCGCCAGATTAGGGCTTCCCCACAGCTCCATGATCATTCTCTATACCATCTGCGACTCGGGAGATTCCTGCCCGCTCCGGGATATATGCCGCAGCGCCGGCATCAGCAAGCAGACCGTCAACTCCGCTCTGCGCAGGCTGGAGGCGACGGGTGTTATTTATCTGGAAAACGCAGACGGCAAAAACAAGACTGTCTGTCTCACCGCAGAGGGACGTAAGCTGGCTGAACGGACCGCCGGGAAAATCATGGAAATGGAAAATGACATTTTTGCCTCGTGGGCAGAGGAAGAGGTCAAGCAATATCTGGCGCTGACCGAACGGTATTTACAGGATTTCAGAAAGCGCCTGCAGCACCTGAAATAGGAATCTATTTTCATCACATATATAAATTTAAAAAAAGGAAATCATAAGCTATGAAAGCAACCATCCAATTATCAGACCACTTTACTTACAACAAACTGCTTCGGTTTACCCTGCCCTCCATCGTCATGATGGTATTTACCTCTATCTATGGCGTAGTGGACGGTTTCTTTGTGTCCAATTTCGCCGGAAAGACCGCCTTTGCCTCCCTCAATCTGATTTTTCCCTTTATCATGATTCTTGGCGGCATGGGCTTTATGATCGGCACCGGCGGCACCGCCCTTGTCTCTCTTGTGCTCGGCACGGGTGACCGCGAAAAGGCAAACCGCTATTTTTCCATAATGGTTTATCTGACAATTCTTCTCGGAATAATCCTGTCGGTTGTCGGTATTCTTTTTACGCGGCCTATGGCGTCATTTCTGGGGGCAACGCCTGAAATGATGGAGGACTGTGTCGTTTACGGCCGCATTGTGTTCTTCTTCATCGCCGCGTTTATGCTGCAGAATGTCTTTCAGAGCTTTCTGATTGCGGCGGAAAGACCGAAGCTGGGTCTTGCGGCAACCATAAGCGCAGGCGTAACCAATATGCTTCTGGACGCACTCTTTGTGGGCGTATTCCGCTGGGGTGTGGCCGGGGCTGCCCTTGCCACCGGCATCAGCCAGTGTGTGGGCGGCATTCTCCCCCTGCTCTATTTTATCCGTCCCAACACCAGCCTCCTGCGGCTCACCCGGACGAAGCTGGAAATAAAGCCGATTCTGCAGGCCTGTGCCAACGGATCCTCGGAGCTGATGAGCAACATATCTTCCTCCGTTGTCAGCATGATTTATAATTTCCAGCTTTTACGATACATCGGAGAAAACGGCGTATCGGCATACGGCGTGCTGATGTACGTGCAATTTATCTTTATCGCCATCTACATCGGCTATGCCATCGGCGCCGCACCCATCATCAGCTACCACTACGGCGCTGGTAATTATGAAGAACTGAAAAATATGCTGAAAAAGAGCGTACTGCTGATGACCGGCACAAGCATTGTACTGACCGCCGCCGCTTTCCTGCTTGCCGCCCGGCTCTCTAATATATTCGTAGGCTATGACGTGGAACTGTTTGCGCTGACATGCCACGCATTCCGGCTGTTTGCTTTTTCCTTCCTTCTGGCCGGATTTAACATTTTCGCTTCCTCCTTTTTTACCGCCCTCAACAACGGCGCGATTTCGGCAGCCATATCGTTTATGCGTACGCTGATTTTCCAGACCGCAGCCGTGCTGATCCTGCCGCTGTTTTTCGACGTGGACGGCATCTGGTGGGCTATCACCGTAGCGGAGGTGTTCGCCTGTGTGCTCTCGGCCGCTTTCCTGTTTGCAAAGCGCGGGAAGTATCACTATATATAAAAATCGAGCGCCCGGGCGCTCGATTCAGAGAATGCTCCGCATTCTCCCTGAATGGTTTACACTGTCGCAATTTCCTATAGAAACGAAAAGCGCGTTTTCCTCCTCATCCCCGCGGGTGCGCCTTGGCGTATACCTCTCTGATATGATTGTGGTTCAGGTTCGCGTAAATCTGCGTTGTAGAGATATCGGAGTGTCCCAGCATCTCCTGCACACTCCGAAGATCCGCGCCGTTCTCCACCAGATGCGCCGCGAAAGAATGGCGCAGCGTGTGGGGCGTAATATCGGCCTGAATATCCGCTTTCTTCGCGTAATGCTTGATCAGCTTCCAGAACCCCTGCCTGCTCATAGGCTGCCCGGAGCAGTTTGCAAACAGCACCTCCGACTTTTTATTCTCAAGCATTTCCTCTCTGGTCCCGTCAAGATATCTGGCCATCGCGTTCTTGGCCGCCGCGCCGAAGGGAATGATCCTCTCCTTATTGCGGTCGCGGCAGAGAATGAAACTCATCTGCATATTCACATCGGAAAGGTTCAGCGAAATTAACTCTGTCACACGGATTCCCGTGGCGTAGAGAAGCTCTAACATCGCCTTGTCACGGATTTCCTTGGGGCTGCTCCCCGAAGGCTGTTCCAAAAGCCGGACCACCTCGTCCGGCGACATAATTTCCGGCGCTTTTTTCTCAATCTTAGGCGCTTTTAGCTTATCGGAGATATCCTCCTCCACCTGTCCTTCCTGCACCATATAATGATAGAACGCTTTCAGGGATGCAATATTACGGGAAACCGTAGCCGCCGCAAACTTACTGTCCTCCAAAAACTTCACATAGTCCGTCAGATCCTGCGCCTTCACATCCTTCGTCTCATGGATGCCTCTCGCCTCCATAAAATGCGATACCTTCTCCAGATCCCTTCTATAAGACATTTCCGTATTTTCGGAGGTATTTTTTACATTATGTAAATATGTGATAAATGCGCCAATCTCTTTTTCCATTTACTCGGAGGCCCTTCCCTGTGCGTTCTCTTTATGTAAATCAAACCACTGTCTGAGTACCATTATAATCAGATTTTTTTAGAAAAGCAAATGGAATTTCTCTTGATTTTACGGGCCTTTGCGCCCATTTTCACTTGAAGCACAACATATCGTCCATATATGATTTTATGTCTACTACATCTTGAAAATATAGAATAAAAAAATTTTTTAGAAGAGTTTCAGGACGAAATGCAGAATGCCTGGATTGACATAACTCTCCAACAGGCATCCCATTATGACAACTGCCATAATAGCGATGATCTGCGCGCCCTTTCTCAAATAGAAACGGCTGCTGAACCGCTCATATCCCTCCAACTGCGTTCTCGGCGCATAGAGCGTCCGGTTTACATCCGCCGCCCAGAAAAAGAGCAGAATATAAGCCGGAACCAGCAGCAGCGCCTGCGGGAATAAAACGGCAGCAACAAACAGAAGCCCCCGGATCCCGTAACGGACTACCGCCACCGACAACAGGCACCCCGCCGAAATCCCCATATAACAAATATAGGCACAAAGAAACGGCATCCCTATCAGCGTCGTGGAGACCAGACATAAAAGGCAGCCCGCAAAGAGACGGTGTCTGAGAATATATCCCACCAGCCCCTCTCCCGCCGGTCTGCTGTTTTTCAGTCTGTTCATCATCTCCGCCCCCAACAGGCTGCCGTTGCTGATCCAGGTATCATGTCCCAGATTGACAAACAGGATTCCCATAAAAAGACCGATCATAAACAGATACGCCATATGATAACCGTTTTTGATCCCAAACTGCCTGCGCAAGATTACACCGCCTCTTCCAAGCTCCTATAGGACAGTATATGTCCGCAAAGGACGAGGCATGACAGCATTTCTTCCCACAAATGCTACCTGTCAAAAACCCTGCCGGTGGGTTTAAAATCCTGCCGTTCAAAGCGGTTCCCTTCCAGCTCGTACTCCACCATATGCTCCTCGTTGCGGTATTCATACCAGATCACCTGCCGTTTTCTGTCCGAAGCCATATCATGGAATATCTCGCCGCTCTTTTTCCCGTCCAGCAGCTCCATATAGGCATCCATCAGATCCGTATGGGAAACGGGTACATCCGATTCAATAAGCTCATGCTTCTCCTGTCTGCCTTTAACCAGCAGAATCGGATGAAAGCGCTCCAGAACCTCCTCCCCGTAACTGTCGTGATCCACATCATAATAGCCGTGATCCGCCATAATCAGAATCACAGAGTTATCATAGGCATCATTACTTTTCAGTCTGGAAAGCCACGTATCAATTACCTTGATCGTTGCCTCAATCTTCTGTGAATAGGTTCCCTTTTCAACCGGGTTCAGATCCTTATCACACTCGAAAGGCAGATGTGCTCCCTCCACATGTACGAATTGAAACACATTCCGGTCTGTCTTCACAAGTTCCGGATTCTCAAGCATCATGTTGTACACGCTGTCGTACCGGTAATTGTACATTTCCAGCGCCATACCGAAGTCGAAGCCCTCGATCCGTGAATACTGTTTATAAGCGTAGGGCAGATATTTAAACAGGATGTATTTCATCTCCTGCCTGAAATACATGACAAAATTCATATTCTCGTAAGGCGATGCCATATCATTTTTAATATCACTTGTTATGTGAAACCGCCGTTCCCCATACCAGACCGGCTCATCCATATAAATGCCCATATCATAGTTTTCCGCATCTAATCTTTCAAGCAGCGGGGAACTGTTATAGGCTTCACTGGCATACGCGCTAAACTCCTGCTCATTCCTGTTCACATCTCCCGTCAAAAGCAGCGGCATACTGTCACGGGTGAAGGGATACACGGACGCCGTATTGGAGTAATAGGTAAAATCCCTAAAAACATCCCTGTATGTCTCATTGCTTTTCAGCACCGCTTCGAAACCGTCGGCATCCACCGCATCCACCAGCAGGATCAGAAAGTTCTTATTCGATGATACATCATTAAAATGGGCGTTTGTCGTAATCAGGGCGTCCTTTTTCTGAAACGCGTTGTTCATAATCATCTGCGGCAGCAGCCCCGCCAGCAGCATAACCACGATGACGGCCGAAATCCGGGCCTCCCATCTGACTAACGGCTCCGTGCCAAACTTCACGATCAATGCAATCGCCGCTATCTCCAGACTCGCACCGAGAAACAACGTAAGCAGATCCTCCCTCAGATACTGGTCCCACGCAATCGTCTCTCCCGTCAGCACCGGCAGGGACGTGCTCAGATAAACCCCTTGCATATATGTGGCCAGAAAAACCACAAACAGGGCCGTCACCGCACATTGGTACAGCCCTGCTTTTCCCTTTGAAAGTCTGTCTGCAATAAAATAAAACGCGGTAATAAGCACTGCTCCTGCAAGCAGGAACAGTGCAAATATCACCAGCGTCGGAAAAATCATGATCCCGAAGTCAAACCAGAAATCATTTTTATTGGTGCTGTACATCAGCAGGGGCTCATAAACAAACAGCATAAAACAAAAAGCGGACCAGATCACATAGGCCGGTCTAAGCTGTCTGAAATTCTCCCCGAAGTCTTCCGCCGTTTTCCTCTTTTTACCGTTCATAACAATTCCCCAAGCCTGTCTCTAATGTCTGTTTATTTTGTTATAATATGCCAGAATCGCGGATACTGTCTTTCCGTCCTGAATCTTGCAATCGTAAATCATCTGCACCAGTTCGTCAAGATCATGGCTTTCCGCATTCAAAAATTCATCCTCATCCAGATGCTGGCGGCCGGGCTTCAAATCCGTCGCCAGATACACATCTATCTTTTCGTTGCAGAAGGCAACTGTCGTCCGCAGCGTCAGCAGAAGCTCCAGTTTTCCCGCCACATAGCCGGTTTCTTCCTCAAGCTCCCTGGCCGCCGCCTCTTTCGTCGGCTCATCCACACTGTTTAAACCGCCGGCCGGAATTTCCAGCGTCTCACGATCCAACGCGTTGCGGTACTGTCTCACCATCAGAAGTTTCCCGTCATCCTTCACAGCCACAACAGCCGCCGCGCCCTTGTGGTCGATCAGATCCCACTTGACCACATTTCCGTTTTCCACACGGATCGTATCCTGATAATAATCAATGATTGCGCCCTTGTGAACCAGTTCCCTGCCTAAGCGCTCGTAATGATTGTCTGCCATTTTATCTGTACCCTCTTCCCAAACAGTTATTTCATTCTACATCAAAAACCCTTTATCCAACGGGCCGTCCGCCCGCTTCCCTTCAAGCAGTCTGGGCAACCGCCTCCTGCAGCAGCTTCTCTACGCTGACTAACTTCACGCACAGAACGAACACATCCGTGGCCAGCGCCATCTCCTCCGCTGTCGGATAGGTAGGTGCAATGCGGATATTGCTGTCCTTCGGGTCTTTTCCGTAAGGGAAGGTTGCACCCGCGCCTGTCAGTACTACGCCGAGCTCCTTACACTTTGCCACGATCTCCTTCGCACAGCCCTCCATCGCCTCAAAGGAAATGAAATAGCCGCCCAACGGTTTCGTCCACTCACCGATTTCCAAGCCTCCAAGTTCTTTCTCCAGAACTGCAAGCACCGCCTCGAACTTAGGTCTGATGATGTCCGCGTGTCTCTTCATCTGGGCAAGCATTCCCTCCAGATTTTTAAAATATCTGGCGTGGCGAAGCTGGTTCACCTTGTCGTAGCCGATTGTCCGCAGCGTCAGCGTTTTCCTGATATCCGCCAGATTAGCCGGTGAAGAAGCCATCGCTGCTATGCCCGCGCCCGAGAAAGTGATTTTGGAGGTAGAGCAAAACTCATAAACCATATCCGGATTGCCCGCTTTCTCACACTCACTCAAAATCTCAAGAAGCGTATCCTGTTTATCCTCGTAAAGATGATGCACTGCATAAGCGTTATCCCAGTAAATACGGAAATCTTCCGCCGCCGGCCTAAGCGCCGCAAACCGCTTCACCGTCTCATCGGAATAAGTGATTCCCTGCGGGTTGGAATACTTGGGTACACACCAGATTCCCTTCACAGCCGCATCCGTTGACACATACTTTTCCACCAGATCCATATCCGGCCCGTCGGGCGTCATCGGAATCGGTATCATCTCAATTCCAAAATGTTGGGTGATCGCAAAATGTCTGTCATAGCCCGGCACGGGACACAAAAATTTAACCTTATCCAGTTTGCACCAGGGGGCCGCTCCCATAACACCATGAGTAACGGAACGTGAAACCATATCATACATAATAGAAAGACTGGAATTTCCAAAAACGATCACGTTCTCCGCCGGAACATCCATCACATCCGCCATCAGATGCTTCGCCTCCGTGATGCCGTCCATCAGGCCATAGTTTCTCGTATCCACACCCTCCATGGATTTCATATCCGAATCGGAATTCAAAACATCCATAAGACCCATGCCCATATCGAGCTGTGCCGGCTCCGGCTTGCCTCTCGACATATCAAGCTGTAATCCTTTTCCCTTTGCCTCGGCAAACTGTCTTTCAAGCTCCGTCTTCTGCGCCATGAGTTCTTTTCTGGTCATCACATTGTACGCTTTCATAGTACCCTCCTGCATCCTGTAATCATGCTGTTGAATAATTGTATACAATCATACACCGATATTTATTCTACTATAAGTATGCCTATTTCACAAGTATGCATATACAACAATTTTCTGTATTTCTAAGGCCATTTTATGGTAATAATGTTAAATAAGTACCTGTCCTTACACGCTGAAAAACCCCGCAGAATAAAATCTGCGGGGTTTTGTACTATTTGGCATAGTCTATGACACGACTCTCTCGGATCACATTTACCTTAATCTGTCCGGGATATTCCAACTCAGCCTCAATCTGCTTGGAAATATCTCTTGCGAGCAGTACCATATCAGAATCACTAATCTGTTCCGGAACTACCATTACACGAATCTCTCTACCTGCCTGAATAGCAAAAGATTTGTCCACACCTTTGAAATTGTTTGTGATGTCTTCTAATTGTTTCAGTCTTGTTGTATATGTCTCTAATGTCTCTCTTCTTGCACCCGGTCTCGCCGCAGAAATCGTGTCAGCCGCCTGTACCAGACACGCAATCAGTGTCTGGGCCTCCACATCACCGTGATGGGATTCCACCGCGTTGATCACAACCGGCCCTTCCTTATACTTCCTGCAAAGCTCTACGCCAAGCTGGATGTGAGATCCTTCCATCTCGTGATCCACCGCCTTGCCGATATCATGCAACAGTCCCGCACGCTTGGCCATTCTTACATCCAGTCCCATCTCCGCCGCCAGTAAGCCTGAAAGCTGTGCCACCTCAATGGAATGTTTCAGAGCGTTCTGGCCGTAGCTCGTTCTGAACTTCATCTTACCGAGCAGTCTCACCAGCTCAGGATGGATGCCATGTACGCCGACTTCGAGGGTGGCTGCTTCGCCCTCCTCTTTCATCATAACTTCGACTTCCTTCTGCGCCTTCTCGACCATTTCCTCAATTCTGGCCGGATGAATACGCCCGTCCACGATCAGCTTCTCGAGCGCGATTCTCGCCACTTCCCTGCGGATCGGATCAAAGCCGGAGAGAATAACCGCTTCGGGTGTGTCGTCAATGATTAAGTCCACGCCTGTCATCGTCTCAAGCGTTCTGATATTACGCCCCTCTCTACCGATGATCCTGCCCTTCATCTCATCATTGGGAAGCTGTACCACAGAAATCGTAGTCTCGGACACATGGTCTGCCGCACATTTCTGAATAGCCGTAACGACATACTCTTTCGCCTTCTTGTCCGCTTCCTCCTTCGCCCTGCTCTCCATTTCCTTAACCATGACAGCAGTCTCGTGTTTCACTTCATCTTCAACAATTTTCAACAGATAATCTTTTGCCTGTTCGGAGGTTAATCCAGAGATTCGTTCCAGTTCCTGTAATCTTTGTTCGCTCAGTTTGGAAATTTCTTCGCGCTGCTTGGCGAGCGTTTCTTCCTTCTCTGCCAGGCTCGCTTCCTTCTTCTCAATAGCGTCCGCCTTTTTATCGATGTTCTCTTCCTTCTGCTGAACGCGCCGCTCATAGCGCTGTGCTTCCGCGCGCCGTTCCTTGATTTCCTTGTCCAGCTCATTCTTCGCACGAATGGACTCTTCCTTGACCTCAAGCAGCGACTCTCGCTTCTTCGTCTCAGCAGTTTTGAGAGCTTCGTCGATAATCTCTCTGGCTTTCTCGTCCGCATTGCCGAGCTTTGCTTCCACCATCTTCTTCTGATAGTTTATCGCAACCAGCGCGGAAACAGGAACAGCAATCACCAGTGTGACGACTATTGCTACCACAACTTGCCACATTACAGGAGCACCTCCTTATTTAGTTTTCATTGTACATTACCAAATCTATTGACGGCTGTCTTCGCTTTCTAAAATCATGACAGCCCGATAGTTAGCAAAACTACAACAAATTAATTCTATACTGAATTTTATGTTATGTCAAGCAAAAGAGCTCTGTTAATCGCGTCGGAATGAAAGCCTTTTCGATAAAGGTATGCGTACATTCTCTGTTTTTCCTGCACACTGGCCGTTTTTGCGTCATATTTTTTCTTTACCAGGAGACTCTGTATCATAGCTGCCTCATTCTGCTTTGTCCCCACTTCCTCCAATTCGTCAAAGACAGCGCGGACCGTATCTCTTCGAATCCCTTTCCGCATCAGATCCTGCTCGATCCGCACCCGGCTCTTTCTGTCCAGATTATAGACAATAAAATCCTTTGCATAGCGCAGATCGTCCACATAGCCGTAGGATTCCACGTAGGCGAGCGCCTCCTCGATACAGGCCTCGGGGTACTCCCCGTCCCGCAGCTTCCCCCGCAGGGCGGCAGCCGTATACTCTCTTTTCTGCAGCAGATTCATCGCCCGCTTCTTGGCCCGCAACGGCAGAATTTCCTCCCGGATTTCACGCAGGCTCTCCTCCGTGATCTCTTCCCCTTCCCTGATTCCCAGGCGCTTCAGCTCCCCTCTGTAAAGAGCAAAGGCCGGGCCATCCTCTATGTACACCTTATAACGGCCTTTCCCCATATCCGTAAGCTGTGTGACGATCATTGCGCTTTCCTCCGCGGCTTCCGCACCGTTCTCCGGCAGTCTTCCTCCTCATACTGCCCCGTTTCCCTTACTTTGCGCTTTCCTTATCGCCCTTTGCCGCCTTGGCCGGCTTCGATGGCGCCTCGGAAGCTGTCTCTGTGGCAGATGTCTCCTCCGCGGAATCCGTCTCCATATTAAAAAGCTCCCTGACCTTTCGCTCCACTTCGGCGCAGATCTGCGGATTATCTTTCAGATACTGCTTCGCATTCTCCCTGCCCTGCCCGATCTTATTCCCGTCATAGGCATACCATGCGCCGCTCTTATTGATGATATTATTCTCCGCCGCCAAATCCAGAACATCGCCCTGCGTCGAAATACCCTCGCCGAACATAATATCAAATTCCGCCTCCTTGAAGGGCGGAGCCACCTTATTTTTAACAATCTTTACCCGGGTTCTGTTACCGATCACCTCGCCGCCCTGCTTAAGCGACTCGATTCTCCTGACGTCCAGTCTGACGGAAGAGTAAAATTTCAGGGCGCGGCCGCCTGTGGTCGTCTCCGGGTTTCCAAACATAACGCCCACCTTCTCACGAAGCTGGTTGATAAAAATAACCGTACAGTTAGATTTGCTGATAACCGCCGTCAGCTTTCTGAGTGCCTGCGACATCAGTCTGGCCTGCAAACCTACATGACTGTCGCCCATGTCGCCGTCAATCTCCGCCTTCGGCACAAGAGCCGCCACGGAGTCCACCACAATAATATCCACCGCGCCCGAACGCACCATCGTCTCCGTAATCTCCAGAGCCTGCTCACCGCAGTCCGGCTGGGAAATATAAAGGTTGTCAATATCCACGCCGATATTCTTCGCATAGACGGGATCTAAGGCATGCTCTGCGTCAATAAATCCGGCAATCCCGCCGCGCTTCTGCACTTCCGCAATCATATGCAGGGTAACCGTAGTTTTACCACTGGACTCGGGACCGTAAATCTCAATCACTCTTCCCTTCGGGATTCCTCCGAGTCCCAGCGCAATGTCCAGACTTAAGGAGCCCGTAGGAATCGTCTCCACATTCATCTGTACGGAAGGGTCGCCCAGCTTCATAACGGCTCCCTTTCCGAACTGTCTCTCTATCTGCCCTAAGGCCGCATCCAACGCTTTTAATTTTTCATCTCTTTCCATGTTTCCCTCCATGTCAAAGCGGTCTTCCCGCCTGTGATTGCAGAACATCTGTTCCTATCATAGAATAAAACAAATGTTCGTTTTTGTCAACTTCAAATTTGATAAAACGATCTTACCACTTTTCATGTCCCATAAATGACACTTTACCCTCCTTTCCTCTGCTAAGTTTAAAAAAATGAATAAAATGGAAATCGTGGCGAAATGCCGGACATGCGTATGCATAACAGATTCCACTTTCTCAGATAAGACCAGTCTACCAGAGAAACCGCAAACCCGCAAGCCATATTTGCGGATATCAAAAAAGAAAAGAGCGGCAGCCGGAAGCCTCCGCGTGCGCGCTCTTTTCTCTTTCCTTATTTAAAATACCTTCAGGTACTTCTCATATTCCTCATAGGTGACCGTCACCCAGCCCTCCTCATAGTTAAACCCGATCTCCATGCCCTTGGGCGTGTAGAAGACAATGATGTCATCAGATTTAAAATAGTCCGTAATCTGCTGATCCGTCATATAGGTAAGATAGGAAATTTCCCCGTTCTGTTCATCACTCTTCTGACGGAACTCCACGGAAAAATCGTCATCAACGGCAAGGATATCCTCATTGTCCAGAACAACCCCGTTTTTCATGTCAATATTAATGCTCTGCAGATACACGCCGCCGGCCCTGTCGCTGTACATCTCCTCCTGATAGGCAATACTCAGCTTATCTTCATCCATATAGGCCACATAACCGATCAGGGAGGCCATGAAATAATTGTCCTCACTCTCCTTGATGTGGGATTCGTATTCCTCCTCAAAAAGCTCTATAATCTCCTCTACTTCGTCCCGGATCTCCTCGTTGATCTTATCCAGATTCGGTACGTCTTCCCCGGAAACCGACGGGATACTGGCTATAATTATGACATTCTCATAATCCGACTCATACTCATAATCTTCCAACTCCACCTGATACGAAAGATCGGACCTGATTTCGTCATGCAGATTATAATACCGGTCATCGTACTCGGCATCATCAAAATAGTCGCTGCCGTATAAATCATCGTCGCTAAAAAAATCGCTGTAATCATAACCATCGTCAAAATCATAGTCGAAGTCATGATCATCATAATCGTTGCGATAATTGTAATCATAATCATCATCAAAATCGTACACGTCGCGGCGAAGATTTTCCTTCTCCTTCTCGGAGAGCATATTCACTGCTTTGCTTGCCAGTGCGAATACCGCTATCAGAAACAGGACGATAATGCCGATGACAATACCAACGATCAGCCCTGTGTTCTGCTTTTTCTGCGGCATGGCATAGGGACTGTAGGGGTTATCGTAAGGCGGCTGTCCGCCATAGGGAGGCTGCCCGCCGTAACCACCGCCTGCCTGATTCCCGTAAGAAGACTGCCCGCCGTAGCCGCCCGCCTGATTCCCGTAAGGTGGCTGCGCACCATAGCCGCCCGCCTGATTCCCGTAAGGTGGCTGCGCACCGTAGCCGCCCGCCTGATTCATATAAGAAGGCTGCATATCGCCGCTGCCCGCCTGATTCCCATAAGATGGCTGGAGGTCGCTGCTGCCTGCGTGATTCCCATAGGGTGGCTGCACATCATAACCGCCCGTCTGGTTCCCGTAAGGAGACGCACTGTAACTGCCGTTCTGGTTCCCATAAGGAGACTGGAGCTCACTGCTGCCTGTCTGATTCCCATAGGGCGGCTGCACATCGTAGCCGCCCGCCTGGTGCCCGTAGGGAGACGCACTGTAACTGCCGTTCTGGTTCCCATAAGGAGACTGCATGCCGTAGCCGCCTGCCGGATTCCCATAAGGAGGCTGTACCCCGTAACCGTCATTACGGTTCCCGTAAGGAGACTGGCTTTCCGCCTGATTTCCGGAAAAGAGGCCGTGCGTATCCGCCACGACCGCCGCAGGTTCCGTCTCCTCCACAACGACGGCCGTTTCCACCACTTCCGGCGTTGCATAAACATCTTTGCTGCTCTCGGAGACATAAGGATCTGTATAGACACTGCTCTCCCTGCCTTCTTCCTCCTGCAGACCTTCCAACTTATCCGATTCGTTCATTCTTTTCTCCATTCCGAAGCGTTTTACGCTGAGGGCGCGGGCAGAATTTCAGATTCTGCTCTGCGATCCGGGAGTTTGTGACGCTTCGGCACAAACTCCTGATTGAATAGATCGCTTGTTACACTTTTTCTATTTATCCTTGCCTCCGAAGGTCACTTCACTGTAATACTGCAAAATGCATTCCCGCATCAGGGACAGTGCCGCGGATACCGTGCTCTCCCGGATCTTCTCGCGGCTTCCGTGGAAACGGCATTCCTTCACCGTAATTCTTCCGCACACATTACAGCCGATATACACAAGTCCCACCGGCTTTTCGGGGGTGCCGCCGTCCGGCCCCGCAATACCCGTAGTGGAAACGCTCACATCGGTTCTGGCGAGAGTCGCCGCCGTCTTCGCCATCTCCCTTGCAATCTGCTCACTGACCGCCCCGTGCTTCATCAGATTATTTTTTTTGATACCTAACAGCCTGCGCTTGGATTTATTGGAATATGTCACATAGCCGGACTTAAACACCTCCGACACACCGGGCACATTGATCAGCCTGGCGGAAAGCATACCGCCCGTGCAGGACTCCACCGTACAGGCCGTCAGCTTATTTGCCGCCAGCAGATCCACCACAGCCTTCTCCAGAGTCACTTCGTTGTCCGTGGTGTACACATGATTGCCAAAACGCCCTTTCAGCTCCTTGACCATGGGCTTCACCAGCTTTTTCGCTTCTTTCTCGTCCTGCGCGGTAGCCGTTACCCGCAGATGCACCTCCCCGGTCTTGGCATAAGTGGCAATGGTGGGATTGTCCTGTGCATCAACCAGATCCTCTACCATGCTCTCCGCCTTGCTCTCGCCCACGCCGCAGATTTTCACGGTCTGAGAATAGATGACCCCCGAAGTAAGCTCCGAAAGATAAGGGATGATCGACCTTTCAAACATGGGGATCAGCTCCCCGGGCGGTCCCGGCATCAGCACCACATGCTTCCCGTTCTCCGCCATAATAATACCCGGCGCAGTCCCGCCCGGATTTTCCACCACAATACAGTCCTCCGGCACCATGGCCTGCTTCCAGTTATTTTCCGTAATCTCCAGATTCCTCTCCGCAAAAAACTGCCGGATCGCTTCTCTGGAAGGCTCATGCAGATACAGCTCTTTCCCCATCACCTTCGCGGCCGCCTCCTTGGTCAGGTCGTCCTGCGTGGGGCCTAGGCCCCCGGAAAGGAGAATGATATCCGCTCTGGTAAGCGCCAGACGGATGGTCTCCATCAGCCTCTCCTCGTTGTCACCGACCACATCCTGATGATAACAGGCAAGTCCGAGTCCCGCACATTTTTCCGCAAGATAAGCGGCGTTCGTGTTCACGATGTTTCCAAGCAATATCTCTGTTCCGACTGCAATAATCTCAACTGTCATAGTCTCATCATCCCTCTTTGCCAAAACATTACACTTGTTATCATTTCCCGTATTTACTTTTTATTATCCTGCATCACGCTCTTATTCTTAACCAGATAGTCCACAAGCGAAATCACGGTCAGGGCAAGCGCCACCCACATCACAATCTGCGTCACAAGGGCAAGCGGCGGAAGATCTGCGATCATCAGGCAGATCATCAGTATCTGGAAGGTCGTCTTAAACTTCCCCCAGTAACTGGCCGCGATCACCACCCCGTTGTCCGAGGCCACCAGCCGGAATCCGCTGATGATAAACTCTCTGGCGATGATAACGATCACAACCCATGCCGGAATCCGCGCAAGCTCCACCAGACAGATCATCGCCGAGCAGACCAGAAGCTTATCCGCCAGCGGGTCCATAAACTTACCGAAGTTTGTCACCAGATTATATTTTCTTGCGATATAACCGTCCAGAAAATCCGTCAGGCTGGCAATAATAAAAATCGCCAGCGCGATCCACTTATCATAAGCCGTGATATCAAACAGCAGTAAAACCACAAAAAAGGGAATCAATATCACGCGAAAAATCGTTAGTTTATTTGGCAGATTCATCTTCCAACTCTCCCATCAGATCATATTCGTGGGAACCCGTGATTCTCACCGGCACAAAATCGCCGGTCATCAGCTCCCTGTCCGTCTGTACAAACAAGTATCCGTCCACATCAGGCGCATCCTTATAAGTCCTCGCCACATAGACATCCTCATCCGCCACTTTTCCTTCAATCATGGCCGTCACGAGGCGTCCCTCCATATCAGCCGCGGCCTCAAAGGCAATCTCCTGCTGCAGCGCCATCAGCTCGTCACAGCGGGCCCGCTTCACTTCGTCGGAAATCTGGTCCGGCATGTCGGCCGCCGGCGTATCCTCCTCCTGGGAATAGGGAAAAACACCCAGCCGGTCAAAGGCCGTCTCTTCCACAAAGTCAAGGAGGGCTTCGTAATCCTCCTCGGTTTCCCCCGGAAATCCGGCAATCAAAGTGGTTCTCAGGCAGATGTCCGGGATTTCCCGCCGCAGCTTATTGACTATATTGGTCAATTCCTTGCGGTCTGTCCTTCGTCCCATGCGCTTTAATATGGAATCGGAAGCGTGCTGAACCGGTATGTCAAGATAATGGCAGATCTTTTCCTCCCTGCGCATTACCCGGATCAGCGCATCGTCTATCTCCTCAGGATAGCAGTAGAGAATCCGAATCCATACAAGTCCCCCGATCCGGCAGAGCCGTTCCAAAAGCTCCGGCAGAGCCTTATGTCCGTAGAGATCCTGCCCGTAAACCGTAGTCTCCTGCGCCACCAGAATCAGTTCCCTCACGCCCTGATCTGCTAACTCCTGCGCCTCCCGCAGCAGGCTTTCCATGGGAACGCTCCTGTATGGCCCGCGCACCTTCGGAATGATGCAGTAAGTGCAATGCTTATCACATCCTTCCGCAATCTTGAGATAGGCAAAATGTCCGCCCGTGGTCAGGATGCGCTTTTTGTCCGCAAGCGGCTTTTCGTCCAGGCTGTGGTAGCAGTCCCCCGCCTTCCCCGCAAAGGCTGCCTCCAGAACCGCCGGCAGCTCCTCTATGGCGGAAGTGCCGATCACGGCATCCACCTCCTCGATTTCCTCCCGGATCTCCTCCCGGTATCTCTGCGCCAGACATCCCGTCACGATGAGCGCTTTTATCTGCCCGCTTTTCTTAAGCTCCGCCATCTCCAGAATCGTGTTGACGCTCTCCTCCTTGGCATCCCCAATGAAGCAGCAGGTATTCACCACCACGGCGTCCGCCTCGTTTTCGTCGTCCGTAAAACCATAACCGCGCTCCGCAAGCATGCCGAGCATCATCTCGGAATCCACCAGATTTTTATCACATCCCAGAGACTGGAACAGTACCTTTTTCTTCATAATTTCAAATACCCGGCTTACTCTCCGTCAGCGGCGTCCGCCTCCTGTGACTCCTGCGCCGCTTCCGTTTCCGGCGCTTCTAAGCTTTCCTGTGCTTCCTCCGTTTCAGAAACTTCTTCCGTCTCCTCCCCGAACTCTTCCGTCAAAATCTGTATTCTTCCCTGATTCAGCTCCTCCACAGCCACGGATAAAGGCTTTTTGCCTCTTCCGTCCACCAGCTCTTCATCACCGGCGATAATCTGTCTCGCCCGCTTGGAGGTAGCCATCACGATGGAGTAACGGCTGCTTACTACCGGGTCCTCCCCCTCTTCGACACCACTGTTTACTACCTTAATTAAATCTGCATAAGATGGATGTAACATAGATTATTCTCCTTCCAGTTCTCTCCTCATTTTCTTTATGAACGCCTCATTGCGCCCGGGCGCATGATGCGCCGCGGCGATAATGCCATGAAGCTCCTTCACACAAGTCTCCAAATCATCATTTATCACAATATAGTCATATGCCTCTATCCCCTCGGCCTCTTTCGCCGCGCGGCAGAGTCTTTCCTGAATGACCTCTTCCGTCTCCGTTCCCCGCCCGGAAAGTCTGCGGCGCAGCTCTGCCGCATCCGGCGTAGACACAAACAGCAAAAGTGCGTCGGGGTACTGCTCCTTAATTTTGAGCGCTCCCTGAATCTCAATCTCCAGAATCACGTCACGGCCCCCGGACAGCTCTTTCTCTACATAATCCCGCGGCGTTCCGTAATAATTGCCGCAGTACTCGGCATGTTCGATCAGCGCGTGCTCTGCAATCCTTTTCTCAAACTGTTCCCTGGACAGGAAAAAATACTCCCTGCCGTCCTCCTCACCCGGACGCGGTTCTCTGGTGGTAGCCGATATCGAAAGCGCATAGCCGTCATACTCCTCCACCAGCCTTTTCATCAAAGTGCCTTTGCCCGCCCCCGAAAACCCGGAGACTACAACCAATATCCCTTCATTCCTCATCTGTCTGCCCATCCTCAGTCTGTGCCCTGCCCGATATGGTTTCCGGAAGAAGCGCCGAAAGCACGACCTGGCTGTTCTCCATCACCAGCACCGCCTTGGTCTTTCGTCCCTGTGTGGCGTCGATCGCCATTCCCGTCTCCTTCGCCTTCTGCACCATGCGCTTGACTGGCGCGGAATCAGGACTGACGATAGCGATGATCTTCCCTGTGTTAACCACATTGCCAAAGCCTATGTGAATCAGTTTACCCATAACAGCTTTCCTACTCCATGCAACAGTTCAGCCCACGCCATTCGCAAAACGCACCTTCGGTGCTCTTCGCTGCTTTGCAGCTTCTTTTGCTCATATGCGGGCGTTCCCTCAGACCATCAGTTGATCGTCAAATTCGTGCAAGCCCGATTTGTCGGTCAACTTCGGTCTGGCTGAACTGTTATTCAATATTCTGTATCTGTTCCCGCACCTTCTCGATCTCTGTCTTCAATTCGATCGCCCGGTTCGAGGTTTCCAGATCGGTGGTCTTTGAGAGGATCGTGTTTGCCTCGCGGTTCATCTCCTGCGCCAGAAAATCAAGCTTGCGCCCGATACTGCCACCCTCTGCCAGACATTCCTTCATCGTGGTGGTATGGCTTCTTAACCGTACCAGCTCCTCATCCACACAGACCTTATCCGCAAAGAGCGTCACCTCTGTCAGCAGTCTGGCCTCGTCGATCTGCGCATCCTCCAGAAGCTCCTTCACCTTATCCCGAAGCCTCTGCTTATACTCCGCAATAATCTGGGGCGCGCGGTGCTCGATAAATCCCACCCCCGCCAGCATGGCGTTCAGTTTCGCCAACAGGTCGTCGCGGATATTTTCGCCCTCCTTGATTCTCGTTTCCACAAAGGCTTCCGCCGCGCCGCGCACAGCTTTCTCCAGAAACTGCCAGAGCTCTTCCTCGTCCACATTCTGTTCTTCCATGGTCAGCACTTCCGGATAGCGGGACAGCGTGGATACCCGCACATCGTTATCCAGCGAAAAATCCTCCGACATCTGCCAGAGATATTTCATATATTCCGCCGCCAGCTCCCTGTTATATTTCACACAGAGATTGGATTCCGTCAGATCCTCGTAGGTGATAAACAGATCCACCTTTCCCCTCTGAATGTAATTTTTGAGTTCGTTTCTGATCGCCGTCTCAAAAAAATTCAGTTTTTTGGGCATCTTAATGTTGACGTCCAGATACCTGTGATTGACGGACTTCATCTCCACGGTAATCTTCCGCGCCCCCTCCGTCACCTCACATCTTCCAAAACCGGTCATGCTCTTAATCATCGTCATACTCTTCTTTCTTCGGAACTGTTCAGTTCATTCACTGCTGCATCGTGTTCTTACGGTCCTGGCAGTAAATGCTTCGACCTGTGCCAAATAGTTTACCTGATCTTCCATTGTAAGCATACACGCGGGAAGACCCACGCATACAGTCTTTATTATAGTGTAAAGAGAAAAAATAGTCAAGAAAGAGAAACTGCGCCACTGAAAAGCCGTTGAAAAGCGCCGCCGTTTATGCTATAGTAAGGGACACGCTTAAAGCCACGGAAAATCAGTGAAAAGGCAGGAAAAATCATGGCATTTGACGGTATTACCATTGCAAATATTACAAAGGAACTGGCAGAGACGCTTCTCGGCGGCCGCATCTATAAAATCGCCCAGCCGGAAAGCGACGAGCTGCTGCTCACCATCAAAAATAACGGCAGGCAGTACCGTCTGCTGTTATCGGCGGACGCCTCCCTTCCCATGGTCTATCTGACGGAAAACAACAAGCCCGGCCCCATGACCGCGCCGGGCTTTTGTATGCTGCTGCGCAAGCATCTGCAGAACGCCCGCATCACCGCTGTCTCCCAGCCCGGACTGGAACGGATCATCCATCTGCATCTGGAGCACCTGAACGAGCTGGGTGATTTATGTGAGAAAAAGCTGATTGTGGAAATCATGGGCAAACACAGCAACATTATCTTCTGCGACGATCAGGATCGGATCATCGACAGCATCAAACATATTTCCGGCATGGTCAGCTCCGTGCGGGAGGTGCTGCCGGGCCGCCCCTATTTTATCCCGCAGACCCAGAATAAATGGAATCCCCTGCGTTTTTCCGACAGCTATACGGACGGGGATTCCGCCCGCTTTATCAAGTCCCCGGAAGACGGCGAAATTCTAACTTATGTAAACTTTTGTGCCCATATGAAAGAAAAACCCATGCCTCTCTACAAGGCGCTCTATACCACCTACACAGGGCTGTCGCCCATCATTGCCCAGGAGCTGTGCTACCGGGCCGGCATTGATGCGGACATGCCCGCCAACGTGCTGGAAGACCCCGCTCTGCAGGCGGCATACGGGACGCTGGCTGATATGATGACACAGACTGCCGAAGGAAACTTTTCCCCCGTCATCGTCTATGACGGCAGGGAACCTTTGGAATACGCGGCGTTTCCCCTGACGCTCTACAGCGACAAAGCTTCGCAGGATTTTTCTTCCGTCAGCGGCGTGCTGGAACGCTACTACGCGGAGCGCAGCGTGGTGACCCGCATCCGCCAGAAATCCGTGGATCTGCGCAGGATCGTCCAGACCGCGCTGGAGCGTAACGTAAAAAAATACGATTTACAGATGCGGCAGATGAAGGATACGGAAAAGAGAGACAAGTACAAAGTTTACGGCGAACTGATTAACACCTACGGCTACAACGTGGAGCCGGAAGCCAAATCCATGGAAGCCCTGAACTATTACACAAATGAAATGATCACGATCCCACTGGACAACACGCTGACGCCGCAGGAAAACGCGCAGAAATATTTTGATAAGTACGGAAAACTGAAAAGAACGTATGAAGCCCTCTCCGAATTGACCATTCAGGTCAAGGGCGAGATCGAACATCTCGAATCCATTCTTGCCGCGCTGGATATCGCCATGCAGGAGGAGGATCTGGTGCAGATCCGGGAGGAGCTGATCGAAAGCGGCTACATCCGCAGAAAGGGAGGTTCCAAAAAGGTAAAAATCACCAGCAGGCCCTTCCACTATGTAAGCAGCGACGGCTTCCATATTTATGTGGGAAAAAATAATTTCCAGAACGACGAGCTTACCTTCAAGTTCGCAAACGGAGGAGACTGGTGGTTCCACGCCAAGCAGATTCCCGGTTCCCATGTGGTCTTAAAAACCGAAGGAAACGAGGTGCCGGACCGCGCCTTCGAGGAGGCCGCGAGACTTGCCGCCTACTATTCCAAAGGGCGCGAACAGGATAAGGTAGAAATCGACTACGTGCAGAGAAAACATGTAAAGAAACCGGCGGGAGCCAAGCCTGGTTTCGTGGTATACTACACCAACTACTCCATGGCGATCGACTCCGACATCTCAAACCTGACGGAAGTTTGACAAAACGGCATACGTCCCTGAAAGGACAGCCTGTCGGAAACGCCTCACACAGCGGGCGTTTTCACGGCTGACTTACCCGCACCGTCTCTCCGTCGGATACGGCCGTCACCGTCCCCTCATCCGTGTAATACGCCTCACAGCCGTAAGCATCCAACAGCGCCACCGTCTCCTCCTCCACCCGCAGACGCTCCGGGTCCGCAGTAAGAACCGCATAACGGGGACGTGCCGTGGCAAACAGGGTTTCCAGATTCTTTGTATAGTTCCCGTGATGGGGCATCTTAATCAGGTCATACCGCCCCTTCGCCTCCCTGGTATCCAAAAATTCCTCTATCCGCAGCTTCTTGGCATCCCCGGTCAGGAGAAATCGGTTTTGTCCATTCGTAACACACGTTATCAATGAATAGTTGTTATCGTTTTCATAGACGCTCTCACGGGGCGCATCCACATAAAAATCAACCCCTTCCAGAGAAAAGGCATAAGCATCCCGCAAGCGGCGGCTCTCAGTACCCGTCTCCTCCAGCGCCTGTATCAGCGCGAAATAGGCTTCCGAATCTTCCTTATAATCCGGCATCAGCACACAGCCCACCTCAAACCGTAAAATCAAATCCGCAGCGCTGCCGATATGGTCTTTATCGAAATGGCTCAAAATCAGATACGCGATCCGCGTTTTCCCCTGTTCCTCCAGAAAAGTACTGATTGTCTCCGCATCGTCAGCATCCGCCGTATCGTTCACCACAATGCTCTCCCCCGCTTCTATTACGATACAGTCCGATTTGCCCGTATCCAGAAAGGTCATTCTCAGTAAAGCGCCGCTGTCTTTTTCCCCGCCGCAGCCTGCCAGAAAAAAGACAAGACACAACACAAACGCCAGAAACCGGCTTTTTTTTCTCATATAGACGCTCGCTCCTTCTTCCGCCTTTTCTTCTTTTTTCTCCGTCTCTTTTTCTTTTTCGACTTCGGTTCATCGGATAACAAATGTAATTTTTCCGCTATGTGCACAAGCGTGTAACCTCTGGGAAAAGCCTGAAGCTCCTCCCTGCTTACCCCGCCGGTCAAAAGCAGCACCGCGCCGTAGACACAGATTCCTATGCCGATGGCAAGTAACAGCACCACCCGGCTGACCGGAATCAGCAGGATACATCCGTGATAAACGCCGTACACCACCGCCCCCATGACAGCCGCCGCAAAAAGCGGTTTCAGGAACAGTTTGACCACATCCATACGGTACTCCAGATGCTTTCTCACGGACAAATGATTTAAGACACACATCACCAGGGAATAAATGGCGTTTGCCGCCGCCAGCGCATACAGATCCAGATCCGTATAAAGCAGAAGCGCGGTCAGTCCGGCCACCTGAATCGCCAGCGCCACAGCCGCATGGATCACCGGAGTATTCACCTTTCCGATTCCCTGCAGAACCGCGTTGGTCAGGGTGGAAAGGCTGTAGAGCACGACAGTCACGGAAAGCGCCGCCAGAAGGCCGGAAGCAATGTCCAGCGATTCCTTCTGGGGAAAAATAAACTGCATGATCGGTTTCGGCAGCACGGCGATCCCCACCGACGCCGGAATGGCAATCAACATCGTCATCTGAATCGCCCGGGTCACCTGCTTTCTTGTCTGCGCCACCGTTCCTTTCACATAGGAGGCCGCCACCCCCGGGATAATGGCCGAGGACATAGCAGAGGAAATGGCGATCGGAATGTTGACCACAGCAACCGCAAGCCCCGAAAAAATTCCGTAATGGTTGCTCGCCACTATCGCATCCACCTTCTTATAATGCATGATATAATAGTAGATGTTCATATTGACCACCGTCGTACAATTATAGATGAAGGTGCTCAGAATAAAGGGCGTAACAATGGTGAAAATCACCTTAAAAATTTCTTTGTAGCTCTCCTCATGCCAGGTTTTGTCGCGCTCTACTCTCCGTTTGATAACACCGCCGTTGAGGCGGTACATCCCGAACATGAAAAAAAGGCCGATCAGCACACCCGCGCCTGTTCCCAGCGCCGACCCTGCCGAGCCGTAGATGGCGCGCGTGGTGGCATCCCCGTCCACCGCAAGCCCGATCAGAAGCTTCGCCGCCAGAATACTGACCGCCGCATTTAAAATCTGTTCCAACACCTGTGAAATGGAAGTGTGTACCATGGAACCGTGAGCCTGAAAAAACCCGCGGAGCACACCGAGAAAACCCGAAAAAAAGATTGTCGGCGACAGCACCCGAAGCGCCATCACCGCATTGGGATTCTTCCCCACCAGAAAAGGCGCTCCCACGAAAGTCAGAATCGAGGCAACGCCGCCCACCACCAGAACATAGAGAAGTGCACAGACAAAAACCCTCTGTGCATTCCGATATTCCTTAAACGCAAGCCGCTGGGCGATCACCTTGGAAATCGCCGAGGGGATGCTGTAGGAGGAAATCAATAATATAATTGTGTAGATATTGATCGCCGCATTATAATACCCGTTGCCTTCAATGCCGATAATGGAAAGAAGCGGGCTTCTGTATATCAGGCCGATCACTTTGACGAGCATTCCGGCTGCTGCCAGAATGCCCGCCTGAAACACAAACGTGCTCTTTTTCTTCGGATCTTCCATGTCCCTATCCAATCAGCCAGTCATACATTTCCTGATATTTCTTCGCAGATACATGCCACGAGAAGTCCGCCGCCATGCCTCTGTCCACGATCTTATTCCATTCCCGCTTCTTATCATAATAAATATGCTCTGCATAGCGGATCGTGCCCAGCATCTCATGGGCGTTGTAATTCTTAAAGCTGAAGCCCGTACCGGTGCCCTCATACTCGTTATAGGGCTGTACGGTATCCTTCAGGCCGCCGGTCTCGCGCACGATCGGCACCGTGCCGTAGCGCAGGGACATCAGCTGGCTTAAACCGCAGGGCTCAAAGAGCGACGGCATAAGGAACGCGTCGCTGGCCGCGTAAATCTTATGGGAAAGCGCATCCGAATAGTAAATATTCGCCGACACCTTACCGTGATACTTCCAGTCGAAATGCCGGAACATGTTTTCGTACTGCTCCTCACCGGTACCGAGCACTACGATCTGGACATTATCCTGACACAGCTCATCCATGATATAAGCGATCAGATCGAAGCCTTTCTGTCCCGTCAGTCTCGACACTATACCCAGCATCATGGATCTGTCGTCCTGATTTAATCCGAGCTGCTCCTGCAGCGCGCGCTTGTTCTTTACTTTTTCCTTGCGGAAGTTAGCCGCATTGTACCTGAAATCTATGTTCTTATCCGTCTCCGGATTAAAATCGTCGTAATCTATGCCGTTCACGATACCGCGCAGGTCTCCCGCCCTCGCGCAGAGCAGGCCGTTTAATCCCTCGCCGTAGAACGCCGTCTTGATCTCCTCCGCGTAGGTGTCGCTGACCGTGGTGATGGCGTCCGCGTAAACAAGACCACCCTTTAAGAGGTTCGCATCCTTGTACGCCTCCAGCTTATCCGCCGTAAAGAAATACCCCGGCAGTCCCGTGATCTCCTTTACTTCCTTCACGCTCCACTTACCCTGGAATTTCAGGTTATGAATGGTCATGACGGTCTTGATGCCCCGGTAGAACTCTCCTCCCTGGAACCGCTCCTTTAAATATACCGGAATCAGGCCGGTCTGCCAGTCGTGGCAGTGAATCAGATCCGGTCTGAAATCGATCACCGGGAGAATACACAGCGCCGCCTTACAGAAAAAGGCATACTTTTCAATCTCAAACAGCGCGTTGTCGCTGTAAGGCTGAAAACCGTTAAAATAACTCTCGTTATCAATAAAATAGTATTTCACCCCGTCGACTTCCGCCTCCAGAATCCCCACATACTCCTCTTTCCAGTGGAAATCCATGTAGAAATGGGTCTTGTAGGTGAGTTTATCCTTCATCTCCTGCTTCATGCAGGTATACTTCGGCAGGATAACCCGCACATCAAAATACTGCTTATCAATACACTTGGGCAGAGAGCCGACCACGTCCGCCAACCCGCCTGTTTTGATAAAAGGAACGCCTTCCGACGCGACAAATAAGATTTTTTTCATGACAACCCTCCAACTGTAGCATGCTATTCTTAAATACTGGCAGTCCGTATGAACTCCTAAACAACAGTATACAATATTTCGGGTGGCAATAAAAGGATTATTTTGAATTTTAACGCATGTTAGAATTTATTAACGTCGGTATTGGAGCCGGATCTTATCCGCAATCAGCGCGATAAACTCCGAGTTGGTCGGCTTCCCCTTGCCCGTGTTGATTGTATACCCGAAAAGCGCGTCAAGTGTCTCCATCCGCCCCCTTGACCACGCCACCTCTATGGCGTGGCGGATCGCACGTTCCACCCGGCTTGGCGTCGTCTGGTATTTCTTGGCGATGGTGGGATAGAGAATCTTCGTGATAGAGCCGAGCATCTCCACATCCTCCACCGACATCATGATTGCCTCCCGCAGATACTGATATCCCTTGATATGGGCAGGCACACCGATCTCATGGATCATGTCCGTCACATCCTTCTCCAGATCCTTCGCCCCGGTTTCCGCCACATCCTCCGTCATTTCTGTCTGCTCTGCTCCCTTTTCGCCCGAGGGGACGGTTATCAGTATCCGAAACTCCTTGTTCGTGCTTATTAAGTTATCCAGAATCCGGTAAAACTGCTCCTGATCCCTAGCGGCTGTCACATTCAATGTCTCCATTTCTTTCCTCCATTCCCTTTTACACGGCATCTTCTTTTCACTCTATTATAAACAATAGTTGGGGAATGGGGAATATTTAGGCATCGCATTACATGTCGATCCGTTTTACGGACTCCCGCTCAATCAGCCTGCAGGGGATACTCCGCTCCAGAGCGGTAACCGGCAGACTCTCCTCCGCTTCCAGCTGTTCGAGCAGGATGGCTGCCGCCTCCGTCCCTATTTCAGTAAGCGGCAGCTCCATCGTGGTCAGTCCTGGGCTGCAAAACTGCGCTAACTCGTGATTGTCGAAACCGGCCACGGAAATATCCTCTCCCACACGTATTCCCTGCTCCCTGAAATACGCATATACGCCTCCTGCCATACGGTCGTTCATACAAAAAACAGCCGTTACGCCTTCCTGCAGCAGACTGCCCGCCAGCTGATATCCGGATCCCCTTTCCCAGTCCCCGTAACGTACCAGCCCCGGATTATACAGGATATTTTCTTCAAAGAG
Source organism: uncultured Lachnospiraceae bacterium (assembly GCA_947176065.1). GTDB lineage: Bacteria > Bacillota > Clostridia > Lachnospirales > Lachnospiraceae > UBA3282. Next base: position 60,774 of record CAMWPB010000004.1, on the reverse strand, counting down.
AGCTTTCTGATACCCTCTCAGACGGCTGCCCGTATGGATATTATTTTCTCTGCCGCCCAGAACGCCGATTCTGCGGTGCCCCATGGAAATCAGATACTTGGTCATCTCACAGGCAGCCCGCTCATCGTCTATGACCACAGCCGGCGTATAGGCCGACCGGGTATAGGCGTAAGCCATCACCGTCGGAATCGGCATGGTGTCAGAAAAATACCCTATGTTCCGGGCGTGTCCCGCAATATAAAGCAGGCCGTCCACCCGAATGGAAATCATCTCCTGCATAACGGCGCTGACTACGGTATTGTAGGCGCTTTCATTGTCATACCAGCTTTCTCCCCATCTGGCGTACAGACGCAGGTTCTGGATCATCGTCCGATACTTTTTCTCCTCGCAGTAGGCCATCACAGCTTCCAAAATGGCCGGTGTGGTAAACTGTGCAACATCCTCCGCAATAATACCAATCATATTGGTCTTTTTCTTTCTGAGCCCCCTTGCCACATAATCCGGCTGATAGCCTGTCTGCCTGACGACCTCCAGCACTCTCATTCGTGTCTCCGCGCCCACGTTGGCCCTTCCGTTTAAAACATTTGATACCGTGGCAACGGAAACGCCGCACTCCGCCGCAATCTCCTTAATTGTCACCATAGTTATGCCCCGCCTTTCCCATCATCGCGCTCCTTCGTAAAACGTTTTATATTCCTATAACGGCAAACGGACGCCGGTTCACACCTGCGCCCATTTACCATTGTAAATCCCCCCAAGGATTTATCTGTGGAATTTCCCGACAATTTCCCCCAGATGATCCGCCATTTCCCTGTTCTGTATGGATTGATCCTGCGTGGTTCCGGCTATCATCGCCGTCGTTTCGTTTTTCTGCACTATCGTACCGATTGCCGTCTGGTTTTCCAGCATGATCATGCCCACATCGCTTGCATTCTCAGCGATCTGCGTCACGGAGCTTTCCAGCCTTCCGATTGCTTCCAGCATCTCATCCAGCTTATCCCTGATTCCGCCCACCGCCTCGCTGTAATCTGTGGATCTTTCCGCAAAGTCTTTGAACTGCGCCACGACCTCCTGTTCGATAAACGAAATAATCGATTCAAAACAGGAATTCACGGTAGCAATACTGCTGTTGGCCTCCCCGCATATATCCTGAATGGAAGATGCCGTGTCCTTGGAGGTCTCCGCCAGATTTGCAATGGAACCCGCCACTACCGCAAACCCTTTTCCGGCCTCACCCGCTCTCGCCGCCTCAATCGAAGCATTAAGCGACAACAGATTGGTCTTGCCGGCTATGCTTAAAATTTCCGCGGCCAGCTCGTTGATCTTCGTCAGGCTCTTTAACTTCTCGATAGCCTCCTCAACGGCTGCCTTCGTCTCACTCAATTTTTCTTCCCCGTTCCGATAGGCAAAATCCGCTTCGTCCTTCATATCAATGGCACTGCCGATCACATGATCGCTGGTGCTCACGGAGGCTTTGATTCCTTCTAAAACAGACTCCACCAGATGATTGATGCTGTCAATTTCCATATTCACATTCTGGACAAGCGTACTCGTGTTATCCATGGACGCCGACAATTCCTGCGTAACCGCTATGTTATCCGAAGTCCCGTCCGCCAGAGATTCCGCGGAATCACGCATACTCTCGGCCTTCTCATTGAGAGAGCGGGAACAGTCATTCAGTGTGTCCGATATGGTCTGCAGGGAATGGATCAGCCCGTCGGTCGCCACCGCAATACTGCCAAGCTCATCCCCGCGCCGAACATGCTTTTGAATCACCGGATTATCCGCTATATTGAATTTCTGCAAAGCCACGATACTTTCCTCAATAGCCCGCAGCGGATTCATAAGCCCCCTGATGATCACACCGGAAACCACCAGCAAAACGACAAGCGCCGCCACTACCATGAGCATCATCGTCTGTTTCAGCCTGTTCGTTGTCGCAAAAATTTCGGCAGCGCTGTCAGACACAATAAAAAGCCAGCCCCTGTTTGCCATATAGTAATAGGTGGCTATATTTTCCTGATCGTTTTCCGTATACTCCGTAAAGCCCATGGCGTTTTCGGCTGTTCCGGCATATTTCGCGCACAGACTGCGGATATATTCCTCACCGGCCTCCGTTGCGACTTTTTCACTGTCCTCACAGAATATGTACTGACCATTTGCCACATTTACCATGCGGTATTCCGCATTCTCCATTCCCTGCATGGTCAGGGAATCCAAAAGCTGAATCAGCCCTGTCGTAAATACGCCGCCGCCAACCAGACCGACAGGACTACCGCTCTCATCAAAAACCGCGCGGTATATGGATACAATCTGCTGCCCGCTGGCAGGAGATATGATAATGCCTGTATTGTATACGCCGTCCGCCGCAAGCAGGGCATCCTGCAGCGCCTTCAACGGCTCTCCCTCTCTGGTCGTGATACCCACCACCGCCGCGTTGGTATGCGCAAGCACATGGGTGTTCCATTCACTCACATAAAAACCTTCCAGATTGCTCACGTCCGCCGAAAACTTCTCCGTATATGCCTGCGCCGCCGCCACGGCCGCCTCGTCGGTGGGATTTTTTAAAACGGCAAGTATTTCTCCCGCCCGACTGTAGGCTGTGAGCGTCTGCTCCACCTCCCGCACATAGTTCTCAATGATCCGGCTGCGCTCCTCCACCACAGTCTCCATGTTGTTCGTCGTGCTCTGTCTCGTATTATTGGTAATCGTATTGCCGATAAAAAGCACCATCGCCCCCATAACGACAATCTGTACCGTCAAAATACATGCTATGATTTTCGTACTCAGCCCAAACCTCAGTTTTTTCATGTCTTCCGCCTCTCATCTTCAGAATTTCCCCATTTGCAACTCCTGCTTTTACACATAGTATTACGTCGATTAAACGTTTTACCTTTTGAGAAAAATTATACGGTCACGTCCTCTCTTTGTCAACGCCTGTTTTTTTCATTTTCGCATCCCCGATCATCACCGGCACAATCTTATGCCGCAGACATTCCCGGATCAGGAGCAGCCTGCCCGTTTGGCCGTTACCAATCATATGAATACGCAAAGTATCAGTGCGTCAGCATCTCCTCAATAAAAATCCCATACCCTTTCGTCGAATCGTTCACCAGCACATGGGTCACCGCCCCCACCAGCTTTCCGTTCTGGATAATGGGGCTGCCGCTCATCCCCTGAATGATCCCGCCCGTCAGCATCAGGAGCTTTTCATCGACCACGCGAATCACGATTCCCCTGTTCACGTTCTCATGCTCCAGATTGACCTCCACGATCTCCACATCGTAAAATTCCGGCTCCCCGGAGACGGAGCAGATGATCTGAGCCGGCCCGAGCGCAATCTCCTGCTTTAAGGCGATGGGCACCGGCTCAAAGGCAGCGTTTGCCACCAGTTCCTCATCGCAGAACCCGAAAATCCCCTCCGCCGTATTTTCCGTAATCTCCCCGATCACATTGTCGCTGTCATATTCAATGTATCCCGTCAACTCCCCGGGCGCGCCGTTGGCGCCTCTGGTAATACCCACAATCTCCGTCCTGTAGAGCGTCCCCTCTTCCAGATTCATCAGGATCGATGTGTCCACATCATTGATGCCGTGTCCCAGCGCGCCGAAGGTACTGTCCGTGCCTTCGTAAGTCATGGTCCCGATTCCCTGCGCGTTATCCCGTATCCAGATTCCCAGCTTCCACTCCTCCAGCCGGTTTTTTCCGGCATTTATCATAACGTCTGTTATTTCATTGTTCCGCCTTATGGTAAGCACCATATCCTCTCCTTCAGAAGACTCCACCATGCTGATAAAATGCTTCTTATTCTCCACGGTTTCCCCGTTACATTCCAGAATGTAATCTCCCTTCTGCAGAACATATCTGGCCGGGGATATGGTTTCTCCCCCGCTGCTCTCAAACTCTCCGATCCCCACCACCAGCACGCCGTCCGTCTTTACATAAATGCCGATGGGAAGACCTGAAGGAATCAGCATGGTATCCTGAATCACCTCAATATCCACATTTTTATAAGGCAGGACGCCAAACAATTTCAAATCCATCTGATAAGTATCAATCTCGTTCGCCTTCAGCTTAACGGTGCGGGCGAAATCCACATGAATACTCTCTGCTCTTTTTTCCTCCCCGGTCAGAAGATATGCCTCGTCCTGTACATCCACATCCGTCACGGACGCCACCGGAGCCGCTTCCTCGGACATACGGTAAATCTCACCCGACACCGGAACCCTGAAATCAAACTCCTGCTCTACCCCGGCACGGATTCTGATCTGCGAAGGAATCCGGTCCAAATAAGAAAAGTATATCGTAAAAAGAAGCGCGGCTATGCCCGCCAGAAGCATAAGCCACAAAAAACCCCTGTATTTTCTCTCCTGTTGTTCAGTCATATATATTGAATTGCCCACTCTTCACATTCCTCTCCTTTTTTCGGTGTATATGCTTGCATGTATCCTGTATGTGTCACTTTCTGACTCTGCTTATGCGCATAAGCAGACTCGAAATGCGAAAGGACACACTTTACAGTATGTCCTTTCTAGTATGTGAAGAATCTTATTTTTTAATTTTGTATTATTTGGTTTTTCCTGCCAATTCTTTCATTTCCTCGGCATTTTTTAAGGCGCTGTCCGTAATCACGTCGCCGCCCAGCATTCTGGCCAGTTCCTCCACGCTCTCCTTTGGCCCGAGCTCCCTGATCCGGGTAATGGAACGGTTGTCCTCCACCTGCTTTTCTATGACAAAGTGCGTGTCCGCCATGGCCGCAATCTGAGGCAGATGGGTGATACAGATCAGTTGATGCCCTTTCCCTAAAATTCCCATCTTTTCCGATACTTTCCAGGCCGTTCTGCCGCTGATCCCTGTGTCGATCTCGTCAAAAATCAGCGTCTCAATCTCGTCTTTATCCGCAAGGTGCGTCTTAAACGCCAGCATAATACGGGAAAGTTCTCCGCCGCTGGCCACCTGCGAAAGTTCCCTGACCGGCTCTCCGGGATTTGTGGAAATCAGAAAACGCACCCTGTCATAGCCGTTTTCGGAAAGCCTTTCCTCATCATCCTCCACCTGAATCTCGAAAACCGCCTGTTCAAAATTGAGATCTGAAAGCGCCTCCTTCATCTTCCCGGACAGTGTCTTCGCATTTTCCTTTCTGAGACCGGAAATTTCCCCAGCCAGCGCAAGCGCCTCTTTCTTAAGCGCCGCCGTCTCCTTCTCCAGAGCCGCCCTGTAAGCGTCATAATCCTGATACTTTTCTATGGTTTCCACAGCGCGTTCCCGGTATGCCAGAATCTCCTCCACCGTATTTCCGTATTTTGACTTTAAACGGTTTATCAGGTTCAGGCGCGTTTCCGTCTGCTCAAACAGCCCTGCGTCAAACTCAAGCCCGGAAAGGTACTCCGCCATCCCCCTGTTATAATCGTTCAAAAGACTGTCTATATCCAGAAGCTGCTTCTCATACTCCTGCAAAGTTCCGTCGTAAGCGGAAACAGACCGGATTTCCCTGATCGCCCTTGCGATCACACTGCCCGCCCCGTTGTTTTCATAACCGCACAGGGCATGGGCATTTACCGCGGCTTCCTCGATCTTTCTGGCGTTGCTCATCCGCTGATAGGCACACTCCACCTCCGCGTCCTCCCCCGGGACAAGCGCCGCCTCCTCGATTTCCCTGCATTCAAACTCCGCCAGGGAGCACTCCCGCCTGCGCGTCTCCTCATCCGTCTCATTCTCGGACAATTCTCTGCATTTATCCCGGTACTGCCGATAAATCCCGCAGAGCCGTTCCTTTTTCTCCGAAAGGCCGTTTCCCGCATAGGCATCCAGTATTTCAAGCTGTTTTGATTCCTTTAACAGCGACTGATGCTCATGCTGTCCGTGAATATCAATCAGAATTTCCGAAAGCTGTCTGAGCTGTTTCGCGGTCACCGTCTCCCCGCATACCTTACACTGGCTACGGTTCTCCATAATCTTTCTCTGCAGAATGAGCTGGCCCTCCTCCAGCGAAAGCTCCATATCCTGTATGGCTTTTATCTGCGCGGGATCCTCCACGTTGAATACCAGCTCCACCAGCGCATACTCCGCCCCCGAGCGGATCATCTCCTTATCCGCCTTCGCGCCCAGCGCCAGATTAATGGAACCGATGATAATGGACTTTCCGGCTCCTGTTTCCCCGGTAAGAATATTGAGTCCCCCGCCGAAAGCCACCTCCGTCTCGTCAATCAACGCCAGATTTTTCACATGTAAGCTCTGTAACATTCTATCCTCTTTTCACCCTACCATTCTGCCGATCTTCTCCATCACGATCCGGGCATCCTGCTCGTTTCTCATCGCCATCATCACCGTATTATCCCCGGCAATGCAGCCTACAACCTCCTCGATTTTCATGGCATCCACCGCAGCCGCCACAGCCATCGCCATGCCGGACACAGTCTTTAATACCAGAAGATTTTGTGCCAGCTCCATGGACACATACCCTTCCTTCAAGACTCTGCCGTACTTGTCGCCAAGATGCACTTCCTCCCCGCCAAAGGCCACATATTTCTGCCGCCCTCTGCCGTTCGGAATCTTGGAAAGTTTTAATTCCCTGATATCTCTGGACACGGTAGCCTGTGTGACCTCGTATCCGTCGGCCCGCAGCCGCTCCACCAGCTCCTCCTGGGTTTCTATCTCATGCTGCGTAATCAGCTCTGTAATTCTCTCGTGTCTCTTCCTTTTCATAACACGCTCAAATCCTCTTCGTATCTGTTCAGTACCTTCACAGCTACGGTGCAAAATTCATTTAGAATTGTCTACGACAATGGAATTTTGCACATCCGCATCATATTCTTACGGTCTCAGCAGTAAATGCTTCGACCTATACTGAATAGTTACTTCTTCCTTATATCACTTCGCTCATTTTTTTATGGAGCACCGTCAGAAAGCTCTCCGTGTTCAGCCTGACAATCCCCGTCGTCTTATCGGAACGACGGATACGGACGCGGTCGCCGGTCCGAAGCGTCACCGTATTGCTGCCGTCAAAGCTGGCCTCCACAACCTGCTCATGCCCGTCCTTTCCCGCGGGAATCTCCACCGTTATTTCATCCTCCGGCGAAAACACAATACTGCGGGTATTTAAGGTATGGGGACAGATCGGCGTCAGAAGAAGCAGTCTGGCCGATGGCTCCACAATGGGGCCGCCTGCCGAGAGATTGTAGCCCGTAGAGCCTGTAGGCGTGGCCACAATCACGCCGTCCGCACAGTAATCGTTTAAAAACCGGTCATTCACATAAATGCGTACATTCAAAATCTGCAGGGAACCACAGCGGGAAATCACGATATCATTCAGAGCGTACCGCTCCTCTTCCTGACCCGCCATCACCCTGCCGGACAGCATCATCCGCTCCTCTCTGACATATTCATCCCGGAGAAGTTTGATCACCGCCTCCTCGGCACAGGCGCTCTCCACCTCCGCCAGATAGCCCAGCGTGCCGAGATTGATGCCGAGAAGGGGAATATCACTGTCCATCATATTGCCGGCCGCCCTAAGCAGCGTCCCGTCTCCTCCGAGCACAAGCGCGCAGTCCACCCCGGCCATTCCGCTTTCGGCAAGGGCATGTCTCTCGTTCTTGACACAGACAGCTTCTCCGCCATGTCTTTCAATAATATCTGTTATTTTTTTTGTGAACGCTCCCGCCGGGTCTTTTGCCTCGTTGGTAATCAGAAAAAACCTTTTCATCCCCTATTTCGCCTCATCCAGTGCGCCGTGCGCTTCCTCAACCAGCTCTTCTATCCGCGCCGCATACTCCTCTTTCCGGGAAATGCCTCCCCCCGCCGCATCCAGCGACAGAAGCGCGTCGGTTGCCTCCTTCTCCGACATGTCCAGAATCTCCGCCTGAATTTCCTCCCGTTTCTCCAGCCACATCAGATACTCAATGTTTCCTTCCGGCCCCTTAATCGGCGAATAAGTCAGCCCTTTCACCAAAAACCCGATCATATCCGCGTAATCGACAATCCGCCGCACCACCTCATCATGTACCTTCCGGTCCCGCACCACGCCTTTTTTTCCGACCTTGTCACGGCCGGCCTCAAACTGCGGCTTGATCAGGCAGACCATCTCCCCTCCCTGCCGCAAAAGGTTTCTGGCGGGAATCAGGATCTTGGTCAGCGAGATAAAGGAGACGTCCACCGACGCAAAGTCGATGGGCTCCCTGATATCCTCGTCCGTCACATAGCGGAAGTTGGTCTTCTCCATACAGACCACCCGTTCATCGTTTCGAAGCTTCCAGTCAAGCTGACCGTGTCCCACATCTATGGCGTACACCTTTCCCGCGCCGTTTTGCAGCATACAGTCCGTAAACCCGCCGGTAGATGCGCCGATGTCCATACAGACCTTATCCTGCAGCGTAATCGGAAACTGCCCGATGGCACGCTCCAGCTTAAGACCGCCGCGGCTCACATAGGGAAGCTGTCTGCCCTTCACCTCGATTTTTATTTTGCTCTCGTCAAACAGGGTACCCGCCTTATCCTCGCGCTGGTTATCCACAAACACATTTCCCGCCATAAGAAGCGCTTTCGCCTTCTCTCTGGACGGTGCGAATCCCTGTCTGACCAGAATTACGTCCAGTCTTTCCTTCATAACCCCTGCTTATCTGTCTCCGTCCGCCAGGCCGCAGCCACCTTTCCTTCCACAGACACCGCGTCGATGCCTGTCTCCTGTTTCAGAAGCTCCACATTTCCATGCTCCACATACTCGTCGGGAATGGCAATGCCAAGCACCTTCGTCTCCACGCCCAGAGAATCCACAAACGCCCTGACCCTGTCACCGAAACCGCCGCTCGCCACATTTTCCTCCATTGTAACGACCAGTCTGTGGGTTTTGCAGGCCTCACGGATCAGCTCCTCGTCGATAGGCTTTACAAAACGGGCATTTACCAGCGAGCAGGAAATCCCCTTTTCTTTCAGCCTCTCCCGCACCGTAAGCGCCACCTTCACCATACTGCCCACCGCTAAAAGCAGAATATCCTTCTCCTCAAAAAGCGTCTCACTCTTCCCGTAGACCATGGGCGCCCTGTGATCCTTGAGTCCGTCAAAGGCTTCCCCTCTCGGATAACGGATGGCTACGGGGCCGCCAAACTCCACCGCAAACTTAATCATATCGGAAAGCTCCCACTTATTCTTGGGCGCCATCACATGCATATTCGGTATGGACGACAGATAGGACAGATCAAACAGCCCCTGATGCGTCTCTCCGTCGCTCCCCACAAGCCCCGCCCTGTCGATACAGAATACCACAGGCAGATTCTGGATGCAGACATCGTGCAGAATCTGGTCGTAAGATCTTTGCAGGAAAGAGGAGTAGATCGCCACGATGGGTTTCAAGCCTCCCGCTGCCAGACCGGCCGCAAAGGTCACCGCATGCTCCTCCGCAATCCCCACGTCAAAGAATCGCTCGGGATACATATTCCGAAACCGTTTCAGACCCACGCCGTCCGGCATGGCCGCCGTGATCGCCACCACCTTCTCATCCCGCTGCCCCAGCTTGCACATCACCGTAGAAAAGATGTCCGTATAATTCGCCTTGGCCTTGGGCGCGCTCGGAATGCCCGTCTCGATATCAAAAGGCTCCGCACCGTGGAATCTGGCGGGATGCCGCTCCGCCGGCGCATACCCCCTGCCCTTCTGGGTGATGACATGGACAAGCACCGCCTTCTTGACCTTCCTCGCCTCCCGGAAGATATGTACCATCTCCTGAATATTGTGCCCGTCCACAGGGCCCAGATAGGTGATTCCCATATCCTCAAAGAACATGCCCGGCACCACCAGATGTTTGAAGCTGCTCTTGGCGCGCCGGATCTGGCTTACCACCTTATCCCCGTACTTCGGCTTGCCGCGCAGGGAATTATAAATTCCCTCCTTCAGATCCAGATACATGTCCGCCGTACGAATGTTGTTCAGGTACTTGGAAACGCCGCCCACATTCTCGGAAATGGACATATTATTATCGTTCAGGACAATGATAAAATTCGTCTCCAGACGGGAAGCGTTATTCAGAGCCTCATACGCCATGCCGCCCGTAAGCGACCCGTCTCCAATCACGGAGACAATGGTATGATTGCCGCCCTGGATGTCTCTCGCCTTCACCATCCCCAGCCCCGCCGATATGGAGGTGGAGCTGTGTCCTGTATCAAAGCAGTCACAGTCGCTCTCCTTCCGCTTCGGGAAACCGCTCATACCGCCAAATTTCCGCAAATTCACAAAGCCGTCCCTGCGGCCCGTCAAAATCTTATGGGTATAGGACTGGTGTCCCACATCCCAGATCAGCTTGTCCTCCGGCAGATTTAAAAATAAATGGAGCGCCATGGTCAGTTCCACCGCCCCAAGATTAGAACCGAGATGCCCACCAGTCACGCTGATGGTCTGAATCAGAAATTTCCTGATTTCCTCCGCCAGTACGCCGTAATCCTCCGGCGCGATCTGCCTGATATCATTTGTCTGTGCTATCTGCTCCAGTAACATACATATGCCCCTTATTTTTCTCTGTAGATCAACTGCTCCACCAAAGTTTCCAGAAAAGCGTTCCTGTTCGGAAACGCCCCAAGTATCCCGACCGCATCCTCCGAAAGCGTCTCCACCTGCTTTTTCGACTCTTCCAGTCCATGCATGGCTACATACGTCAGTTTGTGGTTCTTTTCGTCGCTCCCCGTCGGCTTCCCCAGCACCTCCAGACTGCCCGTCACATCCAGAATATCATCCTGAATCTGAAAGGCAACGCCAATATTTTCCGCGCACCGCTCTATCTGCTCCACCGCCTTCTCGTCGGCTCCCGCAAGCACGGCTCCTATCGTCATTGCCGCCTGAATCAGCGCGGCGGTTTTATTTTTATGGATGAACAAAAGCTGTTCCTCCGTCACCTCCGTCTCCGGCTTCTCCGCCATAAGATCCGCGCACTGGCCGCCAACCATGCCATAAACGCCTGCTTTATGCCCTAAAATTTTCATGGCCCACGCCGTCCGCTGATACTCCTCCTGCGTCACCGCCATGTCGAATGCGCGAAGCGCCGTCTCATAAGCATAGTTTAAAAGGCCGTCACCCGCGATCACGGCAATATCTTCCCCGTAAACCACATGGGTGGTTTTTCTGCCCCTGCGGTAATCGTCATTGTCCAAAGCCGGCAGATCGTCGTGTATCAGGGAATAGGTATGGATAAACTCGATAGCCGCCATAAAACAGAACAGTCCCTCTCCCGCTTCCCCAAACAGGGCGGAAGTCTCCCGCATCAGCAGCGGACGAAGCCGCTTGCCCCCCGCCGACACTGCATAGTCCATAGCCTCCAGTACCCTGCGCTGAAAGCCCTCCGCTTTCGGAAGATATCCCTTAAGTATTTCCTCCGTTTCCCCGGTTTTTCTCTCCAGCTCTTCTTTAAAATTCATCCAGTCCTCCGTCCTCGTTGATCTTCAGCACTTTCTTTTCCACCCGGTCTATGGTTTCATTACACTGTGCCAGAAGCGCCATGCCCCGGTTATATTCCGCGAATGACTGCTCCAGCGTAATGTCCTCCGTCTCCAGCCGGCCGATCACTTCCTCTATCTGCGCAAACGCATCCTCAAGGGATAACGCCTGTTCTTTTTCCATTTTATTTTCTTCCTTCTTTTTAGCCATGTTGTTTCTCCTGTACCTGCGCCAAAAGACTGCCGTCCTTCACATAAACCCGGATCTGTTCTCCCACCGCCACCTGTTCCACAGAGGACAGGGTTCTTCCGGCGCTGTCAGCCGCATAGGCATATCCCTGGCTCAGCTTGTCCAAGGGCGACAGTCCCTTCATACGCGCCGCGTAGAGCGCCAGATTATGCCGCATCGCCTGCAGCCGTCTCTCCATCGCCGTCTGCAGACGCTCCTCCAGCGATACCGACTGTGTCTTTTTCATGCGCAGGGTATACAGGGGACTCAGATAACGCAGCCGCACGCCATACTGCTCCGCCCTGCTCCGGCAGCCCTGTACCGTTCTCCTGCACAGACGCTGCATGGTACAGGCATACTCCGCCATCCGCTCCTCCATCTGCGCGAAGTCGCAGACCGCAAGCTCCGCCGCCGCAGATGGCGTAGGTGCACGCAGATCCGCCACAAAATCCGTGATGGTCACGTCTGTCTCATGCCCTACCGCGGAAATAATCGGGACACTGCAGTCAAAGACGGCCTGTGCCACCGTCTCCTCATTAAAGGCCCAGAGATCCTCGATAGAACCGCCGCCCCTTCCCACAATGATCGTATCTACTCCGCACTGCTCCAGCGCGCGGATCCCGTTTACGATGCTGGGCGCCGCTGCCTCTCCCTGCACGATGGCCGGGTAAAGGATCACCTGCACATAGGGGTTGCGTCTGGTCGCCACATTGATGATGTCGCGAACCGCCGCTCCGGTCTCGGCCGTCACCACGCCCAATACTTTGATATAACGGGGAATCGGCCTCTTGTACTCTTCTGCAAACATCCCCCGCTCCGCAAGCTCCGCCTTCAGCCGCTCGTATTTCTCATATAAAGCCCCGATGCCGTCCAGCTCTATCTGCCTGGCGTATAGCTGGTATTTCCCGTCGCGCTCATACACGTCCACACTTCCGCTTACAATAATCTGCTGTCCCTCCGCCATGCGAAAGGGAAGTCCCTTTCTGTCAAAGGAAAACATAACACACGATATTGCACTTTTCTCATCCTTCAGCGTAAAATAAATATGCCCGGAGGTATGGTACTTACAGTTGCTGACCTCACCCCTGATCCGGACTTTCTGCAGCATAAAATCCTGTGTGAACATATTCCTGATGTAGGAATTGACTTGTGCCACTGTGTATACGTTCTGCATACGTTCGCCTCTTATGCAAATTTGGCCAGAACGCCGTTCACGAATCCGTAGGAAGCGTCCTGCCCGAATTTTTTGGCAAGCTCCACCGCCTCATTGATCGCAACGCCGGTGGGAACATCCTCATCATAACAGATTTCATAGACAGCCAGACGCAGGATCGTCAGATCCACCTTACTCATTCTGCCGGTATCCCACCCCGATGCTTTCTCGTTCAAAAGCGCGTCGATCTCAGCCAGCTTCTCGGAAATTTTATGGTATTTCTCCGAAATATAGTCGGCATCCCCGTCCGTTGCGGCGTCCTCATCCTCGAAGAACAATTCCTCCTGCTCCGGCATATCCTCCATCTCATTAAATTCTACCCGGAACAGCAGTTTAAATATCTGTTCGCGCAACTCTCTTCTGCTCATAGCCTACCACTCATCCTATTTCTCTTTCGTCACATTGATCCCTGCTATGCGGATGTTCACATCCAGCACTTCCAGCCCGGTCATGTTCTCAATCGCGCCCTTCACCTTAGCCTGCACCCGCTGGCATGTAGCCGGAATATTATAGCCATATTCCATGGTGATCGCCAGTCCCACCTTGACCTTTTTACCGGACACCTCCACCCTCGCTCCTCTGGAAAGTCCCCTGACGCCGACCCGGCTCAATAGCTCGTTTGTGAGATTGCCTGCCATGGCTGCAACTCCGTCCACCTCTGTGGCTGCCAGCGCAGCGATCATCGCCACCACGTCATCCGCAATCTTTACCGTCCCGGCCTTTTCCTCCTGTGACTCGTATCCGCCCTTTGTTTCTTCCTGTTCCATGTTTTCCTCATTTCCGCGCTGTTTTTCGCGCATAATGCAATATTTCTCCGTATTGGCTTAAGTATATCAAACTTTCCTGTTCTTGCCTAGTCCCATCAAAGCCAGAAGCTTAAGCTGTACTGCTTTTCGTTCTCCACATAGGATACCGCCTTATCCGGGCAGTTCAGGTAGCGGAAAACCTCCTGCTCCCCGATCAGCGTCTCCTGCATTTTCCGATAAGTATCGGGGCCTTCGCATTTCAGCGTCACATAGGTGTCTCCCCGATCATAGCTGTCCGTAAATATTTTCTCGATCTTTTCCTCATCGAAATCCGTAAAATATACGCCCTCCTTCACATAAAAATTGGCATCCATGGAAGAGCACTCCGGCATCTCCACCACATTGTCCTGCGTGTGCGTCAGCTCCATCTGCTCCGTGGTCACGCAGAGATAATCGTAATTGATCGTAGGTATCTTCTCCACAGGATAATCGCTGCCTCCCACCGCCTGATAGGACGCGTCGCCCCAGGTAGTATCCACGTAGTAGTATTCCCCGTCGATCCGAACCAGATTCCATGCATGTCCTTCTCCGCCCACAACCCGGCCCAGCACCAGCGTCGAAAAGACGCCCGCCCGGTTTAGGAGGTACTGCGTCGCTTTCGCATATCCCTGGCACACGGATTTCCTCTCCAAAAAGACAGAACAGATATTCTGGCTGTCCTTTGCCGATGCGTCATAATCCGTATGATGGATCAGGTATTCATATACATACTTCACTTTTTCATACTCGTCCGCATCCTCCGGCATATCGGCCAGACATTGGTTTACATAATCATCTATCTGCCGTTGTTTCTCTTCCACTTCCTCCGGACTGAAACGATAACTGCCCGTAAAGGTAATCTTTTTCAGAATGCTGCCCAGCGTGTACTCCGTATAACTGTATCCGTCCACATAGAAGATCTCGGGATGGTCGTTTAACACACATTGGAACACGCGGGAAATCAGCTCCTTGTCACAGCTGGAAAGCCTCACGTTTTCCCGGAAGCCGACAATCGCCTCCAAAATCTCCAGATAGACTTCCTGCTCCTCCTCCGTCAGTTTGCCGAAGGCATAACAGTCCTCCTGCTCCTCCCGCAGCTTTTCATCCGTCCGGGTGAGCACCTGCTCGGGCAGCTTCCCCCCGGTTCCGCCGGCCGCCTTATCTTCCTGCCTGTAGAGACTGCTCTCGCTCTGGGACATCTCCTTTCCCACAAGATAAAGGGCGCCGGTTAAAACCAGCATACAAATCAGTAATATCCCTGTCTTTTTCATACGCAGCCGCCCTCCTTTCCCGCAGGCTTTCCCGATCTCCTACGCTCTGCCAAACTCTGACAGAACCAGTCCCTCATTCCGCTCCACCGTCATGCCGATGCTCCACTGGTTGACGAAAAGCAGAAGCGGATTATCCTTCAAATCCTTAATTTTCTTCATATCCGAAGTGCCTGTCAGCTTGTCCAGGTCAATATCCTTATTTTCAATCCAGCGGATATATTCGTAGGGCAGATTCTCCATCTTAATTTCCACGTTATATTCATTTTCCAGCCGGTACTTCAGCACATCGAACTGCAAAACGCCGACTACGCCGACAATGATCTCCTCCATGCCGGTATTAAACTCCTGAAAAATCTGGATCGCGCCCTCCTGCGCAATCTGCATAATGCCCTTGACAAACTGCTTGCGCTTCATGGTATCCACCTGTCTGACCCTTGCGAAATGTTCAGGCGCGAAAGTCGGGATTCCCTCATAGGCAAACTGCTCGCCGGGCATACATACAGTATCCCCTATGGAAAAGATACCCGGATCAAACACGCCGATGATATCTCCCGCGTACGCCTCACTCAGGATTTTGCGCTCGTCCGCCATGATCTGCTGGGGCTGGGACAGCCGCATCACCCGCCCTCCCTGCACATGCCTGACCTCCTCGTTTACATCAAATCTCCCCGAACAGATGCGCATAAACGCAATTCTGTCGCGGTGCGCCTTATTCATGTTTGCCTGAATTTTAAAAACGAAAGCCGAGAAGTCATGTTCCACCGGATCAATCAGACCGATATCCGCCCTGCGGGGCAGCGGCGTAGTCGTCATCTTTAAAAAATGCTGTAAAAAAATTTCCACACCGAAATTCGTAAGCGCCGACCCAAAAAACACCGGCGTCAGATTTCCCGCCTGAATCTCTTCTAAGTCGAAAGGCGCGCTTGCTCCGTCTAAAAGCTCGATCTCATCGGTGAGCTGTGATAAAAAGTCTTCCCCGATCTGGGCCGTCAGATTCTCCGTCTCCGAAAACGGAATCCTTGTGGCATGTCCCTCTTTTGTTCCCTTCTCCGTATCGGCGTAGGTGATCACACACCGGCTCTCCCGCTCGTAAACGCCCTTAAAGTTCTTCCCGGAGCCAATAGGCCAGTTCACCGGACAGGTGGCGATTCCCAGTTCCTTCTCAATATCGTCCAGGAGCTCAAAGGTATCGTTGGCATCCCTGTCCATCTTATTGATAAAGGTAAAAATCGGGATATGGCGCATCACACATACCTTAAACAGCTTGCGTGTCTGCGCCTCTACGCCTTTGGAAGCGTCTATCACCATCACTGCCGAATCCGCTGCCATCAGCGTTCTGTAAGTATCCTCCGAAAAGTCCTGATGTCCCGGCGTATCCAGAATATTGATACAGAACCCGTCATAGGAAAACTGCAGCACGGAAGAGGTAACGGAAATACCTCTCTCCTTCTCAATCTGCATCCAGTCCGAAACCGCATGTCTGGCCGTAGCCTTCCCTTTAACGCTGCCCGCCAGATTGATCGCTCCCCCATACAGCAAAAATTTCTCGGTGAGGGTTGTCTTACCCGCATCCGGGTGCGAAATGATCGCAAAAGTTCTTCTTCTGTTTATTTCGTCCGCATAAACGCCCACGTTTTTATCCTCCAACACTTTTCTTGTGCATGGACGCGCCGGCAAATCCGGGGCCTGCGGCCCCGGCCGCCTGAAAATCCATACTTTTACTATAGTAACATAAAACCTTTCACAATGCACACAGGAATTGTTCCGTACCTTATTTCTCGTCGGAATTTACCGTGCTGATCACAACCGCGTCCGCGCTCACGCCGGTCTTTCGGATCACAATGTCCTCGATCTGGGCACGCTGCGCCTCTGATAGCTCCGCCGTATTTACCACCACGTCCACACTGTCCCCGTCTATGCTGACAATGGCATCGTCAAATCCCTTTGCCTCCAGCAGAATCTCCGCCGCCGTCTCTTTCTCTGCAATATCCGTCATGGTGATCATGCTTGTTACGGCTTCCTGCTTCTGGGTCTCACTGATATTGGCGTTATTGATGATCTCCAGCAGCGTCTCCTTGTTCTGCACACGGGTCTGCTCCTTCTCGAGCTTCGCGCCGGAAAGGGCTGTAGCTGTTTCCGCCGATGTAAACATCGCCTCGCCGGGTACCTCATCCATCTGCTCCTCGGCAAGGGCCTGCGCCAGCTCCTCGTCCACGCTGCCGCTCTCCGCCATGGTCACGTCGCTGTCCAGACTTTCTATATCGCCGGACGCCCGCTCGATGTCTTCCTCCGACAGATCCAAAAGCGCCGCGTATTCCGCCTCCGCATCCTCCTGTGTAAGCCCGGTCGTCCCCATTTCCCCGCTCACGCTCATCAGCTCCTCGTCCGTCACCTTAGTACCCGCAAAATTCAGGTACCCTGCCACCGCGATCATAATGGCAAGCGCCGTAATCATCATCTGGTTCTTCTTAATCATATTCTTCAATTTCTTCTCCCCTTCACTGATTATTTGTTTTCATTTTAATTATTGATATTCTATTCATGTCTACATCAAATAATACCTGAATCGCTTCGATTATGTCCCGGCGTACCTGCGCCCGGTCCGCCCCCTGCGCAATCACTACAACGCCCTCCACGCTGGGGGCTACGGTCTTGACCACGAGCGGTACGTTCTGTCCCCGCTCATCCACCGTGCGGACAACCGTCTTATCCACTCTGCTCTCCGATATATGGCGTCTTCCTCCCGACGCATCCGTCTCCGTCGTATCTGAAATCTCCTCCTCACCGTCCCTTACCAGAACCATCTCCTCCGATTCTCCCACATAGATCAACACCCTGACCTTTCCCGCTCCCTCCACGCACCGCAGGCTTTCTTCCAGTTTCTCTTCCCAGCACGTCACATAGTCCAGATTCTTCTCTTCACCGTCAAACATATGTTCGTTTTCTATTATAGTCTTCGAAGTGTCCAATAAACCGGACTTTGATTTTTCTTTATCCACTGGCAGGGAAATGACACAAAACAAAACACCTGCCAGTATCAGAATCAGGCATTGATCTTTTCTGAGCTTCTTTCCGCCGCTTATCCGCCCAAAAAACTTCTTAGCCTCACCCATCCCGCCTCACCTCCACTCTTTCTTCCTCCATCCCCAGAAGAGCGGCAAACCGTGTTCGGTAATCCGAAAAGGACATATCCTGCACCAGCTCCTGCGGCTGCCCGATCACAATTTCTTCAATCCCGATCCGTCCGCTTTCTTCCTCCTCCGCTCTCCCTTTCATCCAAATTTCAACCTCCGGCAGAAGCGTTTCCGTCTCCGCGTCCCGCTCCCGCGTAAATCGGACGGAAACACGGCTCACAAAATAAGTATCCTCTTGCAGCTCCCGGTTTAAACGCTCCTTTATCTCCGCAGCCATCCGGCTGACCACTTCCCCCGTCACGCCCTCCGTCTGCACCCCTTCCGAAAAATCCAGCATATCCGTAAACTCCTCCCATTTCTCCAAAAGAATCTGCGGCTCCTCCCACACGTCCCCCGCAAGCTGCAGGACAGGCTTCAGGAAAAGAAGGAGTATGATCATGCCAGACACCGATTTGATATATCTTTCGTACTGTTTTCCCGGCGCAAAGTGTATGGCCGCCTGCGCCGCAATCATAAAAATACCGATCTCCCTGACCGCATCAATCATTCCGCCACCTCCACTCAGTGCACAGCATGTCCTGTGGAATAACTGATGATGGCTGCCTGAATCATAAACATCCCCACAGATGTCAGCGCAATCCGCAAAAGCATCAGATTTCCTTCCCCCACTCTGCTGGCACAGTTTGTCAGACGTTTGTCACTTATGATGCCGATAAGGGCCGCACTCAGCTTAATCACACAGGCCGTCATGGCAATTTTCAGCATGGGCGCCGCACAGAGGGCAATCAACGTAAAAGTCATAAAAAGTCCCAGACTGTTTTTCACCAGCACGGCAGACCCCAGCACCATCTCAAACATCCCTTCCGTCAACCCGCCGATTCCCGGCATCGCAGACAGCGCCTTCTTTACCGCCGATGACTGCAAAGAATCAATAACAGGTGATATCATTGACTGTAAAAGACTGAAGCCTGTTATCAGCCAGACGGACGCCTTCAGGCTGCCCTTAATCATCTTCTCCGAAAGCTCCAAAAGCAGGGCAAGCTTTTCCTCCATCCAGATTCCGTTGATCACCGCCAGCAGAATATAAACATAAACAAAAGGCACCAGCACCGAGAGATATCCCCATTCAATCAGATAGACAGCCACCAGAAGGAGCTGATAGTACACCGAGGCCGATGCTGCTCCCGAAGCGCCCCCCACAGCCAGTATATACGTTGGAATGTAAAGCTTTACGAAAGTAGTCACACCGCTTAAAATTTCCTTCACCGCCCCCGCCGTCTCCGCAAAAAATTTCAAAAGCACCGCGATCAGCAGCAGATATACAAAATAAAAGGCGATATCCGAAACCTGATGATCCCGGAACAGATCTGCAAAATTGGAAAAAAGGGCCGCCGCCACCCCAAGAACCAGAATCGCAAAAAATAACGCACGAAATTCTTCCTTCTGGAAGAGAACGGCACCCGATATACCGCCGCCCAGCTTCTTGAGCGCCTCCCAGAGCTGGCCGCCCATAATATCGGCAAGCACCGCTTTCCCGTCAAAAGAGTAGGATGGAAACAGCCTGTCAAAATCCCTGGCAACCGCGTCCATTTCCATCTGCTCCCACACCAGCGCACTCTCCTGCGTACCCATCCGCACCAGACCTCCTCCCTCAAAACGCTTATCCTGCTATCGCTTGTATATTTTCCATCAGGGATAACAGCACTGGCATTCCCATGGAAAGAATATAGAGCTTACCCAGCATCTCAACCTGTCCCGCCACGCCGGCATACCCTGCGTCCTTACAGATCCCCGCACAAAACTCGCAGGCATAGGTAGCTCCCACCGCCTTTAAAAGCAGCGCCAGATAACTGTAATTTTCCCGCAGATACTCTCGCAGCATCACCATCCCGGACAGTATCTGCATAAAATAACGCATGGTATATTCCAACATCACAAAACAGACCGCAAGCGCCACATAAAACCCGTATTCCGCCTTATGGCTCTTTAAAGACACCGCAAGCAGCGCCCCCACAACGCCGATCACTCCGGCCCTGACCATATCCATAGCCTTCCCCTTTCCCGATGGAATCGCCGGATTCCATGTGTTACAGTTCGAACAATTGCTGCATCATCACAAACAGATCATATATGTACGGAACGATCCAGGTTAAAACAAGAATTAACCCGGCAAGGCTGATCAGAAAGGCATGATCCTCTCTTCCGCTATGTTTTAAAACTTGATTTAATATTGTGACCAAGATACCGACCGCCGCTATCTTGAAGATCAAACTAACGCTCATCCGTCCTCCCCGTCCCTCACAGCAGCAGAATTGCCAGAAGCAGTCCAGTCAATATACTGACGCTGTGTATCATTTTCGATTTATTTTCACAGCTCTCCTCCGCCTGCCGATATCTGCCTTCCAGAAAGGCTTCCGCCTGTCCGACGCGCCGGGCCTGTCCGCCCTCTTCCCGAAAGCGCAGGCTTTTCGCAAGCTCGGCCACTGTCCGCTTCTCGTCCTCGCGCAGTGGAAAGGGCTCCATGCACTTCCCCAGCTCCTCCTCCCATACCTTCGGAAAACCCGTTCCGCTCTCTTTAGCCGTCCGCCTGTATATGCGTCCGAAGCACTCTGAATAACATTCGTCATTTAATCCTTCCAGCAGCAGACAGATCTCCGGCATCGTATGTTTTCCGTAGGATATCTCGCTTCCTATCTGTCCCATCATCTGGGACAATACTCTCAGATGCCTCACCCGTTCCCTCTCCTGTCCCGCCAGACTGTGCCCCCATCCGGCGCAGCCGGCCAGAATGCATAAAACTCCTACCGCCTTGTACATGGCTTCCCTTCCCTGTCATAAATTTCCACAATCCTGCACGCGCCCTGCCTGCGGTCCAGTATCACATATCTCTCAAACAGCCCCTGCTCCATTACATACCGCATGTATTTTTTCTGCCGTACTTCCTCAAAAGAACCGCCGTGAATCGTGGCCAGCAGCCTGCACCCACACCCGCCTGCCATCTGCAGCGCCTGTGCGTCCGCCAGACTTCCCACCTCGTCCACCGCCAGCACCTGGGGCGCCATGGAACGGATCAGCCGCATCATCCCCTCCACCTTGGGGCAGCCGTCCAGCACATCCGTACGGATTCCCACATCGTTTTGCGATACGCCCAGATAGCTTCCCGCAATCTCCGAACGCTCATCCACCACGCTTACATTAACGCCCGGCCCGTATACCGTTCCCTCCGACGCCTGACGGATGATATCCCGAAGCATGGTCGTCTTTCCGCCACCCGGCGGGGATACCAGCAGCGTGCTCACCAACCGCCCCTCCTCATACAGACAGGGCATCAGCGCGTCCGCTGCTCCCCGTATCTGATGTGCGATCCGGATATTTAAATAACGTATGTATTTCATATTTTTAATCCGGCCTTCCCCGTCCAGAATCACCTGCCCGGCCAGCCCCACCCGGTGTCCGCCCCGCACAGTCAGAAATCCCTGTCTGATTTCATCGGCAAAGGCATAAATGGAATATCTGCAAAGGTGCCCAAGCATATCTTCCAGCTCTTCCGGCGCGGGTCTGGCCGCCTCCTCCGGTCCGTCCACAACCCTTCCCTGCATGTCCAAAAAATATTCTCTGTTATCTAGTAATATACTAAGCGGCATGCCCGCCCGGATTCTGATCTCCTGAAGGCGCTTCGCCTGCTTGGCCACTTCACGCCATCTGTCCCGGCTCTCCTCGGGAAACAGACTGAGAATCTCCTCAGCGCGCATCTCCATCCCCCCTGTCTCATTACAATATATGAAGCTTTGTCCAGGTTATGCTTTGAAAAAAAGGGATAATTTGTCTATCCTGAAAAAACCAGTGGCATTTCCTGAAAAAAAAGGTTAGAATAAATAGGGAAAAACGGTAAAAGAGGATCAGATATGAAGCTGGACATGCATTGTCACACAAAAGAAGGGTCTCCCGACGGGAAACTGGAACTTCTGGAAAATATTTCGATTTTAAAGCAGAAGGGCTATCAGGGGATGCTTATCACTGACCATAACTCCTACAAAGCCTACCGCTATTATAAAAAATTAAGGGAAAAGCCGGACGATTTTGTTGTCCTGAAAGGAATAGAATACGATACCATAAACGCAGGCCATATGCTCATTATCATGCCCACCGGCGTCAGCCTGCCAATCCTGGAGCTTAGGGGTCTTCCCATCATTCTGCTCATAGAAATCGTACATTTTTACGGCGGGATTATCGGGCCGGCACATCCTTGCGGTGAAAAGTTTTTGAGCATCTGCAACACACTGCACGGCAAATTCTACAACCATATCTACCACAAATTTGACTTTGTAGAAGGCTACAATGCCTGCGAGGACGCGGATTCCAACATGCGCGCCATGTCGCTTGCCCACAAGTATAATCTGCCCTGCTTCGGCGGCAGCGATTCCCACAAAGAAAACTGCGCCGGTTTCGGATACACGGTTCTGCAGGAGAACATTACCTCCGAGACGGAACTGATCAACTATATCCGCTCCGGCAAGCCCACGATGATCGGCGGCCGCCACTATATGCACACCACGAAAGCCAAACTCGGAAAAGCGAACAGCGTGCTGGTATACTCCTTCTGGCTCTACAATAAGTTCCTTGCGCTGTTTCGCCGCAAAGCGCGCAATTTTGAGCTGATGGAAAACCAGCTTCTCGATTCCATCCGTGCCGGAAAGCGCAAGGATCCACGCTATATTCCGCTGGGAGACGACTGAGGCAGACGCGCTGTCTTTATCTGTCCGCCTTGTCGTTGGCCATCTCCTTCAACTCCTCAAACTCGCTCTCATACTCCTCGCTTCGCATGGTTGGATTGTTTCGGATCATATCACGCTTATAAAAATCCAAAAGCCTGCCATAACCTGTCTCCCGCTCCAGATAAAGGCTGAACTTGCCGCGCAGCTCGGCAATCTCCTCCCTGACACTCTCCCCGTAGGCCGACGGCCTGCTCAAAAGCGCGTCCTTTATGGTGGCAAAGCCCTGCTCCAGACCGGCAGTCAGATCCCGCAGCCGGGTTCCTCTGCGCTCCTCCCTGTCCAGACGCTTCTGTTCTTTCTCATCATTGTTAAACGCAATCAGCACATCCAGACGCTTCTGCATACGCAGCAGCTCCTCCTTCATTCCCACGAGCCTGACCATAAGATCGCGCAGATCGAGAGCAGCCTTGAAGGAAAGTGTAAAATCAGCCACAATATAGACCGTAAGAAGCACCGTCACATGATGCAGCAGCTTTTCCGGCATGGAATACATCAGCTGCTCGATGGGTCTGTGTATCACCCTGGTCATCAGAATGGTAAAAAAACCCCAGGCAATCGAGGATCTCAGGCAGATATGCCCTTTATAGTTCATAAACCTTCCTGAGTAGTCCCAGTATCTCACCTTAAAAAGCGCCTCCATAGCGACTCCCGTCACATACTCGAGAGCCGTCGCGCCGATCACTCCAGCAACATAGGTGAGCAGCACATTGTCCACAAAGGGCATGGATACCACCAGCATCATAATCGCTCCTGTACCGTACAGCGGCAAAAAGGGGCCTCTCATAAAGCCCCTGTTTACCCATTTGCGGGATTTGAGCGACACGAAGACCGACTCAAAGCACCAGCCCCCGAAACAGTAAAAATAGAACAAAAACAACCATTGAAATCCTGTATAACCAAACATAACATTTAACCTTTCACGCATCAGACAAAGCTGATGATCTCCTCTTTCGGCGCCCTTGTCCGCTCTACGCTGAGGGCACGCAGTACCGGGCCTTCTCCCTGATACTGCTCAAAATACGACGTCTCCACCCGGGCGGTAACCTTCACCCATTGCTGATCCTCCAGCTCCTGCGCCTGCCCGTACTCACAGGCATATCCCAGAAAAGCCATATCCTCCGCACAGCAGGTCATCGCCATACGCCCCGGCACAAAATAATCCTTCGGAAACTGCTTCGGCTTCAATACCATCCCCACAAAGGAAACCGTCTTTCCCTCGTAGCGCTCCGGGTGATCCATGGAATCCAGATACCATATTCCATAACGCTCATTATCCAATTCAATCACAGGCGCCTTCAGGTCATAGGGCAGATCCTCTTCCATGATCTCATTGATCTCCCCGTTGGCGTCCTCAAACACAATCTCTGCCTTGGGATTGATAGCCTTCACGTTCCGCTTATAACTGCCAAGATCCTCCACCCCGTCGCACCGGTTAAAGATTATCAGCTCCGATTTTCGGATCTGCTCCGCCAGCAGAGATTTCATATTGGTAAAATACATGGGAAAAGTGGAGGCGTCAATCGTCGTGATCTGCTGCTCTATCTTCCAATGCCACGGAAGCTTCATCTCCTTATAATTCCACATGCCGTTATATTCAATAATAATGCGCTCCGGCTTATGCTTTTTTTCAAGCTCAATCAGCCTGTTCGGCGTAAAGTCCTCCTCCGCGTCGATCAGCTCAAGCGTCGTACGGCTCTGCTTCAAAAGCGCAGGGTCATACTCGTTTTCGCCCTCCTCGCAGAGGATAAGCAGGGTTTTCCCCCGCACCTGAAAATAAGGCTGCGCCAGCGTATAGGTGATAAACTCTGTCTTTCCGCTCTCCAGAAAGCCGTTAATCATATAGACCGGTTTCACTTTCCCTTCATCCCTTTCTCATGTCTTTTTGCATAAAATATCACATATTATTTATGAAACAGCGCCGCCAGTTTTTCTTCTTTCAGTTTGGAGCCGATCACACAGAATTTCCCCGTCACGCCGGGTTTTCCATCCCGAACATTGCTCTCCCCGGGCACATAGTCAAAATAAATCCAGCCGCCCTCCGATCCAGCCACCATGCCCTTCGCGCGGAGCACGATGCCATATTCCTCTTCCCTGTCAAGCTCCTCCAGAATATGCGCGATCTCCTCTTTCGTGTAAACTGCCGGCGTCTCAAGCCCCCAGCTTGTGAAAACCTCATCCGCATGATGATGTCCATGTCCCGCATGATCATGGTCATGGCAGCAATGGCTGTGTTCATGATCTTCTTCGTGATCGTGATGACAGTGCCCATGCTCGTGCTCCTCTTCGTGATCATGATGACAGTGACCGTGCTTATGATCCCCGTGATCGTGGTCATGATGACAGTGGCCGTGTTCGTGCTCCTCATGGTCGTGGTCATGATGACAGTGGCCATGCTCGTGCTCCTCATGGTCGTGGTCATGATGACAGTGGCCATGCTCGTGCTCCTCTTCGTGATCATGACAGCAATGCCCGTGCTCATGCTCGTGGCGCTCCTCCTGCATCTCCATCACCTCGCGCATCAGCTCCGCCTCCAGATCCTTTGCGCCCTCAATGGTTTCCAGAATATCCCTGCCCTCAAGCGCATCCCACGGCGTCGTTATGATCGTTGCCTTCGCGTTGTGCTCCCGGATCAGCGCAACACAGGCCGAGAGTTTCTCCTCACTTATTTTATCGGTCCTGCTCAGGACAATCGTCCCGGCATGCTCGATCTGGTTGACAAAAAATTCCCCGAAGTTTTTAATATACATTTTGCACTTGCAGGCATCCACCACGGCCACCGCACTGCTCAACTGCACATCCCTGTCGGTCATGGCGTCCTGTACCGCCTTCATTACGTCGGAAAGCTTCCCGACGCCCGAAGGCTCGATCAGAATACGCTCCGGCGCATAAGTGTCCAGCACTTCCTTTAAGGATGTGCCGAAATCCCCCACCAGCGAGCAGCAGATACAGCCGGAATTCATCTCCTTGATCTCGATGCCGGACTCCTGCAAAAAGCCCCCGTCAATACCGATCTCACCGAACTCGTTCTCTATCAGCACCACCTTCGTATCCGCCAGCGCTTCCTTCAACAGCTTGCCGATCAGCGTGGTTTTCCCGGCTCCCAGAAATCCCGAGAAAATATCAATCTTTGTCATGTTGCGACCTTCCTTTCTCCATGAATTACCTTTCGCGTTAATCTAAATTTAGTTTCCTGTCCATCACATACCATGTCAGAAGATAGAAAACCACACAGCTCACGATCCCCGAAAGCAGCGTCGTCTCCCAGTCGACACCATAGCCCGCAAAATAATTGATCGGTGACACCTGACTGTGGACCGCTGACCGAATGGCAAAGTAGACCCCCTGAAACATGGCCTGCACAATATAAATCCCCACATACCATGCAAAGGACAGCATCAGCTTATGATTGGATGAAAGCTGCCCCAAAGAAATGCAGGCTCCCACCTTAAGCACCTTCGCAAGAAGGCTGAAAATATATGCCACAATGGTCATAAGCACCGTAAACACTGAAATTTTTTCCGCTCCCAGATACTCGATAACGTCTACCAGCCCTTCCATCATGGATTTGAAAATCTCCGTTGACGTTGCAAACAAAAATATAACCGATAAATAGATAATCACCGAATTCATCATCACCCACAATACACTGACCAGCAGCTTGGCAATAATAATATGATGCGTATCCACCGGCAGAGTATGCAGAAGATATCCCTGATCCCCATAAGTGGAAGTGTAGAAGCGATGGATCAGATAAATCGCCGTGCCCACATACACCGCAAACATACTCGCCACGTAAGTGAACAACACCATAACGGCCATAAAATCCATCATCCGGAAATTGCTGGAATAGTCCGCCTCATCCATCAGATATACCATCCACCGGGCCAGTCCCGTCATCGCCATAATCAGGATGTTCGCGGACAGAAGCAGCTTCCATGTGGCCTTCCACTCATACTTCATCAATTTCCCTAGCATGCGAACACCTCCCTGAAAAACTGGTCAACGGACTTGCGCTCGTTCTGTCTGATCTGCTCCGCGCCGGCCTGCAGCACAATGCTTCCGTACTTGATAAACACCACTTCGTCCAGAATGTTCTCCACATCCGAAATCAGGTGGGTGGAGAGCAGAATGGAACCGCAGCGGTTATAATTGCTCACAATGGTATGAAGAATATAATCTCTGGCGGCAGGATCCACGCCCGCAATCGGCTCGTCCAGAATATAAAGATCCGCGTCCCGGCTCATCACCATGATAAGCTGCACCTTCTCCTTCGTGCCCTTAGAAAGGTTTTTCAGTCTCTCCTGCGGCGGAATCTGCAGTCTTGCCAACATGTCAAATGCCCTGTCTACGCGGAAATCCGGATAAAAATCCTGAAAATACTGCACCAGCTCAAGCACCTTCATACCCGGCTGTAAGTATGTCCGCTCCGGCAGATAGGAAATGCGCAGCTTCGTATCAATCCCCGGGCGCTGCCCGTTGATTAGAACTTCCCCGGCCGTCGGCTTTAAAAGGCCGTTCATAATTTTAATCAGCGTGGTCTTTCCACTGCCGTTAGGCCCTAAAAGGCCAATGATCCTGCCCCGCTCCAAATTTAGGTTGATCTGATTCAGGGCGATCTTCCTTCCGTAGGTCTTTGTCAGACCCATGCACTGCACCACAGGCGCCATAGTATCCCTTCCTTTCCCCGTCTCACGAAACCGTGATCCGGTAGGACGCTTCGAAAGCCTCCCCCGTAAGCTTTTGTCCCCACTCCCGCTCTTTAAAATCTCCTGTAAAATCCACGCTGTCGCACCGGCCATACCATGGCTCAATGCAGATAAACGGCGCTTTTTTCTTCGGCGGCGACCAGATGCCAAACAGCGGCGCATCAAAATCAACCGTCAGATAGGGCACTCCGTCAGGCCGTGCCAGCGCCACGCTGTGGGCCTGATTCCCCTCAATCACCAGCGCGTCATTGTCGAAAAGATCGTCCGTAACAGGCAGCGCGCCGTTTCGCAGCGCATACGCCTTCTTCTCCCGGCCTGCCAGCCCGCCGTCAATACACGTGGATACCACCTGATCCTTCACATCAAAAAGCAGCTTATACTGGGTCTGATCCGTACCCGGGTCAATGGGACACAGAAAAGCCGGATGCCCGCCTATGGAAAACCAGACCGGCTCCCCCGACTGGCCCGCCACCCGCCACTTCACCGTCACCGTGGGCCCGGAAAGCTCATAGCCGATCTCCAACAGGAACGGGTACGGATACTTCTTCAAAGTCTCCTGATCAGAGCTTAATGTAAACCAGATTTCCGAGGCCACCTGACTCTTTAGCTGAAATTCCATGTCTCTGGCAAAGCCGTGCTGCCCCATGGCATACTCCCTGCCGTCCACCCGGTATGTACCGTCCTTTAAACCGCCTACAATGGGAAAAAGCACCGGAGACGTCCGCCCCCAGTAGGCAGGATCTCCGTGCCACATGTACTCTCTCCGGTCAGGCAGGCTCTTCAGGGACTTAAGCTCCGCCCCCAGGCTGTCCACCTGTATCGTAATTTTATCGTTGCTGATCTGAAATAATGCCATAGCCTCCTCCTTACTCTCTAAGCTATCATACCACAGCTTCCCGGAAAAAGGTATCTTTTAATCCCCCGCCGTCTCCCGGTATGCCTTTACTACCTGATCCACAGGCACCCCCGCGATCTCATTCTGATCTGTGCCTCCCGTCAATAACCCGACCAGCCGCCCATAGCAGTCAAAAATGCCGCCGCCGGACATGCCCTCCCTGGCAAAACCGCGCCCGTAAAGCATTTCGCCCCCGAAGGTCTCAATATATCTGGCGGTATCCTCCAAAACGGCCTCCTGAAAGATCGTCTCATCCGCCTCCCGGCCGGAACCCAGAACAAAAACCGCCTCCCCTCTTTGCAGACCGGCATAAAGTCCCTCGTCCACAAAAGCGCAGCGAAGCCCGGAAAGCGCCGTCAGGCCAAGTGTCTCCTTTTCCACCAGCAAAAAGCCTACATCACAGCTTTCGGATGTTCCAAGCACGCGGGCGCCCGCATAATACCCTTCCGGGAACCGGATGACGCCAGTCTCTTCCCGCCAGTATGCCAGCACATGCCTGTTGGTGGCGATCACCGCCCCGTCCGCCGTCATCCGAAAAATCACCCCGCTGCCATAGGCCTTCCCCATATCGATCCGCACCACGCTGTCCCTTACATTTTCAAGCGCCGCTTCCGGATCCGGCTCTTCCAGCACGGGACAGTGAAACAGATCCAGCGCAAGCATTCCCTCATAAATATCCGCCTCGCTCACGCTCTGAATCAGATGAGGCGGCAGGGACGGCTCCCCCGCCCAAACGGGCAGCGCCTGAAAAAAACAGCCGAAAAGAAATATGATAACAACAGCTATTTTATTTATTCTTCCGCCCTTTGCCACCAGCTTCTCCTTGCCTGCCATACTTTTCACAGGGGCACGTGGAGGACTGCGCGCCGCTCCCCGTGCCCCTGATAAATATCATCATAGTTCGGAGAATGCCGTTCTCAGGCATTCTCCGCTTTTCGTTTTGTAAGCAGAACGATAAGCCGGGTTATGTCGTGAATGATCATCTATCTAGGAGTCCCGTTGCCGGGACCCTCCAGCGACCTACCTGAAAGCGGACCGGGCCGGTCATTGCTCTCTGTTTGGTCTTGCTCCGGATGGGGTTTACACAGCCCGTCCCGTTACCGGGACGGCGGTAGTCTCTTACACTGCCATTCCACCCTTACCTCGGAGTATTGCTTCGCAAAACTCCAGAGGATTGCATTGCAATCCTCCGTGGCAATCGCTGCGCGAAACGCCTGTTGCTTCACAACCCCGGGCGGTATTATTTCTGTTGCACTGGCCTTGGAGTCGCCTCCACCGGATGTTATCCGGCATCCTGCCCTGTGGAGCCCGGACTTTCCTCGTCTGCACCCTTTCGTCTGTGCAGCCGCGATCATTTGTTCTACTTATCATTTCATTTACTAAACTTCAAAACAGCTCCCGCCCACAAACTCCCTGCAGAGGGAATTTTTCGGCAGTTCCTCGCTGCTGATCCCCAGGAAATATTCCAGGAATTTAAGCAGCCGTTTCGCCTCATGGTACCCCGGTTCTCCCTTTTGTATGCTAAAGAGCAGAGGCTCCGCATACTGCTTGAGAACCGAAAGCTCAAAGAGCATGGCCGAATTAAACATGGCATCCGCCTCCTCCTGGAACGGGAAAATATAGTTTTCTTCCCCTCTCCTGACAGAGGGCCACATGGAGATGGTCTTGGCGGCGGAAGCGCCCCTTGTCCGTGCGTCCCGCACGAGACGGCGCAGCAGCCTGTTGTCCGTGGTGGGAATCCGGTTGTGCTCATCCACATTCAGGGTGGTCAGCGCGCTGATATAAATTTTATACTTACTCTGGGCCGGCAGGGAGTAGGACATCTTCTCATTCAGCCCGTGTATACCCTCGATCACCAGAATATCGTTTTCCCCCAGCTTCGTCGTCTTTCCGCTGTACTCCCGCTTTCCGGTCTTGAAGTTAAAGGTGGGGAGCTGTACGGTCTCTCCTCCCAGAAGAGCCGTCATGTCTTTGTTAAACTGCTCCACGTCCAGAGCCTCCAGACACTCGTAATCGGGTTCGCCGTTCTCGTCTAAGGGTGTCCTGTCATGATCCAGATAATAATTGTCAAGCCCGATGGGATGCGGCTTTAAACCGTAAGTGCGAAGCTGGATGGAAAGCCTGTGGGAAAAAGTTGTCTTGCCCGAGGAAGAAGGGCCTGCAATCATAACAAACTTTACCCCCTCGCGCCTTGCAATGTCTCTGGCAATCTCACCGATCCGCCTCTCCTGCAGCGCCTCCTGCACCAGAATCATGTCGGCAATGTTGCCGTCGCAGATCTGGTTGTTCAGATCGCCCACCGTGTCGATTCCGACATCGCGTCCCCACGCTCCCGTGACCAAAAGCGTCTGGAACAGTTTCTTGCGCGGCTTAAACTCCGGCAGTTCCTCCGGGGCTTCCTGCTCGGGAAGAAGCAGAATCATCCCCTCCTCGTAAGCAAAGAGATCAAACAGCCTGATGTAGCCCGTACTGGGCAGCATATAGCCGTAAAAATAATCGTAATAATCCCCCATGCAGTATACGTTGATATTGGAGCTTCTGCGGTAGCGGAACAGGGAAACCTTATCCTTCATGCCGTTCTCCGCAAAAAGCGCCACCGCCTCCGCCGCCGGATAAGCCTTCTTCGTCACAAGAAGATCCATGTCCACCAGCTCGCCCATGCGGTCCTTCACCTTCCCGATGGTCTTTTCATCCAGCTTCAGGCCGTTCCTGAACGCACAGTAGTAGCCCGCCCCGATGGCAAATTCCACCTTAACATTGGCAGCCGCCTCCATGCCCGCCACGTCCTTAATCGACTTTAACATAAGCATAACCGCCGTCCGCACATAGGCTTTATGGCCGATCGCATCCGCATAGGTGATAAAACCGAGCTCGCAGTCCCTGTCCACACGTTTCATCAGCTCCTGGATTTTGCCGTCCACCGTCACCAGGGCAATTTGACTGACATAATCATTCTGGTGGGCCTCCGCAATGATCTCGTACTTGATGCCATCCTCATAGCGTTTCTCTTTTCCACCGATCGTAATCGTAGCCATAGACTTTCCCCCTCCTTTTTGTATGATAATCGCAGCCCAAACCGATAACCTCCGGCTTCTCCACAATTTATCTTATGTAAACTATCTCGTCAAGGTTCCCGCCAGACGGTTGTCCCGCAAAAGAACCTTCACCTCCTCATATCTGTCACGCCTCTTTTCTTCCGTCAGTCCCTGTTCTCTCAAATTCGCTAATATCTCCTCATAAACAGCGGCCTCCCGTTCCAGAAAGGATAAAAAAACAGGCGTTCTTTTTCGCAGCAGTACCGGTCCGTATCTGTCTTTAAGTTTACATAACTCTTCTCCTGTGATACCGTCCTCCACGTCCGGAGCCCCGTCCGGCTCCGCCCCGCACACCGGGACGCGCCCGGACGGTTCCGACGACGTCTCCTGTCCCGCCGCCCTTATCACCTGATAAAACTTGCCGTCCTCCACAAGCATCTCCTCGTCGAGAATCCCATAACCGCTCTCCCGGAGAAACCGCCTGAACCGCTCGATCTCCGACTGCGGCTGCAAAACCATTTCCCGAAAGGAATCCGTCTTTTCCCGCGCAGCCTCCAGAATCCGCATCATCAGGCCGCCGCCCATTCCGGCGCAGATCAGGGTGTCTGCCTCGCCTGTTTTATAATTATGTAAACCATCCGACAGTCTGGTCTCAATCTGCCCTTCCAGCCCGTATTCCGCCACATGCTCCCTGGCCGCTCCCAGAGGCCCCTCCCGCAGATCCATGGCAAGCACCTTCGGGCTGATGCCCTGCTGTACCAGATAAATCGGCACAAAGCCATGGTCACAGCCCACATCGCAGACCCGGTTCCCTTTCGTCACCATGCCGGCCACGGTACGCAGTCTCCCGGACAAAATTACAGGCCGCATCAGTCCAGATAGTCCTTGAGTTTCCGGCTTCTGCTGGGATGGCGCAGCTTCCTGAGCGCCTTTGCCTCAATCTGCCTGATACGCTCACGGGTCACATTGAACTCTTTTCCCACTTCCTCAAGCGTCCTCGCCCGGCCGTCATCCAGCCCGAAGCGGAGTCTCAGCACCTTCTGTTCCCTCTCCGTCAAGGTTCCCAAAACCTCCACAAGCTGCTCTTTTAACAGCGTAAACGCCGCCGCGTCCGCGGGAACAGGCACATTGTCATCCTGAATAAAGTCTCCCAGATGGCTGTCCTCCTCCTCGCCGATCGGCGTCTCCAGTGATACCGGCTCCTGGGAAATCTTTAAGATCTCCCTCACCCGCTCCACCGGCATATTCATCTGCTCCGCAATCTCCTCCGGGGTAGGCTCCCGCCCCAGCTCCTGCAAAAGCTGTCTGCTCACCCGGATCAGTTTATTGATGGTTTCCACCATATGCACAGGAATGCGGATGGTTCTGGCCTGATCCGCAATGGCTCTGGTGATGGCCTGCCTGATCCACCATGTCGCATAGGTTGAAAATTTATATCCTTTACGGTAATCAAACTTTTCCACAGCCTTAATCAGACCCAGATTGCCTTCCTGAATCAGATCGAGAAAGAGCATCCCGCGCCCCACATAACGCTTGGCGATGCTGACCACCAGACGAAGATTGGCCTCCGCCAGACGCTGCTTCGCCTCCAGATCGCCCATCTCCATTTTTTTCGCCAGCTCGATCTCCTCGTCGGCGGAGAGAAGCGGCACCTTGCCGATCTCCTTTAAGTACATTCTGACGGGATCTTCAATACTGATACCGTCCGGCACGCTAAGGTCGATATCCTCCACATCCACTTCGTCCTCTTCCGTCAGGATGATCTCCTCATCATCCACGTCGTCCTCCTCCGTGATGCGCAGCACATCTACGTTATTCTGCTCCAGCGTCTCCAAAATTTTGTCAAACTGCTCCTCCTCCAGCGTAAGGTCAGAGAAAAAGTCATTGATCTCCTGGTATTCCAGAACATTTTTTTTCTTCTTTGCAACAGCCAGGAGATCTTTTAAACGCTCCTCAAACTTTGCCTGTACATTTTCATCCATGAATTGCTCCATCCTTCCTATGTTTAACCTCTGTCCGATTGTAAACGTGCCTTTTTTCGATTAGCTTACCCCGATCACAGGGAAATATGCGCTTTCCTCAGTTCCTCCAACGCCTTTTTGCCGGATATTACCTGATTCAGCGCCTCCATATCCGACCCCATTCTGGCCGAATAGTAGTTGAAGCTGTTGTCCTTTACAGCCACTACCACATCGTGAAGCGCCTTCTCCCTCTCCTGTTTCGTGTTAAGCCGCTCCAGCTTTGTATTGAAAATGGCCGCCACTTCCCGCTGCTGTTCCTCCTCCTCGAAAGCGCTCACAACGGAGGCCGGGGAAAAGGAACCCTGTTCCAGTCCCGCAAACAGCTTGTCCGCCACCTGCCGGTAAAGCTCCTGCGTAAAGTCAGCCGCAGAAATATAGGCTTTGATCTTCGGATAGATCTCCGGCTCCTCCGAAAGCCATGTCAGAAGAATCCGCTGCGACTTTCTGATATGATCCTCCGGGGACGGCTTTCCCGCCGTGGTTGGTTTGGGCCGCTCCACCGGCTTCACAAGTCCCGTGCGCGCCGCATAGCTGTTCACCAGCTTCCGAAGATTCTCATACCCGATATGATACCGTCCGGCCACCGACTCAATATAGTTTTCCCGCTCCACCTCTTCCTCAAAACCGCAGAGCTTCTTTGCAATCTCCCGGTGAAAAGCGGTTTTTGACTCCGGATCTTCCATGTGATAATCCCGCTCCAGCACCTTCAGCTCAAAGAAAAAGCCGTTCTGCGCCTGATCGATCCGCTCCTGAAAAGCCTCCGCACCGAGATTCTTTATAAATTCATCGGGATCCTTGTAGGGCTTCATATCGATCACCCTGCCCCGCAGGCCCGCCTCCTTTAAAATACCGAGCGCCCGAAGAGCCGCGTTCGTGCCCGCACCGTCGCTGTCATAAGCTAACAGCACCTCCTCGCCAAAGCGCTTTACCAGACTTGCCTGTCCAGCCGTAAAAGCCGTTCCCAGCGAAGCCACAGCCTGTCCGAAGCCCGCCTGATGCAGGGCGATCACGTCCATATATCCCTCGCACAGTATCAGATTTCCCGTCCTTGCCGTTCTTGCAAAGTTCAGACCGTACAGATTGCGGCTTTTGTCAAAGATCGCCGTCTCCGGGGAATTTAAGTACTTTGGCTTGGCATCCCCCATAACCCGGCCGCCAAAACCGATCACCCGGTGGTTGCCGTCCTGAATCGGAAACATCACCCGGTTCCAGAATTTATCGTGAACGCCCCTTTTCTCGTCAAATCCTGTCAGCCCTGCCTCCGTGATCAGGTCATCCGCATACCCCTTCGACCGCAGATAAGCCGTCAGGTCGGAGCCTGCCCCGTCCGCATACCCCAGCCCGAATTTCTTCATGGTATCGTCCGTAAGCTCTCTGCCCGCCAGATAGCGGCAGCCCGCCTGTCCCCTTGGGGAACGGAGCAGATAATAGTAATATTTCGCCGCCTGCTTATTTACTTCCAGCAGTTTTACACGCCTGCTCTCCTTGCGGCGCATCTCCTCGCTGTACTCCACCTCCGGCAGGGCTACGCCCGCGCGGTCGGCCAGCGTTTTCAGCGCCTCCTGAAAAGTGGCGTTCTCATATTCCATCAAAAAGGTGATCACGTTGCCGCCCGCCCCGCAGCCGAAGCAGTAATACATCTGCTTGCCCGGCGAGACCGAGAAAGAAGGAGACTTTTCATTGTGGAACGGACAAAGCCCGAAATAGCTGCTCCCCTTCTTCTGCATACGCACATAGCCCGAAATCACTTCAACGATATCGTTTTTCGTTCTGATTTCCTCAATCAGTTCCTCCGGATAACGCATGTTATTTTCCCTTTATTTTCGCTCTAGCCATGCCATGTCTTCGGAATAAACAGCCTCTCATACTGTGCGATGGCAAAGCGGTCTGTCATGGAGCTGATATAATCGCACACAATCTTTTCCATCGGCTCCCCCGCGTCCAGAAGCTTAAACAGGAAATTCGGCAGCTGCTCGGTGTGTACCAGATAATGTTCATAGAGCGTAATAATCAGATTCTCCGCCTTCCCCTCCTCGCTCTTTGCTATGGGGTTCCTGTACACATGCCGGAACATAAATTCCCGCATCTTCTGCATGGCATCCGCCACCTCCGGCGACATGCAGATATCATTCCGTTCACGGCTGTTCGTCACAATATTATGGATGAAGAAGTCCAAGCGCTGCCCGCAGCTATAGCCGATCACGCTTCCGATCTCCTTTGGCACATCCGCTTCTTTCAATATCCCGGCGCGCACCGCATCATCCATGTCATGGTGAATGTAAGCGATCTTGTCCGCCAGCCGGACAATCCGTCCCTCCAGAGTCTGGGGCATACCGGAGGTCTGGTGGTTCATAATGCCGTCCCGCACTTCCATCGTCAGGTTGATGCCCGCACCGTCTTTCTCCAGCAGATCCACCGTACGCACGCTCTGCTCATTGTGCTTGAAGCCATAGGGACATACCCGGTCCAAGGCCCGCTCTCCCGCATGGCCAAAGGGCGTATGCCCCAGATCATGCCCAAGGGCAATAGCCTCCACCAGATCCTCATTCAGCTTAAGCGCCTTGGCAATGGTCCGCGCCGTCTGGCTCACCTCCAGCGTATGTGTGAGCCTCGTCCTGTAGTGGTCCCCCTCCGGCGTCAGAAATACCTGCGTCTTATCCTTCAGGCGGCGGAAGGACTTACTATGTATAATCCGGTCCCTGTCCCTTTGAAACACAGGGCGGATATCGCACTGTTCCTCCGCCTTAAGCCTTCCCTGGGAATTCATGCTGAGCATGGCATAAGGACTTAAATACTCCCGCTCCCACTGTTCCAAACTTTCCCGTATATTCATGGCTGTAACCTCTCTATACCTCTAATATTCGCCCCAAACCGCCGAAATCCTTTTTTTATTTTCAATTATTCAGAGTCCATGCAGATTTATAACCAACAGACTGTCCATGCTTGCATGGTAAAGGCTGTTGTTATAAATCTATATGGCGAGAAGCCATATATGAGCAAAAGGAAAGCCTCGCAGAGGCGATTTTGCGAATGGACTCTGAATAATCACATAACATTTATCTGCAAATGTCATAAATAAACTCCGCGTTCTTATCCATCGCCTCATAAGCGGTCTTGAAGGGCGACATCTGGAACACATGCCACATCCCCTTAAATACATCCATCTTCACGCTGACATTGTCCTTCAGCAGCTTTTTATAGAGCAGCGCCGCGTCGTCGTGCAGAATCTCATTGCTCCCCACCTGAATATAAGTGGGCGGAAACCCCTCATAGTCCCCGAACAAGGGGGAAATCAAAGGATCTGTAAGCTCCTGTCCCGCCGCGTAGTTTTCGATCATCTGTTCCAGATAGGACGCATTCAGCACCGGGTCAATCTCCGCCTTGGTCACATGGGACTTGCCTGAGGCCGTCAGATCCGTCCAGGGCGACATAAGCACAAGACCTCTTGGCATCAGCCGCCCCTGATTTTTCAGCTGCAGACACAAAGACAGCGCCAGATTGCCGCCTGCGGAGTCCCCCGCCAGAATCACGTCCCTCGCGCCGTACCCCAGAAGCATCAGATAATCCCAGACCTGCATGGCGTCCTGCGTGGCTGCCGGGTAAGGATTCTCCGGCGCCAGCCTGTAGTCAAAGCTGAGCACATCCATGGAGGTGGAAGATGCCAGCTTGGTCGTCAGCGTTCTGGCATAAAGACTGCTGCCCGTGGAATAGCCGCCGCCATGACAATAGAGAATAATATATTTTTTCATATGCGCCCGGTTTACATAAATCCACTCTCCATGAATCACAGCGCCGTTTTCTGCGTGTGCGGCAATCTCCACATCCTCCACGATCACATCCCTGCTGTTCCCCAAAAGGGCGCCGAAATGATCCTGCGACTGGCGGTGCTTCTCAATATCCACGTTCTCCACCACACCGTGCATCCGCTTAATCAGATTCATCAGACCGGCGTTCTTTTTATCTGCCTTTTCCATATTTCCTCCGTTCTACGCTTTTGTTTCCTGAACTGTTGCAACAATTTTACCATAAATACAGGAATTTGTGGTATACTTATTCCATGTACAGACAACATGCCAAAAAACAAGTGAATAAACCCGCCGTCCGAAACCGAAAGGATGTCTGGTATAAGCTGGATTTGTCAGCCACCGTTTACCCCACCCTGCAGCGGCGGGATTTTTCCTCCGTATACCGTCTCAGCGTGAAGTTAAAGGAGACTGTGGACCCTGCCCTTTTGCAGCAGGCGTTAGACCTTACGCTGCCCCGCTTCCCTACCTATAAGGTGACGATCCGAAAAGGTCTGTTCTGGCGCTATCTGGAGCCGAACAACAGACCCGGACCCTTCGTGCAGGAGGATATCAAAAACCCCTGTATGCCCATGCACTTTAAAGGTAACAACCGTTATCTTATCAGAATATACTACTACGACTGCCGTATCTCCCTGGAGGCGCACCACTGTCTCGGCGACGGCACCGGCGGCATGAGCCTTTTGCAGACGCTGACGGCCGTATATCTGGGACTTCAGGGGCATAAAATTACTCCCTCCGGCTTTGTGTTAAAGCTGGACGAGGAACCTGATCCGGGAGAGTTGGAGGACTCCTACATGCGTTACGCCACGGCGAAGGTAAAACCTCCTCGTCCGGCGGAAAAGACTTACCGTGTCCGCGGCACCAAGGAACCGTTCTACACCCTGAACATCGTAAACGGGGTTTTGTCCGTCAAAGAGGTCATGACAGTAGCCAAACAATACGGCGCCACCATCACGGAATATCTGAACGCCGTACTGCTCTACGCCCTGCTCCAAAAGCAGCAGCAGGAATTTCATCTGACATACCGCCCCGTGCGCATTGCCATGCCCGTAAATCTGCGCCGTTTCTTTCCTTCAAAGACCCTGCGCAATTTTATCACCATGGTATATCCCTCCATCGATCCCCGTCTCGGCGACTACAGCTTCGAGGAAATCGTGACGCAGGTACACAATTTCATGCGTTATTATATCAACGAAAAATTCTTACGCGGCGACATCACCACCAACGCTGCCACAAAGCATAACTTCCTGATCCGCGTCGTACCGCTTTTCATAAAGGATCTGGTCGTGCGCACCTTCTACACCCGCGTGCAGGATAAAAATTCCTCCGCCGGGCTTACCAACATGGGCGCGCTCCCGGTGCCGGAGGATATGAAACCCTTCATCGACCGTTTCGACATCTACATGGGACAGCCCTTTTCCTCCCGTACCAACTGTGCCATCATCAGCTTTGAGGATATTCTGACCATCAACTTCGCCAGCAGTATCGTGGAAAGCGATGTGGAGCGGCACTTCTTCCGCAGACTGGTACAGGACGGCATCCATGTGAAAATAGAGAGCAACCGTTCATCCGAAATTCAATAACACTCGTTCTGCAACCTATGGTTTTGATTTAGACAGCCATGCATGATGCAAGAAAGGAAACTTTATGTCATATTGTGTAAACTGCGGCGTAGAGCTGGAGGCCTCCCTGCGGGAATGTCCGCTGTGCCACACGCCGGTTATCAACCCGGTCGAAGCGGGAAAAGAATTCCCGCCATCCCCCTTTCCCGCAAACAAAGGGCAGGTGGAAGTCGTAAAAAGAAAGGATCTTGGCATCCTTCTCTCCGTTGTGCTGACCGCCACAGGCGTCACCTGCCTGCTGCTCAATCTGCTGGTGTTCGACCATTTTCTCTGGTCTCTGCTGGTAATCGGCATCTGCATCTGCCTGTTTGTATTCATCTTTCCGGCTGTTTTTTACAGCAAAATGCCGCTTCTCGTCTCTCTGTCTGCGGACGGCATGGCGGTGGCGGTATACCTGTACATGATCGCCTATATCACCCCCTCCACCGCATGGTTCTGGGAACTGGGTCTGCCTATCGTCGCCCTCGTCACGCTGGGCGTGGGAATCTTTGTCCTGCTGGCAAAAAAGGTGCCCTTCACAATCCTTTCCGGCGCGTTGTGCCTGTTTATCGAGATTCCCCTGTTCTGCACCGCCCTGGAACTGATGATCCGCCGCATGATCATGTCTCCGCTGCGGCTCACATGGTCCGCCGTGGTACTGACCGTCTGTGTTATCATCGACGTGGCCCTCATCACGATCCTCGTAAAAAAACGCCTGCGCAACGAGGTGCGCAGACGCCTTCACTTCTGACCTTTATTTACGATACCTCGCTTCCGCATCCTCCAAAGACTGATACCCATAGAATGCGGTTTCATTGGCGATGGTCTGTTTCAGCAGGCTTTCGCCCTTTTCTCTGGCTTCCTCCGTCTCCTTCCATATCAGCTCCAGCGTCCTCATGGAATACGTGTAAAGCTCGCCCCGAAGATAACTCTCCATGGAAGAACCGGCCATAATGCCGTCCTCTGCGGTGGTGGACACCCTGCCCCGTTTTCGCAGGTTCGGGTACTCTTTTGCCATTTCGGCATCCCACTCCAGATTGACCGCTACAATCCGCTCCACAATCTCCTTCTTTTCGGACACATCGGGAAGATGCCCTTTAATCTCCTCAAATTCCTCCGGGTAAGTGCTCTCCATCATCCAGCCGTATTTCTCAAAGATCGGGTTCCTGCCCTCTCTTACCGCCTCATGACAATCCGACTGATAGCTCAAAAGCACCTCGTCGGAGTATACCATCCACTGGCTCATGCGCATCTTAAAGAAGGTGTCGGGATCATCCTGACAGGAAGCCCTGCCGCCTGTATTGTAGACCTTTTGGAACAACTCCCACTCCATCTGCGCAATGTCAAATATCAACTGTTCCCGTTCGCTGACTTCTGCCATAACCCTCCGCTCCCTTCAGTCAACCGTTTACTCTTCCTCCGGCTCTGCGGCATCTTCTTCCGTTTCGTTCTCCGCGGCCGTCAGATATGCCATAATCTCTCCCGGCGTATCCCCGGATAATGCTTCCGTATATTCTGCGTTGGAGGTGATAAGGGTCTTCCCCTCCACCGTTATGTAAACCGCATCGGCGTCATAGTTGGACACAAATGTATTGACTATGGAAGAGATGATAATACACTCTGCCTCGGCGGACATGGTCATCAGATACTCCCGAAAGCTCCCGGAAAGATCCAGATACAGAAGCTTTCGGCCATCCACTTCCCGCTCCTCCATAGAAAGCGCCTTCGAGTCCAGCAGGGGCACAATATTATGTCTTGCCAGCGCATTCAAAAGCACATCCGGCGTAATCTCCTCCGACGTGATTTCCTCCTGCGTCAGGCCGGACTCCATATCCCGTCCGTAACAGATCACCGCCTTCTCCTGTGCGTGATCCTCATCCGGCGTCTCCTGATCTGCCTCAGTCTGCGGTTCCTTTTTCTGCGCCTCTTCCTCCGTTTCCTGTTCTTCTCCGATTTCCTCTTCCGGCTCTTCTTTCAATAAATATTCCAAGGAATTAACAAGCATATCCTTTGATGACATCTCCGGTACGACAATCTCTTCCATCGTCACCGACGCGTCCGCCGCCCTGCCGCAGGCCGTCAACAGCATGACAGCCAAAAGCGCAAGCGCCGCCATGTTTCTCTTTTTCATAACTTTCCTCCCCGAATGCAAATCCTCTGAATCGCTTTATTCTATCACACCGCATCCGAAAAGTAAATTGGCTTTTTATCCCTTTACCGCGCGTCCCGACTTAATCACCTCAAGAAGGGCAAATTCCCCGTCCGCAATCAGAATATCTGCCCGCCGTCCGGGAAGCAGAACCCCGCACTCCGCATCCAGACCGACTGCCCCGGCCGGATTGCGCGTAGCCGCCCTGACCGCCTCCTCTTTGGGAACGCCCATCTGAATCGCCGTTCTCATGCAGTCGTACAGATTGGTGGCGCTCCCCGCAATGGTGCCGTCTTTCAATAACGCCCGGTTGCCCCTGACGGTCACAGGCTGACCGCCCAGCGCGTATTCTCCGTCCTCCATGCCTGTCGCCATCATACTGTCGCTGATTAAGACCATCCGCTCCGCACCGAAAAGCTTAAACGTACTCTTCACCACACAAGGGTGAATGTGGATGCCGTCACAGATCAGCTCCACTCTGGTTTCCCCATTCTCCGCCGCCGCGCCGATGACGCCGGGCTTTCTGTGGGTAAAAGGCGGCATCGCATTATACAGATGCGTCACATGGTGCGCCCCCTCCTCCATCGCAGCCTTCGCGGTTTCATAGTCCGCACAGGTGTGCGCTATGGAAAAACGGAACGCATCCCGGCAATCGCGGATACAGTCCATCGCGCCCTCTGTCTCCGGCGCAATGGCCACCATGCGGATCATCCCTTTCGCCGCCTGCTGGAGCTTCTCCAGCATCTGTCTGTCCGGCGTTCTGATATAAGCCGGATTCTGCGCTCCCTTTTTCTCCTCGGAAATGAAGGGTCCTTCCAGATAAATGCCCCGCAGGACATCCTGTAAGGGAATATCTTCCGCCAAAACCTCCGTCTCCACTGCCGCTGCGGCTGCCTGACAGATACCCAGAAGCTGTTCCTCGGAAAGCGTCATGGTAGCCGGACAGATCGTGGTTGTGCCATGGGTCATCTCATAGGAAGCGATGGCGCGCACCGCCTCCGCCGTACCGTCACAGAAATCATAGCCCGCGCAGCCGTGGAAATGAATGTCAACCAGCCCCGGAAGGACATAGGTCTGCGCCTCCTGTTCTGTAAGGACACCCGCCTCACACCGCTCTACCTTCTCAATCCGCTCTCCTTCTACGGCAACTTCACCCGGTTCAAAACACATCCTGTCGGTGTAAATCATTCCTCTGATTATTCGCATACCCTTCTCTCCTTTCCAACATTTTCCCTATAAATAACTGCGTGACTTTCCGCATTGATCGAAATGACACAAATAGCATAATCATCGGCAGACCAAAAGCGTGCCTGCATTGATTATGCTACCTGTGCCACTCTATTATTGACGGGGAAAGTCTAAAAGTGCATCTTTATCTCCTACCAGCG
The DNA here is from genome assembly GCA_947176065.1 of uncultured Lachnospiraceae bacterium. Classification (GTDB taxonomy): domain Bacteria; phylum Bacillota; class Clostridia; order Lachnospirales; family Lachnospiraceae; genus UBA3282. The sequence goes on along the minus strand of CAMWPB010000004.1, from coordinate 18,352 downwards.
TCACATCATGATGAAGCTGCAGCACCGATGCCGGTACTTCCGGCGTGATCGGACCGAGGAAGGCTTTTTTCACAATCTCCTTCTTGCTCTCCCCGCTGACGATCACCACGATTTTCTTCGCCTGCATAATGGAGCCGATCCCCATGGTATAAGCTTCCGTGGGCACTTCGTCCATGGAAGCGAAAAACCTCGCGTTGGCTTCCCGCGTATTCTCCGTAAGCGTTACACAGTGTGTCTCCTTCTCAAAAACGCTGTCCGGCTCGTTAAACCCGATATGGCCGTTATGGCCCAAGCCCAGAATCTGCAGATCAATGCCGCCGTGGACACGTATGGTCTCCTCATAGTCCCGGCACGCCTTCTCCTTATCCGGCTCCAGCCCATCCGGCACAAAGGTATTCTTCTTATCGATATTCACAAAATCAAACAGGTGCTTGTTCATAAAATAACGGTAACTCTGGTCATTTTCCGGCGAAAGCCCCCTGTATTCATCCAAATTAATGCTGTGCACCTTTGAAAAATCCAGATCCCCCTGCTCATACCGCCTGATCAGCTCCTCATAGGTGCCAATGGGTGTAGATCCCGTGGCAAGACCCAGCACGCAGTCCGGCTTCATGATGATCTGCGCCGATATCAGATTGGCCGCAATCCTGCTTGCCCGGTTATAATCCTCTGCACAATATACTCTCATTTTCAATATTTACCTCCATCCCATCCTCAATGTGTATTCCGATATTCCCCTGCGGACATGCCCTCCATCTTTTTGAAAACGCGTGAGAAATGCGCCAAATCCTGAAAACCTACCATCTCCGCCACATCACAGATCCGAAGCGAAGGATCTTTTAGCAGTTCCTTCGACCGGTCCATACGGGCGCCGTTCAGGATATCGGAAAAAGTCTTTCCGGTATGCTTATTTAAGAGCTTCGACAGATGCCACTGGCTCACATACACCTGATCCGCCACATCGGAGAGCCGCAGCTTCTCTTTTGAATTGGTCCGGATATATTCCAGCGCGTTATTGACAATAAAACTGTTGGCCTCACTGTTCTCCTCGGTCTCCGCCTCTTCCTCCGGCGCTGTCCCGGCATCCGCCTCCTCCGACACAAAGGTCATCACCGGCATCTGCATCTGATCCAGCCGTTTTGTCACGGCTTCGACCGCCTCTTCCAGTTCATTCATTTTAGAGGGTTTTAACAAAAATCTGGCAACACCCAGCTCGATCGCCTGTCTGGCATACTCAAACTCCCTGTACCCCGTCAGGATGATAAGCTGCATGTCAGGGAACTCTGATTTCAGACCGGCAATCATCCGCAATCCGTCCATCTTCGGCATATTGATATCCGTGATCACGATATCCGGCCGCTTTTCGCGGATCAGTTCCATTCCCTCCTTCCCGTCGCTGGCAGTGCCCGCCACCTGACAGTTCCACTTCTCCCACTCCATTGTCTTGGACAATCCTTCTACGATCAATGGTTCATCATCGATAATTGTCACCTTGTACATTCTGCTCTCCTCATAGGGTTCCGCTACTTTCATGATACCGAAATCCTCTGCAAATGTCTATTCGTTCTTTTATCCTATTTAGAAGTTCTTTTCACTCTAGCCTTTGACTGCTCCCGCGATCATACCCTTGATAATCTGCTTCTGCAGGCAGCAGTATACGATAATGACAGGAACGATAATCAGAGCTACCACAGCCGCCATCATACCGTAATCCGTTCCCTCCTTGGCGCTGATGTTGTTTAACATCTGGGTAATACTGTACATATCCGGCCTTCTCAGGAAGAAGGACTGGGTAAACAGGTCGTTGTAGCTCCACAGGAAGGAGAAGATTGCCACTGTCGCGAAGGAAGGCTTTGTCAGAGGCATAATCACCTTAAAGTAAATCTGGAACGCATTGCAGCCCTCCATATAAGCCGCTTCCTCCAGCTCGATGGGCAGTCCCTTGATATAACCTGTCAGAACCACCATCGCAAAGGCCATATTTCCGGCTATCTGCGGCAAAATTACTGACACCATGTTGAGAAACCAGCTTCCCGTGCTGGCGATGCCCCATTTGAACTCCATCTGATATACGGAAATAACAGTTGCAAAAGCCGGGAACATCATGGCGCCGATGATAAGGGAATTAACCAGATTCGAGCCGGGAAACTTATATCTGGCAAGGGCATATGCCCCCATACCCGCCAGCAGCACCACCATCAGCGCCACCATGGTGGAAATAAACAGACTGCTCTTATATGCCCCGAAGATATCCGTTGTCTCAAAAGCCTTTCTGAAGTTCGCCGTCGTGAACAGATCTCCCAGAGGAAGCGCAAAGGAATTCGCCAGAATCTTATCCTTAGCCTTGAAGGAGTTCTGTATTACCCAAAGAATGGGATAAATTGTAGTCAGAGCCCAAATAATCAAAACCACATACACCACAATCAGTCCGGGTGAAAATTTCTTTTTCTTAGTCATAGCCCATTCCTCCTCCTAATAATCTTTCTCTCGGAAAATCGCATTGACAACCTTGGCGAGCACCACTCCCAGAACCACGATCAGAACCGCCAGCGCCGCACCGTAATCCACGTTCTTTGTCTCCATCGTATGATAATACATATATGTGCCGGTCAGGAAAGTACTCTTAAGCGGCATCCCCTTGGGGAACATCACCCATGGCAGGTCGAACACCTTAAGCGCACCGGTGACCGCCAGAATACTACAGGTACAGATCACATTGTGGAGCAGCGGAACCGATATGTAGCGCACCCTCTGCAGGGCCGTCGCACCGTCGATTCTTGCCGCCTCATACAGCTCATCCGAAATATTGTTAAGTCCTGTGACAAGGATTACAAAATAGAAACCTACATACTGCCACATAACCGGCGCCATCATCGTAAAGAGCGCGATCCCCTCCGCCTTCCAGTCCGTCAGGTTCTGTTTGCCAAGCAGCTCAAGCAGCTGGTTGACCATACCCTTGTCGTAAAGAAAGATCAGATTGAACATCAGACCTAATGCTGTCGCGGAAATCACGATGGGGAAGAAAAACACGGTTCTGAAAAACTGTTTTCCCCTGCCTATATTATCCACCATCAGCGCCAGCACGATGGCGATACCCACCTGTCCTACCAAAGTCACAACCATCATAATGATCGTATTTTTTACGGAAGTCCACACGTTCGGATCATGCAGCATCTCCTCGTAGTTGGCGTACCACGGCGAATTAAATTCCGTCGCTGTCGCACCGAGCTGCTTCAGGTGCATAAAGCTGTTGAGAATCGTCTTAAAAAACGGATAGTAAAGCAACACTACCATGAACAGAAACGCCGGAAACAGAAACACAAATGCCGGCTTTTTATTGCGATATATATTAGCTCCCATAAGCCACCTCCACACTTTCCCCGAATCTTTTTTTCAAAAGGGGCAGGGTAATCCCCCGCCCCTTAAAATACTCCCTTATGTGATTTACTGATTATGATAAGCTTCCAAACCTTCCGCTACTGCATCCTCAGCTGCCACTCTGCCTGTCACGATCTCAGGCATACCGTCGAAGGTAGATACGCGGCAGTCGCCTGCGAACAGATCCTGTACCGCACCTGTCAGGGATGTGGTGCCTGCCATCATGTTCATTGCCTTGATCTGCAGAACATTGAACTGTGAAGAATCAACTTCAGGTGCATTCTTCAGTGCGGATGCGCCGTGCTGTGCAAACTTGGGAACCATCTCGTCAGAAGTCAGATACTCTACAAAGCTGACTGCTGCCGCTCTCTTCGCAGGATCGTCCCATGCTTTTCTTGTGATAAAGTAACCGGAGGAAAGACCGCCTACCAGATCGGTTGCCTTTCTGTCGCCCTTGCCGGGTACATAGGTTACGTCAAACTTATCTAACTTAGCAGAATCCAGAGTCGTCGGATCATTCGGGTCAGACTGACATGCGCTCACGATACCGCCTACCTTCCAGGAACCGTCAATCAGGAATGCCGCCTTGCCTTCCGTGAACATTGCGAAGGTCTCATCGTCCGTTGCAGAGAGTGTATTATCCGGGAAGTAACCCAGCTCATACAGCTCTTTGATGTCATTCATACCGGCTACCCAAGCCTGGCCGTTCTCGTCGCCCGCATTCTCCGGGATTTCCAGATGTGTTGCAGGAGACTGGTTGTTAAAGATTGCGAACTCCCACCAGTAATGAGGAATGTTGCCGAGAGCTGCTGCGATAGGCGCGTAACCTGCTGCCTTAATCTTCTCGCAGTCTGCCTTGAACTGATCCATCGTATAGTTTGCGCCGGGCATTGCCACGCCTGCTGCCTCGAGGATCTCGGTGTTTACAAACATTGCCTCCCAGTAACCGTTTGCCGGTACCGCATACTTCTTATTGTCCACCAGCGATGCAACAATCAGGTCATCGTTCATATTGGACGCGTAATCCGGGTACTCTGCGCGAATCTCATCGATAGGAACCACCTTGCCAGCCTCGATAAAGCTGTTGGAGTCTGCCCCGTTGAAGAAGAACAGAACATCCGGCTCGGAACCTGTCTCGAAGTCCGTCGCAACCCTTGTCTTAAAGGTCTCATCCGAGGTTGCGGAAGTGTCAACCACTGCGTTGCCTGTCTCCGCCTCCCATGCCTTCACAGCGTCCTTGTAATTCTGTGCGTTGGAGTCCTCACCTGCGAAGGTGGTGGTCACTACCAGCTCCACCGGACCTGACGCCTCCGCTGCAGGCGCCTCTTCCTGTCCCGCGTCTGCCGCCGGCGCCTCCGCTGCCGGAGTCTCCGCTCCTGCATCCCCTCCTGTGCCCGCCGCGCTTCCTGCGTCACCGCTGTTTCCGCATGCTGTCATGGATAAAACCATGGCGCCGGCCAGCATTGCTGCCATCATTCTTTTTCTCATCATACCCTTATCCTCCCTTTCGTTTACAGATCTCTTTGTCTGTTGTTTTGTTTATGTACTTATCATACTCCGTAAGGGAGAATCAGAAAATTGTTGGGATTGTTCTTTTTTGCCTTTTATTGTTCGCTTGGCACATCCATTTTAAGCAAAATTGTACTAACCGTATACTCTGTTTCATTCCCGTTTATAAACAATCCACAATCCGGCCCATATATCATCTTCAGTCTCTGGTCAACATTACGAATCCCCAGACTGACGCGCTTCTCTTTTGACAGCTCAATGTCCTGCGACAGAATCCTGTCGATCCTCTTCCTGTCCTCCTTTGTCAGATGTCCGTTATCCTCCACCTCGATGCACAGATACCCGTCCTTGCGCTCAAACAGCCTGACCTCCAGCCTGCCCTGCTCGGTAGTGTCCATACCGTGCTCCACCGCGTTCTCCACAATGGGCTGAATAATCAGTCTGGGCACCTGTACCGTCAGCAGGCGCTCGTCAATCTGCTTCGTACATTTGAACTTGGCTCCAAAGCGCTGGGATGTAATATATAAATAGGCGTCCGCGTATACCATTTCCTCCTCCACAGTGTGAAACTGCGCCTCTTTCCGGTTCATCGTCTCCCCAAGCATAGTGGAAAGCGCCTCGATCATCCCGCTCACCTTGTAATTCCCGTTTAACCTCGCCTCCCAGTTGATCGTCTCAAGCGTATTGTTCAGGAAATGCGGATTGATCTGGGACTGCAGTGCCATAATCTTCGCATCCCTAAGCGCGATCTCCTCCAGATATATCTTATCGAACTGGTTCTTAAGCTGCTGGGACATGTGGTTGAAAGAATCCTTCATCTGATAAAATTCCTCATTGTCTTCCCCGTTCGCGATCTGTATGCCAAGATTCCCCTCTCTGACCGCATCGGCGGCCAAAATGATTTCCCCAAGCGGCACCGTCACCTTGTTATGGAAGAAACGCATCATCTGCACCACAAGCGGTATCATAAACAGAAACAGAATCAGGAAAAAATACTGCATAACAGCCATCTCTGCATAAGTCACACTGTTATCCAGACTGACCAGAAGCACCATCGTACCGCCATACGTCTCAATCCTGCGGTACGCGTGGGAATACCCGCCTCTCTTGTACTCATACAGCGCATCACGCTCTCCCAGCGCATTTACCATATAATCCCAGCTATGCTCCCGGTGTTCCCTGTTATCCCTCTGTCCGGGCACAAGCAGTTCCCCGTTCCAGTAAAGGGCAGCGTCCGCATACCCCCATATCCCCGTGTAGCTTTTCATCAGCGATTCCTGGTCCAGCTCCAAAGCCAGCACCGCATAGGGGACAAACTTGGCGGTCACCAGATTCCTGACCATATAGATTTTCCCCTCCACGCCCACAAGCGTGGTGCCCGTATCCAGCGTCTCCGCCACCTCCAATATTTTCCCGCGCGCTTTGGTATTAAAGAACCGGATGTCCTGATAAGTACCGCCGTTGCTCTCGTTCAGGGCATAATAGCAGCTCCCCGGCTCGTTTAATACCACCAGCTCCGCGGTTCTGCAATTATCGTCGTAGGCATACTGCTGCCTTAAAAATTCCTCCACGCTTTTTTTAAAATCAGTGCGGTCCTCCACACCCCAGTACTGCCTGTAGTATCTTGCAATCACCGCCATATAGGAGGCATTCTTGGAGGCCGTCTCACAGTCCTTCAACTGGATCTGCATGATTTCAACCGTCTTCTCGACGGATGACTGGATCGTCTGCTCCACCTGTCCAAGCACATTTCTGGTCATCAGGAATATGACCCCGCATATCATTAAGAACAACGGCAAAAACCACCCAAACACGAGCCGCCTTACCATGCTCCATCTGAGTGATTTTCTCCGTCTGCTTTCCCTCTTATTTTTTCCTGCCGCTGTATCCATGGCTGCCCCGTCCTTTTCCGGCGGGCGGGAAGACACCTTCCCTGCCCGCTCCAATTTCTGCACATGGGTCTATTATATCCAAATATTTTGTTTTTTGCATTCCTTTCTTTCCGCTGCGACATCAAACGAAGCAGAATAAATCTTTTCCCTACAGCTCCAGATATTCCTCAAACACCTTGCAGAAGGCCGCCGCATCCTGCTTCTCCTTCATCTCGCAGAAGATACGCAGAAGCGGTTCCGTGCCGGAGAACCTGACGGAAATCCAGCCGCCGTCCTTTAAGTAAATCTTTAAGCCGTCCAGATAAGAAACCTGATCCACCTCATAGGGAATCTGAGGCAGTTCCTTATCCACCAGCAGCTGCTTCTGGATGGCCTCCTTCTTCTGGGGGCTGAAACGGTAATCCCGCTCCTCCAGGGCCATGCCGCCAAACTCTTTTCGGATCGTCTCCATGATCTCGGACAGCTTCATGCCCGTTACCGCGATCATCTCCACAAGAAGCGCGGAGGCGTAAATGCCGTCCTTGCCCTTGATATGGCCTCTCACAGCCATACCGCCGGAGGACTCGCCGCCGATGATGGCGTCCGTGGCAAACATCTTGGAAGAGATATGCTTGAAGCCCACTGGCACCTCATAGCACTGTTCCCCGAAGCTCTCCGCCACCCGGTCGAGCAGATGGGTGGTACAGATATTTCTGACCGCCGGGCCGTGCCAGCCCTTATATTTCACAAGATAATAGTACAGCAACACCAGAATATCATTGGGATGCAGGAAATTGCCCTGATCGTCAATCACACCGATCCGGTCCGCATCGCCGTCTGTGGCAAGCCCCAGATCGCAGCGTCTGTCGATCACATAATTCTGCAGGGCGCGCAGCGTCTCCGCCGTAGGCGCCGGAAGTTTTCCTCCAAACAGCGTATCATGCCGCTCATGAATGGTCTCCACCTCGCATCTTGCCGTCATAAGAATCGTTTTCAGGGAAGTCTCGCTCACCCCGTACATGGGATCAAGCGCGATACGAAGCCCCCGCTTTTTGATTTTTTCCATATCCACCGTGTCGATGATGCTGTCCAGATATTCATTGAGAGGATATATTTCCTCGATCAGCCCCTTCTCAATCCCTTCCGCATAATTCATCTCATCCACGGGAATGTCCGTAACCTCGTTGATGTAACGCTCGATATCCGCCGTCTGCACCTCGTCCGCGTCACGTCCGCCGAAGGTGAATACCTTGATGCCGTTGTAAATTGCCGGGTTATGGCTTGCGGTGATCATCATGCCGTAGTGGTATTCGTGCTTCATTACATAGAACATGACAAGAGGCGTGGGCGCCGATTTGTTGATCAGGCTGGCCTTAATCCCTTCCGCCGCAAAGACCTGCGCGGCCCACTGCATCGCCTCCTTGGACAAAAAGCGCCTGTCATAACCGAGCACAATGCCCTCCTTCTCCACCTTCTCCTCCCGCATCTTATCGCAGACCGCCCTCGATAAAATCTGGATGTTCTCCTTTGTAAACTCATCTCCGATCACGGCTCTCCAGCCGCCTGTCCCAAACTTAATCATCGTATACCCTCCTTGTTATTTTTTATCGCACGCCCATTGTTATTTCCACAGTATGCCTGCTTCCCGTTTCCATAGGCAGGATTTTCTCCACCGGCACGCCGTCCACCTTGATTTCCTTCACGCCCTTCATCACACCGTCGGGATTGCTCACCCGGATCTCGTACACCGCTCCTCTCCATACACGGACTGCGTCAAATGCTTTCCAGTCCGCCGGAATACAGGGATCAACGGTCAGGTTGTCGTAATCCGGCCGGATGCCCAGCATGTAGCGGGTAGCCGAGAAATAAGACCAGCCGCCGGAGCCTGTCATAAAGGGATGTCTCGCCCTGCCATAGGCGCTGTGATCCTTGCCCATGATAAACTGACAGTAGGAATACGGCTCCGACTCCCTCATTTCAATTCGGTCATTCTGGTGATAGGGACAGAGCGCATCGTAAAACTTCATCGCCAGGTCGCCCCTGCCTCTCAAACATGCCGCCGCCCACGCCCAGGGATTCGGATGGGAAAAGATCGCTCCGTTTTCCTTCACCCCCGGATACACTCTGGTGACAAAACCGATATCGTCGTCCGGCACCGTATAGGAGGGGGTGTTCAGCAAAAGCCCATAAGGCGTGTAGAGATACTTGTCGATCGCATCGAGCGCCGCATCCGCCTTCTCTTCGTCCGCCGCCCCGGAGAGAACAGCCCAGGCGTTGGATTCCAGATGCACTTTCCCCTCTGCGTCCGCCTGCGTGCCGATCTTCTTCCCGTTCGCCGTGATGCCCCTGATAAACCACTCGCCGTCCCAGAGCTGTGTGTTACACACCTCCTTGACCCGCGCCGCAGTCTGCGTGTATTTTTCCACATCCTCAGTCTTTCCCAGACGCTCCGCCAGACCGATAAACTGTGTCAGCGCCCAATAGTGCAGAAAGCTGACCATGGCGCTCTCGCCGCCGCCCAGATTCAGACAGTCGTTCCAGTCGGCGCGAAGTCCCTTGCAGATCCCTGTCTGTCCCACCTGCTCCGTGGAGAAATCCAGAATCCGTTTCAGATGCTCATAGACCGACTCCGTCTCCTTTTTCCCTTCCAGAAATGTGTCGGCATAAGGCAGCTGCAAAGAAGCAAATGCCTGATCTCCCGTCTCCTTGATATATTCCGTCACCGCCGCCACGAGCCAGAGCGCATCGTCCGAGCAGGCGTCCTTCAACCCATGAATAATGCTGTTCTTATCCGGCTCCGGAATCACCGTGGGGGATTTGAAAGGCTTGGCACCCGTATCCTCCATAAACCACTCCGGCTGGAACAGATGCAGACCGTAACCTGCGCTCGTCAAACCGCGGAGAAGCTGTTCGATCCGCTCCCTGCACTTGTCGGGATTCGAGTGGGGAATCGTCATGGCATCCTGCGCCGTATCCCGGTATCCCAGCCCCACTCTGCCGCCCACCTCGATAAAGGAGGCAAACCGCGAGAACATCACATTGATCTCCGACTGGTACAGCGTCCATGTATTGATCAGGGTGTTCATCCCCTCATTCGGCGTCTGTATCTGTAATTTAGAGCACTTCTCTTCCCAATAGTTTCTCAGATCCTCGCGGGCCGCATCCACCGCGCCATGATCCGCATACTTTGCGCGGACGCGCCTGCCTTCGTCCCTTCTGCCCTCCCCGAGCATAAAGACAAAACGCGCCTCCTCCCCCGGCTGCAGGGTCAGGTTCTTCTGCAGACTGCCACAGTGGTTTCCCCCTTTTTCATAGGAAGAGAAACACTGTCCGGCAATCACCGCCGCCGGGTTCGTCTCCGTATTATAGGTGCCGAGGAATTTGTCCCGCATACAGTCGAATCCGTCCGGCGTAAAGTCCGCCGTAAAGTACTGATACCCTTCTTCCTCATAGAATAAATCTTCCTCGATGATTCCGTCCTCGTAGGACGCGCCCGCACAGTACAGACTCATCTGATAGTTCTGATTGTCAATCATAATATGATGAAACGAAAATTCCAGATAGGAAAACAGGCTTAAATTCCGCGCCCGTTCCCCCGTGTTCTTTACTTTCACGTCCCAGAGCTGCACCGCCTCGCCTCTGGGAATCATCATTGTCTGGGATGCTTTAATCCCTTCATACTCGCACTCGTAAACCGTGTAGGACATGCCGTGACGACAGGTGTACTTCGCCTGATCCAAGGGCTTGCCCACCGGCTGCCAGGATATGGACCAGTAGTCTGCGCTGTCATTGTCCCGCAGATACACATAAAAGCCCGGCCGGTCCATGGGCACCGCATTGCCCCGGAAGCGGCTGATCCTGTGATACTCAGGCGTTTTGTAAAAAAGATAGCCGCCCGCCGTGTGGTTCACCACAGCCGCCATATCCTCCACGCCAAGATAGTTCGTCCATGAGCAGGGCAGATCCACCCTGTCAATGACATATTCCCTGTTTTCATTGTCAAAATATCCGTATTTCATGTAACCCCTCCCCGTTTGAGACGTTTATATCCGTCTTTCTGCCTTCTTACTTTACATTATAGGGAGGAAATGTTTTCTTGGAAATAGATCAGAATGTGATAATTTGCCTTTTTTTGTTTCCTTTCTTGTTGCCCGTCAGAAAATATCCTTTGCATGTGCTCATGCAAGCATGGCACATACTCCGTATATTTTCTGACTCTGCTTATGCGCATAAGCAGACTCGAAATGCTTCGCATTTCTCGTTCGCGTTGCTCGTCATAAAATATCCTTTGCATGTGCTCATGCAAGCATGACACATACTCCGTATATTTTCTGACTCTGCTTATGCGCGCAAAAAAAGACACCGCCGAAGCGATGTCCTCGTGCGTGCAGGAAAAGAGACTTGAACTCTCATGGTATTGCTACCACACGGACCTGAACCGTGCGCGTCTGCCAATTCCGCCATTCCTGCGAACAAATGTTATTTTATCGTCTTTTTTGTCTGATGTCAAGCCTTTATAATAAAATTATATTTAAAATTGCAACTTTTTCTCTTTTTCCGTGATCTAATCAATATAAAACAAACCGGTAATGCGCGCACCGGCCATGAAAAAGCACCACGGAATATGACGAAAGGAAAAGACACCGATGAAGGAAGACACCATTAAACTTGTCAAAAAAGCTATCAAAGGCAATGTATCCGCCTATGGCGAGTTAATCGCCGAATATCAGGTCTACTTATATAAGACCGCCTTTCTATATGTAAAAAACGAAGCCGATTCTCTGGACGCTGTGCAGGAGTGCGTGACAAAAGGCATGCTTGGCATCGAAAAGCTGAAAGAACCGCGTTACTTTAAGACCTGGATCACAAAAATTCTGATTAATTGCATCAGACAGGATAAGAAAAAGGCACAGACCATTTCCCTGGACGAATATCTTGAAACCGGAATTGAAAATTATATGATCGAGGAAAAAGTCGATCTGTACGACGCCATCGACTCCCTGAAGGACCAATATAAAACCGTTGTCATACTCTTTTATTTTCAGGAATTGAAAATCAGGGAAATCGCTCAGATTATGGATATTCCGGAGGGGAGCGTCAAGGCAATGCTGTACCGCGCCAAAAAACAGCTCCGCAGCCGGCTCACCGACCGCGTGGAAGAAAAGGAGGTAAAACGCTATGCAAAATGACAGATTCGACGCAATCCCGATCCCGAAGGAGTTGACCCAGGCCGTAAAGACCGGTATTCGGACAGGGATGAAAGAAAAGAAACGGCTTCACAGAAAGAGAACTGCCCTGCGCCATGGTGTTTCGGCAGCCATTCTCCTGACCGCACTGTGCGCGGGCATACTCCTGATATCTGAACCCTCTTTTGCAGCAAAGCTGCCTCTCATCGGCCGCATCTTTTCCATGGTACAGGAGAAAGTCAGCTACAAGGGCGATTTTAGCGAAGGTTCCAAAGTTTATGTGGAAGACACATCCTCCACAGACAAAAATATGACACAGTCGTCATATCAAACGACTGTACCCGAAAAGGATGAGTCAAATCCTCTCGTGCAGACCTCCAATGGAATAACCGTCACTGTCTCCGAGGCAAACTGCTCTGCCCAGGCCCTGTATCTGGCACTCTGCATTGAAAACGAAGAAGCCTTTCCGGCTGATTTTATCAAGACGAAAAATATGGACGGTTATATTTTGGACTATGATATGTTATATCTGACCACCAACACTTACTACAGCGTGCCGGGACTTACCAAAGCAGACCGCCCGCCCGAGTCAGGCTATCCCACGCCCTATTATATCGAAGGTGAATTTGTGGACGATCATACCTTTACCGGCATTATACGAGTGTCTCTGGACGAAGATCTGTCATGCAGCGGCCACGCCGTAAACGCCTCCACAGCGCAGACCGACGCCGAACTGATCCGGGAAGGTACGGTGTCACAGCTTCCAGAAGAATTTACCTACTATCTTGAAATTTCGGATATCTATGCCGACCTGATGCAATATGAAGAAGTGAAGCTCACAGACCCGGACGGCAACGAAGTAACAATACAGGATGCAATCAGAAAACACTATAAAGGCACATGGAACTTTGCCATTGACGTCACCATGAACAAAGAAGGAGTACAGGTTGTAGAAATTAATAAAACAAACGATGACGGCGTCGGTATTGCCTCCGTGGAAAAAACCGACTTCGAAATCAAAGCCGGACTTATTCTCCCGGAGGGAGCTCCCATATATGACTATGTTGTGGTCGTCTGCGACGCAGATGGCAAACGACTGGACAGCCAGGGTGATAATGCCGAAGTCTACTCCACTTATGGCCGGAACACAGATACTGTGTATGTATATGTATGCGATTACATCAAATACATGGATGAGCTAAAGGGCGACGACAAAAAAATCGCGGAAGGCGCCCTGTTCGGAATAAAGGTTGATTTTTAGGTCAGAATGTGAAATGCGAAGGGCTGCCGGGAAACCTGCAGTTCTTCGCTCTGAAAAGATTACTGAACTATTTTTCCAAAACCTCTTGACTTTTTCCTTATCAGACAGTATTATATTAAATGCGTTGTGTAACGTATGCGGAAGTGCTGGAATTGGCAGACAGGCTAGACTAAGGATCTAGTGTTGGAAACGACGTGTGGGTTCAAGTCCCATCTTCCGCAGTCGTTAAAGTGTGGGAAGCCTTAATTTTACTGGCTTCCCCATTTTTTCGCATTCATAGATTTTGAACACGCTTGAACACGTTGTTGATTTTGCTGTTAATAGCCCTCTCATAAGCTTCTGAACGATTTTCAATGGAAGTCGTTGCGTGCATATAATATTTTTCTGTTGTAGAATAATCCTTATGCCCCGCGAACGTCCTTATTTCTTCATTTGACAGTGCGCCAGATTCGCCCATATTGGAAATACAAGTCTTGCGAATGGAATGATTTCCCTTTTGCGTAGTCTTAATCATGCGGTTCAATCGCCTTAAAACATTGTTGATTGCATCATTGTGCATCCGCTCACCGTCTTTATCCAGCAATAGGTATTCTGAATGAAAATTCCGTTCTTCATTTGCCCTCATTATCATAGACAAAAACCCTTTTGCATTTCTTGTCAGAAATAATTCCCTGTCAGCATTTGGCGTTTTCCCATGAGAAACAATCTCGTAACCGTTCCGAACGATTTTTCCATTATCCAACTTGTCATAATGCTTAATTTCCTGCCGTTGGATATGTACCAATGTTTCTGAAAAGTCACTGTTTTTTAATGCAACAACTTCCCCGACCCGCAACGCCAAAGTGAAGTTAAGGCACACACCAAGATATGCGGTATTTCCCGTTTTCTCGTATTGACTTAATGCAACCTTAATAATGTTTTCTTCTTCATCATTGATATAGACTTGCTCCGTTGGGGCTTTCTTATGCTCCACAGCAAATTTTTTGTAAGAGATGCCATGCACCATTCTGGAAACGTTTCTACTTGCAAGATTAGACTCAATCGCAAAATCATATAACATATTCATAAGCGACTTCATATCTTTATATTTCCTAGAAGTGAGTCCATGCTCTGCAATCTTGTCCAAGAACCAGCTTTTCAACATAATAACGGTTATGTCATTCAATTCCCGTTTGACAATATCATCATCTTTGTAATATGTTTCCCATGCCCAATTTAACTTGTGGGCATTTGCCAGTGACGTTTCCTTTCCCTTATAGTCCAAGAATAAAGGATATATCTTTTCAAAAGTATTTGCCGGCGGTTTTTCTTCCATTTGCTTATAATAAGCGACTATTTTGTTTTCAAGGTTCTCTTTTGTTACTGCTGTTATAGGCTTTCTCTTTTCCCCGTCTTCCTTAGGCGGTAAATACGTCCTATAACGTTTGTCATGCTCTGAATAATAAATCTCATAGGGGTGTTGCTCTAAATAATATTTTTTCTCCATATTCCCTATATCATTCAGCGCATCATCTATCCCTTTTATATTAACAATCTCAATAAACGCCGTCAATGCTTCATCATCAGAAAAAGCCTTGATTTTCTTCAAAACAGATAGCGATTCGCGCCAAGATACATCAAGCATATAGAGCAACACCCCCTTTCTGTAAATATTTATGTATTGCTTATAAATTTACCGTACCAGTCAGTCGCACTAAATTCGTTTCGCACTCCGTACTATCGGCACCGAGAAGAATCGAGAGTGCGAACTCATTAAGTGCTTTGTGACAGCCTAGACGCTAGGCAGATTGTTGACAAGGAAATATTGATATCTGGCTTATAGCGTCACTCTTTTCAACCAAACATGGAATCATATATATCCGCTGCCTTAACCGTCATAGGCGGGCGGCTTGCCATCGAATATGGGTTCTTATGGCTGCTCGTCGGGTCTGTAACATAACATTGTTTGTCGCTGTCATAGGCTGCCGCAAGTATCTCCGTATCGGTCATATTGATAGTTAGTGTTATGCGGCGGTGAAGCTGTTGAAAACTGTCTATCAAATCAGGTTTATAACCAAATATTTCGCAATAAAAATGGAGCGGATTGTACGGGGTTGTAATGATTATTAACTCTGCCGCTAATGCTTTATCATAATAGCGGGATGGAGCGTAAACTTGTGAATCTATCCCGAAAGGGTCTAATATCCTTAGCAAATCAGGGTAGGGGATAGACTGCGGGCGGAGTTCGTCCAGTATAATGATATGTTCCCCCGCGTAGGATTGGAACACATCGCGGCTGCTCCCAGCTATGTAAAACGGCTGCCCTTTCCCCTCTTTTGCTGCGTATTCTTTGGCAAAGCTCGTCTTACCTGTCCCCGGATTTCCATACATCCAGATAACGCGGACAAACTTACCATCCGCCGCGACCATTGCTTTTCTCCATTCTTCCGCATGGTTTTTCAGGTACTTTGCGTGTACATCCTCTATCTGCTTCTTAGCTTTAGCGTATTGCGCGCCTGTTAGCTGATTTTCGACTTCTTCTTTTGTAATCGCGCCCGTATAAAGCAGATTGAGAAATGTCTTTATTTTCGCTGCATCCCCATAGGTATCAATTTTTTTGATTTCCTTTGAGATTGTCTGTATCATAGCGGGATAGCCAAAATTGGCTTTCACTTCGGATATATCATATTGGTACTTGGTTCTTGCACGATCCGTTGCATGGATGAGGTAGGCATATCCATTTTTCGCTTCGCCTTTCCATGCCTGTATGTATTGCGGCTTATCACCAAGTATCTTGGCTACGCTGCTAACGCTCCTTGCATTTTCAAAAGAGAGCATTGCGTGTATATGGGGTTCGGCGGGCTGCCCTTTTTCGTCCATATCCTTATCATGCAATATCGCCGCATATTTCTCCGGCTTCAGATTCTTTTCGATAAAGTCAAGCAATTTATCCATAGAATCTATATGCGCTGGTAAATGTGCTAGCTGCTGCTCATACATCATATGTCTGGCACGTGGAATCCTATCTGTCCTCATAGCTGTGTCACTCCTTCGCTGATTTTACGGTGTCTTTTCTATTTTTTGGCACAATGGCACTCATTTTGTGCCGTGGGATAACAAGCCCCCACGGCACGAATAAAGGGTTTTGTTATCATTGACACTTTTGACACCGCATCCGCCGCCTTATTCCATATGGCGGCGGATGCGGAATGATTACCCTTTATGATATTCTTCTAACAATCTGCCAAGCTCACGGTATACCTTGAACTTCATTTTAGGAAAATGAACATAAGACACGTTATCATGCACACCATCCGTTGATGAGAACCACGCGTCACCCACATTATAGACACGTTGCGGCATATCCTTTAGCTTTTCGGAATCCCAGAGTAAGCGACCCTCGTTCAGAGTCGGCTTAAACAATATCTTTGTACCGCAAGCAGAACGGAGCATTGCAGGCAAGCCGCCCTCGTCAACGGATGCTTCCGCTATCGAAATGATTACATAGCAGCCCGCCGAAGCCCCCATTGTGACAATCCGCTTAATCAGACTGTCAAATTCAGCGAGATTGTAGCCGCCGTCCTCTTTTACTGCGCGTTTGGGGAAGATACCCCGCAATGCAACATATTCATCAATAAAGAGGAATGAGGCATGAAAACCCGCTTCCCACCAATGTACGGCATCGCCTGTTTCACCTGAAAGGTCATTCAGCACACGCTGACGCTCTTTTATCGTATCTGCAAATTCTTTCAACGCTTCTAAAATCCCTCTTGCTTCGCCGTCCTCATCCAGTGTTACGGTATGGGGGAGACGGCTTAATTCTGCCTGCTTTGGGTCAATAATGATAATCTGCGAACCATACGCATCGCGTCCGGCAAGTAACGCTTGCAGTAAGAGAGCTATCACACCCGTTGTCTTGCCGGAGCGGGTCTTTCCCGCCGCAATTATGCTGCCGGATGTTGTCAGGTCGATGGATGTACCTTTTTGCACAATCAGCTTTGTATGCTCTTTGGGCTTTAGTTCATCCACGGAATTTACAGTGAGGCTCCTGTCCACCTTAACATCTTCCGCACGGAAACTGACCGAATTAAAAGCCGTGTCTGTATCAGTTTCCGTCACAGCATATCGCCCATACTGTTTATTCAGGCTTGCGCTGATGCTTTCTGATATATCCTGAATCTCTTTGACTGTGCTGCTTGTTGAAGCTATCATGATATCAAATACCCCCTTTTCTATTTCCTTACAAGTGACTTTGGGGAGCCGTTCACCTTCTTTCAGGTGCAGAGGGTTCCCATATTCAGGGGAGAACAATCTCCGCCTTACCATCAGCTTAATCTTGTCCGCTTCCGACATAGCTACCGCTTTCCATACGGCTGCGGCAGTTATCAACGCGCTTAACAGGAAGAAAAACGCTGCAACATGGTGCAATATCGTTGCCGCATTAAGGAAAAGCCCAACGCTGGGGGCAATCCGTAAAAAAGCAGCTTCTATGATGGTTAGCAATATTCCTGCCAATATATCAAGCAGCCCCACCGCCGCAAACTTGGCGGCGGGGTGCGCATATTGCAGGAAGTTAGGGTGATTGTAGTATTTCATTTAGTTACCCTGTCCTTTCTGTAGTGGCTGCATAACCTGAATATCGTCACAGATTATGCTTAACTTAGTTACAAATCCGTTATCCCCGTATGCTTTGGCTTTTACACCAACGGGAACAATGCGGGCATTGAGCGGCACGGCAATATCTTTCATTACCTTAAAGGTCAGCTTTTCATATATATTGCTTACCTTTTCGCCGTTCTTGGTTTCATAATGCGTATCGTCTTTCGTGATAGCTGCTTCTACTTTCATGCCCACATGCTTCTTGGTATCGTAATCAAGCCACTCACTTACGTTTACGCATACAAATTCTTTACCCGTCATGAACTTGCCCCAATCAAACTCAAGAAATTGGTTCAGCTTCTTTAATCCCATTGTTTTTCTTCCTCCCTTCTTCGTTATTTAATCTCAACCGGTTTTTGATTATAGCATCATTATATTCCTATAACGTATTTTTGTCATGTAAATATGTAGAGCCAAATATATAAATTTCTAAATATATTCCTTGATTTTACTGCGCTTTTTTATTATAATATAGAAAAATATATAAATTTTATGGAGGCGCATTATGG
>CAMWPB010000003.1 GCA_947176065.1 uncultured Lachnospiraceae bacterium | reverse complement strand
GTTGTGGGGTCCACAACCTCCTCTGCGGGATCCTCTACAGGATCTTCAACGGGCTCCTCATCGGGCGTTTCGATAACAGGTGTATCGTTATCGCCGGGGAGCTCTTCGCTGCCTTCCTCTTCCTCATTGTTCTGCTCGTCGTCTGTGGGATTTTCGGCCTCATCGCCTGTATCCACCACAATTTATATTAACTATTTGTTAATAATTTCTTGATTTTCATTTCCCCAGCATTCATGCGGGATAGCGGGATTTTTAATCAAATTTATATGCGTATTTATGATTATTTATAAGTATAATACCGAGTAAAACACCCAATTTGTTACTAATTTGTTCTTAATTAAATTTTTATTAAATCGTACAACCCGCATATCCAGTGGGATGGGAACGGTTCCGGCTCTTTCCAA
This sequence comes from uncultured Lachnospiraceae bacterium, assembly GCA_947176065.1. Taxonomy (GTDB): domain Bacteria; phylum Bacillota; class Clostridia; order Lachnospirales; family Lachnospiraceae; genus UBA3282. The sequence continues at coordinate 133,037 of CAMWPB010000003.1, read as the reverse complement.
TTTGTTACTAATTTGTTACTAATGCGGGATTTCGTGATAAATAACGCTTGTTTTACGATTTTCGGGAAAACGTATAATAGCGGGTGTTATAAAACGACAGAGCGGTATGCCTATCGTAATGGGATGCAGATTTTGGAAAGTACGCTTGACGGCGAAGTGGCTTTCTTTTATAATCATATCTGGTACAGAAAATGGATGTATATTTAATCAGAAGCTATCACAGAATGAGAGTATGGAGGAAAATAAAAATGGCAGATATTACAAAGAACACAACGATAGGAGAGGCGCTCAGAATTAATCCTGATATTGCGCCTGTGCTTTTGGAGATCGGTATGCACTGTCTTGGCTGTCCTTCTGCGCAGGGGGAGACCCTGGAGGAGGCGGCTATGGTGCACGGCATCGACGCGGATGACCTGATGGCGAAGATTGCGGCGGTTTAAAGCCGACTGCAGGGACTGACACCGCAGAGCAGCGGAAAAAATAAATCCCACACTGTTTCCGGGGAATCGGAGGACAGTGTGGGGTTTTGCTTTTGTTCGATAGGAAATTGCGACAGTGTAAGCTATATTTTAGAGAATGTGCAGTCGCCTGATTCTTATATCCGTGCCAGTGTCTCTACCGCGCTGTCCTTAATCAATGGTTCAAAATGCTCCTCCAGATATGCTTTCGCGGAGTTTAGTGTTTTTTCGGGCCTGCCATATTCTGAGATCAGGCTGCAGATACGGTTAAAGTCTGCGGTGTCAAGCTCTTCGGGAGCGACCAGTAAAAGGTAATTGCCGCCGGCCTCGTCTTTATACAGGGTATTGGTTCCGCGGCAGGTGCCGATCACGCGGGCCAGTCTGCTCACTTCGCGCAGGGAGCGGAAAGAGAAGAGACGGCTTGCCGTTTTTTCGCGGCCGGGAAGAGCAGGCTTTACGTTTTCCTTGGATGCGGTTTTTGGAGCCGGGGCGGATTCTTCCGTGCCGTTCATCCGGCGCAGGAGATTGAGCACCTCGTCCGCGCTGTCGGCAAAAGCTTCCATCAGCGCCTCGTTATCCTCGGTTTCATCCATTTCATATTCATCGTCATGGACGGAGGGCGCAAACTTGGCGAAGCGTGTATCCAACTCTTCGGGATCTTCCACTTTTGTGACGATCAGCACAATGCATTCGGCATTTAAGGGAATCGCTTCGATCATAAGCGGAATATCCTCTGCCTCAAAGCCGCACTCATATGCTGCCTGCTGCATGAGTTCGCGGAAGAGGTTCTTTGCCTTTTCCGTGCCGTAGGCCAGTTCGCTGATTTTTAATTCTCTGTTCAGCAGATCTTCTCTTGTGAGGGTGCAGCGGATTTGCTGCTCATTCACTTTTTCTATTTTCATGTTGTTGTTCGCTTCCTTCTATTTTAGAATAATAGCATTTACGCAGGGAGTGTTCTCCTGCATGTCTTAAGTTAAGTGTATCTTAATCCCAGAGGTCGGTTTTAGTCAATAGTGCGCGATAAGTGTTTAAAAAATTTTAATAATTTTAGAAAATGCTTGCAATTCCTGTCAGATTATGTCTATAATCTAACTACAAGGTGTCTCTGATAGTCCGCAAGGGAAGGAGGCATGCGTAATTTAAATAAATAACATCTGTGTCTTTGCCGGTATTCTTCGGCGGAGGCAGTCTTATGGGCAGTGTGCCTTGTCAGAGACCATATCTTATTCCCATCTAAGCGCCGGGTTAATTCTATAAGAATTTCCTTTGGTACACAAAATATAATTCACAAGGAATGAGTAGGTTATACAGTTATTTTTCAAATTCATTTGCATGTCAGAGTCATCTTCAGAACTATTTCCGCCCTCCTATATCATATGCCGTTAGTATATCACGGTTGAGTTATTTTAATAGTTTTTTTGTTAATCCTTTTGGAGAATGCGGCATGAAAGGAGAGCTGGCATGATTTTTTCGGGCGGCGGACAGGAAACAGGACGGCAGAGGGTGGTTCCCGCTATGCGCTGCGGTCGACTGCGAACTGCTGAAAAAAACTGATGACTGCAAGGAAATAGTTTGCTATAATCGTAGTGAACGCGGCGGGCAGGAAAGGGAAAACTTCCCTGCCTGGTCAGCGTTTACTACAGACGGTCAAAAAGGAGCTGGACAAATGAAAAAAGTGATTCCGGTGATAGTCGCGGTCATCCTTATTATATTGATTGGCGCTGCGGGATTTGGTGCAAAGCTGCTGGAAAAATATTCCTATTCCAAAGAAAGAGCGGATCTGACGGAATATTTTGGCATTGCGGGGGAGAATGACGTCCCCATTATATTGCAGGATGAGCAGATAGAGGAGCATGCGAAGCTCTTTGACGGCATGTGCTATTTTGATATGGCTACGGTGCATAAATATTTTAACGACAGATTTTATGAGGATAAGTCGGAGAACAGTCTTCTCTACACGACGCCGGACATGGTCTATGCGAATGTGATCGGCACGGGGACGATTACCGGCTATGACGCGGATTTCGTCGAGAGCAGCGAAAACTGCGATTATACCGTTTCCCGCTATGAAGGGGAGACGCTCTATATTGCAGCGGATTATGTAAAAAAATATGCGAATTTTTCCTATGAGCTTTTTACGGAGCCGAACCATATGCAGGTGTATACCGAATGGGACAAGCGGCAGACCGCGACCGTTGCGAAGGATACGCAGGTGCGTTATCAGGGCGGTATCAAGAGCGATATTCTGACGGATATTTCGGCGGGGGATCAGGTCATTGTACTAGAGGAAATGGAAACATGGACGAAGGTAAAGACGCAGGACTCCTTTATCGGTTATGTGGAGAATAAAAGGCTGGGAGAGAAGACGGAGGAGGAGCCGGTTCCCGTGACGGATTATGTGGAGCCTGAGTATAAGGCGAACACCCGCGATTATAAGATTAATCTGGGATGGCATGTGATAGGCGGCGTGGATGGCAACAGCACTTTGGACGCGGCTGTTTCGCAGACAAAGGGACTTAACGTGATTTCTCCGACGTGGTTCACCCTGACGGGAAACGAGGGAGAATTCAGCAGCTTTGCCTCCGCTTCTTATGTGGAAAAGGCGCATGATATGGGGCTGGAAGTGTGGGCGCTGGTTGGCAATGTGGAAAGCGTGGATGTAGACATGTACACGGTGCTGGGTAAGACGTCCAACAGACGGCATTTGATTTTACAGCTTTTGGCGGCGGTCCGGGAATACAATCTGGACGGCCTGAACATTGACTTCGAAAATATCAGTCTGGATGCGGGGGAACCCTTTATCCAGTTTATCAGGGAACTGTCCATACCCTGCAGAAAATACGGGATTGTGCTTTCGGTGGACAACTACGTGCCCATGAACCATACGGATCATTACGACAGGGCAGAGCAGGGCGTGGTGGCGGACTATGTCATTATCATGGGGTATGACGAGCACTACAACGGCAGTGACGAGGCGGGGAGCGTTGCCTCCATCAACTTTGTGGAAAACGGTATCAAAAATACGGTGGCGGACGTGCCGAAGGAAAAGGTGATAAACGCCCTTCCTTTTTATACCAGAATCTGGGAAACAGGGGCGGAAGGCGTAAGCAGTCAGGCGGTAGGCATGGAAATGGCACAGGCCTACGTGGCGGATCACGACATCGCTGTCCGCTGGGACGAAGAGACCTGTCAGAATTACGGGGAATTTCAGGATGGCGACAGACTGTGCCAGGTGTGGCTGGAGGACGCGGAGTCCGTTAAGGTGAAGCTCAATATTATGGAAAAATACGAGATCGCCGGCGTGGCGGCGTGGCGGCTCGGTTTTGAGACGGCGGACGTCTGGGATGTGATAGAGGAATATATGAACTGACCGCAGTTTGGCGGCATAGTGAAAATCCTGCGCGGAAGGGTTATCTTCCGACCTCTTTCTTCATATATATGCACTAAGATGCGTATCGGCAGAGCCAGATCTGCATATCGCCGGATAGCGGGTGAGAGCGGGTTTTGGTGCGGGTGAAAAATGGAGAAAGAAAAATCGGGGAAATATGACAGGATTGTCAAAATTGGATTGTTTATGCTGCTGCTTGCAGCCTTTGGATTTGCCCTGCGGGGCGGGGCGCGTATTGTGTCCTCGGACCGGATTTCGACGGAGAAAACGGAGAAAGAAAAACCATGCGTTGTCATTGATGCCGGACACGGCGGAGCCGATCCGGGCAAGGTGGGTGTGGACGGCAGTCTGGAGAAAGATATCAATTTAAAGATTGCGAAAAAGCTGGCTTTGTTTCTCACGGCAGCGGATGTGGACGTGGTGCTCACAAGGGAAAACGACGACGGGCTTTATGATGAAAACGTTTCCAATAAAAAAGTGCAGGACATGAAAAACCGCGTGGCGCTGATAGAGGAGAAGAAACCGGCATTGACGGTGAGCATTCACCAGAACAGTTATCACGAGGAATATGTGCATGGCGCGCAGGTCTTTTATTACGAGGGAAGTCAGGAGAGCAAGGAAATTGCGGAGCGCATGCAGCAGGTGCTGGTCGGGCAGATCGACCCGGACAACGCCAGACAGGCGAAGGCGAACAGCAGTTATTACCTTTTGAAAAAGACTTCATCGCCTATTGTTATCGTGGAGTGCGGTTTTCTTTCCAATTATGAGGAGGCGCAGAAGCTTTCCTCGGAGGTGTATCAGGAAAAGACGGCATGGGCGATCCATCTGGCGATTTTGCAGTATCTGAATATGGCGGAAAAGTAAAATCAGGGTATCGGAATAAGCGGTTGTCAGAGGGGGCAAGGACGGACAGCCAGGCACAAGGGGACAGATAGCAGGTGAGAAGGTTGCAGACGTGGATACAAAGATAATCCGAATGGAGGAACAGCATAAAGACGGAGCCTTGATCAGGGAGGCCGGAGAGATCATCAGGGCGGGCGGTCTGGTGGCCTTTCCCACAGAGACGGTTTACGGTCTGGGGGGAGACGCGCTGAATCCTGCTTCCTCCAGAAAGATATACGAGGCCAAGGGCAGGCCTTCCGATAATCCGCTGATTGTGCATATTGCGGATATGGAGTCTTTGGCGGCCATTGTGAAGAGTGTGCCGGAGACGGCAAAGAAGCTGGCGGAGGCTTTCTGGCCCGGGCCGCTCACCATGATTCTGGAAAAATCGGACCGGGTGCCGCGGGAGACTACAGGCGGGCTTGACACGGTGGCTGTACGTATGCCGTCCGACGCTGTGGCCCTGTCGTTTATCCGGGCGGCGGGCGGTTATGTGGCCGCGCCCAGCGCCAACCGTTCCGGCAGGCCGAGTCCTACCTGTGCGTCCTATGTGGTGCAGGATCTGGACGGCAGGATAGAGATGATATTGGATGGCGGCGATGCCACGCTGGGACTGGAATCAACGATTGTGGATCTGACGGTGGAACCGCCCGTGATTCTGCGGCCGGGCTTTATTACGGGGGAAATGCTCAGATGCACGCTCGGGCAGGTGGATGAGGACGAGACGCTTTTTTCATCAGGCAGTGGACAAGCCCCGAAAGCGCCGGGCATGAAATACAGGCATTATGCGCCAAAGGGCGAGCTGGTGATTGTCAGGGGGGCGGCGGAGGCGGTAACGGCCTATATCGGCGGGAGACTTGCCGAAGGGCGGAGGAACCGGAAAAAGACGGGTGTTATTGCCACCGATGAAACGGTCGATAAGTATAAGGCGGATGTGCCGCGCAGTGTCGGTAAAAGAACAGACGCGGCTGCGGCGGCGAAAGGGCTGTACCGCATCCTGCGGGAGTTTGACGATGAGGGTGTGGAATTGATTTATTCGGAGAGTTTTGACGGGGAAGGCGTTTCGCAGGCGGTGATGAACCGTCTGTTAAAGGCAGCCGGACATAAGGTGATAAACGTGTGAGAAGAAATTTCTGTCTTACACGGGAGAAGACCGGATCCGGCATTTACTATAATAAATAAAGATGACAGGAGGATGAGGAAATGATTGCGATAGGAAGTGACCACGGCGGATATGATTTGAGACAGAAGGTAATGGCGCATTTGGAGGAGCGGGGACTGGAGTACAAGGATTTTGGCTGTCCGGACAAAAGCTCCTGCGATTATCCGATTTTCGGGGCGGCGGTGGCAAAGGCAGTGGCCTCCGGGGAGTGTGACAGGGGCATCGTGATCTGCACCACAGGCATAGGGATATCCATGACGGCGAACAAAGTAAAGGGAATCCGCTGCGCGCTCTGCGGCGATCCGGTGTCCGCAAGGCTCACGAGGGAGCATAACGACGCAAATGTGCTCGCCATGGGTGCGGCGATTATCGGGGAAGCGGTTGCGCTTGATATTGTGGATATATTTCTGGACACGCCTTTTTCCCATGGGGAGAGGCATCAGAGGCGCGTTGATTTGATCGAAACGTGAGAAGAACTTCTAATCACTCACAGCAAAGGCTGTTTCGTAAAGTCAGCATAGCTGACTTGGAAGTTCCGGGAGTTGCGCTGCAACTCCGTCTCACGTGAGAGAATGCCATAAGACGGCATTCTCTGCTTGGCAAGAGGGATTAAGTATGGAAAAAAGACGGCGGACGGCCGCCTGTCTGGCGCTTGTTCTGCTCTGTGGCATGATGCCGCTCTCCGTGCAGGCTACGGAGGAGACCAGACAGCAGATCAGGGAGGCAGAACAGCAGCGGGAAGAGACGGAAGAAAAACTGGATGAGACGGAGGAAAACCTGAAGGGACTGAATGAGCAGCACAGCTCCCTTCAGGGTGCGCTTTCTACGCTGAATACAGAGCTTAAGCAGGTGAGCAATAATCTGAATGATCTGGAAGAGCAGATCGCCGACAAGGAAGAGGAGATCGATGATCTGGAAAAGCAGATTGCGCAGGTGGAGGAGGAACTGGCGGAGGCGATTGCCTTGAAAGAAGAGCAGTATGCCACCATGAAAAAGCAGATTCAGTTTACTTATGAGCGCAGCAGCAATCTTTACATGGAGCTGTTTTTTTCCTCGGGGAGTCTGTCTGATTTTCTGAACAAAAACGAATATATTGAGCAGCTTTCCGCTTATCAGAGAAAAGTGCTGGATGAGTATAAAGCCGCGCAGGCGGCCATGGAGCAGAAGCAGGCCGAACTGGAACTGGCCAAAAAGGAGCAGGAGGAGAACCGGGCGGAGCTGGCGGATTACAAAGTGCAGGTTGTGGCGGAACAGGGACGCGTTTCTGGACTTGTGAGTCAGACCTCCAGCAGTTTGAACGCTACGGAGAACCAGATTTCCGAGGCTGAGGCGGCGGCGCTTGCCTATGAGCAGCAGCTCAAGGAGCAGGAGGAGGAGCTTTCCGCTCTCCGTGCAAAGCTGGCCGAGGAAATCCGTATGGCGGAACTGGCCGCTCAGTCAAGCTGGCGGGATATTTCAGAAGTGAGCTTCGCCGAGGGGGACAGATACCTTCTGGCGAATCTGATTTACTGTGAGGCGGGCGGCGAGCCCTACAGCGGGCAGGTGGCCGTCGGTTCGGTGGTGATCAACCGCGTATTAAGCTCCGTGTATCCCGATACGGTAACAGGAGTGATTTATCAGTCGGGACAGTTCTCACCCGTGGCCAGCGGACGCCTTGCGCTTGCGCTGGCAGAGGGCAGGGCCACCGGAAGCTGCTATCAGGCTGCCGACGAGGTTATGGGTGGCACCACCAATGTGAGCAACTGTGTTTATTTCAGAACGCCCGTGGACGGAATAGAACCGAGATACAGAATCGGGGGGCACATCTTCTATTAAAAGTATCTTTCCAGCGGCTCCTGCAGTTTTTCAAAACCGCCGTCATAAATTATCTGCAGGAGATGGTTGAGAGTCAGAAGTGCCTTTTTCAAAAGGGCATCGGTCAGCAGTCCGGCCTCCTTGGCGGTGGCAAGTTCATCAATATCCACGACTTTTACGAATCCGTCGGGGTAGATGATGACATCGGCCAGAAGATCGGTGATGACATAGGTGTCGTTACCGGCATCGTAATCATAGTCAACGATATCGCAGTACCAGTATAGAAGAGAGTCGTTTTCGTTATAGAAACGGCTCACTTTTATGCTCTCCCGCAGATAGTAGCAGGAACGGCCATGATGCAGATCTTTTCGGGGCTTCAGCGTGTTCCAGGCAGTCACGATGATTTCTTCGTCGCGGTAAAGAAGCCTGTCGTCTTTTAACAGGACGCATTCCTCAGGAATCAGTCTCTTGCGGTAAAGAATCGGATCTGCCATGTCATGTCCCCCTCGTCTTTTCGAGTCCGCAAAGCGAATCTCGCAAGTGGCCTGCCCACCTTGTTATTAACCGTACACCGCCGGAAGATAAATGTCAACGCTTCCCCTGAAATTTGCCCATTAATTGAACTGGGGCTGGACAAAGGTACCAAAAATGAGTATAATTTTCTTGTTAGGTTTTAGGGGAAATCTGTGGATTGGGAAGGCGGTACTTTGAAGTATCATAAAACTGTTTATCAGGCGTTAATGATGATCACACAGTTTGGCGTCAACATGCTTGTTCCCATCTTTCTCTGCTCCTTTATTGGGATGTTTCTGGACAGAAAGCTTGGGACCAATGTCTGGATGGTGGCGTTTTTTTTCGTGGGCGCACTGGCGGGATTTACCAACGTGTTCCGGTTCGCGAGAAGGATTTATGAGACGCCGGCAAGAACGCGCAGGCGCAGTACACAGAAAAAAGAAGAGATGGAAGAGAATGAAAAGAAAGATTGATCAGACGCTGCTTGAGCTTTGGCTGGGCATTCTGGCATACGGTGTTGTTTTTGAGATTGTGCTTTTGTTTTTTTCCCGAAACCCGGCGTACAGTATAGGACTCTGGATCGGCGTGTTTCTTGCCGCGGCGGGTGCGTTTCATATGTGGTGGTCTCTGGACAGGGGACTTGACCTGCCGGAGAAGGAAGCCGTAAAGAGTCTGGGCGCGCAGAATATTGCACGCTATGCGGTTCTGGTGATTGTGATAGGCGTGCTTGCGTGTACGGATTTCGCGAACCCGATCTTTACGTTTTGCGGTTATATGGGCATGAAGGCGGCTGCTTATCTGAACCCATTGATCCACAGGTTCCGGGTCGGGAAGGAAGAGCAGAAAATTTCGGACGGTACTGCATTGTAATAGCGCAGTCCGCTGTTACATATTTTTATATTATTCATTTTTATTACGTGTAGAAGGAGGTGAGAAGATGGGACAGGGAATTATGTTGTCCGGCGGAGCGGATATTGACTTTATGATTCACGGCGTTTTTTCCTATGAGCTTTTTGGGCAGACCGTATGGATCACTACCACCCATGTGTGTGTACTGATTGTCATGCTGGTAATCATAGGCTTCTGCATTGCAGCGAACCGTGTCATCAAGCACGCTTCGGATGTTCCGGGTACATTCCAGAATATTGTTGAGCTTGTAGTGGAAATGCTTGACAAGATGGTTGGCGGCGTTATGGGAAAATTCAGCCCGCAATTCCGCAATTACATCAGCACAATATTCATTTTTATCCTGCTGAGTAATATTTCTGGACTGTTCGGGCTCAGACCGCCGACAGCGGATTATGGCGTGACGCTGCCAATGGGCGTTATGACGTTTGTACTGATCCACTTCAACAAGTTCAGGTACCAGAAAGTGAAAGGCGTGCTGGCGGGTTTATGTGACCCATGGCCGATCTGGGCGCCGATCAATGTGATCGGTGATGTGGCGGTGCCGATTTCTTTGTCGCTGCGTCTGTTTGCAAACGTTCTGTCGGGCACGGTTATGATGGCTCTGGTGTACGCGCTCTTGTCAAAGATCGCGATTATCTGGCCGGCGGCGCTCCATGTGTATTTTGATCTGTTTTCGGGCGCGATCCAGACGTATGTGTTCTGTATGCTGACCATGACGTACATCACGGATGCCTGCACGACGGAGTAAAAAACTGTAAATTTGTGAGTAAGCAGAGGCTCAGAATGCTACGCATTCTTCGCTCGCGTTGCTCCTCATAAAGCACGCCAGCCAGAAATACATGCAAGCATGTTTCTGTCTGCCGCACTTTCTGACTCTGCTTATTTGCGCACATAAAAGGAGGAAATGAAAAATGGGAGAATTTAACAACAATTTTATCTTAGGATGTTCTGCAATCGGCGCGGGTCTTGCGGTTATCGCAGGTATCGGACCCGGTGTAGGTCAGGGTATTGCGGCTGGTCATGCTGCTGCTGCTGTGGGAAGAAACCCTGGCGCGAAGTCTGACGTTACTTCTACGATGCTTCTCGGGCAGGCCGTTGCCGAGACCACAGGTCTGTATGGTCTGTTGATCGCAATGCTGCTGCTCTTCGTTAAGCCGTTACTTCCGTAACTGCGTTACGGCAGACATCAAGCCATTTCAAATCGCTTCGCGATGGGCTTGATGCCCGACACAATATAAGTGTTCTTACGGTCAGCGCAGCAGGTGCGCAGACCTGTGATACACATCACAACGAAAGGAGGGCTAACGCTTGAGTACGACAGTTGCGGGTTTAGTGCTGGCGTCCGCCGAGATGGCGCCGAGGTTGTTTGACCTCGACTTACAGCTCATCGCGGATTCCGTGTTGATGATTATCGCGGTATTCTCGCTTTTCCTGATCGCCTCCCATTTTCTGTTCAATCCCGTGCGGGATATGATGGAAAAACGGCAGGAACGCATCAAGAGCGAGCTTGATACGGCGGCATCCGATATGGAAAATGCCAGGGCATTGAAGGAAGAGTACGAGACGAAGCTGAAAGAAGTAGATAAAGAAGCCGAAGAGATTCTCGCGGAGGCGCGCAAGAAAGCTTTGGCGAATGAAAATAAGATCGTGGCGGACGCGAAGGAGGAGGCGGCCAGGATTCTTGAAAGAGCCGGCGTGGAGGCTGAGCTTGAGAAGAAGAAGGCTGTCGACGAGGTGAAGCGAGAGATGGTTGTGCTTGCATCCATGATGGCTGCCAAGGTCGTGAACGCGGCGATAGACACCACTGTACAGGACAGTCTGGTGGAAGAGACGCTTAAGGAAATAGGTGAGAGCACATGGCTAAGCTGATTTCAAAGACATACGGTGACGCGTTGTTCGAGCTTGCGGTGGAAGAAGGTAAGATAGACGTCCTGTTAGAGGAAATTGAACAGCTTCAGAAAATCCTTGCGGAGAATGAGGATTTTGGCAGACTGATGAATCATCCGAAAATCATTAAGGAAGAGAAGATTGAGGTTGCCAAAAGTGTGTTTGAGGGAAGGATATCCGAGGAGCTTTTCGGGTTTCTCACTATCATTATCTCGAAAGACCGTTACAGGGAGATCGACGAGATCCTAAAGTATTTTGTCGCTAAGGTTAAAGAGTATAAGGGAATAGGCATCGCGATGGTGACAACAGCCGTTCCGCTTAAAGATAGCCAGTGCAGGGAAGTTGAGAAGAAACTGCTCGACACCACACGGTATAAATCCATGGAGATCAGTTACGGTGTGGACGCCTCCCTGATCGGAGGCATGGTTATCCGAATCGGCGACAGAGTTGTTGACAGCAGCATCAAAACGAAGCTGAGCGAGCTGCAGAAGGATCTGTTGAAGGTACAGATCTAGGCGGACGATATGAAAAAGAAGTAATGATTCAGTGCAGGCTGAAGTATCTGTGAAGGTACTGGACAGTTACGAAAAAATAAGAAAGGTGCGTATGATCCATGAATTTAAGACCAGAAGAAATCAGTTCAGTCATTAAGGATCAGATTAAGAGATATGCCTCCGAGCTGGAAGTATCCGAGGTGGGTACGGTTATTCAGGTGGCGGATGGTATCGCTCGTGTGCACGGACTTGAGAATGCAATGCAGGGTGAGCTTTTGGAGTTCCCCGGCGAAGTTTACGGTATGATCCTGAACCTTGAGGAAGATAATGTGGGTGCGGTTTTGTTTGGTAACCAGCACAACATTAACGAGGGCGATACCGTGAAGACCACAGGGCGCGTGGTAGAGGTGCCCGCGGGCGACTGCATGCTCGGACGTGTCGTGAATGCTCTGGGCCAGCCTATTGACGGCAAAGGTCCGATCCAGACTGACAAATATCGTAAGATTGAAAGAGTTGCATCCGGTGTTATCACGAGAAAATCTGTGGATACACCGTTACAGACAGGTATCAAGGCGATCGATTCCATGGTGCCCATCGGAAGAGGACAGCGTGAGCTGATTATCGGCGACAGACAGACCGGTAAGACGGCGATTGCCATCGATACGATCATTAACCAGAAGGGACAGGGCGTGAAATGTATCTATGTGGCCATCGGTCAGAAGGCGTCCACGGTTGCTTCGATTGTGAAAACTTTGACAGAGTACGGCGCGATGGCATATACCACCGTAGTTGCCGCAACCGCCAGTGAGACGGCGCCCTTACAGTACATAGCGCCGTATTCCGGCTGTGCAATCGGTGAGGAGTGGATGGAGAACGGTGAGGATGTGCTGGTGGTTTACGACGACCTGAGCAAACAGGCCGCTGCATACCGTACACTCTCCCTGCTGCTCAAGAGACCGCCGGGGCGTGAGGCGTATCCCGGTGACGTATTCTATCTGCATTCCAGACTGCTGGAGCGTGCGGCGAGAATGAGCGAGGAGTACGGCGGCGGTTCGCTGACGGCGCTTCCGATCATTGAGACGCAGGCGGGCGATGTGTCGGCTTACATTCCGACGAACGTGATCTCTATCACGGACGGACAGATTTATCTGGAGACAGAGATGTTCAATTCCGGTTTCCGTCCGGCGGTAAATGCGGGTCTTTCCGTGTCCCGTGTGGGTGGCGCGGCGCAGATCAAGGCGATGAAGAAGATTGCGGCGCCTATCCGTACAGAGCTTGCGCAGTACAGAGAGCTGGCAGCTTTCTCCCAGTTCGGCTCCGAGCTTGATGCCGATACCAAGGAGAAGCTTGCACAGGGTGAGAGAATCAAGGAAGTCCTGAAACAGCCGCAGTACAAACCGATGCCGGTGCAGTATCAGGTTATCATCATCTATGTGGTGACGAACAAGTATCTGCTCGATGTGGCGGTTGAGGATATCACCAGATTCGAGGCGGAGTTCTTTGATTTCCTTGACACGAAATATCCTGAAGTACCAAGTGCAATCGCGAAGAATAAAGAAATTAATGACGAGACGGATGCGAAGCTTAAGAAAGCCATTGAAGAGTTCAAGGCGCAGTTTAAGTAGTCTATGTAGAAAGAAGAGGGTGACGCTATGGCCTCAATGAGAGACATTAAAAGGCGTAAAGGCAGTATACAGAGTACACAGCAGATTACCAAGGCTATGAAACTCGTTTCTACCGTTAAACTGCAGAGGGCAAAACAGCGCGCAGAACAGTCGAAGGCATATTTTAACTGCATGTATGAGACGGTGACCTCTATGCTGGCTAAGACAGGCAGCTTACACCACCCCTACCTGACGGCCGGGGAATCGCAGAAGAAAGCCGTGATCGTGATTACCTCCAACAGAGGTCTTGCGGGCGGCTACAATTCCAACGTTGTGAAGCTTATCACAAAGGGCGATTTTAAGAAGGAGGACCTGAAAATCTACGCAATCGGCAAGAAGGGCAGGGATGCCCTGAACCGCAACGGCTATGAGATTGTGGAGGAGGATTCCGACATTATCGAGGAGCCGTCCTATGTGGATGCGATGGCCCTGTGCAAGAGACTGCTTGCTTCCTTCGCGGCTGGGGAGATCGGAGAGATTTATCTTGCCTATACGGGATTTAAGAATACGGTGGTTCATGTACCGACGCTTCTTAAGCTTCTTCCCGTGGAACCTGTGCAGAATGCGTCGGAGGAGACGCAGGACACAGGGAGCAAGGCGTTGATGAATTTCGAGCCGGAGGACGATGAGGCGCTGGATATGATCATTCCCAAATATGTTACCAGTCTGATCTACGGCGGTTTGGTAGAAGACTGCTTGCTTCCTTCGCGGCTGGGGAGATCGGAGAGATTTATCTTGCCTATACGGGATTTAAGAATACGGTGGTTCATGTACCGACGCTTCTTAAGCTTCTTCCCGTGGAACCTGTGCAGAATGCGTCGGAGGAGACGCAGGACACAGGGAGCAAGGCGTTGATGAATTTCGAGCCGGAGGACGATGAGGCGCTGGATATGATCATTCCCAAATATGTTACCAGTCTGATCTACGGCGGTTTGGTAGAAGCGGTTGCAAGCGAGAACGGTGCGAGAATGCAGGCGATGGATTCCGCAACGAGCAATGCTGAGGAAATGATAGATCACTTATCGCTCATGTATAACAGAGCGCGTCAGGGATCTATTACGCAGGAATTAACAGAAATTATCGCAGGTGCGAATGCAATATCTTAATTGCACATTACTGAAATACAATGAGTGAAAGGAAAAAGAGATGGCAGAAGTAAAGGCAAGTGAAAATCTTGGAAAGATCACTCAGATCATCGGCGCCGTACTGGACATTAAATTTTCGACAGGCAGTCTGCCGGAAATTAATGACGCAATCAGAATACCGCTTAAGACAGGCGGAGATCTGACTGTGGAAGTAGCGCAGCATCTGGGTGACGATACCGTAAGATGTATCTCCATGGGGCCCACTGATGGACTGGTGAGAGGCATGGATGCGGTTGCAACAGGCGCTCCCATCACGGTTCCTGTCGGAGAAAATACACTGGGACGTATCTTTAACGTTCTGGGAGAACCGATTGACAATAAACCCGCTCCTACGGATGTGGGACACGAGCCGATTCACAGACAGGCTCCGGCGTTTGAGGAGCAGTCCACGGCGACAGAGCTTCTGGAGACCGGCATCAAGGTCGTTGATCTGCTCTGCCCTTACCAGAAGGGTGGTAAGATTGGTCTGTTCGGCGGCGCCGGCGTAGGAAAGACGGTGCTGATTCAGGAGCTGATCCGTAATATTGCGACAGAGCACAGCGGCTACTCCGTATTTACCGGTGTGGGCGAGCGTACCAGAGAAGGAAACGACCTCTATCACGAGATGGAGGAATCGGGCGTTATCGACAAGACAACGATGGTGTTCGGACAGATGAACGAGCCGCCCGGAGCAAGAATGAGAGTGGGCCTGACGGGTCTGACGATGGCAGAGTATTTCCGCGATAAGGGCGGCAAGGACGTGCTGCTTTTCATCGATAATATTTTCCGTTTTACACAGGCAGGCTCCGAGGTGTCCGCGCTGCTTGGACGTATGCCCTCCGCCGTGGGTTATCAGCCTACGCTGCAGACGGAGATGGGCGCTTTGCAGGAGCGTATCACTTCCACAAAGAGCGGTTCCATCACTTCCGTTCAGGCGGTATATGTGCCTGCGGATGACCTGACTGACCCTGCTCCGGCAACGACGTTCGCGCATCTGGATGCGACCACAACACTTTCCCGTTCTATCGTGGAGTTAGGTATCTATCCGGCGGTTGACCCGCTTGAGTCCTCCTCCAGAATCCTCGATCCCAGAATCGTCGGAGAAGAGCATTATCAGGTGGCCAGAGGCGTGCAGGAGATTCTGCAGAAGTATAAGGAGCTGCAGGATATCATCGCAATCCTTGGTATGGATGAGCTTTCCGAGGAGGATAAACTGGTGGTTGCCCGTGCGAGAAGAATACAGAGATTCCTCTCCCAGCCTTTCCATGTGGCGGAGCAGTTTACCGGAACGAGCGGAAAGTATGTGCCGATTTCTGAGACCATCCGCGGCTTTAAGGAGATTATGGAAGGCAGGCACGACGACATCCCGGAGAGCTATTTCCTGAATGCGGGAAGCATCGACGACGTAGTTGCCCGTATGAAGAAGTAAGAGTGTAGCTATGGGGATACCGAATAGCCGCAGGAGGTAATATATGGCTGAGGACAGCAGAAATTTTACATTAAAGATCATCACACCGGACAGAGTCTTTTTTGAGGATGAGGTGTCCATGGTGGAGTTTAACACGGTCGAGGGCGAGGTCGGCATATACAGGGAGCATATCCCGATGACGATGATCATTGCGCCCGGAATCCTCACGATCACGAAGGATCAGGAGGTGTCCGAAGCGGCTCTGCATGCGGGGTTTGCCGAGGTGCTTCAGGATCAGGTCACGGTGCTTGCCGAGATTATCGAGTGGCCCGACGAGATTGACGTGGAGCGTGCGGAGGAATCCAAATCCCGCGCCGAGGAGCGGATCAGGGAACATGCTCCGGGAACGGATATGCGAAGGGCGGAGATGTCCCTGAAGAGAGCTGTGGCGAGGATAGAGACAGTTCGGAAATAACAAGTTTTTTAGCAGGGGGACGGAGTGATCCGTTCCCCTGTTTAAACGAATAAAAAGGGAGGAGCGGGCTTAGGAGATGAAGGGCCCGGGCCGAGGCGATGAAAAAAATACAAACGAAAATTATTGTCATGGTGGTGCTGGCGGTACTCTGCGTTTCGATGATTGCCGGAACAATGGGAACATTGGTGACCAGATATTCCACTACTTCCGCACTTGAGAAAAATCTTTTGGAAACGGCGGAGCTTGCCGCTCTTGCGGCGGAAAATATGATTTCCACATATACGCTGACCATTTCGGAAATGGCATCCCATCCGATTCTTGTGGATGAAAGTATTTCAGCGGAGGAAAAGCAGGCTTTTATTCAGGAGAAGGTGGATGCATATTATATGCGTTCCGGAGGAATGGCCGATACGAATGGATATGATGTGATCCATGAGGTTGATGTTTCCGGGGAGCCGTTCTTTCAGGCGGCGGTTCAGGGAAACAGTTATATGTCCACACCTTACATAGACGGCAGCGATATTTACCTGATGGTTGCCGCACCGGTCCGGGATGGGGATGATGTGAAGGGTGTGCTTTATTTTCAGTGCGATACCTATATTTTACAGTCTATCATTGAGGGACTGCAGATTGGCGAGGAAGGGGAGGCCTATATTCTTGACAAGGAAGGCACCACGATTGCCTATGTGGATCAGGAGGCTGTGATGAGCCGGGAAAATGTCATGCAGCAGGCGGCAGCCGATCCCGGGGATGAGGGGCTGCAGACAGTGGCTGCTATCGAAAGAAAGATGGTGGCGGGAGAAGTCGGCGTGGAACGATTCTACTATGCGGAGGATCAGTCTGACAATATCCAGAGTTATGCGCCTATTTCGGGGACAGACGGGTGGTCCATTGCGGTGACAATCGACGAGGCTGACTTCATGCGACCCGCAGAGTATGGAAATCTTTTCCAAATTATTATTTGTGTGGCCGTATGTATTATAGTAATTGCTATTTCGTTGAAAGTCAGTCATTCTATCACTGCGCCCATAGTGAAATGCGCCAATCGTCTTATGACTTTGTCGCAGGGAGATTTGAAGAGTCCCGTTCCTGAGGTAAAGGGCAGGGACGAGACAAGGATACTGGCGGATTCGACGGCGAAGCTGGTGAAAGAATTTGGCGGAATCGTGTATGAGATGGAAGGCGTTCTTGGGGCGATAGCGGACGGAGACCTGAGCAAGGAGGTTTCCGGCCAGTGTTATCCCGGGGATTTTGCCGTTTTGTGGGAATCCCTGCGTGTCATCAGTGAAAAACTGAACAGTACCATGGCAGGTATTATCTCTGCATCCGGCAGCGTCTCAACAGGGTCTGACCAGGTAGCGGCTACGGCTTCTGTTCTTTCTCAGGGCGCGATGGAGCAGACCGGCGCGGTAGAGGAGCTTTCCGGCACCATTTCAGACATGAGTACGGAGGCAAAGGGAATTGCCCAGCTTACAGGGCAGGCAAAAGACGTCGTGAACGGGGCGGGCGGAAAGCTTCAGGAGAGCGGCGGGTACATTGACAGCCTGAATCAGGCCATGAATCAGATCACGGAATCTTCCAGTGAGATCAGCCGTATCATAGACACCATCGAAAATATTGCTTTCCAGACGAATATATTGGCAATCAATGCTTCGGTAGAAGCTGCCCGCGCCGGGACGGGCGGAAGAGGCTTTGCCGTGGTGGCGGAAGAGGTGCGGAATCTGGCGATCCGGTCAGATCAGGCGGCGAAAGCGACGCAGGAGCTGATAGGACGTTCCGTAAAGGCGGTGGACGACGGCAGTCTGGTTGTGGGAAAAGTGACCGATTCAGTGACTGCGGCGGTGGAGCTTGCCGGTCAGGCAGTGGAGCGGATGGAGCAGGTGGCCAAAGCCGTGGAGGATCAGACGGATGCAATCGAGCAGATTGCTGCGGGCATTGAACAGATATCCGGCGTAGTACAGAATAATTCCGCTACTGCGCAGGAAAGCGCTGCGACCAGCCAGGAGCTGTCCGGGCAGGCGGAGATGCTCAAACAACTTGTGGGCAATTTCAGACTGAGGCGCTGACAGCGATTTTCACATTCCGGCAGTCTCGCCATATGATAACATAAAGCGACTGATTATCATGGTGAGTATATGAGACAATCGAGAATTTTACCGTTTTACATGGCTTATCCGATGCCGCTCTTTTATCAGGAGCAGGATACGGTGACACGGGATCTGGAATATCTGCAGGAGATGTATCCGGCGGAGGCAAAGAAATACCAGAAGGTGATTGCAGGGATTCTGGATCGGTTAGACTATGAAGGCAGTATGATTTATGATGAATTTCCCGACAAGTGGCAGATTTACCGGCTGACACAGGTCGTTGTGGACAAATTAAAGCAGGCTGAGAACGCGGAGACTGCAAAGCAGGATTGGGATCGGATCACGGAATTTGTTCAGGTGCTGCTGTGCGGTGAGATCTATAAAAAACGCCATATGAATCAAAACGGGATTTTAAAGTTTTGACAGAGGAATTAGAAATACATGAAGAGAGCAATCATAAAGGGCCTTTTGCTGGGATGCATTTTTGCGCTTGCGCTGATGGTTTTAAGTAGGGTAATGAATCAGGGAAATACGGATATGACGACCGAAATGGGTGAGGCGACTTACCCTGTGCTGTCCATGTATGTGGGCGCGTACAGGGTAGGAAGTCTGCATGGCTATGCCCAGAGTATGGAATGCGCCTATCTGAGGGACAACCTCCACCCCATCGGGGAGGATCGCAAAATAGATGTAAAAATAGACACTTACGGACGGGGAATCGACTCGATCGGATTCGAGGTGAGAAGTCTTGACGGAGAACGGCTGGTGGAGAGCACTCCTGTGGATGACTATCAGGTAAATGAGGACGAGATTTCCTTTTCCATCACCTTAAAGGATCTGATCGAGAATGACATTGAGTATATGCTGGTTTTTCTCGTTACGCCGCAAAACAGTACGCAGATCAGATATTATTCCAGAATTATTTTAAGCGAGTCGCTGCATGTCATTGAAAAACTGGATTATATTATGGACTTCCATGAGCGTACGTTTGACAGGGAAGCAGCGGCTGAACTGACGAAGTATCTGGAATCCAATGCGGAGGGGGATAATAGCACTTTCCACAAGGTCACGATTCATTCCAGCTTCAATCAGGTGACGTGGGGAGAACTGCCGGTAAAGAGAGTGACAGATCCATGTATTATTATCAGAGAGCTTGCGGAGCAGACAGGCTCCTTTAACCTGGAATATCTGGTGAATATAAGGAACGGGAAAAAGACAGACTACTATCGGATAAACGAGTTTTACAGAATTCGCTACACGCCGGACCGCATGTATCTTCTTGACTTTGAGAGAACCATGGAGCAGGTCTTTGACGAGAAGGCTGACGTCTATATCAATGACAAGATTGTGCTCGGGATTACAGGGGAAGAGGTGGCGCTTAAGGAGAGCGATGGCGGCAACGTATTTGCCTTTACGGTGGCTGATAAGCTGTACAGCTATAATGTGACGGACAATAAACTGGCCAGACTTTTCAGCTTTTATGGCAATACGGAAGAGCTTCGGGACGCAAGATGCGCATACGACAGGCACGATATCCGGGTGCTGACAGTGGACGAGACTGGTAATATTCTGTTTCTGGTCTACGGATATATGAACAGAGGGCGGCATGAGGGCTGTGTGGGCGTGGTGCTTTATGCCTATAACAGTATGACGAATACCGTGGAGGAGCTGACGTACATTCCTTACGATAAGTCTTACGAATTATTAAAGACGGATATTGAGGAGCTTTCCTATCTGAGCAGGACGGGCGTTTATTATTTTATGCTGGATGGCAGCGTGTATGCGGTGGACATCCGCACTCTGTCGATCCAGACGGTAGTGACAGGTCTGAAAGAGGGCGGTTACCATGTGTCAGAGTCCAATAAGATGCTTGTGTGGCAGGCGGGTGATGATCTCTACGCGGCTACCGATCTTATTCTGATGAATCTGAATACGCAGAAGCAGACAAAGATTGAGGCGGGAGCGGGTGAATATATCTCGGTGGTGGGCTTTATGGGAGAAGATCTGATATACGGTCTTGCCAGGAAGCGGGATGTCCGGGAGAACAGTACGGGTATTACGACCTTCCCCATGTACTGCCTGAAAATTCAGAGCGACGACGGCAGCGTATTAAAGACTTACCAGAAAGACAATGTTTATGTGGTGGAAAGCGAGATTTCGGAAAATCAGCTCACGCTTTCCAGAGTTGTGTACGATGAAGAGAGCGAAAGTTATGTGCCTACTCTGGACGACCAGATTATGAACACGGAAGAACTCAGGAGCGGCAATAATGTGCTGAGTTTTGCAGTTACCGAAACCTATGAAACCATCTGTCAGATAACGGTGAAGGATGAGATAGACGCTAAGGGGTTAAAACTTTTGACGCCTAAGGAGATTCTGTTTGAGGGCAATCGTTCGGTGGGAGAGCTGGGTGAAGGCCCTTCGGAGAACTATTTCTATGTGTATGGAAAGAACGGCATAGAAAACCTTTATGTCAATCCGGGCAGGGCGGTAGAACTGGCCTACCGCGTGGCCGGTGTGGTGGTGGACGACGACGGGGACTATGTGTGGCGCAGGGAAACCAGAAGCACCCGCAATCAGATCATGGCGATTACTGAGGAAGAGATGAGGGAGAATGAGAGTTCGGTTGCGGTCTGCCTCAACACGATTTTAAAATATGAGGGGATTTCCAGAAATACGCAGAGACGCCTGAATCAGGGAGATACGGTGATGGATATTCTGGAAAGCGATCTACAGAACTGTACGATACTGGATCTGTCGGGATGCAGTCTGGACGCGGTTCTGTACTATGTGAATAAGGATATTCCGGTGCTGGCCATGCTGGAAGACGGCAGCGCGGTGTTGATCACAGGTTTTAACGAGCTGAACATTGTGGTGATGGACCCGGTGGCGGGAACACTGGAAAAAAGAGGCATGAACGATTCGGCGGAATGGCTGAAAGAGAACGGCAATCAGTTTATTTCTTATATCAGAAAAGAGTAAAGGACAAGGAGGCGTGTATGTTACAATCGGATATCTCAGTGATTTTTGACATGGACGGCACTATTTTTGACACCGAAAGACTGGTTTTAGACTGCTGGGAACGTGTCGGCGAAACGCATGGAATCCCTGATATCCGGGAGGTATTCATGCGGTGCATCGGGACAAACAAGGTTCGCACACAGGAGATTGTTTTTGCGCATTACGGGGAAGATTTTCCTTATGAAAAATTCAGTGAAGAAAGCTCCGTGCTGTTCCATGAGATTGCTGATAAAGAGGGCATCCCCGTGAAACCGGGCGCGGGGGAACTGATGAAATATCTGTCGGAAAAAAAGGTTCCCATGGGGCTTGCCTCCTCCACCAGACTTGCCGTTGTCACACAGGAGCTGCAGGCAGCAGGGCTCTATGAATATTTTCAGGTGGTGGTGGGCGGCGATCTTTTAAAGAACAGCAAGCCTGCCCCGGATATTTATCTGATGACCTGCGAACGCATGGGCGTTCTGCCCGGAAATACATATGCCATCGAGGATTCCTACAACGGTATCCGCTCGGCGCACAGCGCGGGAATGCATCCCATCATGGTGCCCGATCTGACACCGGCGACGGAGGAGATGCGGGACTTAAGCGAGGCGGTGTTTGCGGATTTGTTTCAGGTGATGGAATATTTTGCCGGGAAGCTGCGGGAATAATTTTTTTACGGCGGCTGTTTTTATAGTATAATGTAGTGCAGAACAAGGGGTTCAGAAATTTCGTAAATGAGGGTGGGAAGGAGAAGGAAGATGGGGAAAAGACGTATTCTTGCAGTGCTGCTGGCCGCATGTATGATCATAGAGAGTCCGGCGGCAGTTTCCGCGGCTGAAGCGGCATCCGTGGAGGACATGGAAACAAATGCAGATCCTGCAGCGGAGGAGACGGACAGGAACGAAAGTGAAAATCTTTCGGGAGCAGAGAGCGGGACGGATGACGGCACGGAGACACCGGAGGAGGAAGTGCCTGAGAAGCCGGATGACGGCACAGGGGAGGAGCCGGTAGAAGATACGGAACAGCCGCCCGCGGATGATGCAGACGGGGAAACGAAGCAGGAGGCGGGAGCGGAGGAAGACCCGGCGGATGTGCCGGAAGAAGAAATACCGGGGGAGAATATGCCGGAAGAAGCGCTGCCGTCGGAAGACGTGCCGGAAGAGGATATGCCGGTGAGTATTGCCGACGGGCTGGAGACGATGTCGCAGACAGAACCGCTGACGGACGGGGAGATTGTACAGGGCGGGACAGAGTGGGAGATAACCGGCCTGACACTGCGGCAGGAATATGGAATGATTGAGTTGAATTGGGGGCACAAAGCGAACGATTCAGCTACAGGCACAGCCCGATATTTCAAAATATACCGCTCAACTAATGCAGGCGGTCCCTGGAATGACCAGACATTGCAGGAGACAACGGAGACTGCCGACATTTTTTCTTACAAAGATAACACTGTCAGAAAAACGGGAGAGGTTGTCAACGACACCTATTATTATGGAGTCAGTCTTGTTTATGAACAGGATTTAATAGAGGACGGTATTAAGAAAGGTGTGGAACTGCGTGAGAGTGTACCTGAGCGGATCAGTAATGAGGGAAAATACTACTATGCGTCCGGCTATCCCTATCCGGGAGCGGAGCTTGATTACACAGGGGTGTATGTTACGGACGATAAGGGGACTCAACTGAATGCGCTTAACATAAAGGAAGGCGAACCCGTATCTTTACGTCTGCATGGCGTTAAGGCGGATGGAAGCGGGGCGGTTGAGTTACAGGGGGAATATTATACGGGCTGGTATCTCTGTCCCCGATATTATACCGGTCAGGAAATTTATGACGCTGTAAACAGCGGAGCGATTGATCAGTCCAAATTGGGGAATGACAAGATACAGTTTGTCCCGGATATGAATTTGAATGAGGGGATGATGAACGACTGCCATGTAACTATGACAGCATTGCCCGGTACTGCCTCCAGTGACTCCTATTATCTGATTATGAATATGAGTCATTCTCAGGTGGGGCAGTTTGTATGGCAGATTCCGGTTCATATCGAGGAGGGAGACGGTTCCTATACGCCGCCTGCAGTTGACGGACTGTATACAGACAGGGCGACCCTCTGTCAGGCCATTCGGGATACGATGGCTGCGCGTGAAGAAGCGGTTCTGTATGCGACAGGCGGGTATGAGTGGTGGAATACATCAAGTAATCCGGCTCATCCGAATCTGGACTTTGAGGACATCTTCGATTTTCACAGAGAGCGGGAAGGTATGAAACCCAATGAGGGGGATTACCTGCTGTTGGCGATGGGGGATGCCAATTCTGTCGTATCTTTCAATGAATGGCTGACGATGGAGGACTCTACCTTCGTTTTTGACTCGCAGTACCTGAAAAAATATACGGTTACGCCGAGCTTTATCACCACAAAAGCGCAGGAGGAGCAGGTAGACCAGAAGATTGGGCAGATTATCCGTCAGGAAGGCGGGGCCCTGTACAACTACCAGAATGCCGGCGACTATGAAAAGATCAGGGCGGCCTATAACTATGTCAGAAACAACGTGAGCTATATCGGAACGACCACGCCGATTTATCACACCTGCTATTCCGCGCTGATCAATGGGAAGGCTACCTGTCAGGGATATGCGCTGTTATTCTACAGGCTGGTGAGAGAGCTTGGTATACCTTGCAGAGTGTTGATGGGGACGGACGCCAACGCACATACATACAATATTGTTCAGATGGGGGACGCCTGGTATTATGTGGATACCAATGCAGGCGTGCTGTTGAAGGGAACAAACGATTTTAAGCCGGCTACTCTGCAGTCCCAATATCGGACAGCGGCTTTCCAGCAGGAATATTTGTCGAAGATTCCGAAGGAGTCTTATGCCGGAACCGTGGAGAGCATAAGTGGACTGAAAGCGGTGGAGAGTCTGAGCGGTGAGGATATCCGGGCGATTGACGGCAACCTGACGGCGGCAGCGGCCGACCGGGTGACAGCCGCTTATGTGATTAACGGTGCGGCAGTTAAGGCGACGGGAACGGTTAAGTATCTGGAGGGATGCAGTAAATATCTGGGATATGATGCAAGCATGCCCACGTCCGGCTATTTTCTGGCCCTTAAGCTTTCGGTCGATACGGCTAAATTTACCGAGGACGGAACAATCACGCTCAGCTATAGCAGTCAGGCGGGAATCCGAAAGGAGACCGTTTACAGTAAAAGTGATTTGGATGGCGGAGCGGTGAAACTGCTTGTAAATATCAGCAATGATCCCGGCGTCAAGATCAGCGTGGATTATGACGCGGCGGGTGAAGAATCCAAGTATGACGCGATGCTTTATGATCTCGATATTTCAGGGGTAAAGAAGGAAAGCCGGAAGGAAAGCGGCGGAAGTATAGAGGAGGTAAATAAGTATGACATCGAGCTTTCTGCGCCGATTGTGAAAAAGTCCGGCGACGGAAAAACGATCGATGTAACATATGAGGCGGTGGCCTACTCCGAACATGTAAAATGGACGGCGGGAGCAGAAGAGCAAAGGGGCAATTATATTGCCCTGCGGATGGATATGCCGGAATCCGTTAAGGCGACGGAGATGGCGAAGGCGCTTACGGTTACAACGGACGACGGTGTGACAAGGGCGGTGCAGACGCTTACACCGGGCTGGAATGACGGCGCAGCGTGTTATATGGAGGTGGAGGACAATAATTCCGGGATTTTCTTCGCGATGCCGGTGGAAAAGAATTTTAAAAAGGATCTTACAGTCAGATGGGGCGGAGATAATCCGCTGGCCTTTGTACAGACCCTGACGGTTTCCGTTCCTGCACAAAGCGCTTTGGAGAGCCGCAGTGAGAGCGCGCTTCTTCCGGGAACGATCGCATTTAACGGATTGGTGTCCACCATGTACGTGGGTCAGAACCAGAATGTCCACATTACTTTTAAGAAGAAATACGAACAGGATGAAATTCAGGTTTACTACACCTCCGATGCGGCAAATGTGGTTGCTGTGAACAGGATTACAGGTGTTTTAAAAGCTTTGAAACCGGGTGCGGCGCAGATTACGGTATCGGCCGTGGACAAATCGGGAAATGTCATTACGAAAACCGCAAAAATTACGGTAAAGGAGCTTCCCGCGCCCGCAGGCGTTAAGATTGCTTCCGTCAAAGATAAGAATGTCACCGTGAGCTGGAAGGCAAATACCACGGGACAGTATACGGAGGTCTATGCCATCCCTTACAGGGAAACGATCTTTGGCAGGAATAAAAAAGACTGGAAATCCGTAGTGGAAAATGCCATGAACGAGGCGGGCATGAATGAGACAGACCTTGCATCTCTGGAGGATGCCGGGAAGACGGAAAAGCTGGAGAGATTGAAGGAAAGCTTCGGAACGGGAAGCTGGTCTGCAGTTTCTGTCCCGGCAAAAGACAGTACGGTCATACTGGATGGACTGCAGGCGGAGACGGCGTATGTCTTTTATGTGAGAAATGTCTCAAAAACGGCGGCGTCTACAGTGGCTTTCTCCGGCATGACAAGCGATAAAATTACCACAAAGAGTCTCATATTTGATTCGATCCGCCTGCAGCTGAAGTCAGAAGACGGCACAGTCATTTCATGCAAGAATGAAGATAAAACTGCTCCGGTGTATGAAGTGACGGATGCTAACCGGGATCAGGCAGTGGAGGTTACCTATGAGCTGCTGGACGGGGATGGAAAGAAAATGACTCCGGAACCGGTGTTTGGCAATGTAAGGTTTACCAGTGGCAATGGGGGGATCGTGAGCGTGGCCTCGGGCTCTCCGGCTAAATTAAAATTGGGGAATCAGGTGGGACAGACGGTCATTATGCTGACAGGTAAGGACGCGTCCGGAATGATTCGGCCATCGGGACAGATTATTGTCAGGGTAGTAAAAACGCCCTCTCAGCTTAAGGATAAGTCAACGACGCTTACCATTGGGCAGAGCGTTCCTGTTAAGGAATTGATCGGTACGGATCTGAAGGGAACGGCAGCAGGAGTGAATCTGGATGGAGTTGACTTCGGGGCCGTCGTGAAGACGATTACCGACAGCGGCTGCTTTGCCGTTACTTACCCGGAGACAGAGGATTCGCAAACGCAGAATCCGCGGGATGCTGTCATCACGGCGGCAGCCCTGATTGGCGGTAAGAGCGGCAATAAAATAGAAGTGCCCTTTAAGATGGGCAATTCCACGGCAAAGGCAAAAATCCAGATTAAGGATATGGTGGCAGCATCCATCGGGAAGGTTACAGTCAGAGATACGTCGGCGGAGATCGAATTTAAACCAAGTCCGGCTGTAATGGAAGTACAGGCAGGCAGCAGGTATTATACGCTGCATATTACGGATAAGGTTACCGGGGAAACAGTGGAAGCGGCATTGACGGATACGGCCGGAAATCCCTATACCTGCACGTTTACAGAAAGTGTGTCGGGAAAGACCTGGATATGCGGGGTTAAAGGACTGTCCAGCAATAAAACGTATGAAGCTTCAGTTACGACACATTTTGTTGCAGGCGGCAAGACCAATGAGAAGACTTCCAAGGCAAAGAAATTTACAACAAAGAAACCGCTGCTTAACACAGAGGGAAGTATCGCCATCAATTATGTCAGTCTTGACAAGCTTCGTGCAGACCCGGATGCGGAAGGGGAAATGATTGATTATGATGCAGAAGCCGGTATTACTCTGGAAAATAATGGAACTTATGTGTTTATGGCCCAGATCAGTAAGCTGGCAAGAACGCTGGAAACAGATAAGTTGAAATGGGCGGTCTCCTCGGGAGATAAAAAGGCGGCGTCCATCAAGGCTTCTTCCTCCAGCTATGAAATGCAGCTTACGACAACGAGGACAGGAAGCTTTACGGTGACGGCCACTTCGACGGTTACCAAAGAGCCTGTTGCGACTTTCGCAGTCACGGTGATACCGTATCAGTCCGGCGGTACAGGCGCTTCGGAACAGCCGAATCCGGCGCCGGATCAGAACGCGCTTCTCCCGGAGGCGTATACAGGGGATTTGCTTAAAGCAAAGAAGGAAGAGGCGGCATAAAAGGAACCCTGCAGACAGTCAAAAATCTGTTTGCAGGGTTTTACTTGTGTCAGATGTCCACATGCTTCGTGAGCAGAAAACGTTTTGACAATGAATCATTTTGCGAATAAGCGTCCCGCGTACTTTTGCAGCGCGGTCAGCAGAATCATCCCCAGAATCCCGCAGGAAATCACTTCCCCCGCGCCTACAGTCAGACAGTAGAAACCGAGGCACTGTATCAGGGACATGCCCTCGATCAGCAGGCCGTAGCCGTAGACCAGTATGAATGGCACGATAATGGTATTCGCGAGAATCGGGCATACCGGTGCACACCATTTCCATTTCCGCAGGGCATAAGTGCCGAGCGCGCCCAGAAGCGTGGCCAGAGAGCCGAAAATAATATCGGGCAAAGCGCAGCCTGTCAGGATATTGCTTAAAAGACAGCCGATAAACAGTCCCGGAACGGCAGCAGGGGTAAAATAGGGTAAAATGGTGAGCGCTTCCGAGAAGCGTACCTGAACAGCGTAATTGGCCAGCCCGAAGGCGTTTGCGAGAAAGGTCAATACGATGTAGAGAGCGGCGATCATGGCCGCCTGCGCCATGAAGAGCGCGTGAGTCGTGTGGGCGGTTTTTACGGAAACCGCCTGTGTGTTCTGTGTTTTCATATGCAGTTTTCTCCTTTAGTTTTGTTTTAGGTGAGGAAGGTCTCGAACTCACCGTGTATATTTGGGAAACCGCATTACTGCGGATTCCCAAAATCCTATTATACGGAAAACAAGGAGATTGTCAAGAGCTTACGCCAGCTCCCCTGCATGATACCTTGTCACAATCGACTGGATACGCTCCACGGGGTTGAGCAGATCGCTTATGGAGGCGTCGTGGTTCAGCGTGTCGATAATGTAGGCAATATACTTGCTCATATCGCAGTCGATATACCATTCCCGGTCAAGAAGCTCCGGCGGCTGGTAGATCAGGTTCGTGGTCAGGACACGGCAGATCGTGCCGTCCTCATAAGCCTTATCAAAACGATCCAGCCCGGCAGTAAAAAGACCGAAGGTGGAAAAGACGAAAATTTTCCCGGCTTTGCGTTCTTTTAACGCTGCAGCTACCTCCAGCACGCTTTCGCCGGAGGAAATCATATCGTCGATGATAATCACATCTTTGTTCTCTATATTGCTGCCTAAGAATTCATGGGCAATAATCGGGTTTCTGCCGTTTACAACACGGGTGTAGTCCCGGCGCTTGTAAAACATACCCATATCCAGACCGAGCACATTGGCGATATAGATCGCTCTGCTCATACCGCCCTCGTCCGGGCTGATCACCATCATATGGTCGCTGTCGATCTGCAGACCCTTTACGTGGGTCAGAAGCCCCTTGATGAACTGATAGGCGGGCTGTACCGTCTCGAAGCCGTGCAGAGGGATGGCGTTCTGCACGCGGGGGTCGTGGGCGTCAAAGGTGATGATATTATCCACACCCATGCTTACCATCTCCTGAAGCGCGAGGGCGCAGTCAAGAGATTCCCTTGCGGAACGTTTGTGCTGTCTGCTCTCGTAGAGGAAAGGCATAATTACGGTGATGCGCCGTGCTTTGCCGCCTACCGCCGCAATGATGCGCTTTAGATCCTGATAATGATCGTCGGGAGACATATGGTTTTCGTGGCCGCAGAGAGAGTAGGTGAGACTGTAGTTGGCCACATCTACCAGAATATAGAGATCCGTGCCGCGCACAGATTCTTTGATTACGCCTTTTCCCTCGCCGGAACCGAACCGGGGGACATCGGCGCCCAGAATATAGGTATCACGCTGGTAGCCGGAGAAAGCAAGGGAGTCCTTGTGCTCGCTCTCCCGCTCCGTGCGCCACCTCACCAAATAGTAGTCTACCTTTTCGCCAAGATTCCGGCAGCCTTTCAGGGGAATCATCCCCAGGGAGCCGACGGGTATGGTTTCCAGATTTCTTTTCTCTTCGCGTCTGTTCATGGGAAGAACCCTCACTTTCTGTTCTGCTGTCTCTTCTGGTATATACGAATGTCCGGGCCTGTAAGTTTGCAGACCTTAAAATTGCTTGTAATACGGGAAAAAATACGGTCAGAATATCTGTCCTGCAATTCTCTGAGAGAAAGGTTTGTAGAAATGATAGTGGCCTTTCTTCCTATATTCCGCTCATTCAAAAGAGAGAAGAGCTGGGAAGCGGTAAACTGGTTTGTCAGCTCTGTGCCAAGATCATCAATAATAAGCAGATCGCACCGATAAAGATCGGAGTAGGTGTTTTGCCGTTCTTCCCTGTTTTTAGTGTCAAAAGACGTGCTCGACAATAAATCAAACAGACCTGTCGCGCCGAAATAGATCACAGAATGTCCCTGATCCATTAATTCTTTGGCCACACAGCCGGAAAGAAATGATTTTCCCGTACCCACTGTACCATAAAAAAAGAGATTATGGTAGTCGGAATCAAAATTTTTGATAAAATTCTTGCAGTTTTCTACCGCTTTCTCAAAATGTGAGAGATCTTCCCCGGTGTGATATTCGTAGGACAGAAGAGAAAAGTTATTGTTTGCAAGCATTTCCTGAAGGCCTGACTGTTCGTAGAGAAGAGTGATTTCCGCCTGTTTCAGGCAGTGGCATTTTTCGCGGCCGATATAGCCGGTGTCCCGACAGTCCGGGCAGATAAAGATGGGTTCCAGATAATCGGCGGGGAGGCCTGCGTCCGACAGAAGCTGTGCCTTCTGCTTTTTCAGGGCATAGAGGCTTTCCCGCAGTTTGTCAAGGGCGGCTTCGTCTCCAAAGAGCAGTTTTTTTCCCTGGGCGACGGAGAGAGAGGCAGTCTCATCCTCCAGCTCCCGGTATCTGGGGAGGCGTTCATATACATCGCTGCGCCTGCGCTCTGTTTCCAAACGGCATTGCCGCTGGTTTTCCTCATATTGCCGGAATATTCGGTCGTATTGTGTATTTGTTAATGGCACGGATATCTCCTTTTAGTTGCTTAAAATTTCTTTTTCAAGGGCATCGAAATCATATTCATTCTGCGTAAACTGATTAAACTTATTTGCGGGCGGGACGGGACGGCATGCTCTGCTCCGGCGATGGTTCTCGTCAAGGGATTTGATATCGCCCTTGTGGTGCACCCCTGCCTTGTGCCAGCTTGTCAGAATACTGTCCGCATATTCAAAACGGTGGCTGTCCGTAGCGAGCACCGTGCGCTCGCAGGCTGTCAGAATCACGTCGTTTTCAAAGCCGTAAAGTTTGCGCCAGCGGTCGATATACGCGACCTCTGCCTCTGTGGGAATGTTGTTTTTTCCTAGGGCGCGCATGATTTCGTAAACGGCCTTATCATATTTCCCGGCCAGGGAAGCCGCCTGCTTCTGGGTGGTAATGCCCTGCTCGGCCCAGCTTATGGCCACTTTTTCTATGTAGCGGAGATCTCTTTTACCGCGATCCACACAGTACTGAATCAGGTAATCGGTCAGATCTTCCGAAAATCCCAGCTTATCCATGATAAAGAGAATGGTGCGCATGTCGTTTGCGCTCAAAGGCTTTTTCAGGTACTGTTCCGCCACAAAAAGAAGTCTCGAGGTATCTTCATTTGCCTTAAAGTCACGGAGCTGATCCGCCGTGTAATTCGGCTTTTCTACAGAGAAAGGCCGGATTTGCGGCTGCCCGGGAACTGCTGCATTTACGGAAGGGCAGGCGGCAGCGATATGGGGCGCAGGCGCTGCAACGGAAGGAAAAGGCGCCGATACGGTCGGATAAGTGGCCATGGTAGGACTGACCGGACTCGGAGCGGAAGCGCCGGAATCCAAAAGATGGATGCCAACGATATTTCTTTGACTATCATAGTCAAGAGCCAGAAGAGCATTCCTTTCCCAATATTCGAGTGCGCGCACTACGTCCTTTTCCGTGTAGTTGAATTTGTCGGCGATGGTGCCGATACTGGTGTCGAGTCTGGCGTTCATCATGCGGATCAGGTAAAGGTAGATCTTTAGCTGCGCATCGTTGGCGGCCTGCATGTACTCGTCAATGAAACGGTTTGAAATAACCGTGGAATCCGTATAATTGTCCTGATAAATTGTCAAAAACCCCATTTTATACCCCTGTTTATACCCCTATATTAAAACTGATATGCAAGACGGCATGCACCGTCGCGCGTATTAAGAAGTATAACATCAGGTGTTTGGAAAGGAAAGGGGCAATCTGTAACAAACGTATAAACGTTTATTAATGGGCGGAGCGGGACTCCTTTTGTGGATAATGTGGACAAACATCGAAAGCGCTGTGAAACCGCGTGGTATCGTCCACAAAAATATCCACAGAAAAAACAGACTGCCGTAGGTTCTTTTCTGTGGATATTGTGAATAATTATTTCTGTAACAGGTTTTCACCGATTTTTACGACGTCGCCCGCACCCATAGTTATCAACAAATCATCCTTTGTGCAATTTTTCAGAAGATAATTTTCTATCGCCTCAAAGGTAGGGAAATAGTGGCAGGAATGTCCCAGCGACCGGATTTTCTCCTGCAGGGTTTCAGAGCTGATGCCCAGCGTATCCTTCTCTCTGGCGGCGTAGATATCTGCCAGGACGATCTCGTCAGCCAGAGAGAGGGCGGAGGCGAATTCTTCCAAAAAGGCCTTGGTTCTCGTGTAGGTGTGGGGCTGGAACACGCACCAGAGCCGCTTATGCGGGTATTGCATGGCGGCGTTTAGGGTGGCGCGGATCTCCGTGGGGTGATGCGCGTAGTCGTCGATAATGTTGACGCCGTTTATCTGTCCTTTATACTCAAAGCGTCTGTCCGTCCCGGTGAAGGCCAAAAGTCCTGTGCTGATCACCTCATCCGAAAGCCCGAGCAGATCCGCCAGTGCGATGGCCGCCAGCGCGTTCAGGATATTGTGATCCCCGTGTACCCGAAGGGAAAACCGGCGCTCCCGGCCGTCCCCGCCGCTCAGGCAGAAGGAGGGAAAACCGGATTCGTCATAAGTAATCTGTGACGCCGCGTAGTCGAGGCCGGAGGAGAGACCGTAGGTGATAACACGACAGGGCAGGTCTTCCGTAAGCTCTTCGTACCGATCAATACCGCCGTTGATAATGAGGGCGCCGTCCTCCGGCAGGAGGCTGGCAAAACGGTGGAAGGAATTACGGATATCCGCAAGATCCTTAAAGAAGTCCAGATGGTCTTCTTCTATATTAAGAATGATGCCGATTTTTGAAAAGAAGCTTAAAAAGCTGTTAGTGTACTCGCAGGCCTCCGTGACAAAAAGTTCGGATGCGCCCACCCGGATATTGCCGCCGATGGGCCGGTAGATGCCGCCGATGGACAGGGTGGGATCTGTATCTGCGCTCAGTAGAATCTGGGAAATCATGGAAGTGGTCGTCGTTTTCCCGTGGGTGCCGCTCACGGCGATGGGCGTTTCATAGTTTTTCATCATCTGTCCTAAAAGCTCCGCCCGGGTCAGCGTGGGAATGTTTAACTTCTTAGCGGCAAGCAGTTCAGGATTATCGCTTTTGATGGCGGCGGTATAGACGACGAGGTCAATATCGTCAGTGAGATTTTCTTCTCTCTGTCCGTAAAAAACCTTGATGCCGCGCTCTTCCAGCATACGGGTCAGGTCGGAAGGTGCGCGGTCAGAACCCGATACCGTAAAGTTCTCCGCCAGAAGAATCTCTGCAAGTCCGCTCATGCTGATGCCGCCGATTCCAATAAAGTAGATGCGGATCGGTTTGTGAAAATCAATCTGGTACATGGGGTATCTCCCTTTTACAGTTTTTACTAGTATTATACTCATTTCATGGGAAAAAACCAATATAAAGTTAGGAAATGAAAAAAAACAGGTTAATATGTAAAAATTGACAAAGAGATTGAAAAAAGAAATAAAATATTGTATATTATTAATATATCAAAAGGACTAAAAACTGAGAATTCCTGTAAATTGTATTCAGTTATTAGTCAGCTTGTGGTATACTTTACATATAGGTATGTTTTCGTGATAAATAGAAACAGATATGAAAATATAATAAGAAATAAGAGGTGATAAAGATGGTAAAAAAAGAAATGATTGCCATGCTTTTAGCTGGCGGTCAGGGAAGCAGATTGGGAGTGCTCACGTCGAAGGTGGCCAAGCCTGCGGTATCCTTCGGAAGTAAGTACCGGATCATCGACTTCCCGCTCAGTAACTGCATTAATTCAGGCGTTGACACGGTAGGCGTGCTGACGCAGTATCAGCCCCTCAGGCTGAATACACATATCGGTATCGGCATACCCTGGGATCTGGACAGGAATATAGGCGGCGTTACGGTTCTGCCGCCCTATGAAAAGAGTACGAACAGTGAATGGTATACCGGTACGGCAAATGCGATCTATCAGAATATCGACTACATGGATACCTTTAATCCGGACTATGTGCTGATTCTTTCAGGGGATCATATCTATAAGATGGATTATGAAGTGATGCTCGATTTCCATAAACAGAACGGTGCGGAAGTGACCATTGCGGTTATGCCCGTTCCGATGGAAGAGGCGAAGCGTTTCGGTATTATGATCACCGATGAAAACCGCAGGATTACGGATTTTGAGGAGAAGCCTGCGAATCCGCGCAGCAATCTGGCGTCCATGGGTATTTATATCTTTAACTGGAAGACGCTGAAGGAAGCGCTTCTCGCCAATTCGGAACAGCCGGGATTAGACTTCGGTAAACATCTGATCCCCTACTGCCATAAGAATGGCGGCCCGCTCTATGCCTATGAGTTTAACGGGTACTGGAAGGATGTGGGAACGCTGCACTCCTTCTGGGAAGCGAATATGGAACTGATCGACATCGTGCCTGAGTTTAACCTCTACGAGGAATACTGGAAGATCTACACGAAGAGCGAGATCCTGCCGCCTCAGTATCTGTCGGCGGACAGTGTGGTGGAGAGGAGCATTATCGGTGAAGGCTGCGAAATCTGTGGACAGGTTTACAATTCCGTGATCGGCTGCGGCGTTACCATCGGGGCAGGCACTGTGGTCCGGGATTCCATCATTATGAACCAGACACGGATCGGGGAGAACTGCGAACTTTATAAAGCGGTTGTCGCGGAGAACGTAGAGATTCAGGATTATGTGAAACTGGGTATCGGAGAGGCCGTTCCCAATGAGACAGACCCGAACATCTACGATCACGATCTGGTGACGGTAGGCGAGAAGAGCGTTATCCCGAAGGGGATAACCATAGGGAAGAACTCGGTGGTCTTTGGCGTGACTACGCAGGATGACTATACGGACTCCTATCTTCCCAGCGGTAAAACTTTGATTAAGGCAGGTGATAAATCGTGAGAGCAATCGGAATTATATTAGCAGGTGGTAATAATCACAGGATCAGGCAGCTGACCCAGAAGCGTGCGGTCTGTGCGATGCCCATAGCGGGAAGCTACAGAAGCATCGACTTTGCGCTCAGTAATATGTCCAATTCCCATATCAATAAAGTGGCTGTGCTTACGCAGTATAATGCGGGCAGCTTAAACGAGCATCTGAGCTCGTCCAAATGGTGGGATTTCGGACGTAAGCAGGGCGGCCTGTTTGTGGAGACGCCTGCGGTGACGGCTGAGAGCAACGCCTGGTACCGCGGTACGGCGGATGCGATTGCGCAGAATCTGTCTTTCTTAAAGAACAGCCATGAGCCATATGTGGTAATTGTTTCCGGCGACTGTGTTTACAAGATGGATTATAATAAGATTCTGGAGTATCATATAGAGAAGAAGGCTGATATTACCGTGGTCTGCAAGGATCTTGCCCCGGATGCCAATGTGGAGCGCTTCGGTACGCTGAAGATGAACGAGGACAGCCGTATCGAGGAGTTCGAGGAGAAGCCGGTGGTGGCCAAGTCCAACACCATTTCCTGCGGTATTTATGTAGTCAGAAGAAGAATGTTGATCGAGATGATCGAGAAGTGCCGGGAAGAGGACCGTTATGATTTTGTAAAGGATATTCTGATCCGTTACAAGAACCAGAAGAGGATATTCGGTTATAAGCTGAAGGACTACTGGAGCAATATTGCTACCGTGGAGGATTACTTCAGGACTAACATGGACTTCCTCAAACCGGAGATCAGGGATTACTTTTTCAAACAGTACCCGGATGTTTATTCCAAGGTGGACGATCTGCCGCCTGCGAAGTATAATGTGGGCGCCAAGATTAAGAACAGTCTGATTTCCAGCGGCTGTATTGTCAACGGCACGGTAGAGGATTCCGTGATTTTTAAGGAGACTTATATCGGAAGCAACTGCTATATCAAAAATTCCATCATTTTGAATGATGTGTATATTGGCGATAACACGCACATCGAGAACTGCATTGTTGAGAGCAGGGGAACGATCCGCGCAAATTCCTACCATAAGGGAGAGGAAGGGATAGAAATTGTGGTGGAACATAACGATAGATATTCGCTTTGACCAAACGGCTGATTTGTGTTATGATATGCAGGATATGTGTTAACAGGGATGAGGGGTGATTGCCAAAAAAGTGTAAGTTGTCTGTAATAGGGGCATAATCAATTAAATGTTTATTACAAGCTACGTGGCTTGATGAGTATGACTTGTGTAGAAAGCTTGTGAAAACCGGTAGATTCCGAACCGGTATCATATGATAAGGAGGCTGAGCTTCATGAGAATTACTGATGTCCGCGTGCGTAAAATGACTCAAGACAGCAAGATGAAGGCGATCGTCTCGATCACGATTGACGATGAATTCGTAGTTCATGACATTAAAGTAATTGAAGGCGAAAAAGGTCTGTTCATAGCTATGCCGAGTAAAAAGGCATCGGATGGCGAGTACCGTGATATTGCCCATCCGATTAATTCCGAGACTCGGGACAGGATCCAGAGAATTATTTTGGAAAGCTATGAGAACGCGCTTTTAGAGCCGAATAGTGAGTAGCATAGGATGAGAACGGGAGAAGGACGCGGGAGCGTCCTTCTCTTCATGTTACAATGGACTTTGTATTCCTGTTATGGTATACTGGTTCCAACAATAACTCTGATTCCTGATTGGGAGGTGACGGGTATGCCGAGCAATGGTGAGATTATTGAAAGATCTATAAATAATTTTCAGAAGGTACAAAAGCGGATGCTTCTGGCAAGGAAAGAAAATGCGGTTGAGACCTATGAAGACTTGAAGGAAGATTATATAGCATTGAAGGTGATACTTACAAGTCTTGGTGTTAACCTTATAAGCATTGACAAGATCAATGAATAGGTAAGGAAGCTAAAAAGCAACCAACTACTTTGGTGAGCGGCGGTTGCTTTTTTGATGTCTAAATTTATAGAATCGAGGTAGTTATGTATATCATCGCAGGTCTGGGAAATCCGGAGAAAAAATATATGAATACGAGGCACAACATAGGCTTTGACGTGATCGACGCGATTGCGGAAAAAAATGACATTGTGCTGGGAGAAAAAAAGCATAAGGCGGTCATCGGCAAGGGAATCGTGGCAGGACACAAGGCGGTTCTGGTGAAGCCACTCACTTACATGAATTTGAGTGGTGAGAGCATCCGCAGCGTCATAGACTTTTATAAAGCGGACGAGAAGAACGAGCTGATTGTGATTTCGGACGACGTGAGTCTTGATATGGGACAGATCCGCATCCGTAAGCGGGGCAGCGACGGCGGCCACAACGGCCTGAAAAATATTATCATGCATCTGGGGCATGACGAGTTTATCCGGGTGCGGATGGGCGTGGGTGAGAAGCCGCCGATGATGGACCTTGCGGATTATGTGCTGGGACATTTCCCGGTGCAGGAGCGGGAGATTATGAATGAAGGCGCGAGGACGGCGGCGCTTGCCATAGAGTCGGTGATCGTGGAAGGGCCAGATGCCGCCATGAACAAATATAATGCGCGGAAACGTCCGCCGAAGAGGGATGAAGAAGGCGGTGCTGATCTGGCGGTTCGGGATGACTGACAGGAAGAGATAATGAGTTTGAGTGAAAGAAAGAGGTTACCATGAGAGCATTGCTGGCCCCGCTTTCGGAGCTGGGGGAATATGAAGAGATACGGGAGCTGCTTGCGAGGGGAAAGGCTTCCGCCGCTTTGAGCGGCTGCGCGGACTCCCAGAAACTGCATATGATTTACGGGCTTGGCGAGGGCTTCCGTCGGAAACTGATCATTACCTTTAATGATCTGCGGGCGAAGGAACTGTACGAGGACTATCAATTTTATGACAGAAATGTCATGTTGTATCCCGCGAAGGATCTGATTTTCTTTCAGGCGGACATACACGGCAACCAGCTTACCAAGGAGCGGATCAAGGTTCTCCGCAGAATGGCGGAGGGTGTACCGCTCACCGTGATTACTACCTTTGATGCGCTGATGGCGCCGCAGGTGTCTTTGGAGAACTGGAGAGAGCATGTCATTTCGATAAACAGGCAGTCTTCCGTGGAGGAGCATGAGCTGGCATCTTCCCTGGCGGGGCTTGGCTATGAAAGATGCGACCAGGTGGAGGAGCCGGGGCAGTTCAGCATCCGGGGCGGCATTGTCGATATTTTTGATCTGACGGAAGAGAATCCTTACCGGATTGAGCTGTGGGGCGACGAGGTAGAGTCGATCCGCAGTTTCGACGTTTTGAGCCAGCGTTCCATAGAGAAGCTGGAGGCCGTGTCCGTCTACCCGGCCACGGAGCTTATTCTGTCGAAGGATGAGCTTGCAGAGGGACTGAAAAAGATACAGAAAGAGGCGAAGAAGCAGGCCGGGGTTCTCAGAAAACAGATGAAAACGGAGGAGGCACACCGTATCGATGTGCAGATCCGGGAGCTTACGGAGACGCTGCTGGAGTTGGGCATTTCTTATAATGCGATCAATCTGGACAGCTATGTGCGCTATTTTTACCCGGAGACCACATCCTTTGCAGACTGCTTTGCGGGGGAGGGAGCCTGTGTTTTTCTGGACGAGCCGTTACGGATCAGGGAGCATGTGGATGCGGTGGAGCTGGAATTTCGGGAGAGCATGGCGCACCGGGCTGAGAAAGGGTATATTCTGCCGGGGCAGATGGACGTCCTGTTTCCGGCGGCGTCAGTGGCAGCCGCGCTGGAAAACCGGCGGGTTGTGAGCCTTTCCTCCATGGAAGGAAAAAATCCCCTTGTAAAGGCAGAGCGAAAATTTGCCGTGCAGGCAAGAAGTCTTCCCTCCTATAATAATAGTTTTGAGGCGCTCGTAAAGGACTTAAAAAACTATAAGAAAAAGGGATACCGCATTCTGCTGCTCTCCGGCTCCCGAACCCGGGCCAGACGGCTGGCGGAGGATCTGCGGGATCAGGAGATAAACGCTTTTTATACGGAAGATCCCATGCGGGAGGTGCAGCCGGGAGAAGTGATGACCGCATACGGAAGGGTCCGTAAGGGCTTTGAATATCCTCTTCTGCAGTTTATGGTGATTGCGGAGAGCGATATTTTCGGCGCGCAGAAAAAGAAGAAGAGAAAGAAAAAGGTATACGAAGGCCAGAAGATCCAGGATTTTAACGATCTGAAGGTGGGAGATTATGTGGTACACGAGAGCCACGGTCTTGGGATTTATCAGGGCATTGAGAAGGTGGAAGTAGAACATGTGGTGAAGGATTACATGAAGATTTCCTATCGGGACGGCGGCATTCTCTATGTGCTGGCGACGGGGCTCGACGTTATCCAGAAATATGCTTCGGCGGACGGCGGCACGAAACCGAAACTCAACAAGCTGGGTACGCAGGAATGGGCCAGAACCAAATCCAAAGTGCGCACGGCGGTGGAGGAGATTGCCGGGGATCTGGTGGAGCTTTACGCCGCCAGACAGAACGGGAAAGGCTACTGTTACGGGCAGGATACGGTCTGGCAGAGGGAATTTGAGGAGATGTTTCCCTTCGAGGAGACGGAGGATCAGGTGCTGGCCATTGCGGCTACCAAGGAGGACATGGAGAGTGAGAAGATCATGGACCGCCTGATCTGCGGCGATGTGGGCTACGGGAAGACCGAGATCGCCATCCGTGCTGCTTTCAAGGCCGTGCAGGAGAACAAGCAGGTGGTTTATCTGGTACCCACCACCATTCTGGCCCAGCAGCACTATCATACGTTTGTGCAGCGAATGAAGGATTTTCCCGTGCGGATTGACCTCCTTTCCCGGTTCCGCACGGCGGCAGAGCAGAAAAAGACGATCACGGATTTAAAGAAGGGCATGGTGGATATCGTGATCGGTACCCACCGCGTGCTGTCTGCGGATGTGGAATACAAGGATCTGGGGCTTTTGATCATCGACGAGGAACA
The DNA here is from genome assembly GCA_947176065.1 of uncultured Lachnospiraceae bacterium. Taxonomy (GTDB): domain Bacteria; phylum Bacillota; class Clostridia; order Lachnospirales; family Lachnospiraceae; genus UBA3282. The sequence goes on along the minus strand of CAMWPB010000003.1, from coordinate 93,513 downwards.
GCGTTTCGGTGTGGGCCACAAGGAAAAAATTAAGCAATTAAAGGAAAATGTGGATGTGCTGACGTTGACGGCTACGCCCATTCCGCGGACACTCCACATGAGTCTGGTGGGAATCCGGGACATGAGCGTGCTGGAGGAGGCGCCCGAGGACAGGCTGCCGATCCAGACCTTTGTCTGCGAGTATAATGAGGAGATGGTCAGGGAGGCCATTGTCCGTGAGCTGGCAAGGGAGGGACAGGTTTATTATGTCTATAACAGGGTCAACAATATTGCGGATGTGGCGGCTGCAATCAGCGATCTGGTGCCGGAGGCCAACGTGTCGTTTGCCCACGGACAGATGAAGGAGGCGGAACTGGAACGGATCATGTACGATTTCGTCAACGGGGAGATCGATGTGCTGGTGTCGACTACGATCATTGAGACGGGACTGGATATCTCAAACGTCAATACCATGATTATCCATGATTCCGACCAGATGGGTCTTTCCCAGCTTTATCAGCTCAGAGGCCGCGTGGGACGCTCGAACCGGACGGCATACGCCTTCCTTATGTATAAGAGAGATAAGGTGCTTAAGGAAGTGGCGGAGAAGCGGCTGGAGGCCATCCGGGAATTTACGGAGCTTGGCAGCGGCTTTAAGATCGCCATGCGCGATCTGGAAATACGCGGTGCGGGCAATCTTCTGGGGAAAAGCCAGCACGGGCATATGCAGGCGGTTGGCTATGACCTTTACTGTAAAATGCTAAACGAGGCGGTCAAGACGAAGAAGGGCATTTCCGTGATCGAGGATTTCAACACGCTTGTGGATCTGGACGTGGACGCCTATATTCCGCCGGAATACATTGTCAACGAGGTGCAGAAGCTGGATATCTATAAGCGGATTGCGGGAATTGAGAATGAACGCGAATGCGACGATATGCGGGAAGAGCTGCTTGACCGTTTCGGACAGATTCCGAAATCGGTGGAAAATCTTCTGCGGATTGCGCTGATCCGCTCCCATGCACACAGGCTTTACATGCCGGAGGTGAAGGGGAAGAACGAGAGAGTCAGCTTTACCCTGCGGCCGGATGCGCCTATCCGGGTGGAAAATATTCCGCTGCTCATCGGGGATTATGGCGGAAGGCTGCGGTTTGATCCCAAGGGCGATCCCACCTTCTATCTCCACTACAGGAAGTGCGGGGTGATCGAGAAGGATGAGGAGACGCTGCTTGTGCTGACGCGGGAGGCGCTTTCGAAGATGGAGGAGATGCTGGTGTAATTTGTGCCCGGGCACGGTGTAAACATTGTACATGCATGATAGTATAGTATCAGTATATGATAGCATTTGGGATTGTTTTTGGTCATTTGTGCGAGTATTGTGTTAAAAAAGAGACGGCAGGGGACGGCGCGTTCCCTGAAAAAGATAACATGGATAGAGGAGGAACCTACTATGGCAGGCAGACCAAACTGGCTGAACACGGCAATTTTTTATGAAATTTATCCACAGTCCTTCAATGACACCAATGCAGACGGCATCGGCGATATGCAGGGCATTATTGAAAAGCTCGATTATATCAAAGAGCTGGGCTGTAATGCGCTCTGGCTGAATCCCTGTTTCAAGTCGCCCTTTTACGATGCGGGCTATGATGTGGAGGATTATTTTACGGTTGCACCCCGTTACGGAACCAACGAGGATCTGGTGCGGCTGTTTAAGGAGGCCCATAAGCGGGATATGCATGTGCTTTTGGATCTGGTACCGGGACACACTTCGGTTAACCACAAGTGGTTTCGTGAGTCTATGAAGGCGGAGCCGAACGAGTATACCGACCGCTATGTCTGGACGGACAACACATGGGAGGCGCCGGACGGCATGAACGCTCTCAAGGGCATATCGGAGCGCGTGGGCGCATGCGGGGTCAATTTCTTTTCCCATCAGCCTGCACTGAATTATGGATATTATAAGCCTAATCCTGAGAAAAAATGGCAGCAGGCCATGGATGCGCCGGGACCGCTGGCTACGAGAGAAGCCATGAAAGAGGTGATGCGCTTCTGGCTTAAGGCGGGCTGCGACGGGTTCCGTGTGGATATGGCGGGTTCTCTTGTGAAGAACGATGAGGATGGCAAGGGCACGATCAGGCTTTGGCAGGATGTCCGCGCGTTTCTGGATCAGGAGTTTCCGGCGGCGGTGCTGGTTTCCGAGTGGGGCGAGCCGGACAAAGCACTGGCAGGCGGCTTTCATATGGATTTCCTGCTGCACTTTGGACCCTCCCATTACAACGATCTGTTCCGCTGTGAGGAACCCTGGTTTTCCAAAAGAGGAAAGGGAGACATTGCGGCTTTCTGGGAGAAATATCAGGAGAGCTATGAGAAGTCATGCGGCGGTCTGATCTGTATTCCTTCAGGCAATCACGATATGGACAGACTGGCAAGGCGGCTTGACAGAGACGAGATGAAGCTTGCCTTCGCCTTTCTTCTGACTATGCCCGGTGCGCCTTTTATCTATTACGGCGACGAGATCGGGATGCGGTATGTGGAAGACCTGTACTCTGTAGAGGGCGGTTATGAGCGGACGGGTTCCCGTTCCCCCATGCAGTGGGATGATTCCCTGAATGCGGGCTTTTCGGCGGCGAAGCCGGAAATGCTTTATATTTCACAGGACAATACCCCGGACCGGCCTACGGTGGCGGCGCAGATCGGGGATGCGGATTCCCTCTACAGTGAGGTGAAACGGCTGATTGCGCTCAGACAGTCCCACGAAGCGCTGCGTAACGACGGGGAGATCGAGTTTTTACGGATGGATAATTATCCGCTTGTGTTTGTACGTAAAACCGAGAATGAGAAGCTGCTTGTGGTCATTAACCCTTCCGACAGAAAGCAGCCCTTGGGCGGCGGTGTAAAACCCGGCGAAGCGCTCTACACGATAGGGGGTAAGCTCGAGGGCGCAGAGGGCGGATTCGCGGCGGCGCCCTGTTCCGCAGGAATCTACCGCTTATAAGGAACGGGTCAGGAGAAACATATTCTTCTTTCCGTGGATTTGCTTTCGGCCCTGTGGTATAATGGACGCAAGCTCAGCAGCTTGCGTCGCAAGAATTACTGCGTAATTCTTGTTGGCGTCGCCAAAGATTACAGCTTCTGAGACTATAATATAATAGACGCAGTTTGTAAACGGTAATGAGAGAACAGATCGTCAAAGGGGTGTGCCAGATGAGCTGTATTTATACTGTGACTTTAAATCCGTCTTTGGATTATACCGTGTCAGTGGAAAATTTCAGGCTCGGCTATACCAACCGCACGGCGACGGAGCTTCTGACTGTGGGCGGTAAGGGTATCAATGTCTCCACGGTGCTGCAAAATCTGGGACTGGACAGTACAGCGCTTGGCTTTGTTGCGGGCTTTACCGGGCAGGAGGCGGCAAGGCAGCTTGCAGAGCGCGGCATTGGGAACGGCCTGATTTTTTTGGATAAGGGACTTACCCGGATCAATGTGAAACTGCAGTCGGTGGAAGGCACCGAGATTAACGGGCAGGGGCCGGATATTTCGGGGGAGAAATTCGCGCTGCTGGAAGAGAGGCTTTCTGAGCTGGCGGCGGGTGATGTGCTGTTTTTGTCCGGGAGCATTCCGGCTTCCCTGCCGGAGGACACCTATCTGCGCATGATGGAAAGGCTGGCAGCGGGCGTTTTGACAGTGGTGGACGTTTCGGGAGAGGGCCTTGTGAAAACGCTGCCTCTGCATCCTTTTCTGGTAAAACCAAATCACCATGAGCTGGGTGAAATTTTCGGCGTGACGCTTGAGCAAAGGGCGTCCGTTTTGCCTTATGCAGAGAAGCTGCAGGAGATGGGCGCGCGCAATGTGCTGGTGTCCATGGCAGGACAGGGCGCGGTGCTTCTGGCGGAGGACGGCAGTGTGTTCGAGTCCCCTGTGCCTGAGGGAAGGCTGGTCAACGGCGTCGGCGCGGGAGATTCCATGGCGGCCGGTTTTGTGGCCGGATGGCTGGAAAAACGGGATTATGAACATGCTTTCTATATGGGCGTGGCGGCTGGGAGCGCAACCGCTTTTTCGGAAGGGCTGGCGTCCGGGGAGGAGATCCGGGAGCTTTACCGGCGGGTGAGAGAGGCATCCGCAGACTGAGACAGGAACGAAACGCAAAGTTGACAGAAAGAAACCACTGATTGGTGGTTTTTTTCTATTGCCTGGAAGTAGGATGTATGCGGGAGGTGTAAAAATGACATTAGGACAAAAGTTAAAAGTATTGCTGAAAGACAATGGCATGACACAGGAGGATTTGGCGGAAAGGCTGGATGTATCCCGACAGGCGGTGGGGAAATGGGTAAATGATAAAGGCATACCCGAAGTAGGAAAACTGGTGCAGATCAGCAACCTGTTTGGCGTTTCGACGGACTATCTGCTGAAGGAGGAATGTGAAGAAAAAAGGGTATCGGAGGGAAAAGCCGCATCAAACAGTGGATATTATGTCAGTCAGGAGATGCTGGACGGCTATTTATCATACAGCAGGCAGAATGTAAATCAGATTGTGGGCGGGATCAGTCTGTTTATCCTGTCAAATGTTTTTGACTGCTTTGGTCATCGTAGCGTAATCATGTCTTTGCTGTATTGGATTACAATGGCCGCGGGGATAATCATAATCATCTGGAATTTTTTGCAGACCAGACAGTATCAGGAGATCAAAAACGAACATCTTACCTTTGACGATAAGGTATTCGGGGCGTTCCAGATACAGCGTGAAGGCAGAAGAAAGAAATATGCGGTTATGATCATTGTGGGCGTGATGATTCTTCTGACAAGCTCTGAAATAGGACGTCTTATTATGATCGGATTTGGACAGACAGCCTGCAATGTTTTCGAATGGGTGGCCGATACGGCATGGATGGCGCTTATCATCCGGGCGGGAATGTCCATGCACGTTGACAGCATTATCATTAAAAATGCGCGGCATACACCTGAGAGTGGTCATATGAAAAGGTACCGCTGGATCTATACGGCATTGCCGGTTACGGTGGCGGCAGTTTTGATCGGAATCATAACAAACGCGTGGAGTCCCTATGCACCTATTATAATTTTGTTTTGCTGTCTGTTGGTTACAACGTGTAAATTGCTTATCGAAAGCAGGGGGGAGAGATGAAGATGAAAAACAAGATAAAAACAGTTATCTGGATTGCGCTCGGACTGTGTATCTGCGTCGGGTGTTCCGCACGACAGGGGGGAAAATACACCAGAGAGGATTTGGATAATCTGGCTGAGATCAGAATATATGCGGCAGAGAATCAGGAACTGGTAAAAACGATAAGTGACGAGGAAAAGCTGTACCAATATAATCAGTGTGCGGTTTTTGACGGTTCGGACATAGAAGAACGTCAGGAGGAACTGGAAAAAGCCTTGGAGGGGGCAGAGGAGCAGTACTATTTGACTACCTACAAGTACCCTGCCGCACGGTTTGGGGGAAAAGAACTGGAAGAAAACACCACCATTACATTGTATGAGGATAAGAATATTGTCAAAATGACGGTGTCGGAAGACAGTATTAAGGCGTTTTCCATTTCGGAGGAATTTTTGACTTTCTACTATGAGATTCCAGAGGAGGAAATGAATTTCTACCGTTCTTTGGCGGAATGACGGCCTGTTTATACAGTATCTCTATTATGCCGGAACAGATGAAAACGGGCGGTCGTTACACGGAATGCGCCGCTTATGACAGGAAAAGAAGCGCGCCGCGTTTCAGGTCGATATATATCCTATCAGCAGGAAATAAAGCGCGAGCAGAGCGAGCATTTGATTTCACCTGATATGATAACGAAAAAATAAGTGAACGCGGGCAAAGGGAGCATAACTATGTTGTGGATTGCGGTATGCGACGATGAAGCCAGAGAGTGCAGCAGCATAGCGGGAAAAATCAGAGACATTTTAGGGGAAATGAAAGTGTCCTGCACGATACGGCAGTTTTACAGCGGGCAGGAATTGCTGCGGTCGTCAGAAAACTTCGACATTATTTTTCTGGATATTATCATGGGCGGTCTGGACGGTATGAGGACGGCGCAGTTTGTCAGACAAAAATCATACGACAAACTGCTTGTTTTTATATCCGCCAGCCGGGATTATGTGTTTGACGCCTATGACGTGGAGGCGTTTCAGTACCTGCTAAAACCGGTTGAGGACAGGAAACTCAAGAGAGTGCTGCAAAAGGCTGTCAGCAAAACGGAGGAACGGTCACAGGCATTTATCATAGTAAGCAGGGACAGACAGAAGAGAAAACTGTTTTTGGACGATATCTACTATTTTGAGATCCGGGGACGGATGGTCGACGCCCATGGGACGGGCGGTGTTTTCAGCTATTATGAGCAGATCGGCCTTCTGGAAAGAGAATTGCAGGGAAAGGGATTTTTCCGCTGCCACAAAAGCTATCTGGTCAATTTAAAATATGTGGATGTATATAACCGGCAGGAGCTGGTTCTCGACAGCGGGGAACGGATCGCCATTGCAAAGAGGCGGCATGAGGCATTCTGTGAGGAAATTCTCAAGTATATGCGGGACAAAGGAGGGATTGTGTGATGCGCTTCGAAGGATGGGCGGAAAAAACGGTGCGGGTGGTGTCTATGCTGGTGACTGTGATTACACTGATATGGCTGACGTATTTCTTTTTAGAATCCCTTATTTCCTGCCTGCTGTTAGTCTGGAAGCATACGGTAGGACGCGTTGACGTTCCTGTTTTGGGGGCTGCGGGAGAGTCAGAAATCGGATTGATTGGGTGGGGCGGTTTTTGCTTGGCGATCATGGCGGTATGTGGGATGAGAAAGCGGCTTGAGGCCGTTTTTCATGGAAAGCCGTGGAAATGGTGTGTGGTGCTGGCTCTTCCGCTGCTTGTAGTGACAGTTGTCACTTATGCGGCAAATTGGGGCGCAGGTTACGGCATTCTTTACAGGAGCGGCGGTAATATCGGGCTGTATTACGACCAGATTTTCAGTTATGTCGGATGGGGCGTGCTATCGGGCTTATCCCTGTTTGCAGTAGGAGTCTATGTATTCGGTATGGACCGGATTTATGTGGAGCAGGAAAAGGCAGGACAGTATCAGGCGCAGGTGGAGGTCTATCAGATGCTGGAGGAACAGTACCGTCAGGCGGAGCGGCTGCGTCATGATTTGAAAAACCATGTATTAGCGCTTCGCGGCCTGTGGGAAGAGCAGGCGTGGGAGAAACTGGGGGATTATCTGAGCAGGATGGAGGACAATGCCCGCTTTGGATTGAACGAGGAGGCCACGGGAAACCGGGCGATGGACGCACTTCTCTGTCAGAAACGGAAAATGGCGGAGGACAAAAAGGTAGACTGGGAATGCGATGTGCGGATACCGAAACAGTGCCGCATCAACGAGTTTGATCTGTGCGTCCTGTTCGGAAACATACTGGACAATGCGCTGGAGGCATGTGAAAGATTTCGGCAGGGGCGAGAAGAACAGGGGATACAGCCTTTTATCCGTGTGCATGCGGGAACCGTCAAAAGCTGTTTCCTGCTGGAAGTCAAAAACAGTATGAATGCCGCCGAGAGTCCGAAAGGAAGACTGGCGGGAAAGGAAAATCCGCATGGACACGGCCTTGGTCTGTTGAATGTAGTCGATGTGGTGCGCAGATATGACGGCGCCATGCATAAGAAAATACAGGATGGTGTTTTTGACATCTCGGTGCTTTTGCCGATGGGAGGCGCCGCATATGACATGGAACGGGTTGTTTGAAACAGTATGCTAAGAGACGGAAATTTCTTTGCCGAAACAGTAAACAGACATAAATTTTGAGGCAGATGCGGAATTTGTACTGACGGCATGTTTCGGAAAAGGAGGAAAACATATGCACACAAAAACGATGGAGGGATTGATCGGGGCGAGGACTAACATGGAGCTGCTTAACACCCCGTTTCGGGTTTTTAAGGAAGCGAGACTCAAGGGCGACACCGCTAAGATGGAGCAGGCGATGGGTTATATGAAAGAGTGCGAGGAGGACGCTTACGAATATAAGGAAGTAGCCGACGAGGGCATGAAGAAGGACGCGGAGGAAACCCGGAAGATCGCGGAAGAGCAGCGCGAGGAGATGATCAAAAACCGCAGGGAAGATCGCGTGGAGCAGCAGAAGAAGCTGGAGGAGGCAAGGGAAGAGAAGCAGGATCATAAACCTGTGGACGCCGTGGAAATCAGCGAGGACGGCAAGGTGCTCCTGAAGGAAAATACCTCTGCCGGGGACGCTGCCGGCGGGACGGAAACGGAAGGCGTGGATCTGGATACTGATGCGCACGCGAGGCCGAAGGCGGACTTGGAGCCCGTATTTTATTCAAGTGCAGGGACGGTTGAGCCGAAGGAGGATACGGGGACGAAGGTGTCGGCATCGGTGTAAATGGGGCGGCATTGGCTGAAAATCAGGCAGTTAAAGTAAAAAGTAATACACAATAATATGGGTTATAAAATTTGCAAATATTATGTTAAGTCCCAAATATAGGACTTCATAAATGTTATGCTCTTTTCAGAACACAGGTTCGCCACTCAATTGGCGAAGCGGAATTGAAAGGAGGAGACATTATGAAGGGATATGCGGTAGAGAGCGGCTATATGGGATATGTGAACGGGACATACATGTTATTTGCCAGCGAAACAGATTACGCGGATTATATGGCGGAATAGTGGGTATAGTTTATGAAGATGAGATAAACGGCCACGATTCCGTCTATTTTTCGGTTGATAGAACGGGGGGAATACAGTACAATACAATAGTACGCATCGGTTCAGCTATCTGTTTAAGGATGGCGCGGCGATAGAAAGTGAGCGTGCATTCCGTGTACGGACAGGCGTTGAACAAACGGTGCAAAAACATATTTACGGCAGACCAGACATAGGTATAAAATAGCGCAGAGATTTAAAATTATGTGGATGCGCGGGAGAATTTATGGTCAGAAAAATAGATGATATTCCAGTGAATTATATAGACGAGGGTGAGGGCGAAATTGTGCTCCTGCTGCACGGCTGGGGCGCCAATATTACCCTGTACAGGAGCGTTATTGATACGCTGAAGCAGGGAAGGAGGGTGATTGCCCTCGACATGCCGGGGTTCGGAAAGACACCTGAACCGCCGACCCCCTGGCGTGTGGATGATTATGTGGACTTTGTCCTGAAGTTTATCGCCTCCTTTCCGATAGAAAGGCTGAGTGTGGTGGTGCATTCTTTTGGCGGCAGAGTATTTTTTAAGATGAATGCGAGAGAAAATCTGCCCTTTTCCATAGAGTGTGCCGTACTGATTGACAGCGCCGGGATTCTGCCGAAGAAATCCTTGCGGCAGAAGGTGAGTCTTGGATGCTACAAAATCGGCAGGGCTTTTATGAGTACGAAGGTGATGCATTTTCTCTACCCGGATGCGGTGGATAATATGCGGCGGAGACGCGGTTCTTCCGATTATAATAATGCGACGCCTCTGATGCGGGCCACGCTTGTGAAGGTGGTTAACGAAGATCTGGAGCCGCTGATTCATCTGGTGAAATGCCCGACCCTGCTGATCTGGGGGGATCTGGATACGGCTACGCCCATCGGGGACGCGAGGCGGATGGAAGAACTGATCGCAGACGCAGGACTGGTGGTGTGCGAGGGGGCGGGACATTTCTCCTATGCGGAGCAGCCTGCGAAGGTAAACGGGGCGCTGCAGGCGTTTTTTGGTTGATAATTAGTTTTTGAAAGAGACGGAGAGGAATCACAGGCAGGAATGGATATTTTAATCTTTGGCATATGGCTCGCTACTTATCTGGTGGGAGCGGTCTGGTATATTTTATATCTGATGCATATGTTTCAGCAGAATTCCTACAAACCGCGGGAGTACGGAGAGTGGATGCGGGTGCATACCAATGTGGGAAGACTGCTTGGCAAATGCCTGTATGCGTTTGTTTCTCTTCCGCTTGCGGCGGTCGGGAATACGGGCTGTCTGATTGCGGCCTGTGTTATGAATGGGATGACCATGCTGGTCAATAAACCCCATAAGGCCAAAAAGCCGCTGGTGTATACGCCCCGTGTGAAGAGAATGCTTGTCACGACAGGGATTTTATATCTTCTTGCCGTGGCGGTGACTGTACTTCCCTGGGTATGGATGACGGCAGGCGTAAGGGTACTTATGACTTCGCAGGGGATACTGCCGCTGCCGGAGCACCCGCTGTTTAGGAACACAGAGCTGACTTTGTTAATTATGTTTATATTGCAGCCCTTTTTGATCCTGTTGGCAAACGGGGTTAATCATCCGATCGAGAAGAAGATCGATCGGTATTATATCAACGATGCCGCGCGTATTCTGCGGGAGATGCCGGATCTGAAAATTATCGGTGTCACGGGCAGCTACGGAAAAACCAGTGTGAAATATTATTTGAGCGCGCTGCTTTCCACACAGTTTAACGTCCTGCATACGCCGGGAAATTATAATACGACGCTGGGCGTAGTGCGGACGATCCGGGAAAATATGAAGCCGTTTCATGAGATTTTTATCTGTGAAATGGGCGCGAGAGAGGTAGGGGATATCAAGGAGATCTGTGATCTGGTACACCCGGACTACGGTATCATTACCTCCATCGGACCCCAGCATCTGCAGAGCTTTCACACCATAGAAAACATTGTTTCGACCAAATTTGAACTGGCGGATTCCGTGCCGGAGTCCGGAAAAGTGTTTTTAAACTATGATAATGAGTATATCAGAAAGGCAAAGAAGGGCAAGAATATAGTCAGCTATGGAATCACGGCGGAGAATGAGGATTTCCGTGCCTATGATATTACGGTTTCTCCGAAGGGATCGTTCTTTAAAATGAAGGACGGGACAGGGAAGGTGTATGAATTTCACACGAAGCTGGTTGGCAGCCATAATGTGCAGAATATAGCGGGCGCCATTGCGGTCGCGCACACGCTGGGAATTCCCATGGAGAAGCTGCTATACCCGGTGAAGCAGTTGGAGAGCGTTCCCCACAGGCTGCAGCTTGTGAGGCAGGGCGACAGAATATTGCTGGACGATGCCTATAATTCCAACAAGAACGGTTTTGAGGCGGCGCTGGATACGCTGGCGATGTTTCAAGAGCTGCGCATTCTGATGACGCCGGGCATGGTGGAGCTGGGCGAAAAGCAGTATGATGAAAATAAAGAGGTAGGCGTCTATGCCGCCGACAAGTGCGATTATGCCGTGCTTGTGGGAAAGGAGCAGACGAAGCCGATTCAGGACGGACTGTTAGAATCGGGATTTCCGGCGAACAGAATGATTCTGGTAGATTCGCTGCAGGAGGCGTTCCGGATGGTGAATGCGATCCCCGGTGAGAAACAGAAGATTATCCTGATTGAGAACGATCTGCCCGACAACTATGCGTAAGCACAGAACCGTGCAGATTTATGAGAAATGTACGGTTCGGAATGGCCAAGGATTATAGTGAAGGAGGCAATGAAACAGTTATGAAAATTCGAGTGGGAGTCTTTTTCGGCGGCAAGAGCGTGGAGCACGAGGTTTCCGTGATCTCCGGCATACAGGCGTACAATGCTTTCAATAAAGAAAAATACGATCTGGTGCCTGTCTATATCACGAAAGAAAACGAGCTTTATACAGGGGAACTGATCGCGGATATCGCCAATTACAGGAATATCCCGGAGCTGTTGAAGAAGAGCACCCGTGTTTTTCTGATGGGGGAGAAGAACGGCGTAAAGCTGATCCAATACCCGGAGAAAAAATTTGGCAGCTCCGAGGTGGCCCAGATTGACGTGGCTTTTCCAGTGGTACACGGCGCGAATGTGGAGGACGGCTCTCTGCAGGGATTTCTGCGGCATTATAATATCCCATTTGCGGGATGCGATGTGATGGCCTCGGCAGTTACCATGGATAAATATGTGATGAAGACGGTGCTTAAGGACAATGAAATTCCTGTCCTTGACTGTGTGACGCTGTACGGAAAGGAATATGAGAGCGGCGAACAGCAAGCTTACGACAGGGTGGAGAAAAGAATTCCTTATCCCGTCATTGTGAAGCCTGTCAATCTGGGCTCCAGTGTGGGAATAAAAGTGGCGAAGGACCGGGAAGAGCTGCGGGAAGCGTTAGAGTATGCGTTTACCTTTGGACCGAAAGTATTGGTAGAGCGGGCGATCATGAACCTGCGGGAGATCAACTGCGCGGTTTTGGGAGATTATGAGGAGGCGAATGCTTCCGAGTGTGAGGAGCCGATTTCCAGCGACGAGATATTGAGTTATGAGGATAAATATGTGGCGGGCGGCAAAGGCGGCTCTGAGGGAATGAGAACGGCGAAGAGAGAGCTGCCGGCGAACCTCACGCCCGGGAAACGGGAAGAGATTCGCGAACTGGCGGTGAAAACTTTCCGGGTGCTCGGCTGTAACGGCGTGTCCCGGATTGACTTTATGATTGATCGGGATACGGATCAGGTGTATGTAAACGAGATCAATCCCATTCCGGGTTCCCTTGCCTTTTATCTGTGGGAAGCGCTTGGAAAGCCGTACGCAGAACTTCTGGACGATATGATAAAACTGGCGCTAAAGAGAGAGCGGGAGGAGCAGAGTATGCTTACCTCGTTTGACAGCAATATTTTACAGAATGCGAACCTGTCCGGCGCGAAAGGTGTGAAGAAGTAAAAGAAATTTTTTAGTAAATCTGTATCTCAATTTCCTGCTGATCCGCGTTTACAAGAATGCGATACAGGTCGTGATCCCAAGCGAGTTTAAGCCGGGAGTCTGTGATGGGAATTCTTTCTATAGCAAGGAGAGAGGCGTTTGTGATTGCCAGCGTACCCAACTCCCCGAGCTGAAGGAGAAGCGCTTGTGCTGTAGTCTGTATGACCGGTGTTTCATAACTCATCAGGCTTAAAACAACCGTGTTTTTTTGCCCGTCAGAGGCAGTGTCTTTAACAAAGGCGAAACAATCCCTTATTACAATTTTAGATTTTTTATGCAGCGTGGCAGTTCTCCGATAGGAGGACAGCCCGCTTTCCCCAGAATAGGCATGTGCGATATCCATGCTGATTTCGCACAAAGTATCCGACATGTGAAAAGAGACGTTGGTGGCCCGGTAAGAGTCTCCGTCCGACTGCATGATGCCGTTTACAGTGGGCAGATTATGATAGGCGGATTGCATGGTCCAGATTTCGTATCTTTTTTGGGAAAAAGTTTTTTGGGTATAGTTTTCCACGCCGACGTCAATAAGAAGAGGGGAACCGTTTTTGTATACGGTAAAGCTGCCAGTGTCATTGTGATTGTGGCTGTCTGCGTTGTCCCCGGCTTTAACGGCCAGACACAGGGTATCGTCTCTGGCGATAAAAAGTCCTACACTTTGATAAAAAAGATCAGGATACAAAATGTTTTCCTTATGAATGGAAGCGTATTTTATGATGCGCCTGGCAGTAAAGCCGTTTAAAAGCCGGTAGAATAAATTGTTTTCGGAGGACAGGAGAAGCGTATCTTTGCCGCCTGCTATAAAATCTTCGGCGGCAAAGCGCATCATATTCGTATTATGTGTGCGCTCCGCAAAGAGAAACTCTCTTGTCCCCGCTCTGCCTGCAATAGGGGAGCAGTCAGCGAAATTTATATAATATTTTCCGGCCACATGCACATGCAGGATATAGGAGGCAATATTTTGTATTTTCGGTTCTTTATAGAGCGAGATAAAGGCCTGGTCTGTCACTGCGTTCAAAAGCTCGGTTACATGGAAGAGGCACAGCCCTGCGTGGCGGTAATATTGTGCACCCTCATCGCAGCAGCCGTCGCTTCCGTATTCATTCAAAAAATAGTCCACGCTCTGGCAGGCATTCAGAAGAACCTGCTTCCGAAGGCGTTGATCGGTATCTGTCATAAAGACAGAGAGGAGGATATTCTGTGTGCACCAGATGGTCCAGTTATTCATAGGCTGTATGCCATCTCCCATCCACCAGAAATGCTCATCCAGATAGGGGCGGAAAATGCGATGGTTTAATTCATGGTGAATGCGTCTGACGACAGACGGAGAAAATGCGTCCAGCCGGTCGCGGAGCAGATAACAGGCAGTCGCAAGGACAGCTCCCGTTTCACAGGAGAAGAGATCCAGCACAGGCCGGGCAACGTCCGGCAGGGGGAGCTGCGGGGTATCACGAATGTACGAATTGTGTGCAGGGAGCTGCCAGCCGCTCTCCTCGCAAATGGCAAAAATACCGTTTACGATATCGTCGAGGAAGCGTTGTTTATCTTCGGCACATTCAGCCAGAACCAGAGCGGACAGAGCCTGCCGTCTGGCAAAAAACTTATCCTCGTATCGGATTCGGTTTCCGGTTCGTGTGAAATCCATGTAGTCTATCGCTGAAAGTGAAGGATAGGTATATTTCAGGAAAAACTCTCCCAGATGAACGCTTTCTTTCCGCCATTCCGGCAGTAGATTTTCCCAGGCAGATCTGTCTGTAACGGCTGCGCTGGGCGTATAATCTTGCAGTTTGCCGGTAAAATCTGCGGCGATTTCATAATACATAGCATACCTCCAAAACACTCTTATATCAGATTCCTTCATAAAGCAATCAGACATTGTTGTTCATATAATCCCGAGGTGAAACACCGGTTACTTTTTTAAAGACGCGGCTAAAATAGAAGGCACTCTCAAAACCGAGCAGATCAGAAATTTCATAGACCCTGCGATCCTCCTCCGTCATCATATGAATGGCGGCTTCGACTTTGCTCTGATTGATATAGTCGGTAAAACCGAGGTCGTTATATTTGGAAAAAAGGACGCTCAGATAATTGGGACTGATGCTGAATACCTCGGCAACTTTGTTTAGATTAAGTTTTTCACGGACATGTTCCTGAATATATTTTTTTACATTTATCACGATATGGTGTTTATAATCCTTATTATGAGAGGCAAAGCTCTCACAGAGTCCGTCCCGGAACACGGTAAGCCAATCCAGAATCTGCTCTACACTAGTCAGCTCATACAGGGAGCGATAACCGTTACTCCGATTACTGAAAATGTCGGATACGATCTGTTCCCCATTGTTCAGCAGGGAGAGGGAGAGGTAGAGGATGTTTCCGGCGGCGTCAAGAGCCTGTACATAGTGCGCACTCTGATTTTTAAACAAATCAATAATGTTGGTAAAAATATCGTAAAGTGCTTTTTCGTCAAACTCGGCATAAGCCCTGCGGATGTCCTGCTTGAAAAGGGACATATTAAAGACATTTTTCAGAGGCTCATCGCCGGGAAAGTCTTCAAAAAATAAAACAGGAGTATCGTTGTTTAACTGCGCGGCAATCTGCTTCGCATCCTGATAGGAAGAAGCAATCTGCAGCGGCATGGTGACAACTGAACCGATTGTGGAGAAAAGCCTTATGTTGTAATAGTTAAACAACATAGAAGAGGTCTGTGCCAGGGCGGTTCCGACGACGCTGCGGTAATCTTCCTTATGAGTATCACTCAGAAAGAACAAAATACAAAAATGCTTGGTGTCAAGAGAGAGGACATGGCAGGTAATATATTTGGAGATAATCTCGCGGGTAACCTGTAAACTGTTGGTGTAGAGCGTTATTTGCTTGTCTGAGGTCATGTTGGAAAGGCGGTGGTCGTCAATCGTCACATAGCTGCAGGCATAGGCAGCGTAATCGAAACTGATATTCAGGTTTTGAGCCTGAGAAAGAAACTGCTGTTCCGATTCAAAAAGATTTAAAACAAGCCGTGTAAAAAAATGTTCCTTTATCAAAAAGAAGCCGTGGTCACAGGTTTCACCCGTTTGCGAGACGCTTCTTAGCTCCGATACCCTGGCGATGGCGCGCTCCAGTGTTTCCCCCAGGGATTCCTGAGTCAGCTCCAGCTTGACCAGATAGGCGATAACCTGATAGTTGAGCGCTTCTTTGACAAACTGAAATTCCTCATAGCTTGTAAGGATGATAAATACAGGCAGTGTACGGTTCTCTTCGTAGCATTTGCGCGCCAGTTCAAGACCGGACATAACCGGCATTTTGATATCGGTGATAACAATTTCCGGTGTGTTATTCTGTATCATGTCCCAGGCGGCCGCGCCGTTAGTGGCTGTTCCTACGATATTGATGTCGTAGGAATCCCAGTTGATCATGGATTTAATACCGGCCTGTACTAAAGGCTCGTCGTCTGCAATTAAAAGGTTAATCATAAGTCTTCTCCTTTTGTATAAAGGGCAGCAGGATTGAGATTGTCGTAAATTCTCCCAGTCTGCTTTCTACGCGGAGTCCGTACGCATTACCAAATTCATACTGCAATCTTTTGTGGACATTGCTTATGCCGATTTCCTTAAAAAAGGAGGAATCGGCGGCGGAATCTTGAGTTAACAGCCGCGCGGCGGTTTCTTTATCCATACCGACGCCGTCATCCCTGACATCTATGCAGACGTTGGACCCGCCCTGCCGATAGATTCGGATAGAGACGCAACCGGCCATTCCCTTTGGCTCTATACCGTGGAAGATTGCGTTTTCCACAATTGGCTGGAGCGTAAATTTAATAATCTGGGCTTCGGTAAGGGCGGGATCTTCCACCTCTATATGCAGGGTGATTGTCCCACCGTAACGGTACTGCTGGATTGTAAAATAATCCTGCAACAGAGATATTTCATGGGACAACGGAATCAGACTGGCAGTTCCTTTTGAAATATCCCTGAGCAATCGGGACAGGGAGGTGGTCATTTCGGCAATTCCCGGCGCGTTCTGTACAGTAGCCATCCATTTAATGGAATTGAGCGTATTGTATAAAAAATGGGGATTGATCTGGCTTTGCAGCATTCGGTATTCATAATCTTTCTTCTGGCGTTCATCGTCGATCCGCTGATTCATCAGGGAAAGGACATTTTCGGAGAGATCATTGATGTTTTTGCCAATGTATCCCAGCTCGTGTTCCCATTCCGTTGAAGAGTCTCTGGAAAAATCTCCGGCTTCAATGCGCTTCATACGTTTCTGCAGCTGCTGTATAGGCTCGTTTACAGCTTTTGAAAGAAATCGGGAAAACAAAATGCCGATGGCAGTTGCAAAACTCAGAATAACGACGACCACCAGAGAGAAGGTCTGGAAAATGTTTTGGGACAGCATGTGTTCATCCAGACATTCTGTAACATATAGCCCTTTGACGCTTAAAGGTCTGGTAATCAAAATGCAGCTACGGCCCTCCATATTACGGGCTTTCTGGATAACCGTGTATTCGCTGAGCGCTGTGTCAGATAGATCCTGAAGCACTTCAAAATCCTGATCACAGGCGATAAGGCTTTGGTCTGTATACCGGTAAAGTGTGTCGCCGATACGGAAATACAGATGGCTGTCCGCATTGGTAAGATAATTATGCAGCGGGTCGGTAATCACCGAGGTGGAAATCTCAGTGAATATATAGCCTAATTCCTGAGATTGATAGGGATGATCTATGGTCACTACAAAGGGAAGAACTGATACGTTTTTATAGGTAGAGAAAGGATCCTGAACCATGCCTGCCGCAAGCTCACCGGGCTCCTGATACAGAGTTTCAAAATAGGGCAGGGCCATAACGGAAGCAGCGGAAACCGCAGCGCTGGAGAAGGAGGATTCAACAACCTGGATGATATCATTTTTGGAGCTCCGGATAATAACCATTCGGACGAGCTGTGAGCGTAACGCAACATTAGTGTTGTAAGTGTTCATAACAAAATCGTGTGCCTCTCTTTTGAGATGTTTGCCTGAATCGTCATCCTTCATGGTAAATTGGCGAATCTGGCTGCTGGTCTGACATGAGTGTACAAAACCCCGTACATTCTCGATATTGGATTCTATGGAAGATGTAAGAAGAGAGAGCTTGGTTTCCGTAGTCTGGATCAGATTGTCCCGGAGATTTGTGGAGGCAATATAATAGCTGATAAAAGCAATGATAATGCTGATAAGCAGTATCAGGGAGATTGTGTATAGCAAGATCCGGGCGCGGATGGTATGGAAATATTTTTTCAAAGCGATTCCCCCTGAAAACCGATCTGTGTTTTCTTTGCAGTGCAGACAGAAAACATACATTTTCTGTCTATGCATTGCTCATTGCCTATGCGCACATTATATCATATTTGTTTCTTAATGAGAAAAGGAATGGGGTGAAAAAGGAAAAGTGAGATAAAAAAGACAGATTAGTCAAAAATAGTGCATGAAAACGGAGGAACTCTTGAGAATGCAAAAAAATATGAATAAAATCTAAAAATTGTCCATGTTAATCGGGAGAGGAAAACACTATACTGAAAGAGCAGCAGGGTTAAAAGAACCCGGATGCAAATTTATCACTGAAAAGAGGGAGGAAATAAAATGAAGAGAAGACTGGTAAGCGTTATGCTTTCAACGGTTATGCTGTCAACAGTCTTGGCGGGATGCGGCGGCAATACGGCGCAGGGACCTGTGGCAGAGACGCCGGCTGTGGAAGAGCCAACAGAGGCGGAAACATCTGATGCGGGGGAAAGCGCAGAGGAACCGGCGGCAGCGGCAGATGAGGAGATCACTTTAAAGTGGGCGATTTGGGATAAAGATATTACTCCTTACTGGCAGGCAATCAAGGACGGATACGAGGCAACGCATCCCGGTGTGACGGTGGAAATGACAGATCTGGGTGCGACCGACTATATGACGGTACTGGCAACGGAGCTTTCGGGCAGCGGTTCAGACTTCGATGTAGTTACGATCAAGGATGTGCCGGGTTATGCGACGCTGGTATCCAAAAATACACTGGAACCCCTCGACAGTTACATTGCAGATGCTGGAATTGATCTTTCTTTATACGGTGGCGTGGACAGTCAGGTGAGGGTAGACGGTAATCTTTACGAACTGCCTTTCAGAAATGATTTCTGGGTAGTGTTCTACAACAAAGATATTTTCGATGCGGCGGGTGTAGATTATCCGACGAACGATATGACCTTCGAACAGTATGATGAACTGGCAAGAAAGCTGGCTGATCCTACCTTCGGCTCTCAGGTATACGGTACACATTATCACACATGGAGAAGTGCGGTCCAACTCTTCGGCGTACTCGACGGCAAGCATACCGTTATGGATGGCAACTATGATTTCTTTAGGCCATACTATGAGATGGTACTGAAACAGGAAGATGATTCCATTTGCAGAAACTATGCGGATCTGAGCGCGGAAGGACTGCATTATTCCGCAGCATTCTCCGGCGGCGATGTAGCGATGCTGAACATGGGCTCCTGGTATATCTCAACCTTGATTGCAAGCCTGGCAAGCGGCGAGTATGATACATCTTTGTGTGGCAACTGGGGCATTGTAAAATATCCTCATGCGGAAGGTGTTGAGCCCGGCTCAACACTGGGCACAATCACGGGTCTTGCTGTGGCAGGCGTATCGGATCAGAAGGATGCAGCGTTTGATTTTGTGGAGTGGGTATCCGGACCGGAGGGAGCGGCTGTTATGGCGGCTACAGGTAACTTCCCGGCGCTCATGAATGATGAGATTTCTGAGATCATTGCCGGATTGGACGGATTTCCGACGGATGAAGCCAGCAGAGAAGCGCTGAGCGTATCCAATCTGTATCTGGAGGTTCCATATGCAGAGAAGGTTTCTGAAGTGAATGACATTCTTGATACCTATCATAAGTCAATTATGAATCGGGAAGTGTCTATTGATGATGGTATTGCCTCTATGAATACAGAAGTGGAGAAGATACTGGCACAGTAAGTAATAGATGATCTATAAGAGAAGTCTTAAAAGGGCTGGCTGCTGCGCAGCCAGCCCTTTTTCACTCAAAAACAGGGAAAGGAGTCAAAGGCGGATGGATGAAAAAAAGGCTGCGCTGATGCAGAGACTGGAGACGGAGGCCGCCGAGCTGATGCGGCAGATCCGGGCGGAGGCTGATATTGAAAAAAAGAAAAAATTAATTGTAAAAAGGGATTCTATACAAAGAAAACTGACAGCGACCAGGAATAACAGAAGGATAAGCCGGGAGACCAAAAGAGATCTCGTGGCATATTCCTTCATTGCTCCCAACTTTATCGGTTTCGCCGTATTTACGCTGGTTCCTATTGTGTTCGCATTCCTTTTGGCATTTATGAACTGGGACGGCAGTAATGCCATCAGTTTTGTGGGATTCGATAATTTTAAGAGAATGCCGACAGATACTTTTTTCCTGGCGGCGCTTAAGAATACGATCCTTTATGTGCTGGGTACGGTTCCTCTCACCATGATTGCGTCTCTGGCATTGGCAATTGTATTGAACCAGAAGATTCGCGCGCGGGGGTTTTTCCGGACAGTGGCTTTTTTCCCGTATGTGGCTTCGCTGGCGGCGATCACGGCGGTATGGAGTATGATTTTCCATCCTTCCAAGGGTCCGGTGAACTATATCCTGTATAAAGTATTTAGCGTGCCGCAGGATCAGCTGCCAAAATGGTTCAGCGGTAGTCTGGTACTGGTGACTTTAGTGCTGTTCAGTGTGTGGAAATATATGGGGTATTACATGGTGATCTATCTGGCAGGTCTGCAGGGTATTTCCGCAGAACTGTATGAGGCGGGAAGTCTGGACGGTGCGAATACATGGCAGAAGTTTTGCTATATTACCTGGCCGCAGCTTCGCTCAACAACATTCTTCGTGGTTGTCATGCTGACAATTAATTGTTTTAAAGTATATGATATAGCGGTTATGCTGGCGGGCGGAGGAGATGGGAAACTGAGTACGTCGGCTACCGTTCTCGTCTACTATATTTATCAGAATGCGTTTAACTACTGGGATCTGGGATATTCCAGCGCGATCGCTATGGTGCTGTTTGTAATGGTGCTTATCGTTACGCTGATCCAGTTCAGATATGAAAAAAAGTTAGAAGCATAGGGAAGGAGGAAGCGAAATGAACGGCATAAATGATAATGCGACCAATAAAAAATATAAATCCAAAAGAAAAAATGAGATCATCGGGAAAATATTTCTCTATGCAATTCTGCTGTTGATTACGATATGTATGATTCTTCCCTTTTTGTGGATGTTGTCCGCTTCGATTAAATCCAACCGGGAAGTTTTTGTGATGGATCCGTTCGTGTGGATTCCGAAGCAGCCGAAATGGGATAACTATGTAAAAATCTGGACAAAAATACCGCTTTTAAAATTCGTGCAGAATACGGTAGTGCTTACGATTGTAGTAACGCTGCTGCAGCTTCTCACCTCAAGTTTTGCAGCGTATTCCTTTGCGAAACTGGATTTTAAACATAAGAACAAACTGTTTCTGGCGTACATAGCGACTATTGCGATGCCCTGGCAGGTGTACATGGTGCCGCAGTTCATTATGATGAGAAGTATGGGGCTGAACGACAAGCTTTTGGCGATGATCTGCCTGCAGGCGTTCTCGGCTTTCGGCGTTTTTCTGATGAAGCAGTTTTATGAAGGGATACCGAATGATCTCTGTGAAGCGGCCAGAATAGACGGAATGAGTGAGTACCGGATTTATGCGAAAATTATGCTGCCGCTTTCGAAGCCGGCGCTTTCGACACTTACGATCTTTACTTTTGTGAATACATGGAATGACTATCTGGGGCCTTTAATCTATTTGCGAACCGAGACGAAAAAGACAATCCAGCTCGGATTAAAAATGTTTATCGGCCAGTATTCCGCTGAATACGGATTGATTATGGCGGGTTCCGTTGTTTCACTCGTGCCGGTTATCATCGTATTCTTATGCCTGCAAAAGTACTTTGTGGAAGGCGTGGCGTCCACGGGTTTAAAAGGTTGACAGGGAAAACGAAGAGAAGGGAATGGAACGGAAGGAGAGCGTATGTTGTTTGAAACGATGCCGGTAATCACCGGGGAGGAAGTGGAACAGGCATTACGGTTTTGCACCGGACAGGTGGTAAGGAATCTGGATATTTTTACTGATAAGTTTCAGAAGGCCTACAGCGAAAACGGATTTTATGAGCCCATCGAAAATAATTACTGGACGACGGGATTCTGGACAGGTGAAATCTGGCTGGCATATGAATATGAAAAAGAGCGGGGTGGTAGTTCGGCAGACCGGCTTCGGGAGTCGGGAGAGATTCAGGTAGAAAGCTTTCTGCGCCGCATCGAAAACAAGATTGAGGTGGAGCATCACGACATGGGATTTCTGTATTCGCCTTCCTGTGTGGCGGGCTATAAGCTGGTTGGCAGCGAAAAAGGCAGGGAGGCGGCCATCAAGGCGGCGGATCAGCTAATTACCAGATACCATCCTGTGGGAGAGTTTATTCAAGCCTGGGGACCCATGGATGCGCCGGAAAATTACAGGCTGATTATCGACTGCCTGCTCAACCTGCCGCTGCTGTACTGGGCGTCGGAGGAGACGGGAGATCATAAATACCGGGATATAGCGGAAAAACATATTCACACGGCGATCGCTAATGTGATCCGGGAGGATTTTTCCACCTGGCATACCTTTTTCTTTGATATGAAGACGGGGGCGCCGGATCACGGAGCTACTTGTCAGGGGTACCGTGACGGTTCCGCCTGGGCCAGAGGACAGGCATGGGGGATATACGGATGCGCGCTGGCTTATAAGTATACGCGCAGGGAAGAATACATTGCTGTTTTTAAGGGTGTGGCACAGTACTATCTGGAGCATTTGCCAAAGGATATGGTGCCCTTCTGGGATCTGGAATTTACGGACGGGGACGACCAGCCAAGAGACTCCTCCTCGGCATCGATTGCCGCCTGTGGGATGCTGGAGATGATAAAAGCCATGGATGCGGCAGATGCGGCGGTCTACAAAAGATATGCCGGACAGATGATGAAGTCGCTCTACGACTATTATGCGGTCTGGGATGAAAAGGAGTCGAACGGACTGGTGCTGCACAGTACCTATTCTAATCACTCCCCTTATAATACCTGTAATCACTATGGGGTAGATGAGTGTAATTCATGGGGAGATTATTTTTATATGGAGGCGCTGACCAGACTGCACAAGGACTGGGTGTTGTATTGGTAGTCTCCGTAATCGGAAGAGGAGAGAGTGGGATGAGAAGAGAATGGGAAGGAAAGCTGAGGGATAAGGCTGATTTCAGAGAACTGCTTATGGAGCTTCTGCGTCCGCTGCTGCCATATTACAGTAAGGAGAGGGCGGAGCTTCTGCTTGGGGTGACGGCTACCAACTATGATCAGAAGGCGATTCGTCTGGAGGCTTTCTCAAGGCCGCTGTGGGGACTGGTGCCTTTCTGGGCCGGGGGCGGAAGCGCGCCGGAATTTGAGGAAATTTACAGAAAGGGGCTTGTGGCAGGAACGAACCCGTGCGGGAAGGAGTATTGGGGCGGCTTTCATGCCTTTGACCAACGCTTCGTGGAGATGGCGGCCATATCCTACGGATTGATTCTTGCACCCGAAAAGCTGTGGGAGCCTCTTGCAGAGGCAGAAAAAAATAATCTGTGTGACTGGCTTTACGGGATCAATCAGTATGAATTGCCGGTCTGCAACTGGGTTTTGTTTGCGGTGTTGGTGAACCTGGCGCTTAAAAATCTGGGGAGGCCATACGACGCCGATAAGATGGAACAGTATCTGCAAGGCGCTGACAGTTTTTATCTGGGAGATGGCTGGTATCAGGACGGTGATTCCGGGCAGAAGGATTATTATGTGTCCTTTGCCATTCATTTTTATAGTTTATTTTATGCGAAGATAATGGAAAAGGAAGATCCGATACGGTGCAGAAATTACAGGGAGAGGGCTGTGCTTTTCGGCAGACAGTTTATCTATTGGTTTGATGAGGAGGGAGCTGCGCTGCCCTTTGGCAGATCACTTACATATCGTTTTGCGCAGGTGAGTTTTTTTTCGGCCTGTCTGATGGCCGGAGTGGAACCTTTTCCTGTGGGCGTGATGAAAGGGCTGATCGTGAGACATTTGAGCGACTGGATGAGGAGACCTATCTTTGACAGGGACGACATTCTGACCATAGGTTACGGCTATTCCAATCTCATTATGGCGGAGAATTATAACGGGCCAGGTTCCGCATACTGGTCGCTCAAAACCTTCGCGGTGCTGATGCTGCCTGACGGGCATCCTTTCTGGAAAGCGGAGGCAGAGCCGCTGCCGCAGCTTGAGGAACAGAAAGCGCTGCCCCGGGCGGATATGCTGATTCGCCGTTATCCGGGGCATGTCACGGCCTATGTTCCGGGGAATTACAGTCCCTACGGGCACGGTCAGAGTCCGGCAAAGTACGGAAAATTTGCTTATGACACCCGGTTCGCATTCAGCGCAGCCAAGTCAAATTTTGAAATTACTGAGGCTGCGGCGGACAGTATGCTTGCGTTTGTTGTGGGCGGCTATGTGTATCCGCGAAGAATCTGCGAGCGGTTTCAGGTGACGGGGACGGAGGTGGTGTCGGAGTGGAATCCCTGTGAAGGGATTCATGTCACTACGACGATTACCCCAACAAAAGAAGGGCATATCCGCAGACACAGTATCGTGAGCGGCAGAGAATGCGAGGCTTATGATGGCGGGTTCGCGGTGGAAATTGATGTCGATGGAGAGGTGCAGCGGGCGGTGGAAGATATGGCGCTGCTTGCCAACTGTTATAGTAGCTGTCTGGTCAAACGGGTAAAGGGAGAAGGCACCGGGGAGATTATTATGACGGCGTGTAACACCAATCTGCTCCATGCCATGACCAGAATACCGGCTATCCGATATCGGATTCCATGCGGCAGGAGCGAGATCGAGACAGAAGTAACGGCAAAGATAAGGGAAAAGTGAGGAGGTGGGGAATGGTTTCCTATACATTAAGAATCATCAATAAGGAAAATGAAATACTCTGCGAAAGCGTAGGGGAGGACTATGCAGGTCTGGTATACGACCGATCCTATTGCGAAGGAGACCGCATAGAGATAGAGGCTTCGAAGAAGGATGTCTATGTAGTCTGGCAGGCCGACGACGCCCTGGGAGCAGCGTTTTGCTATCTCAGAGAGGGAAAGACCGTTTATGAGGTGCCTTTCGGGGAAAGACGGATTCCGTATTCCCCCAAAGCTTTTTACGGGGAAAAGCATTATCTGTATGTGAGGACGGCGGAACAGGAGGAAATTGGTGCATACAGGAACCTTGCGCTTAATGTATATGACCGGCACGGAGATACGGAATGCTTTCCTCATGCAACCGCAAATGTGGAGACCAGAGGAGAGTCGGTATTTGCGGCGCGCAATGCCATAGACGGTGTTTGTGAGAATCGGGGGCATGGAGAATGGCCATATGCGTCATGGGGAATTAACATGCAGGATGATGCAGAGATGAAGGTGGATTTCGGAAGAGAAGTGGAGACGGATAAAATCCGGCTTTATACCCGAGCGGATTTTCCGCACGATAACTGGTGGAGGCAGGTAAAGCTGGAATTTTCCGATGGCTCCGTGCTTGTGTGGGATTTGGAAAAGAGCATTCGTCCACATGAAATATGCTTTGAAAAAAAGCGGATTATCTGGGTGAGGCTCTATGATCTGATAAAAGCGGATGACCCGTCGCCGTTTCCGGCGCTCAGCCAGATTGAGGTGTATGGACGGAATCCCTGAGAAAGCAGTCATGGAATACCATGAAAATGGATGATAATAAAGAATTTTCGAAGAGAGGAAGGGATTTGTTATGGAACTCAGAACAGCGGCTTCACCGAAGGACGTGAAGCATTACACGACAGAACGGCTTCGGGAGGAATTCCTGATTCAGAACTTGTTTGCAGCGGACGAGATTAAGCTTGTGTACAGCCATATTGACCGTATCATAACAGGGGCGGCGACACCTGTTATGAAAGAATTAGCGCTTATGGCAGGAGACGAACTGCGGGCGAAATATTTTCTTCAGAGACGGGAGATGGGCGTGATCAATATTGGCGGGGCAGGTGTTGTCACCGTAGACGGAAAGACTTATGAGCTTGGTTATAAGGACGGTATGTACATCGGCATGGGATCAAAAGATATCCGTTTTGCGAGCAAAGACGGAAAGAATCCGGCTAAATTTTACATAAACAGCGCGCCGGCACACAAAGTATATCCGACGGTACTGATCAGACCCGAGGGGGAAGCCGGAGAGGGCGTAGTGGTTATCAAAGAGGAGAATAAGGTGGAGCTTGGTTCTTTGGAGGATTCTAACCATAGAGTGATCTGTAAATATATTTTGCCGGGTCAGGTGGAGAGCTGCCAGCTTGTGATGGGCATGACGGGATTAAAACCGGGCAGCGTATGGAATACCATGCCATGCCATACCCATGACAGGCGGATGGAGGTTTATCTCTATTTTGAGATGCCGGAGGATGCCTTTGTGATGCATTATATGGGAGAACCTGACGAGACCAGGCATATCGTTATGAGGAATGAGGAGGCGGTGATTTCGCCAAGCTGGTCGATTCACGCGGGCAGCGGAACAAGGGCATACACGTTTATCTGGGGCATGGTGGGAGAAAACCAGGCTTTTGACGATATGGATGCCGTGGCGATGAAGGATTTGCGATAACAGAGATATGGCACAGACGGATACAGGAAAGGAGAAACAGGTATGAGTGATTTTATGAAACGGTTTTCGCTGGAGGGAAAGGTGGCGCTTATCACAGGCGCTTCTTACGGGATCGGCTTTGCGATTGCCAGTGCGTATGCGGCGGCGGGAGCAACCATCGTATTTAACGATATCAAACAGGAATTGGTGGATAAAGGTCTGGCGGCTTATGAGGAGAAAGGAATCAAGGCGCATGGCTATGTGTGCGACGTGACCAATGAGGAGCAGGTACAGGTGCTGGTGGCACAGGTGGAGAAAGAAGTGGGCGGTATTGACATTCTGGTAAATAACGCAGGTATCATCAAGAGGATTCCCATGTGCGAGATGACGGCGGCGGAGTTCCGGCAGGTGATAGATGTGGATCTGAATGCGCCCTTTATTGTGGCAAAAACCGTGATTCCCGGTATGATCAAAAAGGGACACGGAAAAATCATCAACATATGTTCTATGATGAGCGAGCTGGGGCGTGAGACG
This sequence comes from uncultured Lachnospiraceae bacterium, assembly GCA_947176065.1. Lineage (GTDB taxonomy): Bacteria > Bacillota > Clostridia > Lachnospirales > Lachnospiraceae > UBA3282. The sequence goes on along the minus strand of CAMWPB010000003.1, from coordinate 66,609 downwards.
GTGTCCGCGTATGCGGCGGCTAAGGGCGGGCTTAAGATGCTGACAAGAAATATCGCCTCGGAGTACGGAGAATTTAATATCCAGTGTAACGGTATTGGACCCGGCTATATTGCGACACCGCAGACAGCGCCCCTCAGAGAGAAGCAGCCTGACGGCAGCAGACATCCTTTCGATCAGTTCATTATTGCAAAGACACCGGCGGCACGCTGGGGCGTTACGGAGGATCTGCAGGGCCCAGCGGTATTTCTGGCTTCTGAGGCATCTGATTTTGTCAACGGCCATGTGCTGTATGTAGATGGCGGTATTCTCGCTTATATCGGCAAGCAGCCGCAGTAAACAGTTAAAAGCAGGAAAAGAAAAGGAGTAAGCAGATGAATCCGATTATAGAGGAGATCAGTAAGATAGGTATTGTACCGGTGATTGCGCTGGATGACGCAAAGGATGCCGAACCTCTGGCAAAAGCGCTGTGTAACGGCGGTATTCCCTGTGCAGAGGTTACCTTTAGAACTGCAGCGGCGGAGGAGTCTATCCGTAAAATAGCCGCGGCGTTTCCCGAAATGCTGGTGGGGGCGGGGACAGTTCTGACCACGGAGCAGGTGGACCGGGCAGAGCGTGCGGGCGCTAAATTTATCGTAAGCCCGGGCTTTAATCCGAAAGTGGTGTCACACTGTCTGGAAAAAAATCTGCCTGTGCTCCCCGGCGTCTCCAGTCCAAGCAATGTGGAAGCGGCGCTTGAAATGGGCCTTGAGGTGGTGAAATTTTTTCCGGCAGAGCAAGCGGGCGGCCTTGCTATGTTAAAGGCGATGAGTGCACCCTACGGGCAAATGAAATTTATGCCCACGGGAGGAATCAATGAAGAAAATATGATGGAGTACTTTGCTTTTGATAAGGTCATCGCCTGCGGTGGCAGCTGGATGGTAAATAAAGAACTGATAAAGGCCGGGAAGTTCGATGAGATTGAGAAAGTGACGAGAAAAGCAGTAACAAAGATGAGGAATCTTGAACCCGGATATGTAGAAATTCGTGAAATGGCCGCAAAGGCATCCGATAAAATGGAATTGCAGATAAAACCGAAGAGCGACTGTAAATATGATGCCGTGTCTTTGGGAGAGGTCATGCTGCGTTTTGATCCCGGGGAGGGAAGGATACGAACGGCCAGAAACTTTTGTGTCTGGGAGGGCGGCGGTGAGTATAATGTGATACGGGGACTTAGAAAGTGTTTTCAGATGGATACGGCTGTTATCACGGCATTTGCAGATAATGAAGTGGGGAGGCTGCTTGAGGATCTCATTTTGCAGGGAGGCGTGGATACTTCGCTGATAAAATGGATGGATACTGACGGAATTGGCCGTGTTTGCCGTAATGGGTTGAATTTTACGGAAAGAGGATTCGGCATACGGGGAGCGGTGGGGTGCTCCGACCGGGCAAACACGGCAATCTCGAAGGTGACGCCGGAGGAATTGAATCTGGAATATATATTCGGGGAGCTTGGAGTGCGCTGGCTGCATACGGGAGGTATTTATGCGGCACTTTCCGAACAGTCCTGCGAGACTGTGCTTGCGGCGATCCGAACAGCCAAGAAGTACGGGACAATTGTTTCATATGATCTGAACTACCGTCCTTCCATGTGGAGCGCCATCGGTGGTAAGGAGAAGGCAAGAGAGGTAAACAGGGAGATTGCGAAGTATGTGGATGTTATGATTGGAAACGAGGAAGATTTCACGGCGTGTCTGGGTTTAGAGGTAGAAGGAAACGATGAAAATTTAAGGGAGTTAAATCTGGAAGGATATCGAAAAATGATACGTCGCGCGGTAGAACAATATCCGAACTTCAAAGCTGTCGCTACGACACTCAGGCAGGTAAAGACGGCCACGGTAAATGACTGGAGCGCAATCTGTTGGGCGGACGGTAGGATTTATAAGGCAAAGGATTATGAGAGGTTGGAAATTTTGGATCGTGTGGGCGGTGGTGATTCCTTTGCTTCGGGATTGATTTATGGGTTGATGACGACAAAGGATGCGGAGATGGCCGTCAATTACGGCGCAGCTCATGGCGCTCTGGCGATGACGACACCGGGAGATACCACGATGGCAAGTAAGAAGGAAGTGGAGGCTGTCATGGGCGGAGTGGGCGCGAGAGTGCAGCGGTAGTTTGGAAAATTTCATAAAGGAAAGCGGCAACCGTTTGGTACAGGGACGGCAGCCGCTTTCCTTTTCCTGTTCTGTTTAGTCCAAAAATTCAACCTTGCCGCTGTCGATATGATAAATCGCGCCGCATACCTTGAGGGAGGATTCATCTGTGAGATTTAATTTCTCTTTAATGATAGAAACGCTTCTCTCCACGTTCAGGCAGCTCGCCTTCAACTCATCCTTCTCATCTCCGATTGCTTTTTTGATTTCATCGGTTATGTACTTTACAAATCCGCTTGGATCGCTGCTTACAGCGGCTCCCACAGCGCCGCAGTGGGTATGTCCCAGAACGACCACCAGATTTGTGCCAAGATGATCGGCGGCATATTCAACGCTTCCGAGCTGGTGATTATCCATCACATTTCCGGCTACGCGGATGGTGAACAGTTCGCCGATGCCTGCGGTGAAGATACTCTCAGGGATGACTCTGGAATCCGAGCAGGTAATAACGATTGCGTAGGGGGTCTGCCCCTCGTCACAGGTTTTCTGCCTGATCTGCGGAGATACGTCTCCCGGATTGCTGGAAACGGTCAGATAACGCTCGTTTCCTTCTTTCAGCTTTGCAATTGCCTCTGCAGCGGATAAATTTTGATGTGCCATAGTTTCATGCCTCCGTTTCTTTATTTTATTCGCTATTTGCGCATCTGAATTTAATAACAAAAGTATACCATGATTGCGCCGGGTTTGCATCAGGAATTCATTCAATCTTGTTTTCCCTTTCTTTATCTGGCAAAAAATCCATAATATCCGATAATTCACAATCAAGAATATTACAATGAAAGAGGAGAACCTGATATGCGAAAGAAAATTGTAACGGGTATGTTGGCGGTATCGCTTGTATTTATGATGACAGGGTGCTGCCTGTCTCATGACTGGCAGGAAGCCACCTGTACAGAGCCGAAAACCTGTAGTAAGTGCGGGGAGACAGAAGGAGAAGTGTCAGGGCATACATGGGAGGAAGCCACCTGTACAGCACCAAAGACTTGCAGTGTATGCGGGGAGACAGAGGGGGAAGCGTTAGGACATGCCCTGTCAGAGGCCACCTATTGGGAAGCGGCAGCCTGCTCTGTATGCGGAGAAACGGTAGGAGATGTGCTGGCGCCTGCTTTTGAGGAACTTGGGGTAAAGGGACAGTTTATGGAAGTGGGTGAAACTTATGACTATAGTACCGCTCTTCATACCAGACAAGAGTATATAGATATGATTCTTGACGATTTCAAGGAGAGGTTTGGCGTAGAAGGAGATTATGCAGACTTTACGGATTTTTTTATGGAGGGAGTGTATGGAGACGTAGACTCCTTTGAGATTGACGGGGAAATGGTTGCAGTTACGGAAGAAAATTTGATGCGTCAGTTTAGTGAAGGATTTGGCGTAACAGGTAATTTTGAAAATTTAACAGAGGTATTTTTGACCGCTTTCGAGAAAAATGCTGGTATAGACTTAGACGCCAGAATTACAGCACGGGCAACCGTGACGGATTATCAGGTATTTGATTCTGATGAAACACATGAAGGAAAAGAGGGATATGAATGGAAAACCGTGGAAATGCAGATTGAATATGATACACCAGATGAGGGAGGGAATGTGTTTTATGGCTATGATAGCTATTATATAAAAGATGAGGAAGGTGGCCAGGGAGATGGTGAGTATGGTGAGTATGAGCCTGACTGGGATAACGAGGCGACACATACCGTTAGCTGGAAAGGGCAGGATTATACAGAGTGCAGGGCAATATTGACAGAGAGCAATACCGGCTGGGTAGAGGATGCAGAAGGCAATTCCTCACTCACATGTACTTTAAAATTTGACTTCCTCTACCCGAAAGGATATGATGGTGGTCTGTTATATTTAAGTGATTATAAAAATAGAGGGGTCAGACCTGATAATTTTGCCAATACAGACGAAAATACCTTATTCTTCAGATTGCAGTAACCAATATAATTGAAGCGTAACTGAATGTATATAATTTCCTTCGCTACAAATAATAGTAAAACATAAAAATAAAATAACTACGATTTGTAGATGGAGGTTATAGCATATGAAAGCAACAGGAATAGTCAGAAGAATAGATGATCTGGGACGTATTGTGATCCCCAAGGAAATCCGCAGGACCCTGCGGATCAGGGAGGCGGACCCGCTGGAAATATATACGGACAGGGAAGGCGAGATCATTTTAAAAAAATATTCGCCCATCGGTGAAATGGGTACTTTTGCCAAACAGTATGCGGAGAGTATGGCACAGGTATCCGGCCATATCGCGCTGATTACGGACAGGGACCAGTTTATAGCAGTGTCGGGCGGTATGAAGAATCTGCTGGGTAAGTCCATCAGCAGGGAACTGGAGGAAAAAATTGACCACAGAGAGAGTGTGGTGGCGACCAAGGGAGACAGAAATTTTATTCAGGTCAGCCTGGAAGGGGATGATTTCAGCCATGAGGCCATCAGCCCCATTATCTGCGAGGGTGACGTGATCGGCTCTGTGATTCTGGTGGAGATGGATCACAAGTCCAAGATGGGCGAGGTGGAGCAGAAGCTGATCCAGTCGGCAGCCGGTTTTCTTGGCAGACAGATGGAGCAGTAAGATATGGAGGGATATGCAGAGAGCCGTGGAGAGGACGGCTCTCTTTTTAAATTGAGCGAACATAAAATGAATAATAAATGAACAATATTGTTGATGTTTTGGAGCGGAAATGTTATAATGTATGCAAGAAAGAAGGTGTGTTTCAATGGTCTTTGCTGAAAAATGTACGGTTTTTGATGTGTTAGCATATTTATGTTCGGTTTTTACAAAGGAAGAAGAAAGACACTATGCAATTCAATGGGTAACTGCAGATGAGAAGCATGTTGGGAGGATAATCAATACATACAGGAATTTTCTTGCGATAATTCTAAATGCGTCTGCTAACGAATATAGACTAGATGATAAAGATATCTCCTATCTGAATGGCGAAATGGAAAAGCTGGAAAAACAGGAGGAAAAAGGAGATGTTTTCAGATTGATTATTGAAGTTGAAAAAAGAATGGACATGTATTCCGACTGGCAAAATCGAGGGGTAATTTACGATTTGCAGCCTTTGAATGGGAATGCGGGAGAAACAGGCATTGCAATATATCCTCGTATCAGACCGTTGTGGGATATAGATAAATCCGAGCGTAATAGGGAAAGGCGGTTTAATGCAAGCTTTACAAACTATATGATGGTGAGGACGGAGGATGTTCAGCCTTTTGAAATTGTAATGCATTATTGGAATGACAGTGGAGTTTTGCATCCGATGGAAGATGGTTGGAGTTTACGGGTGGCGCTTGCACCGGTAATGGATGATGCGGAGCTAAAGACGGAGGAGCGGGATCTGGCAGTAGGATATACGGTTGGCGTGGAGGGACTAAGAAATGGAGAAAAAGTGACGGAACGTGTATTGAGGGTGTTTGATCAAATGTTTTCGGAAGAGTATGGTATTATTGTCTTCCCGGAGGCGCTGGGAACGGAGGAGGCTCTTAGCGGTATCAAAAGAAAAATGCGCGAGCAACCTGAGGTTTGTACCTTTGTAATAGCACCGACAATTTGTGCAGATGGGGCAAATGTGCTTGTTGTTTTGGGACCGGGTGGAGTGGAATGTCTGCGTCATAAAAAAACATCTCCGGCTATTTTGATTACAAGAGATGGAAGGGCAGAGAGAGAGGATCTTTTGTTTGACAGGCAGGTACATTTGCTAATCACGAAAGAACTTGGACTGGTGGCTTTTCCTATTTGCGCAGAACTGTTGGATCCGGATTTTTACCGCCTGATTGTAAATGCGGTTTTGGTTGATACAATTATTTGTGCTTCGTTTTCACCGGGTGTTTCGGCATTCCATGATACTTTATTGAAAGGAACGGCGGCCAGACTTTTGCAGTTATATATTAATACTTGTTCGGCGAAGGCTGTTTCGAGAAACGGACAGATTGCGCTGCCTCTTGGGTTTGTCCAGATTCCCTGTTCTGATGAGGAATTTCAAATCAGAGCTATGGATTGGGAATGTATGGGTGAGTGCCCGAGAGGGATATGTTATTTTGATATTATGATTATATATAAAGATCAAAAATTTCATATCGAAAGTATTCATAAAAAATGTGCGTAAATCAATGAAGAGAGAGCTTCAAGATGGCATTCACAGGAAAGAAATGGAGGGTGCGAGAATGTACAAGGAAAAATATGCTATAAATTTTTTTAAAGCAGACCAAGAGGAAATGCGAAGAAAAACACAGGGGCTTTCCCGAATATTAGTTGAATTTATTGTTAAGGCGGCATTTGGTGAACTTGAAAAAATACAGCAGGAATGTAAGCAGATGCGGTATTCTGCACAAGGATATCTGGAGGAGTCGAACGTACCTCCCGAGGAAAAAAGTACACTGGTAAATATAGGATATGTCAATGCTCTGTTGGATGTAGAGCAGATGTATTTACAAAAATTAACCATTCAGAATGAGATGCAGCAGATAAAGACAAGATATAAGAATGCAATTTTGGCGTCTTTGGTAAAAAGAGGAACTATGCTCCATAAGGATCTCGCCTGTGCAATTGGGGTGTCGGTGAGTGGTCTGACTGCTGTTATTAAACAGATGAACGCTACGTCTGTACCGACAATTCGGGTTGAAGAAGTCAGTAAATATAAGCTCTATTCCATAACGCCCGCGGCATATCAATATGTAATGCGTTGTATGCCGGGGCTGTTGCCTGAGATTGAAACACGTAATCGGGAGAAAGAAGTATACTTTGATTATGTAATGGCGGCAAGGAGTATAAAACAAAATCGCAAAACAGAGATGGCTGAATGGGGGAGGGAGTGTAGAGTGGACTATGTTATGGCGCCGAATAAAGAGGGAAAAAAGTATTTAGAAGAGCAGACGGGGTTTGGAAGTATTGTTGAGTTTAGTAAGAAACTTGCATAGTAAGGAATGTGGGGATAGGGAGGATGGATCATGAAAACGAGTATGGATAATTTAAAGACATTAATAGAAAATCTGGGAGAAGATTGGAAAACAAAGCTGGATGCGTATTTAAAGAACGAAAGTGTTGAACTGGACCATAAGTGTAAAGACTGTATAGAGGATTTACTACAGAGCTGTATGGAAGAAATAAAGGACAATCAGGTTTCTCACTTACAAAAGGTAGAGAAAAAAATAGATAATGATCTATTATATAAGAATTTGAAAAAATATATAGATGATGCGCTATGGGTCTTTTATGCCTTTGCACCTTTGCGAGCGTTAGGAGCGGTAAATTCTCAGGAGGCGTGTGAAATTATGGAGCAAGTGTTTAATTGTGCTGTTTTGCGGTTTCACCCCAATATTATGCAGGAATATGAGAAATATCATTTTGACAATGGAAACTCGTTTGCAGATTTTTTGAATGCACAGGACGGGATATGTTCTTATATGATTGAAAAAAATATGCATTATGATGAAATGAAAAGCTTTGTGTATATGCAGACGCGGTTGCCAAAAGAGCTTTGCAAAAAACTGGTGGACATGGTAGATAAAAATTTTAATGAGTTAAGAATGAATTATATTATTGAAAAACTGAATTCACTATGCGAGTTCATGGATAGATGATAATAAGTTGTTGATTTGGTTAAGCGTAGATAATAAATATTATTGCAAAATAGACGTTAATTCCATAGAATATTGGGAAAGGAGGGGGAACCTATGGACAGACAAAATCTGACGCTGCTCACCGATCTGTATGAGCTGACGATGATGCAGGGGTATTTTAAGAATAAGGACCGCAATGAGACGGTTATTTTTGACGCCTTTTACAGAAACAACCCTTGTGACGGCGGTTTTGCCGTTATGGCAGGCGTAGAACAGCTCATTCAGTATATCAGGGAGCTTCGCTTTGAAAAAGAGGATATCGACTATCTGGCAGAGCTGGGTATTTTTGGGCAGGATTTTCTGGATTATCTGGCGGATTTTCGTTTTACGGGGGATGTCTATGCGATTCCTGAGGGGACGGTGGTTTTTCCCAGAGAACCGCTTATAAAAGTGATTGCGCCGATTATGCAGGCGCAGCTTGTGGAGACGGCGATCTTAAATATCATCAACCACCAGAGCCTGATCGCCACAAAGGCGGCGCGGGTGTGCTACGCGGCGCAGGGCGACGGGGTGATGGAATTCGGACTCCGCCGTGCGCAGGGGCCGGATGCGGGCACCTACGGCGCAAGGGCGGCGGTCATCGGCGGCTGCGTGGGCACCTCCAATGTGCTCTGCGGACAGCTTTTTGATGTGCCGGTTAAGGGCACCCATGCCCACAGCTGGATTATGAGTTTCCCGGATGAATACACGGCTTTTCGGACTTATGCGGATATGTATCCGTCCGCCTGTATTTTGCTGGTGGATACATACGATACCCTGAAATCCGGCGTGCCGAATGCGATCCGCGTCTTCACGGAGATGAGGGAAGCCGGGATTCCATTAAGCTTTTACGGCATCCGTCTGGACAGCGGCGACCTTGCGTATCTCTCCAAGGAGGCGAGAAAAATGCTGGATGAAGCGGGATTTCCCGATGCAGTGATATCCGCCTCCAACGATCTGGATGAGTTCCTGATCCAGAGCTTAAAGGATCAGGGTGCGAAAATCACTTCATGGGGCGTGGGCACCCATCTGATTACGTCGAAGGACTGCCCTTCTTTCGGAGGCGTTTATAAGCTGGCGGCAATTATGGGGCAGGACGGAAAGTTTATTCCGAAGATTAAGCTCTCCGAGAACACGGAGAAAGTAACGAATCCCGGCAATAAGACAATCTACCGCGTCTATGACAGGGAGAGCGGAAAAATAAAGGCCGATCTGATTTGTCTGGCGGAGGAGGTCTATGACGAGAGTGAAGCGCTTCTGCTTTTCGATCCGCTGGAGCCGTGGAAAAAGACGAAGCTCCCGGCGGGGAGTTACCGGCTGCGCGAGTTGATGGCGCCGATTTTTAAAAACGGCGAGTGCTGTTACACATCCCCCAAGGTGATGGATATCCGGGCGTACTGTCAGGAGGAGCAGAATACCCTGTGGGACGAGACGAGACGTCTGGTGAATCCGCACAGGGTACATGTTGATCTTTCCAGTAAACTCTATGATACGAAGATCACGTTGCTTGACCAGATGAGTCAGTGATTGAACTGAGGCAGATATTCCCTGTTTTCCGAAAGAATATCGTCGAGGATCTGTCTGGCAACAGTGGCGGAGTCTACTAAGGGGTGTATGGTGAGTGCCATAAGCGCTTTGTCGTATTGCCCGGTCACAGCGGCTTCTATGGTAAGCTGCTCGTATGCCTTTACATTTTGCAGAAGACCACGGATTTTCAATGGGGTGCGCCCGATGTGTATGGGGTGTGCCCCGTCTCTGTCGATGACGCAGTTTCGCTCGATGGAGGCGTTGTCGGGGAGATCTGCATTGGTGCCGTTGTTTAAGACATTCACGGTCTGAATGTCCTTTTTATTATTGTAAATAGAATCGATCAGGCTGCAGGCCGCATCGGAGTAACGTGCGCCGCCGCGTTTGGCAAGCTGGGGCGGTTTGATATCCAGGGCGGGGTCCTGATAGAGTTCGAAAAGATCTTTTTCCACCTGTTTGATAACTTCTGCGCGGCAGCCCTCTTCCTTCGCGGCGCGGTCGCACTCGGCGAACATTTCCGGCTGCATATAATAGTATTTCAGATAACTCACGGGCACCATGCCAAGCGATCTTAAAAAGACAGGGTCATAGTGGATTTCCGGGATGTTTGCCATTACTTCTTTGGCGGATTCGGAACAGAGCTTTTCGATCGCAGCCGCAGTCACGTCTTCTCCGCGGACCAGCACTCTTTTCGCCCAGACCAGATGATTGATGCCTACGAAGTCACAGAACACATCGTCCGGAGCACAGTCGAATTTTTCCGCCATATCGCTTATCATATTGATGGGGCAGTTGCACAGGCCGATGGTTTTGATGGAGCTGTGGTTTAATGCTGCCTCGGTCAGAATGCCCGAAGGGTTTGCAAAATTAATCAGAAAAGCGTCGGGGCACAGTCTTTCCATATCGTGGCAGATGTCCAGAATGACAGGAACGGACCGCAGCGCTTTGGCAAAACCGCCTGCGCCGGTTGTTTCCTGACCGATTCTGCCGTAGCGCAGGGGGATTTTTTCATCCCGTATTCTGGCATCGAGAAGTCCCACGCGAAACTGTGTGGTGACAAAATCCGCATCCCTTAACGCTTCTTCCCTGTCCGTGGTGGCGTGGATCTGTAAGTCGATGCCGCTGTTCTTCACCATTCTTTTAGCAAGTTCCGTGACGATCTGCAGCTTTTCCAGTCCGGCTTCCACGTCCACAAGCCAGATATCCTTTACGGGAAGGCTGTCATGCCGTTTGATGAAGCCTTCGATCAGCTCCGGGGTATAACTGGAGCCGCCGCCGATGGTTGCAATTTTTAATCCTCTGTTTGTCATGTTTTCCTCCGTTTCTGCGCTGCATTTGCCGTAATCTTTGGAGCTGCCGCATTGAATGAAGCGGCTGCGGACAGTATATGGGAGCAAACCCTGCGCTTATATTCGATTTTCTGTAATGCTGTGAACAGATAAATATCATAGGCATGTCTCTCTTAAAACCAGTTCCGCCTCAAATGTCCGTGTGACGGGTTCTCCCTCCGGGCGGCTGATTCTGTCGATCAAAAGCGCCACGCCTGCCCGTCCCATATCGTAGAGCGGCTGGCGCATGGTGGAGAGGGCGGGGAAAAGTATATCTTTGGAATCGGGCGTGTCGTCGTCAAAGCCGATCAAAGCCAGATCGCCGGGAACCGAAAGTCCGGCCTCCTGAACCGCGCGCCAGACGCCGAAGGCGGGTTTGTCGGCTCCTGCAAAACAGGCGTCGGGCCGTTCGCCCTGCGTCAGCCGCCTTTTCATCTGCTGGTAAGCCATTTCCTCGAAATGGTCGGCGTAAAGGATGGAGTCGGGACCGAGCGGCATCCGATAATCATGCATGGCTGAGACAAAGCCGTTCAACCGCTCCAGCCCCACGTCGTAATTCATATCACAGGTCACATGGATGATATGTTTCCGCCCCTGCTTAATCAGGTGTTCCGTGGCAGTATAGGCGCCGCGGAAATTATCAAGCAGAATTTTGTCCGCACGGCAGTCGCTCAGATTACTTTCGATCAGGACGCTGTTAGCTGATTTGGCGGCAGTGTAGCGGAAAAGCTCCTCGTCATCGAAACAGCTTCCGTAAGCGATGATGCCGTCTGTACAGCCGCTTGTCAGATAATCCACGTATTTCATCTTTGCGGCCATATCCCTGCGGCCGCTGCAAAACAGGATATTGTAATCCTGCTCCTCCGCACCGTCCTGAAGCCCGCGGATCAGTTGAAAGAAAAAGTCGTTGCACAGATCGTCCATAACCACCCCGATGGTGTTGGTTTTCTGTAAAACCAGAGATTTGGCGAGGCCGTTGGGGACGTAGTGATTTTCCTCAATAATATCCAGAATTTTTTTCCGGTTTTCGGGACTGACCCCGGGTTTGTTATTCAGAACTCTGGAAACCAGTGTTCTCGAAACGTTCGCCTGTTTGGCGATATCTGATATGGTAGCCATATGCCGCCTTTCTGATCCGTATAGCTGTAGGATTTTTTGTTAAATATGAAACATGTAAGGACAACGTTTTTTCAACACATGTCGGCTATATGTTTCGTGGATGTTTCATAATTTACACAAACATTGTAACACAATGTGTCAAAATGTCAATGGGAATGTTTTGAAAAGAGATAGAAAAAACAAGAATGATTTTTGGGGCAATATTTTCGGGAAACGGATACAGAGGCTCCTTGTATACGAGAATACCATTGATACACAGAAAAAATGGAATTTGACGTTTGTGGGTTGACAGGTGCGGACGAATTGAGTAGGATAAAGTTAAAATGTAAAACGATACACACCCGAGGCGTGACGGGTGCAGAGCGCTGCAGGATGTTTGGGAAGGGAGACGGTGATGGATAAATTGGATAATAAGAAAAAGGGATACATTCTGGGAATTGATCAGGGCGGCACGAAAACGGCAGCCGCTGTGATGAGAGAGGACGGTTTTATTGTGGGACGGGCGACGGCGAAGGGGGCTTACTTTCCGGATGAGGGAGTGGAACGCGCGCTGGAGCCGGTCAGGGAGGCAGTGGAAGAGGCGCTGCGAAGCGCGGGGATCGGCAGAGAGGATGTCGCGTATACGGTGGCGGGAATCGGCGGCATCGACTGGCCCGGGGACGATGAGACGATACGGGATGCGCTGCGCAAGGCGTTTTCGCTGGGGGAGGTTTTTGCCTGCAATGACGCGGTTATCGCTTTCTACAGCGGAGCCATGCGTTCTCATGGCGCGGTGCTCTGCGCGGGAACGGGGATGAACGGCGCTCTGATTGACAAAGATGGAAAGATGTTCGTTTATGGAGATTATATGGAGGAGAGGGCGCAGGGAGGCAGTGCCCTTGCACGTCGGGCGCTGCGCAAGGTTTTTGACGCGGAGCTGGGGCTTTGCCCGCCCACAAAGCTGACGCCGTTATTTTTAGGACAGGCCGGGGTATCTGATGTGGATGCACTGCTCAAACGATATATGACAGAGAGCGCGTTTCGGAAGGAACTGCGTTTTCTGATGCCGCAGATTCTGATGGTTGCAAAGACGGGGGATGAAGCGGCCTGCACTCTTCTGGATGATTTTTCGGGGGAGATTGTGGCGTATGTTGCGGCGGGCTTTCGTAAGATGGGGATGAACCCGGAGGAAGAGGAGATCGTGCTGGCAGGCAGTGTGTTCAAAGGAGCGGATAATCCGCTGACAACCCGTGTGACGGTGGGGCTTCGGGAAAGGCTGCAGGGAGTGGAGGTTGTGCAGGCGCGTTATGAACCTGTGGTGGGAGCCTGTATTATGGGGCTGGTCAGGCTGGGAATGGAGCTTTCCGGGCGGGAAAAAGGCATTCGGGAGAGCGCGGCTGTTCTGGGGCTGCTTCGGAGCTGATGAAATGACACAAGTTTATGCAAAGTCCTGTGCGAATTCTACAAATAAAATGATAAAACGGGAACTATTCTTGCCAGTTTTTACTGGAAATGGTAGAATGTTTACAGCTTTTTCTAATTCGTGTGATTGTAAAGGGGAGCGGTTTGGATAAATTTGTATTGCGTGTGCCGAAATGGCAGGGTGAATTGCTGTTTACGAAAGAATTGCTGGTATTTGCGGGCGTCATTCTTTTGATGGTTGTAGGAATTCTCTTTTGCTTCTGGGGCTATAAGTATTTCAGGACGGTGCTGTTTCTGGGAATCGGCACCGTGACCTGCTATGCTTCTTTTCTTCTGATTGAGTCTATGACGGGAAATCTTGTGATCAGGATGTTCCTGACAGTCTCGCTCACTTTTCTGGGCATATGTATCGTGTATTTTCTGGATATTATCCTGGGTTATTTTCTGGACAGGCTGCGGATCCGAAATGCGTTGGGGAAGAATATTTATCTGATTGCCGCGCCTCTCGGTGCAGTTATTATCGGCATGACGATATATTGGTTTATCTGGCGGGATCAGGTCACGGCGGCTGTGGCAGCGGCTGTCTGCGGCGTGGGCGGACTGATCTTCCAGCGCTTCAGGAGGGCGAAGGTGGTACGCTTTAAATGTTACAATGACCTGTTGCGGTTTCCACGCCCGGAGGTAGATGAAAACGGATTGGAGCATATTGTTATGGAGACGGTGGTTACGCCTGAGCCGGAACCTGTGGCTGCAGTCATGGCCGAACCTGAATTGCCGGAGCCTGAACCCGCCATTTTGGAGGATGCTCTTTTTATACGGCAGATCAGTGGGGATTTAGGAGACGGGAAGCCGCCAAAACAGCCGGATATTGAGTCTGTTAAGCCGGAAAGTGCGGCCCCGGCGCCCCGGATTGTTGTGACATCCGGGTCGCGCAGGAAACGCCATAAGAGCTCCAAAAGTAAACTGGCCACAGGGATGGTGGTTGCGGCGGCCGGAATCGGGTTCTTTATTGCGGGCAGAGCGTCGAAAGGCAGGGATTGAATTTGCTTGATGTGACAAGAACAGAGGTGAAATATGGGATAGGCCCTTTGGAGACGGCGGACATGAGGAGGCGGCTCGGTATTTTTATGGAGCCGGACCCGCATAATGGGGAGAAGGGTTATCTGGTGCGCTCGCTCTATTTTGATACCCTTCACGATACGGATTTTGAGGAGAAGGTGGAGGGGTACGACGAAAGGCGGAAGATACGCCTGCGGGTTTACAGCGCCGCCGCGGAGACGGCCAAGCTTGAGATCAAGGAAAAGACGGGCGGTTTTCAGCGGAAACGTTCCCTGATTCTGAACCGGGAGGAGTCGATGCGGATGACGGGCGGCGATTACCGTTTTCTGCTGGAGAGGAAAGAACCCTTGGCAGAATGGCTCTATGCCTTTTTGAGCGTCCGCTGTTACAGACCCAAATGCATTGTGGAGTATGACCGCTATGCATTTATAACGGAGCATAACGATATCCGAATCACCTTTGACCAGAATCTGCGGGCGAGTGAGTCGAATTTTGACCTGTTTCAGGAAGAACCGCCTTTGTATCCGGTCAGCCCGCCGGGGCAGGTGACGATGGAGGTTAAATACACGGGATTTCTTTTTAGTTATTTGAAAAATGAGTTGAACCGGTGCGATAAAACACAGGTCTCCAACAGTAAATACTGTAGGGCCAGAATGATATCAAAGAGAGGAAGATGCTGATATGAAAGAAGTGCTTTACAACAGTTTGTCAAACGCAACGAACGGCCTGACGATCACAGATGTGCTGATCAATTTTCTGGCGGCGGCTATTATTGCCTGTCTGATTTATATTTCTTACAAGGTGTCTCATTCGGGCCCGGTATACAGCGAGCGGTTTAACGTGTCCATCGTTATGCTGACGCTTGTTACAACGCTTGTTATGAATGTGATTGGCAATAACATAGCGCTCTCCCTCGGGATGGTGGGCGCGCTTTCCATCGTGCGGTTTCGGACGGCGATCAAGGACCCGCGGGATACGGCCTATATATTCTGGGGCATTGCGGTGGGGATCTGCTGCGGCGTTTCCGATTATCTGATCGCGGCGACCGGCTCGGCGCTGATTTTCGCTTTCCTGATTCTGTTTGGATTCATCAGGGATAATGACCGTATCATGGTGATCGTGAACTGTACGCCGGGAGCGGGGGAAGAAGTGGAAAAGCATATGGGGAACCTGTTTGGAGGAAAAGCGGCGCTTCGTGTGCATAACCGGGCAGTGAAAACACAGACCGAGGAATTTATTTATGAAGTATCGGACAAGCAGTTGAAGAAATCAGAAAAACGAAACGGCAAACTGGTGAGGAACCTGTCGGGAATTGAAGGCGTTTCCACGGTCAGCATGGTCAGACAGGACGATGAAATCAGTCAATAGGAGATGGCTTATGTCGCAGAGACAAAGAAAAGTCTGTCTGCTTGGCGTGTGTGCCCTGGTGATTCTGGCGGTGGCGGGATGCGGATTCCTGCGAAGCTATGCGGCGTATCAGAATAAGGATATTAACAGAAACACCTATTTTAAGCTGCCCGCAGATCCGCATACGGAAGACCCCCTTCTTTACCTGGAGGAGGACTTTACGGTACAGGAGGGGTTTCACTCAAATCTGCCGATTGTGATTCTTTCCATGGAGAGTGAGCTGGCGGATTATAAGGGGTTTGAAGAGCAGGAGGAGTATCTCACTGGCGAGGAACCTTATATCAAAGGACATATCAGCGTCATAGATGGCGGGACATTTGACAACTGCATAACGGATCAGCCTGTATTGCAGAGTGATCTGCTGATTAAAAAGAGAGGGCATACTTCTTACTATTTTGATAAGGTGCAGTATCTTCTGAAGCTGAAAACGGAGGAAGGTCTGGAAAACGAGGTGGACATTCTTGGCATGGGCGCACATGACAGCTGGATTCTGAATGGGAGCATGGCGGACAAAAGCATGATCCGCAACTATCTGGCTTATCGGATCAGCTCGGAGGTTTCGGATGTGACGCCGGACAGCCAGTTTTGTGAGGTTGTCATACAGGATGGAGACAGGTATGTCTATCAGGGGCTTTATCTGATGATGGAGACGGTGGCAAGGGACGTGAACCGGGTTCCCATAGATGCTTTTCAGGAGAAAAATCTTTATACAAGCTACATTGTCCGCAGGGACAGGTTTACACATTTTGATAAAATGCTGGAAACCGGGCGCAGGCTGGAGGGCCTTTCGGAGGAGTGGATCGGCTTGAAATATCCGTCAGAGGAGCGGATCACGGATACTGCGCTGCGTTATATCGAGAAGGACTTCTCAGAGATTGAGCGGGTCATTTATTCTGACAGGGAGGACGTGTTTGGCACTTACGATAAATATATTGACGTTGATACCTTTGTGGACTATTTTCTGCTAAATGAATTCTTTGGAAATTATGACGCGGGTATGCACTCCACTTATATGTATAAGAATTCAGGAGAACCGCTTAAGATAGGGCCGGTGTGGGATTTTGACCAGGCGATGAACAATTATGCGGTGGAGGAGATGGAGACGGGGACTATGGCGTTTCAGGAGCGGCCCTTTTTTGACCGTTTTACGAAGGACATCCGTTTTGTGGACGCTTTGCAGGCAAGGTATGCCGTTTTGCAGAGAAGCACGCTGTCCCACGCCCATATCTGCGATGTGATTGATGAGACGACTGCGTATATCCGCTCCGCCAGAGAACGGGAGTGGTACCGCTGGGCGGCGGACTATTACGACGATTCCGGGCTGAACTGGCATAATTACTATCTGCTGGATTATCTGGACGCGGAAAATATGCTGGTCAGCCGTTTCAATGACAATTACGATCAGGAGATTTATAACATAAAGACATATCTTTATAAGCACGGGAGAGCCATGCAGACGGAACTTCGCGTGCTGGAAAAATCGACGGTTTATGATACGTCTGTCCGGGGTGAAAACAAGTTGTTCTTACTGCTTGTAATGCTTTTGTTTTTTATGCCTGCGGTTTTAATTGTCAGAAGGGGTTGACAGATTTATGACATTACTTAGTATTGTTGCCGCGGAGGCGGTACAGGAGAGGGATTATTTTCTGTCGGTGCTGAATGATCCGCTTGTGATAAACGGCATACGGATTGTCTGTGCATCGGGCCTTCTTATTTTTCTTTACTGTTATCGGAAATACAGAAAAAAATAGGAACGGGCGAAAGGGGATGCGATATGCTTTTTTCCAGTATTGTATTTATGTTCATCTTCTTCCCGGCTGTATTGATTTTGTACTACATGTTCTTCTTTTCCAGAGCGTGCCAGAATGTGATTCTGCTGCTGGCCAGTCTCATTTTCTACGCATGGGGAGAACCGCTGTATGTGCTTTTGATGATTGCGTCCATCCTTGTCAATTCGCTGTTGGCCGGGGTGATGCAGAAGCTGAAGGGAGAGAGCGGCAGAAAGGTTTTATTGTTTCTTGCAGTGGCTGCGAATCTTGCGACCCTGTTTGTGTTTAAATATCTGGGCTTTGTGATGGAAATTTTCGGCGTGGAAACAGTGTCCCTGCCCCTGCCCATCGGTATTTCCTTTTTTACCTTTCAGGCGATGTCCTATGTGGTGGATGTGTACCGGGGAACAGTCAGGGCGGAGAACCCCTTCTATGTGGGACTCTACATTTCCTTCTTTCCGCAGCTCATTGCGGGGCCGATTATCCAGTACAATACGATTGCGGAGCAGATTCGCAACAGAAAGTCAAGCTTTGACATGTTCTCCATGGGAATCAGCCGTTTTACGGTAGGGCTTGGCAAAAAAATTCTGCTCTCCAACTGTTTTGCGGGAATAGCGGACAATGTTTTCCGCTGGTCGATGATCGGCACGGAGAGGATGGCGGTGCCGGTGATGCTGGCGTGGCTGGGCAGCATTTCATACAGCCTGCAGATTTACTATGACTTTTCGGCATATTCCGACATGGCGATCGGGCTTGGGCTTTGCTTTGGATTTAAATTCCCTGAGAACTTTAATTATCCGTATATTGCCGAATCCATTTCCGATTTCTGGAAAAGATGGCATATTTCCCTGACCGACTGGTTCCGGGAATACGTCTACTTTCCGCTTGGCGGAAGCCGTGTAAAGAATCAGGATTTTATGGTCCGCAATATGCTGGTGGTCTGGCTTCTGACGGGTATCTGGCACGGCGCGAACTGGACCTTTCTTTTCTGGGGGCTGATGTACTTTGTCTTTCAGCTTGCGGAGCGGTTTTTTGAGTATCCGAAGAAGATGAAAAGCAGATTCGTGAAGCACTTCTACACGCTGATGATTGTCAATGCGCTCTGGGTGGTGTTCCGCGCTGATGACCTCTATCAGGCGGGGCGGTTTTTCATGAACATGCTGGGCGTGAACAACAACGGTTTCTACAGTGACTTGGCAGTGATGCTGGTACGGGAAAATCTGGTCTTTCTGGTGCTGGGGATTTTGTTCTCCATGCCGATCGCCAGAAATATGAATGAGATTCTGTACAGGAATCCGAAATCGGCAGTCAACCGGGTGGGCGTCCTTGTCTATCCGGTCGGACTGATGATGCTTTTGATCGTGTGCGTAGCTTATATGGCCAGCGGCACTTATAATCCGTTTATTTACTTTAATTTCTAGCGGGGTGGTTTTGTGACAAAGAGAAAGGAAAGAAGAAAAAACGACCCGTTAAGGGCTTATATATTGCGGAAACAGATTTTCGCCCTGCTCTTTCTGGCAGGTGTGTTCGGCTATGCCGGTTTGAACGTATGGTATGGCGGTGACATCTGGATGGAAACAGTGGAAGAAAGTCTGGCGGGCGGCATTTCACCTGAGACGGCGCCGGATACGATTGCAAAGACCGTTTCGGCTCTTGATGAGAGCATTATCGGCTCCATGTACGGGCGGATGGAGTTTATCGAAACCTATTCTTACATTCAGGCGCTTCTGGATAAGAGAGAATTTAACAATTTCAGTTACATCAAGGATGAGGACGGCTATCTGCACTACGCATCCTTTTTCCGGGAAGACACAAACGATATCGAGGAGTATGCCAGAAGGCTGCGCCGCCTGCAGGACTGTGTGGAACCGAAGGGAACGAAAGTACTGTTTTTTGTCACGCCGGGAAAGTATGTGCGCGGGGAGACGGATTTCCGCACGGGAATGCCTGTCAATGACCCGGACACGATTGTGGATGAAATGCTGTTTTATCTGAACCGTTATGGGGTAGAGACGGTGGACTGCAGAAAATATATTCCCAATGAAACGCTTTCAATCCAGGAAGCTTTTTTTAAGACGGATCATCACTGGACGATCCCGGCGGCCTTTGCGGCGACCCAGGTGCTTGTGGAGCAGATGAATGAAAAATTTGGCGCCGGGCTTGACCCGGACGGCTTTTATATGGATCCCGCAAATTATGAGAGTGTGACGTACCATCAGGGTATGCTTGGCTCCATGGGCCGGAAGACGGGAGCAAATTTCAGCGGACTGGAGGATTTCGAGGCACTGTGGCCTACATTTGAGAACAAATATGACAGACATTGTATGGGTGTGACGGATGTGACACAGCACTTTCGCGGGGATACGACGGAGTCTCTTATGGACGTGGATGTGCTTTTGGAGAACGGCGATATTTACAGCGATTCGCAGTATTCCCTGTATCTCAACGGCCTGCGGCCATATGAGCATATAGTCAATGAGGACAACCCGGACGGCGTCAAAATTTTTGCAATCAGGGATTCTTATTTTTCGCCGATGATGGTTTTCCTTGCGCCTATGTGCAGCGAATTGGATGCCATATGGTCTCTGGAGGAATCGCATGTGCTGGATATTGAGAGCTACGTCAGGGAAAACGAATTTGATTATATTATTATGGAAATCTATCCTTACAATATCAATGGGGATGCGTTTAACTTTTTTAAGGGGGAATAAGAATGACACAGGAAAGCTTTGGCGCATATATGCGGGGCTTTTTTCATAACTGGAAAGGAAAAATCTGGTTTTTCCTGAATATGTTTTTTACCATTATGTACCTGATGTGGAGGATGTTTTTTACGATTCCTTTCGAGTACGGGATGGTGTCTATTGTTGCGGGTATCGCGCTGCTGGTGGTGGAGGTTCTCGGCATGGTGGAAGCTTTTGTCCATTATGCAAACATGTATTCGGTGGAGGGGTATCCGTTCCCGGAGGATGTGCCTTTAGAGAAATTCCCGGATGTGGATGTTTTTGTGGCGACTTACAGTGAAGAAGTGGATCTGCTCTACAAAACCCTGCGGGGCTGTACGAGAATGAAATATCCCGATCCGAAAAAGGTTCATATTTATCTGTGCGACGATGGACACAGAGAGGAAATGAAAGCGCTGGCGGCGCGGGTGGGCGTTAACTATCTGGACAGGGAGGACCATGAGGGAGCGAAGGCCGGAAACCTGAACAATGCGCTGGCGCACTCCAGTTCGCCTTATGTGGTCACCTTTGACGCGGATATGATTCCAAGAAGCAATTTCCTGATGAAGACCATCCCGTATTTTGTGGATGCGGAATTGCGGAACAGGGACAGGGAAGAGGAGGATAAAATCAAGCTGGGCTTTTTACAGTCCCCGCAGAGTTTTTATAATCTGGATCTGTTTCAGTTTAATCTGTATTCGGAGTCCCGGATTCCCAATGAGCAGGACTATTTTTACAAGGATATCCAGGTGGCGAGAACAAAGACAAACAGCGTGATCTATGGCGGTTCCAACACGGTGCTTTCCAGAGAGGCGCTGGAGGCAATAGGCGGTTTTTATACCGGGGCCATCACGGAGGATTTCGCCACAGGCATTTTGATTGAGAAGAAGCAGTATGTGAGCCTTGGAACGGCGGAACCGCTCGCTTCGGGGCTTTCGCCGCAGGATCTGAAGGATCTGGTGCAGCAGAGAACGCGCTGGGCCAGAGGCGTGATCGCCACAGGCAGAAAGATGCATATCTTTACTGCGTCGGAGCTTAATTTTTCGCAGAAAATGAATTACTGGGCGTCTGTCTGGTATTGGTATGCGCCTCTTAAGAGGCTGATCTATATTATGTCGCCGATTCTGTACGCAGCTTTCGGCTTCATGGTATTTAAGTGTACGCTGGCGCAGGTACTGATTTTCTGGCTGCCGATGTATATAAGCAGTAACATCAGTCTGCGGATGCTCTCCCGCAATATCCGTTCTACCAAGTGGACGAGCATTTATGAAACAGTGCTTTTTCCGTATATGCTGCTGCCTGTACTGTTTGAGTCGGTGGGAATTTCGATGAAAAAATTCAAGGTCACAAGCAAGGGTGAGCAGAAGAATGAGAAGGGTAAAAACTTTCTTTATTCTATCCCCTTTCTGATTTTGATTGTGTTGTCGGTCTGGGGGATTCTGCGCTGCATTTTTATCATGCTTGACAGTGGCTCTTTTGGGCCGGTCGTGGTGCTGTTCTGGCTGGTCAACAATCTGTTTTTGCTGGTGATGTCGCTCTTTTTTGTGGATGGGCGGATTCCTTATCGGAAGACCGAGCGTGTCTTGGTGCATATGCCCTGCCGGGTCAGATATAAGGGGGAGGAATACACGGGCGTGACGAGAGACGCTTCCGAGACGGGTATTTCCATGACCCTTCCCCGGCCTTATTTCTTTGAGGAAAATGAGAATGTGGAAATTTTTCTGGATTCGGAGGACTACCATGTGGATATGTTTGCCACGGTTGTGCATGTGAGCCGGCGGGATGACGATTGGATTTATTCGATGAAGGTTACGGACATAAACGGGAGCTATGACGAGCTGCTGGGTATCCTCTATGACAGAATACCGACCGTCCCGACGGAGATTAAGAAGGACAGCGGGAGCTTCGAAGACTTGAAGCTGAACCTGAAAAAGCGCGTGACACCGCCTTTTTATCAAAAGAGAAACTATCCCCGCGTGCTGATTGACGATCAGATCCGTTGTCTGAACGAGGGGATTGACACGGTGAAGGTTTTTGACTTTAATTACGTCTGTGTTACGGTGGAAGACGAGGGTATGCCCAAGGATTTGCGGCTGGCGGTAAGCGACGATATTATTTTGGAATGCCGGTTTGAAAATGAGATCCGCAAGGGCCTGCATCTTTACAATGTGGTCAATTATAAGGAGATTGTGGACGATAAAAAAACGAGAAATGAATTGCTTGACTGGCTGGCAGCGCAGAGCGGAAAGAGAAAAAAGCGGGAGGAGGATGTCGTGCAGGAACATTCAGGCAAGACAGAGGAATTCAGCGAGATCGGACTGCTGCGATGACGGTTGGACTGTGCGCGGAAACAGAGCCTTGTTTCAGGGCGGTAGTTGAGGGAGAAGGGGCATGAGGAAGAAAATAGCGGTGATGTTTTGTGGACTGATGGTTCTCTTCTGCCTGATTGGGGTGGTATTTATGCTTGCGGGCAGGACACAGACGCTTCGGTTTGTCAGCCGGATGGGAGCGGGAATCAATCTGGGAAATACGCTGGACTCCACGGGACTCAGAGAGTACAGGCCGGAGGCGGACGATCTGGAATACGAGACGTATTGGGGGAATCCGAAAGCAGATGAGGAAACGTTTCTGGCAATGAAGGAAGCGGGCTTTGATACAGTGCGAATCCCCGTTACCTGGGAGGATCATCTGGATACGTCTTATCATATTTCCGACGCATGGATGAACCGGGTGCAGGAAGTGACTGACATGGCGCTGGGTGCGGATCTGTATGTGATATTGGACTTGCACCATGAGAAGTGGCTGGATCTGAAAACCGAACGGGCACAGGAGATACAGACGGAGTTTGTGGCGGTCTGGGAGCAGATTGCGGCGCGATTCCGGGATTATGACGAAAATCTGTTGTTTGAGTCCATGAACGAACCGAGACTGCGGGACAGCGAGGTGGAGTGGACTTCAGGCACGCAGGAGCTGCGGGCTATGGTCAACGATCTGAACGCTGCTTTTGTGGAGACGGTGCGGGCTTCGGGAGGCGGAAACCGAAAACGGTATCTGCTGATCTGTCCTTACGCGGGCAGCAGTGAGACGGAAGCCATGCAGGGACTTACCATACCTGACGACGGACGGCTGATTGTGTCGGTGCATATGTATACGCCTTACAGCTTCTGTCAGAAGGAAGACGGGGACACACAGTGGGATACTGCCGGAACGAGGGAACGGGTTGCGCAGGCATTTTTTGAGATGAACAGCCTGTTTGTGGAACAGAATGTGCCTGTAATTCTTACTGAGTTTGGCTGCGTGGATAAAGGGAATACGGAAGCGCGGCTGGAGTGGACGAAATACTATATGGAGCAGTCGCGCCGTTATGGGATTCCCTGTATCTGGTGGGACTGCGGAGCATACGCACTGCTGGACCGGGAGAGTAAAACGTGGAAGTTTCCCGAAATTGTGGAGGTGCTGACAAATGAACAGATGTAGATGCGGGAGGAGGCTTGCGCTGGCGGCGGTATTGGCCTGGGGGCTCTTTTCCGTTGAAACGGTACAGGCATCTTTGGCGGAGACGGGCGGGGATTCCGTACTGACGGAGTACGAGGCATACTATGACCGTCTGCTGTCGATAGAAAACCGGGACGGGATAGCGGACGGCGGCTTTCGTGTGGTGGAGGATCAGATCTTCGCTTTGGAGCCGGATGAGGAGGACAGCATTCTGATGGTACCGGCTTTTGACGAGCGGTATAACCGGCTGGCGTTGTTTATGGTGGACGGGGACGGGAGGATTCTCTATCGGACGGAGCAGTTGGAAACCAATTACTGTGTTAAGGGGAGAATGCGGCAGCCGGTGCAGTCCATTGCGGCGGTTTCCTTTCAGGATCTGAACCGGGATGGCAGGATGGATATTGTTCTCATCACATCCTGCGTCAATGAGAGCGGCGCTTATGCCGGCAGGACTTACAAGGTCGGCGACGTGCTTTTTCAGGATCAGACGGGAGAAGGCTTTTACAGGGATTACCGCATCTCGGAAAAAATCAACCGCTTTGGAATGAATAAGAGCGCGGAATCCATCGCGGCTTTTGTCAGGGATGGGGAATCCACGGAATTTCTGTATACGGCGTCCACTTTACAGGAGCTACAGAGAAACCGCTTCCGGGTCATTCAGGAGCAGTGCTATCTGCGGACCTTTGGCAAGCTGGGTAAGCTGCAGGTGACGCCGGGGACATATCGGATCGCGGATTATGACATATTTATGATTTATCTGGTGAACGAGCAGGGAGATATTGTATCTGTATTGCAGCCTATGGGAGAATATGACAACCTCTATGCGCTCAAGGGAGTGACCTGCCGGGATATTGACGGGGACGGACTCAAAGACATTGTGGTTCTTGCAAGGTACAGCTATGAGGGTGAGGGCGGCGAACTGCTCATTGAGAGCGATTACCGGATTTATTATCAGAGAACCGGCGGGTTTGTGCCTGATACGGAAATCAGGGATGCCTACCGGTGCGGCGATGAAGATACGATGGAAATACTGGTAGAGAAAGCGCGGGCTTATTGGGGGTGGCAGACAACAGATGATTAAGATACTGATTGTAGATGATGAAAAACCGATCTGTGACCTGATAGACTTAAATCTCTCTTCTGCGGGTTATCAGTGCACAGCGGTACAGGATGGTCTGCAGGCGATTGATCTGATTGAGAAGGAAGAGTTTGAACTGGTTCTTCTGGATATCATGCTGCCGGGAGCGGACGGATATGATGTGATGGAGTACATACGGCCTCTGGGGATTCCGGTGATTTTTATCACTGCCAAGCATGAGGTCAAGCATCGGGTGAAGGGACTGAAGCTGGGCGCCGACGATTATCTGGTAAAACCCTTTGACGTAGTGGAGCTGGTGGCAAGGGTGGAGGCAGTGCTGCGGCGCTATAACAAGGCGGAACAGCATCTTGTGGCGGGGGACGTGACGGTGGATGTGGACGCGCGCAGGGTGACCAGAGCAGGACGCCCCGTGGAACTGACGAATAAAGAGTTCGGTCTTCTGCTCCTTTTTATGAAGAATAAAAACGTTGCCCTGTTTCGGGAGACCTTATATGAAAAGGTGTGGGAAGGGGAATACTTTGCGGACAGCAGGACGCTTGACCTGCATGTGCAGCGTCTGAGAAAAAAACTGGGCTGGGAGCATAATCTGGTAGCGGTGTATAAGGTGGGCTACCGTTTAGAGGTGCAGGAATGAAATTTTCAATCAAATTAGTGCTGTCTACCATGATCGTGCTGGCGCTGGCGCTGGGATTCAGCGGCTTTTACTTTGTAAACTATGTGTTTGAGACTTCTCTGGACAGAGAGGTTGGACAGGCGCTTGATGAGAGCAGCATCTTAAGCTTTGCCTTTGAGACGGCGGCTTTGAATGTGCCTCTCAAGTACAGTGTCCTGCCCGACAGCGTGGTGGAGGAGATTGCGTCCAAGCTGGAAATGGGCGGACAGGGAGACGGGCGTCTTTTGCGGATTGCAGATGAGGAGAAGAACATACTGTACACCAGCAATGGGTTTACCGCAGATGAGGGGCTGCTTCCGCAGACGGATCAGCATACCAAATCTTATCGTGTGATTCGTGCGCAGGATCGTTTCTACGTGCACACTTGTGTAGCCATCAATGCGCTGAACCGGATTCTGTATCTGGAAACCATGAAGGATGTGACGGAGGTGTTTACGGAACGTTCTCTTGGATTTTCGCTGTATCGGAAAGTGACGCTGGTTATGCTGTTGACCGGAATGGTCATCATGCTGTTTATCGCATCCCTGCTGACAAAACCCATCCGTCTGCTGACCAGGGCAACCAGAGAAATGGCGGCGGGGGATTACCGTTACCGTGCCAGACAGATCAGCCGGGATGAGCTGGGGCAGCTCACCGGGGACTTTAACAGGATGGCAAATGCGCTGGAGGAAAATATCAGCAAGCTGGAGGAGGAAATTGAGGCAAGGGAAGAGTTTATGGGGGCTTTTGCCCACGAATTGAAAACGCCCCTGACGGCGATCATCGGATATGCGGACATGCTGCGTTCCCACAAGCTGGACGAGGAAAAGAGCATCATGTCGGCAAATTATATCTATACGGAGGGCAAGCGTCTGGAGGCCATGTCTTTCCGTCTTCTGGATATCATCGTGGCGAAACAGGATGAGGCACAGCTTATGGAAACCCCGGTTGGAGAACTGTTTTCCTATCTGCGGGAAATGTTTGCGGAGAAAAAGGAGACGGATATCCGATTTTCTTGCGAAGAAGCCATGGTATGGATGGAAGCGAATCTGATCAAGACCGTGCTGGTAAATCTGATTGACAATGCCTGTAAGGCATCGGAGGTGGGCAGTACGGATGGGGCGGACCGGGATGTCGTGGGCTCCGACATGGCCGGTGTGGTCGAGGTGAGCGGTAAGGCGGTAGATGGCGGTTACCGGATTGCGGTGAGAGACTACGGGATCGGTATACCGGAGACGGAACAGAATAAGATCGTCAAGGCGTTTTATATGGTGGACAAGTCCAGGGCAAGAAGCAAGAATGGGGCGGGGCTTGGGCTTGCGCTGTGTGCGGAGATTTTAAAGATACATCACAGTGAATTACGGATTGAGAGCAAAGTTGGGGAGGGCTCCTGCTTCAGTTTTGTTCTTGCACCACATAGTAATCTTTAATTAGGTAATTGCGAAACTCTTCTAAGTATGTTGAAATTGCACAAACAACATAATCAACGCAGACACGCTTTCGCTCCGCTCCAAACGCAGTGGTACTAGGCTCGAGAAAACCTCGCCAAGTACCAGCGTTTTCCAAGGGTCTGCTTATCATTATGTTATTCGTGCAATAAAGATAGCATTGAGATGAGTTTCGCAATCACCTATGTAATAATCTTTGACATCTATACGGAGAATAAGACACATGAAGAGTAAAATATATTATCTGGCAGTTCCGCTGCTTGCGGCTTTCGCGATGTTTGTTTCCATATGGGGGCCGGAGGCGCTGGCGAGGTATAAGGATCAGGGGATTCTGGACAGCCCGCATACGGAAAGTGTGGAAAACGCCGGAGAGGGTTACCGTTACCAGATGAACAGCAATGAAAAGCTTTATATCCTTTCCTGCTGTCTGAGCAGTCAGACATTTCTGGAGAGCGAGACGAGCGCCATGGCGCGTGAGACGGATGCGGAGGTGGAGTATCAGGAGCTGGAAGGTTCCTATGCCTTTGTGGTGAACCGCAGGGGACCGTCCGGCAGGGAGATCACGGACGAGCAGATCTATGCCACGTGCAATGAAGGGCTGGAGCTGTTGAAGGAGAAGGGGATACTGCCCGGACAGGTGAAGGAGGTGGATGCCTCTTCCTACGACGTTACGCTCTACTCGGCGATCGATGTGCTGGAGCCGCGAAACAATGTGGCGGTCTGGAAGATGAGCCTTTCCAATTCCCAGAAGAATGCGGATAAGGCCAACCGTCTTATGGACGCCTATATCGATGCGGATGACGGGAAAATATATGAATTTTATGTGAGGACGCCGCTTTTGTGGGAAGATATCGACGCGGATGCGCTGGTAGCGGACTGGGCGGAATATATGGGACTTGGCGAACCGTCGCCTTATGAGTCGGACAACCCGCTCTTAGAGACGACGCCTTATTTCCGCAAATACGTCTTTGCGGGCATGGGGAGCGGGCAGACGGTGGTGACGCTGGGATTTTACGAGGGGATCAACGAGCTGTTTCTGAAAGTATCCCGTTAACAGTGTGAGAAGCGATGATGCAACTTTGATGCAAATATTATGGCATTTTGATGCAACTTAGATGAAATTATGATGCTCCTTTTCTATATCCTTAGTATGTAAAGCATACGAGAGAGGAGCATCAGAGATGTACGGAGAGTCAACGTTTACCTGGGAATATGTCTGCGGTTATGAGACGAGGGAGCAGAGGAAAAGGCGCCTGTTCAGGCGGATGTATGGGCTGAGCGCCGCCGTGTGTATCGTCTGTCTGACGGCCATGATAGCAGTGAAACTTATGGCGGCGGGAGGCGTTCGGTTTCTGACGGATAAGTTGTGGAATGCGAAAGAGGAATCCGCAGTGGATCTGCCATTTGACGGGGAAGGGACGGAAGCGCTGCCGGCGGCGCAGATCGCGTTACCGCTTGCCGCGGCGGCGGTGCAGACGGCGGATTCTTTCGGGCATGAGAGCGGGCAGGCGGCAGCAGTGCATATGCCTACGGTCTATCTGGACCCGGGACATGGCGGCACGGACGAGGGCTGCGCCAGAGAAGGCGTTCTGGAAAAGGAGCTGAACCTTGCCATTGCGCTGCTTGTAAGGGAGCAGTTGAAGGAGCAGGGATACCGGGTGATTATGTCCAGGGAAACGGATACCTACATTGCGAAGGAAGCGCGCGTGGAGGAGGCAAACCGGTCAGGGGCGGATATCTATATCAGTATCCATCAGAATGCCACGGAAGAGGGCTCAGGGGTTAACGGGATGGAAGTGTGGTACACGGAGGATGATGACCGGCCAGACAGTAAGAGACTGGCACAGCTGATCAGGCAGCAGACTTTAAAGAGCACAGGGGCAGTGGAGCGGGAACTGCGGGGCGATGCGGATTTTTATGTGACGGGAAAAACTGTCATGCCCGCCTGTCTGGTTGAGACAGGGTTCCTTTCCAACACGGCGGAGCGCAGGAAACTCGGCCTTGCGGAATATCAGCAGCAGATCGCGGACGGCATTGTGCAGGGCATTTCCTATTATTTTCATCCGAAGACCATGTACCTGACTTTTGATGACGGGCCCTCCGAGGAAAACACAAGAAAGGTGCTCGATATTCTGCGGGAAAGGGATATCAAGGCAACGTTCTTTCTTGTGGGAGAGAACGTGAGAAAGCACCCGGAGGTGGCGCGCCAGATCGTGGCGGAAGGACATACTATAGGCATTCACTGCGATAACCATGATTATGAAACCTTATACGAGAGCGTGGACAGTTACGTGGCGGATTTTGAAAAGGCGAGACAGACCGTGTACGAGGTGACGGGAGTGGAGACAAACCTGTTCCGTTTTCCGGGCGGCAGTATCAATGCCTATAATCAGAAAACGGGCGATGCCATCATCCGTGAGATGACGGACAGAGGTTACATATATTACGACTGGAACGCCAGTCTGGAAGACGCGGTCAAAAACCCGGATCCAAAGCAGTTGATAGAAAACGGCGTATCGACCACCTTAGGAAGGAAGAAGGTCGTTCTGCTCGCCCATGATGTGGTCGGCAGCACCTGCCTTTGTCTGGAAGAGCTTTTGGATAACCTGCCGGAATATGAAATGAAACCGCTCAGTGAGGATGTGGAGCCTATCTGTTTTTGAGGGAGCTTTGCCGGGCTTGCAGGGTGAAGATTCTTCTTGACAATTCCGCCTTTCAATGCCAAAATGATAAGCAGTTATCATAAATAGAAACGTTGAGGAAGACAGTAGCTGGTTTTTAAAAGTTGCAGCGAGCCGGTGAGGGTGAAAGACCGGTACGAGTAGGAGATCAGGGAAAATCACTTCTGAGTTTCAGACTGAACCCCCGTTTTTTGCTGGAGACTTTGTTCAGAGGTTTCGCGCGCGCGACGGGTCAGTAGGCTCTGACGGCGTCCCGCCGTTACCGGGAACCGTATAGCCATTCACAGTGGCGGTACGTCGTAACAGGTGGTATCACGAGAAATTTTGCCCTCGTCCTTTTACGGGACGGGGGCTTTGGTTTTTTCAAAGAAAGGATGGACGCTATGTATCAGAAAGTTGACGCAAACCTGAATTTTGTGGACAGGGAGAAAGAGGTATGTCTCTTCTGGAAGGAAAACGATATCTTCAGGAAGAGTATGGACTCCCGCAAGGACGGCCCTACCTACACGTTTTATGACGGACCGCCGACGGCGAACGGAAAGCCTCATATCGGACATGTACTGACACGTGTCATCAAGGACATGATTCCCAGATACCGTACCATGAAAGGGTATATGGTGCCCCGTAAGGCGGGATGGGATACCCACGGGCTTCCGGTGGAGCTGGAAGTGGAGAAGCTGCTCGGTCTGGACGGCAAGGAGCAGATCGAGGAGTACGGACTCGACCCGTTTATCAGCAAATGTAAGGAATCTGTATGGAAGTACAAAGGTATGTGGGAGGACTTCTCCGGCACGGTCGGCTTCTGGGCTGACATGGACGATCCTTATGTGACTTACCATGATGATTTTATCGAGTCCGAGTGGTGGGCGCTCAAGCAGATCTGGGATA
Source organism: uncultured Lachnospiraceae bacterium (assembly GCA_947176065.1). Classification (GTDB taxonomy): domain Bacteria; phylum Bacillota; class Clostridia; order Lachnospirales; family Lachnospiraceae; genus UBA3282. The sequence continues at coordinate 36,214 of CAMWPB010000003.1, read as the reverse complement.
AAAATCTGCTGTACAAGGGCTTTAAGATTGTGCCCTACTGCCCCCGCTGCGGTACGCCCCTGTCCTCCCATGAGGTGGCGCAGGGATACAAGGCGGTGAAGGAACGCTCCGCTATTGCCAGATTTAAAGTGGTGGGCGAGGACGCTTATTTCCTGGCATGGACGACCACGCCCTGGACGCTGCCCTCCAATGTGGCGCTCTGTGTAAACCCTGTGGAAGCCTATGTGAAGGTGAAAGCGGCGGACGGCTATACCTATTATATGGCGAAGGCACTGCTTGACACGGTACTTGGTAAACTTGCGGAGGAAGGAAAGCCTGCCTACGAAATTCTGGAGACCTATGTGGGAACAGATCTGGAACGCAAGGAGTATGAGCCGCTTTTTGCCTGCGCGGGCGAGGAGGCTGCCAGACAGAAAAAGAAAGCCCATTATGTGACGTGCGACAGCTACGTTACCATGACTGACGGTACCGGCATCGTGCATATCGCTCCTGCCTTCGGTGAGGACGACGCGCAGGTGGGCCGCAAGTATGATCTGCCCTTCGTACAGTTTGTGGACGGCAAGGGAAATATGACCGAGGAGACGCCCTACGCCGGTCTGTTTGTGAAAAAGGCTGACCCGGAGGTTATTAAAGATCTGGATAAAGAAGGAAAACTGTTTGACGCGCCTAAGTTCGAGCATGATTATCCGTTCTGCTGGCGCTGCGACACGCCCCTGATCTACTATGCCCGCGAGTCCTGGTTCATCAAGATGACGGCGGTGCGCGACGATCTGGTGCGGAACAACAAGACGGTGAACTGGATTCCCGAGTCCATCGGTGAGGGACGTTTCGGCAACTGGCTGGAAAATATTCAGGATTGGGGCATTTCCCGTAACCGCTACTGGGGCACGCCCTTAAATGTGTGGGAGTGCGAGGGATGTGGACACATGGAGGCCATCGGTTCCCGCGAGGAGCTGGAGAAAATGAGCGGCAACGCGGCGGCGAAGACCGTGGAGCTGCACAGACCTTATATCGACGAGATCACCTGCACCTGCCCCGAATGCGGTAAGACAATGAAGCGTGTGCCGGAGGTGATCGACTGCTGGTTTGATTCCGGCGCGATGCCTTTTGCGCAGCATCATTATCCCTTTGAGAATAAGGAGCTGTTTGACAGCCAGTTCCCGGCGCAGTTTATTTCCGAGGCGGTGGACCAGACCCGCGGATGGTTCTACTCTCTGATGGCGGAGTCCACGCTCCTGTTTAACTGTGCGCCCTTCGAGAATGTCATTGTGCTGGGGCATGTGCAGGACGAAAACGGACAGAAGATGAGCAAGAGTAAGGGCAATGCGGTAGATCCTTTCGAGGCCCTTGAAACTTACGGCGCGGACGCGATCCGCTGGTATTTCTATATCAACTCGGCGCCCTGGTTGCCTAACCGTTTCCACGGCAAGGCGGTGCAGGAAGGACAGCGTAAGTTCCTCGGCACGCTCTGGAATACCTACGCCTTCTTCGTGCTGTATGCGAATATCGACAGCTTTGACGCGACGAAGTACAGTCTGGAATATGACAAGCTTCCCGTTATGGACAAGTGGCTGCTCTCCAAACTGAACACGGCCATCAAGGAGGTGGATGATCATCTGAACGGTTACAGAATCCCCGAGGCGGCCAGGGTACTGGACAATTTTGTGGACGAGATGAGCAACTGGTATGTGAGAAGAAGCCGCGAACGTTTCTGGGCAAAGGGAATGGAGCAGGATAAGATCAACGCTTACATGACCCTCTATACGGCTCTTGTGAACATCTGTAAGTGCGCGGCGCCCATGATTCCCTTTATGACGGAGGAAATCTACCGCAATCTGGTGTGCAGCATTGACAAAGACGCGCCGGAGAGCATTCATCTGTGCGACTTCCCGACAGCGGACGAAGGGATGATCGACAAAAAGCTGGAGAACTCCATGGAGGAGGTTTTGAAGATCGTGGTTATGGGCCGTGCGGCCCGCAATACGGCCAACATCAAGAACCGCCAGCCCATCGGTACCATGTATGTGAAGGCGGAGAATGCGCTCGACGATTTCTATCAGGAGATCATCAGGGATGAGTTAAATGTAAAACAGATCGTATTCTCCGACGATGTGTCGGCGTTTACCACTTACAGCTTCAAGCCCCAGCTTAAGACCGTCGGCCCGAAATACGGCAAACAGCTCGGCGGCATCAAGGCGTATCTTTCTGCGGTGGACGGCAGCGCGGCGATGGAGATCTTAAGGGCGGAGGGTAAGCTCGCTTTTGACGTGGACGGCACGGAAGTTTCCCTTGCGGAAGAAGACCTGCTCATCGATATGGCGCAGAAGGACGGTTTTGTGGCGGAGGCCGACAATTATGTAACGGTGGTGCTGGACACGAACCTGACGGATGAGCTGATCGAGGAGGGCTTTGTGTACGAGATCATCAGCAAGATCCAGAATATGCGTAAGGACGCTGATTTCGATGTGATGGACCGCATCAGAGTCTCCTTTAACGGGAATGAGAAAGTGGCGCAGATTGCCGCGAAGAATGAAGCCGTGATTGCGGGGAAGGTGCTGGCTGAGAGCATCGGTACGGGAGAAAGCCTGGCAGTTTCCAGAGAGTGGAACGTGAACGGGGAGACGGTGAAGATCGACATCGAGAAGATATAAGCATAAAAAAACACAATTTGCGTACATTGCTTATGGTCAAATGGAGAAATTCAAGATATAATAGAGAGGAATGTAAGCAAACTTGTCTGACAGCAGGGTTAACGAGGAGGAGAGAGATGATTAAAAAAGCACCCACGACAACTTTTGATACAGAGCTTTTTAAGAGAAGTGTCCTTTACAATGTAAAAACTCTTTACAGAAAGACGTTGGAAGAGGCGACCGACCAGCAGATCTTTCAGGCGGTATCCTATGCGATTAAGGACGCCATCGTAGATCATTGGTTAAAGACCCAGAAGGAGTATGACAGACAGGACCCGAAGATGGTTTATTATCTGTCAATGGAGTTCCTGATGGGCAGAGCGCTCGGTAACAACATAATCAATCTGCAGGCATATAAAGCGTTCTCCAAGGCGCTGGAGGAGCTTGGCATCGACATTAACGTGGTGGAGGATCAGGAGCCCGATGCAGCGCTGGGCAACGGGGGCTTAGGCCGTCTGGCAGCCTGCTTTCTGGACTCGCTGGCAACTCTCGGCTATGCGGCATACGGCTGCGGCATCAGATACCGTTACGGCATGTTTAAGCAGGAGATCCGCGACGGTTATCAGGTGGAAGTGCCGGACAACTGGCTGAAGGACGGCAATCCCTTTGAGCTCCGCAGACCGGAGTATGCGAAGGAAGTGCGTTTCGGCGGCTATGTAAACGTGTATGTGGATGAGAACGGCAGAAACAATTTCAAGCAGGAGGGCTATCAGGCGGTAACGGCGATTCCCTATGATCTGCCGGTAGTGGGTTATGGCAACGGTATTGTCAATACCCTTCGTATCTGGGATGCGGAGCCTGTGAACTGTTTCCAGCTCGATTCCTTTGACAAGGGCGACTACCAGAAGGCGGTGGAGCAGGAGAATCTGGCGAGAAATATCGTGGAGGTGCTCTACCCCAACGACAATCACTATGCGGGCAAGGAGCTTCGCCTAAAACAGCAGTATTTCTTCATTTCGGCATCGGTGCAGGAGGCCGTGGCGAAATATTTGAGGAAACATGACGATATCAGGAAATTCTACGAGAAGGTAACCTTCCAGTTGAATGATACCCACCCGACCGTTGCGATAGCGGAGCTGATGCGCATCCTGATGGATGAGCATTATCTGACATGGGACGAGGCGTGGGAAGTGACCACGAAGACCTGTGCGTACACCAACCATACGATCATGTCGGAGGCGTTGGAGAAATGGCCCATCGAGCTTTTCTCAAGACTCCTTCCCAGAGTGTACCAGATTGTGGAGGAGATCAACCGCCGCTTCATTGCGAGGATTGAGCAGAAGTATCCCGGTGACCATGAGAAAGTCAGAAAGATGGCGATCATCTATGACGGCCAGGTGAAGATGGCGCATCTGGCGATCGCGGCTGGTTACTCCGTGAACGGTGTGGCGAGATTACATACGGAAATCTTAAAGAATCAGGAGCTTAAGGATTTCTATGAGATGATGCCTGAGAAGTTCAACAACAAGACCAACGGCATTACGCAGAGACGTTTCCTCCTCCATGCGAATCCGCTTCTTGCAGACTGGGTGACAGATCACGTGGGCAATGACTGGATTACGGATCTGCCAAAGATCAACAAGTTAAAGATTTATGCCGACGACGAGAAGGCACAGCAGGAATTTATGAATATTAAATATCAGAATAAGGTGCGTCTGGCGGAGTATATTATGGAGCACAACGGCATTGAGGTTGATCCCCGTTCCATTTTTGACGTACAGGTTAAGCGTCTGCATGAGTACAAGAGACAGCTTTTGAACATCCTGCATGTGATGTATCTCTACAATGAGTTGAAAGAGCACCCGGATATGGAGTTCTATCCCAGAACGTTCATTTTCGGCGCGAAGGCGGCGGCAGGCTACAAGAACGCGAAGCTGACCATCAAGCTGATCAATTCCGTAGCGGATGTGGTGAACAATGATCCCGCTATCAACGGAAAGATCAAGGTGGTATTTATCGAGAACTACCGTGTGTCCAATGCAGAGATCATCTTCGCGGCGGCGGATGTGTCCGAGCAGATTTCCACGGCCAGCAAGGAGGCTTCCGGCACGGGTAACATGAAGTTCATGTTAAACGGCGCGCTGACCATTGGTACGATGGACGGTGCAAACGTGGAGATCGTGGAGGAAGTAGGGGAGGAGAACGCGTTTATCTTCGGTCTGTCCTCCGATGAAGTTATCCGCTACGAGAATTACGGCGGCTATGATCCCACGGAGATCTTTAACAATGATCCCGACGTGAGAAAGGTGCTGATGCAGCTTATCAACGGCACTTATGCGCCCGGCGATCCGGATATGTTCCGCTCCCTGTACAACTCTCTGTTGAATACGCAGAGCACCGCAAAAGCGGATACCTATTTTATCCTGAAGGATTTCAAGGCTTATGCGGAGGCACAGAAAAAAGTGGAGGCGGCCTATCGGAATGAAAAGGGCTGGGCGAGAAGCGCTATCTTGAATGTGGCATGCTCCGGCAAATTCACTTCCGACAGAACCATTCAGGAGTATGTGGATGAGATCTGGAAGCTCGATAAGGTTGTGCTGCCGAAAGAGCCTGTGACGACAGCGGCTTCCGTAGTGAGGAAACCCGGGAAATAAATATATAAGCGAATGGAAAGCCTCCTTTGTCATGTGCGAAGGAGGCTTTACTCGATTTTACGGCGGGCATGTGCTATGATAAAAGGGACGGAGGCTGGAGAGGAGCGGTATATTTATGGACAAAAAGCTGGCATTTCAGATACTGGGTCTTTCGGAAACGAGGGATGAAGCGGAAATCAGGCAGGGATACCTTACGCTTTTAAAGAATACGAACCCGGAGGATGACCCGGAGGGATTTAAGCGTCTTCGGGAGGCTTATGAGGAGGCGCTTCGTTTCGCCGGGGAGCAGGAGGAAGAGGAGGAACAGCCGCAGGGAGAGGTCGGGCTGTGGATGAAGCGTGTGCGGGAAGTTTATCGGGATATTCTTTTGCGCAGGGAGGCGGATCGCTGGAAAGCGCTTTTTGATGACCCGGTCTGCGTCGGTCTGGATACTTTTCTGGAGGCGAGGGAACAGATTCTCGGTTTCCTTTCCGGGCACGCCCTCCTGCCCCAGGCGGTCTGGCGCCTGCTGGATCAGGTATTTCATGTGTTGGAGGATTTTGATGCGCTGAAGGATGACTTTCATGTAAATTTCCTGAAACATATTGAGTACCATGTAAATACGGAGGATTTTCTCGACTACAGTCTGTTTGAGGCGCTGGACGGTTATCTGCCGGAGAGCGATGAGGAGGCAGACGATTATATCAGAGAGTATTTCCAGATCAAAAACCAGCTTGAGAACGATGAGACGGAGGGCGTTTCCCAGAGTCTGTCGGATATGAAAAGGCACGGTATTTACCATCCCTATGAGGATGTGGAGCGCTTGCGTCTGTATATCCGCAGGGAAGAGTGCGAAAAGGGACGGGAACTGGCGGAGAAGCTGATCGGGCGTTACCCGGCGGACAGCTATGTACGGGTCTGGACAGGAAAAATCTTTTATGACACGGGAGATGAGGACAAGGGACTTGCGCAGTGGCAGGCGGTGCTCTCCGAGGAGCCGGATTATTATATGGCGAAGTATTTTGCCGCGCACTGTCTGACAGAGCGGAAAAGCTGGTATCAGGCCGGGAAATATGTGAATGAACTGATTAAGGTGAACAGGCGGGATGAAGAGCTTCTCGGATTACAGAAGGAGATTGACAACGAGCTGATTCCCCTGCTGCGGGAGGCGCTTGACAGGGGAGAGGCTTATGAGGATCTTTCAGGGAAGGAACTGCGGTTGTTTCTGGGGTGGCGGCTGTTTGATCTGGAGCGGTATGAGGATATACTTGACCTGCTTGCGGAGGATGGCGGGCTGGAGACGGAGGAGGACGGTCTTGAGCTGAAAGCGTGGGCTCTTTACAGATTGGAGTGTTACGAGAAAGCAATTCCCGTATATTTGGCACATTTGAAAAGTGTGCAGGAAAATGAGGATGACGAGAAGGAGAAGGCGTCAAAGGCTGCGCAGAGCCACCGTCTTCTCGGCGTCTGCTATTATTGTACCGATAAGCCGGAAGAAGGAGAGCGGGAGACTAAGACGGCGATCGGGTTGGAGGCGGACGAAAGGATTCGGATTGACTGTAAATATTATCTGGCGGACAGGTATCTTTCCCAGAAGGAATACGAGAGAGCCACTGAGGTATGCGACGAGATACTGGAGGCGGATGAAGGGTTTTATCCCGCATATCTCGTCAGACAGGAAGCGTGTTACTATATGAGGAAGGCGCAGCAGGTGGTGGATGATTATTACCGCGCCATAGACCTGTATGCGGGCTTTGACAAACCGTATCTCTATGCGGCGATGATCTTTTATGATTATAATCAGTACAAGGATGCGATTGGCGTCATAGAACGGGCGCGGGAAAATGAGGTGGAGTTTTCCAGGAAGCTGCGTTTTCAGGAGGCGAAGATATTGAGAATGCTTTCGGAAGACGAGGAGAGCCGGGAGCGTCCTTTGGAAATACTGAATGCGCTGCTGAAGGAGACGAAGGAAACGACAGGGAAGGAGGCGGAGGACAGGGACACACTTGACCGGGCGGAACTGCTTTTTGAGAAAGGACTTTTATTTGAGAGTGACGAGAAGCTTGATACGGCGATAGAACTTGTTCAGGGAGCCATCATGTTAGACCCGGAGGAGCCCTACTATGTGCTTGTGCTTGGGAATCTTTTGCGGGATTCGGAGCGGTTTGACAAGGCTCTTGTGCAGTATAAGAGGGTGGAGGCAGTTTACCACCACACGGAATTTTATTTTGGCATGGGCGTCTGCTGTCAGATGGCGGAGGATTGGCGGCAGGCCGCATCTTACTTTAAGAAGGCGGTGGAGCAGGACGATACCTACCGGGATACGAACCTGAGGCTTTACCGGTGTTATGAGAACCTGTACCGCGCGGAGTATAAGCGGGCGGATTATGACGAGGCGATGCGCTATATCAACAAACAGATGGAAATTACCGAAAACCGGGGATACCGCCTTTGGGACAGAGGGAATCTGTATTCGGATGCGATGGAGACGGCGCTTGCCGTGGCGGATTATGAGGCGGCGCTTGCGGCGGGAACCGTCCCGGAGGAGGAATGCTATATTCTCTGGCAGAATATCGGTCTTGTCTACACAAATGACAAGCAGTTTGAAAAGGGGTATGCGGCTTATAAGCGCGCGGTAGAGACGATGGAGGCGAAGGATACATCCGTCAAGGGCTACAGAGGCATGGCGGAGTGCTGCCAGAAGCTGAAAGATTACGAGAAAGCCATTGCCTGCTGCAGAGAGGGTCTGGCGATTTTCCCGGCGGATGATACGTTGTGGGAAACGCTGTCTGACTGCTATTCGGAAATGAAGCGTCTGGAGGAAGTTCTGCAGATACAGGAAGAGAGGCGGAAACGTCTGGGGGATGACGAGGATTACTACGGCACGGTTGCCTTTACGATGATCAGGATGGGAAAGGTAAAGGAAGGGCTGGCGGTCTTTGACGAGGCAAAGAGGGCGTATTTCAAGCGTACCGCGGACAGGCAGGAGCTGGCGGCTCTGTATGAGGAGTGGGCCGACAATCTGCAGGAAACCACCGCCTTTGAGAAGGCCGCAAAAAAATATGAGGAGGCGGCGACGCTTTACGGGGACAGCCGGAAAAAATTCAAGATGAAATGGCGCGCTGCGAAGGGCTATTATATGGCCGGGCAGCGTGAGGAGGCGGCGCGCTGCGCGAAGAAGGCTTTGGAACATCTTGCAGAAAGCAATATAACGCAGGAGGACTATCAGGCTTATACCAAATATGCGCCCATGCAGAGCGGCTGGCTTGGCTGGTGTTATCTGGCGCTGGGAGAGAAGGAGAAAGCCAAGGGTATTTTTGAGCGGATGGAGCAGATCAGGCCCTGTGCCGGCTGTGGATATAAAAAGTGCTTTGAGGCTTCTCTCTGGCTTGGATTTTATTATTATAGCGAAGGGGAATTTGAGAAGGCGGCTGCGCAGTTTGAGGAGACGCTTGAAAGAAACGCGGATGTGATGGAAGCAAAGTTTTTGTTGGAGGGGATACAGCATTCCACAGGCAGGAATGGCTTTCCGGGAAAACAGGGACTTGTGGCACGGCTGTTTCATAGGAAGGACAGTCCTGTGAAATAAGAACGGTGAAGAATAGAAAGAGTGAAGGGATTTGATAAAAATGATCATCGGAATTGACTTGGGTACAACGAACAGTCTGGCGGCTTATTTCACGGAGGAAGGACCGCAGATCATACCGAACCGGCTGGGTAAGAGGCTGACGCCCTCCGTGGTGAGCATGGACGAGGAGGAACAGATTTACGTGGGCGATCTGGCGGTGGAGAGAGGGCTTCTCTATCCGGGCAGCGCGGCCTCTGTCTTTAAGCGGGATATGGGCAGCGGCAGGAAATTTAACCTTTTGCATAAATCTTTTACGGCGGAGGAGCTTTCCTCCTTTGTGCTTCGTGCATTGAAAGAAGATGCGGAAAGTTTTCTGGGGGAAACGGTCACGGAAGCCGTGATCAGTGTGCCCGCCTATTTCAATGACGAGAGGCGGCGTGCCACCAGAAGAGCCGGGGAGCTGGCGGGACTTAAGGTGGAACGAATCATCAGCGAGCCGACGGCGGCGGCTATCGCTTACGGCCTGTATCAGAGTCAGGGGCATATGCGGTTTCTGGTGTTCGATCTGGGCGGAGGCACCTTCGATGTGTCTGTATTGGAGCGGATTGACAGCATTCTGGAAGTGCGCGCCGTGGCGGGGGATAATTTTCTCGGCGGCGAGGATTTTACGTATGTGCTGGAGGAGATGTTCTTCGAAAAATTCCCACAGTTTGACAGGCTTACGCTGGAAGCAAAGACCCTGCGTCATATCCACAAGCAGGCGGATAAGTGCAAGATCGGTTTTTCGGAGGGCAAAACTTCCACGATGGAATGCAAAATCGGGGAGGAGGTATTTTCCTTCACGGTGGAGCTTCCCGTCTACGAACATGCCTGTGAGGAGCTGCTTGAAAAGATCAGGCAGCCTGTGCGGCGCAGCCTTTCCGACGCGCATATCCGGCTTTCCGATATCGACAAGGTGGTGCTGGTGGGCGGGGCTACCAAAAGCCCGGTGATCCGCCGGTTTGTGAGCAAACTGTTCCGGGTGATCCCAGATACCAATATCAATCCGGACGAGGCGGTGGCTCTGGGCGCGGCCATCCAGGGGGCGATGAAGGAGAGGAAAGAAGCGATCAGGGAGGTTATTCTCACGGATGTCTGCCCCTTTACGCTCGGTACGGAAGTGGTCAGGGAGTGGGAGAAGGGCTATTTTGAAAACGGCGTGTTCTGTCCCATTATCGAGAGAAATACGGTTATTCCGGCAAGCCGTACGGAGCGGCTGTATACGGTGCGGGATGACCAGACGAAGATCCGGGTCAATGTGCTGCAGGGAGAGAGCCGGTTTGCCCGAAATAACCTTTCGCTCGGTGAACTGAATATAGAGGTGCCGTCCGCCCCGGCGGGGGAGGAGGCCGTGGATGTGACCTATACCTATGATATCAATTCCATTCTGGAGGTGGAGGTGAAGGTGGTGTCTACGGGAAAGAAGGAGAAACAGGTTTTCGGCGGTAAAAACGCGGACATGACGCCGGAGCAGATCGCGGAGAGGTTTGAAACCCTGTCCTATTTGAAGATACATCCGAGAGACAGGGAGGAGAATAAGTATCTGCTTCTGATGGGCGAGCGGATGTATGAAGAGAGCCTGGGTGACAAAAGATATCTGATATCCCAGGAACTTCACAAGTACGAGCAGGCGCTTAATTCCTATGAACCGGGCACGATCGAGCGGGCGAAGGAAGCGTTTCGGGACTTCCTGAAAGAGCTAGAGGAATTTTAGCATACAATTGAAAAACGCTTTAGGTGTCGAAATTGTACAAATAACATAATCAACGCAGACGCGCTTGCGCTCCGTTCCAGCCGTAGCAGCGCTAAACTCGAAAATACCTCGTTAAGCGCTGACGGCTTACAAGGGTCTGCTTATAATTATGCTATTTGCACAATTAGGAAAACATCATAATGGGCAATTTTCTAAAAGTATTAGGATATGGAGGTAACAATGGAACGAGTTTTGCTAGTTGGTGCCAACTTAAACGACGGGGAGGATTATCTGACTTCGCTTGAGGAACTTGGGGCTTTGGCGGGGGCCTGCGATATGGAGGTGGCGGGTGTGACCTCCCAGACACTGGATGCGGTGCACAAGGCTTTCTATATCGGTACGGGAAAGGTGGAAGAGGTGAAACGGCTGGCGCAGGATTGTGACGCGGATGTCATAATTTTCGACAATTCCCTCTCTCCCATGCAGATGAGAAATCTGCAGGAGAAGCTGGAGAAGCCGATTTTGGACAGGAGCGCACTGATTCTGGATATCTTTGCGAGAAGAGCCAGATCAAGGGAGGCCAAGCTGCAGGTGGAGGTGGCAAGACTGCAGTATATGCTGCCCAGGCTTGTGGGTCTTCATGCGGCGCTCTCCCGTCAGGGCGGCGCCAGCGGTTCCATGAGTAACAGGGGGGCCGGAGAGACGAAGCTGGAGCTGGACAGACGTGTGCTGGAAAAGAGGCTGTCGGAGCTTAGGCGGGAACTGAAGGAAGTGGGAAACGAGCGGGAGACCCAGAGAAAACGTCGTGTAAAGTCAGGACTTCCAAGAGTTGCCCTGGTGGGATATACCAACGCGGGAAAATCCACGCTCTTAAACGCCATGCTGGATCTTTACGGTGCGGACGAGGGGGAGGATGCAGAGAAACATGTCTTTGAGAAGGATATGCTTTTTGCCACGCTGGATACGACTGTGCGCAAGATTGCGCCCCCGGAGCATCACGCGTTCCTGCTGTCGGACACGGTGGGCTTTATCCACAAACTGCCGCACAATCTGGTAGAGGCTTTTCAGTCTACGCTGGAGGAGGCGAGGGAGGCGGATCTTCTCATACAGGTGGTGGATTACAGCGATGAACATTATAAAGAGCAGATTGCCGTCACCAACCAGACGTTAAAGAAACTGCAGGCGGATGGCATTCCCATGCTCTATATTTACAATAAATCGGATCTGGTGTCCCCGGATGCGCTGCCGGGGCTTTCGGGGGTAGAGGAGGCGCAGCTTACGTCGCATTTACCCGTGGTGACGGATGATGCGGTCTATCTTTCGGCAAAAAAACGCATCGGGATGGAGGAGCTGGTCTGCCTGATCGGGGAAAAGCTTGCCGGCGGATATAAAGAATGCTCGCTTCTGATTCCTTACACGGACGGCAGGGCGGTGTCCTATCTGAATGAGAATGCGGTGGTTTATGAGACGGAATACGCGGAGGAGGGCGTGCGGATGAGGGTGAACTGCAAGAAGGAGGATTATGGGTATTATATGAAGTACGTGGAAGGATGATTTGCGGGTGTGAGTTGTAATGACGGAAGGAGACCGGGATATGAGTGATATCTATACGACGCCCTTTGTGATGACGGAGGAGATTACCAATCTGGTCATTGAGATTGGTGAACAGGTTGGTGCGGTTGAGATTTATGATAAATTGCAGCCAAATCCGAGACTTCGCCGTGAGAGCAGGATCCAATCGATTCATTCGTCGCTGGCCATTGAGCAGAATACGTTGACGCTGGATCAGGTGACGGATGTGATAGACGGAAAAACAGTGCTCGGCCCACCGCAGGATATCAGAGAAGTAAAAAATGCTTATGATGCCTACGAGCGTGTATCCGCCTTAGACCCATACAGTGTGAATAATTTATTATTGGCACACAAGATGATGATGGAGGGGCTTGTTAAGGAAGCGGGACGATTCCGCAGCGGAAATGTAGGCGTATATGCAGGTGAGCAGTTGATTCATGCCGGTTCACCGGCAAACTATGTGCCGGAGCTGATGAAGCAGCTTTTTGACTGGATGAGAAAATCAAAACTGCATCCGTTGGTAAAGTCCTGTATCTTTCATTACGAATTTGAATTTATACATCCTTTCGCAGATGGCAATGGGCGCATCGGCAGGCTGTGGCAGTCTTTGATTTTGCGGAAGTGGAAGGAGTTTTTTGCGTGGATGCCGATAGAAACCTTGATTTATGCGAAACAAGAAGGATATTATAAAGCTTTGAATGCCTCTAATTCGGCGGGAGAGTCCACGATTTTTGTCGTCTTCATGCTTGAAGTCATAAGAGACGCGTTGAGAGATGTGGTTGAGAGTCAGAACAAATCAGACGATGTCGGAACAAATGTCGGAACAAATGTCGGAACAAATGAGGAGAGAATATTGAAACTGTTGAGACAGGATTCAAAATTAACAGCAAGTACACTTGCTTCCACGATTGGATTGACTGACAGGCAGGTTGAAAGAATTCTGTCTAAGCTGAAAGCAGATGGGAAAATAATCCGGCATGGCGCAACGAAAAACGGTTATTGGGAAGTATGTTGCACCGGCGGCTCATATCCTTTATAATAATTTAGGGACAAAATGGAGAAACACGGAAAGAATCACACGAACATGGAGGTTAAATGGAGAACAATATGATTCAACTGACACAGGGCGGCGCGTATCTGTTAAACGGGACGGAAATCATTTCGGACGGCGCGGATGCGGCGGCGCAGATTAAGAATAAGACCGGACAGGACGTATCGAAGAGCGAGGCGGCGAAGAATACCATTGCCTACAGTATTCTGGAATCGCACAACACTTCCGGCAATATGGAGAAATTAAAGATCAAATTTGATAAACTGACTTCCCATGACATTACGTTTGTGGGGATTATCCAGACGGCGAGGGCTTCGGGTCTTACCAGATTTCCGATTCCCTATGTGCTTACCAACTGTCACAACTCCCTGTGCGCGGTGGGCGGAACGATCAATGAGGATGACCACATGTTCGGCCTTACCTGTGCCAAGAGATACGGCGGGGTCTATGTGCCGCCTCATCAGGCAGTGATCCATCAGTATGCGCGGGAGATGCTTGCAGGCGGCGGCAGGATGATTTTAGGCTCCGATTCCCATACAAGGTACGGGGCACTCGGCACGATGGCGATGGGCGAGGGCGGGCCGGAGCTTGTAAAGCAGCTCTTATCCCAGACCTACGATATCAACATGCCCGGCGTGGTTGGCGTGTATCTGACGGGCGAACCTGTGAAGGGCGTCGGCCCGCAGGACGTGGCGCTGGCTATTATCGGCGCGGTGTTTGGAAACGGTTATGTGAAAAATAAGGTGATGGAGTTCGTGGGTCCGGGTGTGTCGGCTCTGAGCGCGGACTTCCGGATCGGCATCGACGTGATGACTACGGAGACCACCTGCCTTTCCTCCATCTGGCGGACAGATGAGCAGATAAAAGAGTTTTATGATATCCACGGCAGAAAAGAGGAATATAAGGAGTTAAATCCGGGAGAGATCGCTTATTATGACGGCATGATTACGGTGGATCTGTCGAAAGTCCGTCCCATGATCGCCATGCCGTTCCATCCGAGCAATACCTACACCATCGATGAGGTGAATGCGAATCTGAAGGATGTGCTTCACGACGTGGAAGAGCGGGCTAAGGTCAGTCTGGACGGCGCGGTGCCTTATTCTTTACAGGATAAGGTGAAAGACGGTAAATTTATGGTGGATCAGGGCATTATTGCGGGCTGTGCAGGCGGCGGATTTGAGAATATCTGTGCGGCGGCTGATATCCTGCGGGGCTCTTATACCGGCTCCGACGGCTTTACCTTAAGCGTGTATCCGGCTTCCATGCCTGTCTATATGGAGTTGATTAAGAACGGCTGTGCGGCGGCCATTCTGGAGACGGGCGCGGTGCTTAAGACGGCATTCTGCGGTCCCTGCTTCGGCGCGGGCGATACGCCGGCCAACAATGCGTTCAGCATACGGCATTCCACGAGGAATTTCCCCAACAGGGAAGGCTCCAAGCTGCAGAGCGGCCAGATTTCTTCCGTGGCGCTTATGGATGCAAGATCTATCGCGGCTACGGCGGCAAATAAGGGTATGCTGACGCCGGCCACCGAGTTTGACGGCGAAATCGGAAAATATAAATACCACTTTGACGCCAATATTTATAAGAACCGTGTCTTTGATTCCAAGGGTGCGGCGGATGAGAGCGTGGAGATCCAGTTTGGCCCGAATATCAAAGACTGGCCCGCTATGGGCGCCCTGCCGGAGAATCTGGTACTGCGGGTAGTTTCGGAAATCCATGATCCCGTCACTACAACGGACGAGCTGATTCCTTCCGGGGAGACTTCCTCTTACCGTTCCAATCCTCTGGGGCTTGCCGAGTTTACGCTGTCCAGAAAAGATCCGGAATATGTGGGACGGGCCAAGGACATCCAGAGAGCGGAGAAAGCCAGAATGCAGGGAGAGCATCCCTGTCAGGCACATCCTGACGTGAAGCCGGTGATGGGTGTGGTGAAGCAGACGTTTGCGGATGCATCCCATGAAAATACCGGGTTCGGTTCCACGATTTTTGCGGTGAAACCGGGTGACGGTTCCGCAAGGGAGCAGGCGGCGAGCTGCCAGAAGGTGCTTGGCGGCTGGGCGAATATCGCCAACGAGTACGCGACCAAAAGGTACCGTTCCAACCTGATCAACTGGGGAATGCTGCCGTTTCTGATCGAAGCGGGCGAGCTGCCGTTTCAGAATCTGGACTATCTGTTTTTCCCGGACATCCGTAAGGCGGTGGAGGAGAAAGCAGAGACCATCGAGGCTTACCGCGTGTGTGTGGAGGAAGGAAGGCTTGAGCCCTTTACTCTGACTTTAGGGGAGCTGACAGACGAGGAGCGGCAGATCATATTAAAGGGCTGTCTCATCAATTACAACAGGGTAAACTAAATTGACTATGTGAGTCGAAATGTGTCGGGGAACTATGCATAATGGGGTGAATCAGGAGAAGGGGGGCAGCATGCGCCCCCTTGTCTCCATCGTGATTGTCCTGCTTGTGGCCGCCGCGTTTATCTATGTGGCGGTGCAAAGCGGGACACAACAGAATAATGAGGCGCAGGAGAGCGTGCCGGTGGCGGAGCCTTCTGCAGATGCTTTGGCGAATGTTGCCCTGCCGGAGCTGCAGCCGGAAAAGCCGGAGGTGGACTCTTCTTCCAGGGAGATTATAAATGACGTGCTCCTGAGCAATGTCCCCAAGGCGGACTACAGCTATTCCTTCAATGGGAAGCTGAACGATGCGGTTGTGGTGACGAGGGCGGGAGATGACGGCCGTTTTAACGACGGCACTTACCCGGAGCCGTCTGAGGATGTGTTTCCTCTGTTTACGGAAGGGGTTGAGGGCGATGCGCTCTATCTGGACGGCAGTTACGGCGTAGCGCTTCAGGATGTGGAGCCTTTGAATGAGTCCTATACGATTTCTTTCTGGTTCCGCGCCGACGAGCTGTTTGACTGGTCGCCGTTTCTGATGATCGGCTCGCATCTGATGGATGTGGGAGGCAGCCAGAGCTATCTCTCCATTAACAGGAAAACCACGGAGGAGGGCGAGCAGGTCGTGCCCATTTTTAACACCATCGATGCGGTTTTGAACAATTCCTGCGAAATCCGTCCATCCATGGAACAGAAGAGATGGATCAATCTGAACGAGTGGGTTTATATCACTGTATGCGTGGATGCTTCCGCATCCTCCGGGGCAGCGGAGGGAAGGGCGATGGGCTATCTGTATCTGAACAGCGAGTTAATCGGTTCGGGGGAGGTGTCGCTTCTAAATATGGACGAGGAGAGCGTGTGCGCTTATCTGGGGATCAGCTGTTACGACGAGCTGTTCCGCGCCAGCTACGACGAGGTACATATCTGGAAATATGTGCTCGACGAGAGCCAGATCAGCAGTATGTATACGGCATACATTGCATCTTGAAAAACGGCATTCTCCGTATTGAAGTGTTAATTATATCAAAAAAGTTCCGATATATAAAGTACAGGGAAGCGGCTCATGGCCAGAGCTCGTTTTGCTGGAAATTGAATGATGTAGAGACCAGGGACGGTATTTTTAAGGAAAAGGAATTTCCATAAAGGTGCCGTCTTCTTTATTGCCAGGCGTCAGGGAAGGCGCTGTCTGGTGCACAGGCAGGCGTAAAGGGCGGTCTTATACAAAAGGAGGGAACATTGATTATTGATTCCGGTACCATAGGGATGCAGTCCTCCAGAACCAGCCGCACCGTGACGAGGGCGAGCGCCAGATTTGTAGGCGGCACGTTTGCGGGCGGACAAGAAGGATTAAATTCTCTTTTTGAGAATCAGCCTGGCACTGGAGAAAAGACTGCCGGGGAGGAGACAGACAAGGATAAGGCGAAGCTGGAAGACCTCTCCGCACATATGCGCAACATGACCGGCGGTTGGCAGATCTCCACGAGAAACGACGAAAAGGAGGCTGTGCGCAGTATCAAGCAGCAGTGCGTGGAATTTCTGTTAGAGCTTCTGTTCCGGTTTCGCGGGCAGAGAAGCACGCAGAACAGTCCCATAGCCGCGGCGGCGGGCGGCACGACCATGTTTACGGTGCAGGGATATCAGATGCAGCGCTATTACATGGAGGAGGAGCATACCACTTTTTCTACGCAGGGTACGGTGAAAACTGCGGACGGGAGGGAGCTGTCCTTCAATCTGGAGTTTGGCATGAGCCGCAGATTTGAAGAGTACTATGAGGAAAATGTGGTTACATCCATTGCGACTTTTAAAGATCCGCTGGTAATTAACTTAAATACCAATATCGCGCAGGTTTCCGATCAGAAGTTTTTCTTTGATCTGGACTGCGACGGCGAGGAGGAGGAGATTTCGAGCCTGCAGGCGGGCAGCGGCTTTTTGGCCCTCGATCTGAACGGAGACGGGCAGATCAATGACGGCAGCGAGCTTTTCGGAACAAAGAGCGGCGACGGCTTTAAAGATCTTTCCAAGTATGATCAGGACGGCAATGGCTGGATCGATGAGGCGGATCCCATCTGGGAGAAGCTTCTGATCTGGACGAAGGATGAAAACGGGAAGGATAAACTGTATCATCTCTCCGATCTGGGGGTGGGCGCCATCGGCCTTTCCCGGGTGGGAACACAGTTTGCCCTGAATAATGCACAGACCAATGAAACCAACGCCATGATCCGCAAGACAGGTATTTTCCTGTATGAAAACGGATCGGTATCCACACTGCAGCAGTTGGATATGGCGGTTTATAACGAAAAAGGATGATGACGGTATAAAAGACAGGACATCCACATAGGATTTATGTGGGGTGTCACATGAACAAAAATGGAATCGTTTCAAAAAAAACAAACAAAAGGGATGCGGGCAGTTTCCTTTTGTTTGTTTTTTTATTGCCCTATGTCTGTGCCTGTCTCTGGGGGCATGTGGGAGAGGAGGCGGAAAGCCTGAAAAAGGAAGAGACGGAAGAGGAATATCTGGTGGAGGTCTCCGTGGAATGGGGCGTCTGGGAACTGCCTTTGGAGGAATATCTTGCGTACAGACTTTGCCTTGTAATGCCCGGGGAATGTGAGGAGGAGGCGAGAAAGGCGCAGGCAGTGCTGCTGCGTACAGAGCTGGCGGCTCTTTATGCGGGGCAGGAAGAAAAAAGTGTGGCTGTAGAGGGAGAAGGGCTGGCACAGTTTTATAAGAATGCGGCGGGGGAAGAAGAGCCTCTGAAAAAGAGCAGGCAGGCGGTGCAGGAGACGGAAGGAGAAATTCTGACTTATCAGGGCGAACCGATCCGGGCATCCTATTTCCGGGTGAGCAACGGTTCTACCAGAGACGCGGGGGAGGAGGAGTGCCCCTATCTTTCGGCGGTCTCCTGTGCGCAGGATCAGGAGGCGCCTGATTACCACAGTGTAGTGAGAGTGGGGCGGGAACGCTATATAGATAAATTACGGGGAGTGTTAGAGGGGGATTTTGAGGAGCAGACACTTTGGGAGGGGGGAAAGTTTTCTTTTGACGGGACAGGATATATGACAGGCGTTTCATATAGGGGCAAAAGCGGAGAGGAAAAGAGGATAGACGGGGAGACATTCCGTCATCTTTTTGGTCTGGCATCCGCCTCCTTTGAACTGGACAGGGAGGAGGAGCAGGCGGTTTTTCGCGTGACGGGAGTGGGACACGGTTTTGGCATGAGTCAGTATGCAGCTGAGTGCAGGGCAAAAAACGGGGAAACCTATCAGGAGATTCTTGCTGCCTTCTTTTTTCAGACGGAATTAGCAAATTTTGAATAAGCCGGAAAATTTGGGTAAAACTATCAGAGAAACCCGGTGCAGGGATTGCCTGCATTCTGGCGGACAGTCTGCGCGGCATCGGAAGAAAAACAGGAGGCGAGTTTCATGGCGAGAAGAAACAGAAGCAGTATCAGAAAAGAAAGAATTATCATGCTGGCGTCCTCGGTGTTCGTTCTGGCGGCGCTGACGGTGACCGGTGTTTATGTAAGAAACAGCAACCGCGCGGAGAAGGAGGACTATGTGGTGGACTTCGAGGCGTTGGAACAGGGAAGCACCGAGCTGGCGGAAAATATGGTGTCGGGCGAAGAGCTTGACACGCTTTTTGCGGGTGTCGGGACGGACGATCTGGACTATGATCCCAGTTTTCAGGAGGCCAATTCCCTGCATGTGGAAAACACGGAGGGCGGGGTAAACGCGGAAAAGAAATCCGGGAAAAGTACCGTAGAAACGAAAACCATTGAAGAGGGTATAAAGGAAAAGGAGAAAGAAGCGGATCAGGAGGAGAACGCCGGGCAGGCAAAGAAGGACGAGCCCAAGAAGGATGATCCCGTAGAAAAATCCGCTGAAAGCAAGAAGAGCAGCGATACGGATAAGAGCCAGGAGGAAGAAGAGGCAGGCATGTTTGATGAGACGGTGGACACCGTTATGAGCGATGAGGTACAGGCAGAGGCGATTTCCACGACTGTACAGCCGGAGCTTGACTTCAATGAAGAGGATGGGCTGGTGTGGCCTATCGTGGGCGATGTGCTTATCAATTACAGCATGGATCAGACCATATATTTTCCGACCCTGGATCAGTATAAATATAATCCGGCCATTGTCATTGCGGCCACACAGGGAGAGAATATTTCAGCGGCGGCTGACGGACGCGTGACCTCTGTCAGCTATGACCCCGGCACCGGCAATACGGTGGTAATGGAGCTGGGAAACGGCTATGAACTGACTTACGGGCAGCTTGAAAATATCACCGTATCAGAGGGAAGCTTCGTGCATGTGGGAGACGGAATCGGCACAGTGGCCGCGCCTACGAAATATTACAGTCTGGAAGGCACAAATGTGTATTTTAAGCTGACGAAGGACGGGGAGCCGGTGAACCCCATGAGTAAACTACAATAAACATTTGGCTGCGTCGGAGGAAGAAAATGTTAATTGTGCACGGTAATATAAAGACGATGGAAGGACGCGACTTCCCGGACGGTTATGTGGAAATCCGGGATAGGAAAATCGCTGCGCTTGGAGAGATGAAGGACTGTCCGAAGGCGGAAGGACAAGTTCTTGACGTACAGGGAAGTCTGGTAATGCCGGGAATTATCGAGGCGCACTGTCATATGGGAATCACCGAGGAGAAAAAAGGAATGGAGGGGGACGACTGCAATGAGAATGTGAACCCCGTCACGCCTTATCTGCGCGCCATCGACGCCATCAACCCCATGGACGCGGCATTCAGGGACGCAATGCAGGCGGGCATTACCTCTGCGATGATCGGCCCCGGCAGCGCCAATGTGGTGGGCGGGCAGTTTGCTTTCGTGAAAACCCATGGCCGGTGTATAGACGATATGATTGTAAAGGAGCCGGCGGCCATGAAGGTGGCTTTCGGAGAAAATCCGAAGGTGAACTATTCGGGGCAGGGGGTATCCCCCTCCACCCGCATGGCCATCGCCGCGCTGCTCAGGGAGGAGCTGACCAGGGCGGAGGCATATCGGAAAAAGAGAGAACAGAATAAGGACGAGGAGACGGATTTTCGCTATGAGTGCTGGCTCCCGGTTCTTCGCGGAGAAATTCCTTTAAAGGCACATGCACACCGGGCCGATGATATTTTGACGGCTGTGCGTATTGCCAAAGAATTTCATCTGCGGATGACGCTGGATCACTGCAGCGAAGGGCATCTCATTGTAGAGGAATTAAGGGCGGCGGGATTTCCGGCGATTGTCGGTCCCGATATGGCCAGCCGGAATAAGATTGAGGTACAGAATATGGCATTTAAGACAGCGGGACTTTTGGCGGAGCACGGAATTTTAACTGCTGTTACCACGGATCATCCGGTTTCAAAAATCCAGTTTCTGCCAATCTGTGCGGGCCTTGCGGTGAAAGCCGGCATGTCTTCGGAAGAGGGACTCCGCTCCATCACAATCAATGCGGCTAAAATCTGTGGCGTGGATGACCGGGTTGGCAGTCTGGCGCCGGGGAAAGACGCTGATATCGCAGTCTTTGCCGGAAATCCTATGGAAGTATTTACCAAAACGCTGTATACGCTCATCGACGGTGAAATTGTGTATTCGTCGGAGAGCAGCGATACTTCTTTCTGAAATGGCATCTGTTACGATGAGGGAAAATGTGTTAAAATGTTTAAGTAATAAATATGTGAAGAGAACGGATAATCAGGAAATCAATTATGCAAAAGAGTGGAAATTTTTTTAAAACGGGAGGCAGGATTCTCATCCTTAGTCTTCTGCTAACGGCGGTGGCCGGCTGCGGTGATCTGCAGGATTTCAGGGCGGAGCCGCTGCCGGGCAGAGAGGAGACAGACGAGTTTACGAGTCTTGGGCTTTCGCCTGAGTTTGACTATGAGGTGCCGGAGAGTCTGCCGAGCATTCTGGTAGATCAGGTGGGGTATGCCGTTGGCAGTAAGAAGGTGGCTATGATAAACGACGAAACGCCGCCTGAAACCTTTTCGGTTCTGGATGCCGATACGGGTCGGGAAGTTTATACGGGCAAGATTGAGAGTAAGGGGTATGACCTTTCCGTAAATGCCTATATCAGCTATGCGGACTTTACAGATTTTAATGCGGTGGGTACATATTATATACAGGCGGCATCGATCGGCCGCTCCTACGTTTTTGAGATTATCGAAGAGCCTTACAAAGACCTTTTAACCAAGGTATTTAACCAGTATTACTTTAACAGATGCGGCCTGACCCTTTCTTCTGAGCTTGCCGGAGATGCGGCGCACAATGCCTGTCATTCCAGAGAAGCGCAGATGAAGGAAGAGGCCATGATCAGGCTTGATGTGTCGGGCGGCTGGCATGTGGATGAGATCGGAAGCCGTGATGTGGTCAAAGGCTGTCAGGCGGTAAACACCCTGCTGCTGGCATATGAGATCTACCCTGATGATATGGGAGACGATATGGGAATACCGGAGAGCGGAAACGGGATTCCGGACGTGCTTGACGAGGTAAAGTATGAGATTGACTGGCTTCTCAAGATGCAGGATGCAAAGAGCGGTGCGGTGTATGCTTCCGTCAGTTCTGTGGATAATAAGAACGTGGACTATATTCTCTATATAGACGGCATTACCATGGAGGCGACCATTCATTTTGCGGCGACCATGGCTAAATTCAGCTATTTGTATCAGAGCTATGACAGAGAATTTGCGACCCTTTGCCTGCAGGCTTCGGACAGGGCCTACCGGTATGCGGAAAACTATCTGGCGGATGTATCGGAGAGACAGTATTTCTTTGCTGCTGCGGAGCTTTACCGCGCTACGGGCGGCTATCAGTACCACAGTGTGGTTAAGTCCTACCTGACGCAGAACCCGGACCTGGATTTGGAAGATGATTATGTGTTCTGGGGCTGTGTGACTTATCTTTCCACGAAGCAGAAGGTGGATGTGGATTTATGTGAAGCTGCGACACAGAACCTGATGCGCAAGGGGGAAACCATTTCCTATGCCTCCAAGGATTCCAAACTGCTGGTGAATACGAATGAAACGCAGGGGGGCAATGCCGGGCTTTTGCGGGACATGGCAAGACTGGCTGTGGTGGATCACATTATCACGAACCATGAGTATGCGACAGTGCTGGAAAACCATATTCATTATATGCTGGGACGCAATCTGCAGTCCATCTCTTATCTGGACGGTGTGGGTGGGCGTACCTACCGTGACGTGGACGTGAGTTTGGGAATTATGAATCAGGTTGACCAGAATGCGGAGCTGCTGCTTCTGCTGGCGGCCATTCTGGATGATGAGCTGGTGGTAGGGGAAGAATAAGTGATGTGGAAATGTTGAGATTGCGCAAATGCTGTAACCAACGTAGACGCGCTTGCGCTCCGTTCCAAACGCAACAGCACTAGGCTCGAAAAGACCTCGCCAAATGCTGGCGTTTTCCAAGGGTCTACTTATAGTTACAGCATTTGCGCAATAATGAACAGCAAGATTAGACCTACACGAGCGATTTGTTTTTAAAATACATTTCCTTGATTATAGACAATATCGTGTCGTCGACGCGGCGTTTTTGGTCTTTGTCAAGGTCTTTTATGTAGATGGGTTTGCCGTATTCAATGACCACATGGGTCTTTTTGATTTTCGGCAGATGTGCCTCCCAGACCTGATCTGCATTGTTGATGCTCATAGGGACGATGGGACAGCCTGATTTTTCGGCTATCTTAAAACTGCCGCCGTGGAAGGGAAGAAAGGTGTCCGGTTCGGTGCTGCGGCTCCCTTCAGGGAATATACAGATAGAGACGCCGGATTTTACCTTTTCCACCGCTGTGAGAATGGTTTTCATGCCCTGCTTGATGTCTTTTCTGTCAAGGAAGAGGCAGTGCAGATTTTTCATCCAGTTTGAGAGAAGCGGCACTTTAAGCATGCTGATTTTGGCGATATATCCTGTAGGTCTGGGAACGCGCACATAGGTCATGACGATATCGAAGTAGCTTCGGTGGTTGCCTATGTACAGTACGGGAATGTCCTTCGGAACGTTTTCCTCGCCGATTGTCGTAACGGACACGCCCGACAGAAAGAGAACGCAGCGAAACGCCCAGTTCACGATGGCCAGAGAACTTCTGTCCCTGGCGGACGGATTATATTTGCCGAGAAAATGCTCAATAACTAAAAGCGGAATGCTGAAAATCAGGAACAGGACAACGAAGGTGGCAACTAATATCAGACGTATCATAGGGAAACCCTTTCTGTGTTAAAGCAATTTTTGTAATAAGTATAGCATTATTCTATAGGAATAGACAATGCCTTCGCATAATAAATTAGATAGTAAGAGGATATGCGGAGGAAATTATGGCCGGATTAAGTGAGTATCAGAGGCGGATGGTAAGTATAGGGCTGGTATGTCTGCTGTGCTTTGCGGTGTACTCCTGCGGGCAGAAACAGGACCCTATGGAAAAAATTAAGGACTTGGAATACACGGTGATAGCGGAGGATAATATACCTGAAGAGCTTCTTTTAAAGATTGAAGAGCGGAAGGCAGATACCTTCAAGCTGACCTTTGAGGATCAGGGATTTCTCTATATCTGCGTGGGGTATGGGACGCAGCAGACAGGCGGCTACAGCATTGCGGTGAATGATTTGTATGAGACAGCGAATGCAGTCTATATCGACACCAATCTCATCGGGCCGTCGCCGGAGGAGAAGAGCAAGCCTGTGGCGAGTTATCCTTATGTGGTGGTGAAGACGGAATTTTTGCAGAAGCCGGTGGTGTTTGACTAGACTTCATGTACATATGGGGTGACCGGGCAGCCGGCGTCAGGTTACGGAAAGGATGAAAATATGCTGTATTTAAGAAACGGATATATGATAGACCCGGCGTCAGGTACAGAAGGATATCGGGATATTCTGATTGATACGGAAAGCGGAAAAATTGTGAAGATTGTGCCCTCAGGGACGTCGATGGAAGAAGTGGCAGAGGGCATGGCAGCAGAACAGACTGTCTGCGGGATGGGCGCAGACGGAGAGCTGGCGGAAGAGATTGACTTAAATGGTCAAGTCGTTGCCCCGGGACTGGTGGATGTGCATGTGCATTTCCGGGACCCGGGGTTTACCCATAAGGAGGACATTCATACCGGGGCGGCGGCTGCTGCGAAGGGCGGCTTTACCTCTGTGGTGCTGATGGCAAACACGAAACCGGCGGTGGATAATTCGGAGACGCTGGCATATGTGCTGCATAAAGGAAGGGGGACGGGCATCCATGTCTACTCCTGCGCCAATGTGACCATGGGATTGCAGGGCAAAGAGCTGACAGATATGGAGACGCTGGGCAGGCAGGGGGCAGCAGGCTTTACCGACGACGGCATACCGCTGATGGATGAAACACTTCTCAGAGAGGCATTGCGGCGGGCGGCAAAATGCGGGAAACCGGTCAGCCTTCACGAGGAAAATCCATCGCTCATAAAAAACAACGGGGTGAATGCAGGGAAGGCGGCAGCGCATTACGGGATAGGTGGCTCGCCGAGAGAGGCTGAGATTTCCATGGTGGAGAGGGATCTGCGGATTGCCGTGGAGGAGGAGGCTGATCTTTCCATCCAGCATATCAGCACAAAGGAGGCCGTGGAGCTGGTGCGGCAGGCGAAAAAAAAGAGCTGCCATGTTTTTGCCGAGGCGGCGCCTCATCATTTTACCCTGACGGAGGATGCCGTGATCCAGCATGGGACGCTTGCGAAGATGAATCCGCCCCTTCGGAAAGAGGAAGATCGTCTTGCGGTTATAGAAGGACTGCGTGACGGCACCATTGATATGATTGCCACGGATCACGCGCCCCACAGCGCGGAGGAAAAGGCGAAGCCCATTACCGAGGCGCCAAGCGGCATTATCGGTCTGGAAACGGCCCTTTCTCTTGGAATCAGGGAGCTGGTGAACAAAGGGCATTTGTCCATGATGGCGCTGATGGAGAAGATGAGTCTCGCCCCCGCAAAACTGTATCATCTCGACGCCGGATATGTGGCGGAGGGCGGCCCGGCGGATCTGACGGTGTTTGATCCGAAGAAGGAATGGGTGGTGAAGGATTTCGCGTCAAAGGCCGCAAATTCGCCTTTTGTGGGGGAGACGATGCCGGGAGTGGTCAGCTATACCATCTGCGGAGGCAAGATTGTTTATTCACGTGAGCGGAATGGAGGAACAAATGAAAAGGCCGGAGATGATTCTGTTTGATTATGGACATACGCTGCTCTATGAGCCGGGGTTTGATGCGTTGCGCTGTGAGGAGGCGGCATATCCCTATATTGTGGAAAATCCTCTGCGTCTTAGTGCAAAACAGATTTATGTTGAGGTACAGAAGCTGTTTCAACGGTTTCAGAAGGAGAGAGATAACGGCATAGAGATTCATCAGTGGCAGTTTATGCGGCTGGCTTACGAATATCTTGGGCTTACCTTCAGCATTTCTAATGAGGAGCTGGAGGAGATCGAGTGGACGGCGGCCTCACCGGGTGCAGTGATGCCAAAGGCCGAAAAGATACTGGCATATCTGGAGGAGGCCGGTATCCGCACTGGGGTGATCAGCAACATTGGCTGGTCAGGACAGGCCCTTGCCACACGGATCAACAGGCTTCTTCCCAATAATCGGTTTGAATTTATCATGGCTTCCAGTGAATATGCGGTCAGGAAGCCGGACAGGTTGTTATTTGAGACAGCGCTGCGAAAGGCCGGCCTTTTGCCGGAACAGGTCTGGTACTGCGGAGACAGCATCAGGGCAGACGTGTTCGGGGCACAGGGAGCCGGAATTTATCCAGTGCTTTATGAGGGCAGCGCACCTTATGACGAGAATCCGTTTGCGCACCAGAATGATGGGGTGGCAGCTGCTTTTGATTATCTGCATATCTATGACTGGGACGAACTGATCGGGGTCTTGGAGGCCTGCGAAGGATTTGAGATTTCTGTGGAGGAATACGAAAAGGCGAAACGACAGATTGCCGAGTGGCAAGAGGAGGATCACAACCTTTTTACAGGTATTGGACAGGAGGGGTGAATGGATATGCAGGATCAATATAGTGCTATCAGGATTGAAAACGAAACGCAGGGAGATTTCGAGGAAGTAGAGGCCTTGACGCGAAAGGCTTTCTGGAACGTGAATGTTCCCGGATGCGAGGAGCATTATCTTGCCCATATCCTGCGGGGGCATGAGGATTTTATACCGGAGCTTGATTTTGTGGCAAAAACTGCGGATGGCAATATCGTGGGGAATGTGATGTACACAAAGGCAAAACTCATCGGTGAGGCGGGAAAGGAGATGCCGGTTCTTACCTTTGGACCGCTCAGTGTTCATCCCGATTACCAGCGCAGGGGAATTGGAAAGCGGCTGTTGGAGCACAGCTTTCAAAAGGCGGAAGCGCTGGGGTATGGTGTGGTTGTAATCTTCGGCGATCCCGGCAATTATGTGGCGAGAGGCTTTCGGAGCTGCCAAAAGTTCCGGGTCAGCACTCCGGACGGAACATATCCTGCGGCCATGCTTGTGAAGGAGCTGCGGGAGGGCGTATTGGGCGGCGGGAAATGGGTTTACCGGGAAAGTTCCGCTTATGCATATGACAATGCCGATGCGGTGGAATTTGACAAACGGTTTGAGCCGGTGAAAAAGGAATGGCAGCCAAGTCAGGAAGTTTTTTATATTCTCAGCCATGCAGTCATACGGGAGGAGTAGGAACAAAGCATGGACAGTGGGGCTGACATTGGAGAATGCGAAAAAAGCGGTCAGGATTTTGATAAATTGCTGATCCGGCCGCTTGTTTTGAAAAATGGTTATGTCTTCTGCCGCGCCTTGACAGAGCCGTCTAAGTTGCCCGATTGACAGAATTTCTGAGTGTCAGAAGCTCATAATAATCTAAAAGGGCAGCCGTGTTCTGGCGGTCCAGTTCCAGCGTTGCATTCATAAGATCGCTGACAGTATAATCGGCGGAAAGACGTTTGTTCAACGAGCTGATGCTTGCGCGGTACCCGGTTCGCTGTAAAAGGAAATCCGTAGATACATCGTAAAAATCTGCAAGTTTAATCAGTGTGTTCAGATCAGGTGTATGTACGCCTTTCTCGTAGTTGGAAACAGTTGCCACAGTCACGTTCAGATAGGCGGCAATTTCTTTTTGCAGATATCCTTTTTCTTTTCGCAGTTTAGCCAGAAATTCACCAAATTCCATTGTTTTCTCCATGCCAAAGCAGGGCGCTTCGGCCTTTTTCTGAAAGTAAAGCAGACCACGCCAAGAGTCTGCAAGCCATTGTGTTGCAATAAAGTTATAATTATATTTTAACTGTATCGCATTTTAATGTAGAAAAAAGTAAAATAAACGTACCGCATAAAATATGGAAAATAATGGGTTCATAATTAATGTATAGTTGAATGCAAAAGCATGTATCGTGGATTTTTGAAAGGAGAATTGTATGATTTTACTTGTAGTGGATACACAGAAAGGCATTACGGATGGAAGACTGTTTGCGTTTGAACGACTGCGGGAGAACATAAAGGCTTTGATTGCGCAGGCCAGAAAGCATCGTGTGGAAGTCGTGTACGTGAGACATGATGACGGCCCGGGTACAGGGTTTTCCGTGGGAGACGACGAGTTTGCGATTTTTGAGGAATTCGCGCCCTTGAAGGGAGAGCGCATTTTTGACAAGACCGTAAACAGCGCACTGCACGAATCGACGGGACTGGCAGGGTATTTGTCGGAGAAAAGGGAAACGAAAATTATGATTGTGGGCCTGCAGACAAATTTTTGCATAGACGCCACCATTCACAGCGGTTTTGATCAGGGATATGAGATGATTGTGCCAGCCTATGCAAACTCCACCTTTGATAATGATTATATGAAGAAAGACACATGCTATCATTATTACAATGATTTCATGTGGAACGGAAGATATGCGAAGTGCGTTTCGATGGAGGAAGCGTTGGAGATGCTTGCGGCCGATTGCTGAGTCGGGCAGAGGGGCAGTCAGAATAGGTATAAAAGCCGGATATTTCTCATCCTTTCCGGACCGGCAGCCGGCGCATCGTTGCTGTGTGTTGATCGGGGCGGGGACGCTGGTTATGGTGATATGATTGTGCGGAGAATCAGAGTGTTTTCATAAAAGTTGTGAATGGAAAAGGTATGCAATGCTATTGAAATGGGCGCGAAGCAAGTACGACCGTGACTCGTTAAAAGATGACGTTTAGACAGGAGGATTAAATGGAATATATACATCACTACAATTCTCCGCTCGGCAGGATCATGCTTGCCGCCGACGGACAGGCTCTGACAGGCCTGTGGTTTGAGGGACAGAAATATTTTGCGGACAAACTTGACCGGAATCATGAGGAGAAAAATCTGCCTGTCTTTGAGCAGACGGAACAATGGCTCGCCATATACTTTAGCGGCAAAGAGCCGGATTTTATGCCGCCGCTGTTCATGAAAGGCACTTCCTTCCAGAAAGAGGTGTGGGAGGCGCTGCTCGCGGTTCCTTTCGGGCAGACGACGACCTATGCGGAAATTGCAAAGGGAATAGCGAAACGGCGGGGGCTTGCGTCCATGTCGGCGCAGGCGGTTGGCAATGCGGTTGCACACAACCCCATGTCCCTCATTATCCCATGTCACAGGGTCTTAGGGTCAGACGGCAGCCTGACAGGGTACGCGGGCGGCCTTGAAAAAAAGAAATGGCTTCTGGCAATGGAAAGACAGGCGTGATATAATCTACGTGATAACAATGAGCAGCGTGCACCGCGGAGTATGGCAAATCAACCAGAAAGGAATCTCATATGGCGCAGAAGAGAAAAGTAACGGCGACGGTAATATCGCAGAAACAGATCGCGGAGCAGATATACGATCTCTGGCTGGAAACGAAACTTGCGAAGGACGTACGTCCGGGACAGTTCGTGGGGGTGTATCCTCACGGTGAAAGTATGCTCCTGCCCCGTCCGATCAGTATCTGTGAGACGGACAAGGAGAAAAACAGGCTCCGGCTTGTGTACCGCGTGGCGGGAAAGGGCACGGCGGAGTTTTCGGCCTGTAAGGCGGGCGACCGGCTGGATATCCTCGGTGTGCTGGGAAATGGGTTTCCCGTTGATAGAGCGAAGGGAAAACGCGTTTTTCTGATGGGCGGCGGGATCGGCATTCCGCCTATGCTGGAGCTTGCAAAGGCGATGGACGGGAAAAAACAGATTCTGCTCGGCTATCGGAATAAGGAGCTTTTTCTGGAAGAGGATCTGGCGGAATACGGCGATGTCTATGTGGCGACGGAGGACGGCAGTGTGGGGACGAAGGGAAATGTGATGGATATTATCAATGCCTACTCCCTTCAGGCGGATGTGATTATGGCCTGCGGGCCGATGCCGATGCTTCGTGCCATTAAAAAATATGCGGCACAAAACGGGATCGAAGCCTATATTTCTCTGGAGGAGCGCATGGCCTGCGGTGTTGGCGCGTGTCTTGGATGCGTATGCCGTACGACGAAGACGGATGCGCACTCCCATGTAAACAATGCCCGTATTTGTACGGAAGGGCCGGTTTTTGAAGCAGGGGAGGTGGATATATGAATACGGAGGTAAAAATTGCGGGGGTCACCTTTAAGAATCCTGTTATGACGGCGTCCGGCACTTTCGGTTCCGGCATGGAGTACAGTGACTTTGTGGATTTAAACAGACTGGGTGCGGTGGTGACCAAGGGCGTGGCCAATGTGCCCTGGGAGGGCAACCCGACTCCGCGCGTAGCGGAAGTGTACGGCGGCATGTTAAACGCCATCGGTCTGCAGAATCCGGGAATCGATGTCTTTATGGAGAGAGATCTGGCTTTTTTGCAAAAATATGACACAAACGTCATTGTTAATGTCTGCGGCAAAACCGTGGAAGATTATCTGGAAGTGGTGGAGCGCCTTTCGGACACAGCCGTTTCCATGCTGGAAATCAATGTGTCCTGTCCCAACGTGAAGGAGGGTGCGATTGTTTTCGGGCAGAAGGCGGATTCGCTCTACGATATCACGTCGCAGATTAAAAGAAAAGCGAAACAGCCGGTGATCATGAAGCTGAGTCCCAATGTGACGGACATTACAGAGATGGCAAGGGCGGCTGAGGCGGCGGGAGCCGATGCCCTCTCTATGATCAATACGATCACGGGCATGAAGATCGACATTCACAGAAAAAAGTTTGTGCTGGCCAATAAGACGGGCGGTATGTCAGGTCCCGCGGTCAAGCCGGTGGCCGTGCGCATGGTCTATCAGACGGCGCAGGCCGTGAAGATTCCGATTATCGGCATGGGCGGCATCGGCAGCGCGGAGGATGCGATAGAGTTTCTGCTTGCGGGAGCCAGTGCCGTGGCCGTGGGCGCGATGAATTTTGTGAATCCCTACACTACCGTGGAAGTGGTGGAAGGGATTGAGGCCTATATGAAACAGTATGGGATTGAGAATGTGACGGAGCTGATCGGGGCCGTGACGTAAAAAACGCGAAAAGTACTTCTAAAGCTCGGCAGCAAAGGCTGCTTCGCTAAGAAGTACTAAGTTTCGCGTAAGAGAATGCCTGAAAAGCGGCATTCTCCGCAATATATACTTTTGGAAACATATTCGACCCTTCCTGCGCATAGATTTATAGTAACTATACGCAGGGAGGGCATTTTTGTGGAATTGGTGAAGAAAAAGATACATATGGATCGAATAAACGGCAGAGCCGGCACGCAGATGGTATTGGAAGAGGACGTAAACATTTCGGATAACAAGCTGGATGCAAACTATCTGCTCAGCAGTAAAGGCGAGATCATAATGGAGGAGATGCGCCCCGGAGAAAACGCTGTCAGCCTGAAAGGTAAGCTGGTGGTGTCCATATTGTATCTGACGGACATGGAGGGGATGTGCGCCAGCATGGAGGCGGTGATTCCCTTTGAGGAAAAGGTGAATATGGAGGGGGTAGCGGGCGGCGACACGATCCTGACGGAAAGCTGCATCGAGGATCTGACAGTGGGCCTGATCAACTCGCGTAAATTCAGCGTGCAGGCGGTGGTTTCCTTTACGCTGGAGCGGGAGGAGCATGTGGAGTGCGAGACGGGGGTCGACCTTTATCATGAGGAGCCTGTGGAGTACCGCAAGTGCGTCTATCCCGTGGTAGAGCTGGTGCTGCACAAGAAAGACATTTTCCGCCTGAAGGAAGAGATGGAGCTGACGGGCAATCTGCCGAATGTATTCCAGACAATATGGCATCATATCTGCTTTGACCATGTGGAGTTTAAGGCACTGGAGGAAAAGCTTTCGATTCAGGGAGAGATGCGGGCCTTTTTCTTATATGAGGGAGAAGGGGATAACGATAAAACCCAGTGGTATGAAAACACCGTGCCTTTCAGCGGCATTATCGAGTGTCACGGCTGCCGGGAAAATATGATTCCCGATATCCAGTATCATCTGGGACAGTGCAATGTGGAGGTGCGGCAGGATTTCGACGGGGAGGAGAGAGTGTTCTGCGTGGAGCCTGTACTGGATCTGGATATCCATCTTTACGAGGAGGAAAATCTGGAGGTGATTTCCGACGTTTACGGCGTGGATAAAGAGATAGAGGCGCTGGCAACACAGGTGCCCGTAAAGAGTCTTTTGCTGGCGGGCAGCGGAAAATGTAAGATTGCGGAGCATGTGCGGATTCAGAACCCGGAGATGACGATGTATCAGCTCATTCACTCCGACGGGGAAATCAGGATTGACGAGCAGGCCATCGTGGAGAATGGCATTGCCGTTACGGGAACGCTTCTTGTGACGACACTCTATTTGAGTGCGGGCGGCGCGAAGTCCATCTATTCCACGGTCAACGAGCTGCCGTTCCAATATGTGATCGAGGCGGAAGGCATTCTGCCCACCTGTGTCTATAAGCTGCGCAGCAGTATCGAGCAGCTGACGGTGACCATGCTTGACAGCGACGAGCTGGATGTAAAGGCGGCACTGCAGTTTAAAGTGATCGTATTTTCTGTGCAGAACCGTGATCTGGTCACG
This sequence comes from uncultured Lachnospiraceae bacterium, assembly GCA_947176065.1. Lineage (GTDB taxonomy): Bacteria > Bacillota > Clostridia > Lachnospirales > Lachnospiraceae > UBA3282. The sequence continues at coordinate 3,673 of CAMWPB010000003.1, read as the reverse complement.
GATATCAAGGTGGAGCCGTTGGATCTGAATAAGCTCAGCGACCTTCCGGGTATGGTGATCTGTATCGCAGGGCCCGGGGAGACGCTGTGGGATATCGGCAAGAAATACTATGTGCCGGTGGCACAGTTGAAGGAAGTCAACGAGCTGCCCACGGAGGAAATCAGTGCGGGGGATAAAATACTGGTGGTGAAGGGCGGCATTTGATTGTGAAAGGGGATGCGCGGGCGACAGGTAATATTACGTCGCCCGCGTTTTCGCATTTGGGAGTTTAATCAAAATTTAATGGAATTGTGTGTGTACTTATGGTAAGATAATGGCGTTGAGCAGTTTGACGAATCGGAAGTCTGGAGGGGGAAAACAGTGATTAAAGAATGCTTAAAAACATATTTGGACAAGTATTTTGAATGCTATAAAAACTATACGGGAACTTATCCGACTATTCCCTATGATGAAGATGAGAAGTCTTCATTATGGTATGGAGAAGCGGATGAGGAAGATTATATTCAGTGGATATATAAAGAAAAGGATAGACAAACAGATTTTTCGGATTTAGAGGATGCGTTGGACCTGATATTACCTGATGCAGCAAAAGAGTTTTATAATTCATACTATTTTTTGCAGCTTCAGGGCTTTTATCATGGAGAAAGTGTAAGGCTTGATGCTGTAAGTGACTGTAGAGATATTTTACAGGATTTAAAGAATGGCATTTTTGAGATGAAGAACAAGAAGTATCTTCATATGGGTATCTATAGCAATATGGATTTAGCGTTATGTATGGACATTGGTACAGGGGCAATTGTTTGGGTAGATTATGATTGCGAAAATGTGGAGAAACTTGCAGATTCGTTGGAGGAATTTCTGAATAAGATGACACCTGTGAAATAGACCTTGGAAGTTTGGCAAAGATTAAATACGGAAAAGGACAAGCTTGTATATGAATACTACATCCATCTTAAAAAATCGAATATTTCTGTACCTGACAGAATTTTTCGCCGGTATGTCCGTGATGGCGGTGGAGCTGGGGGCGAGCAGGCTGCTCGCTCCCTATTTCAGCTCTTCCCAGATTGTGTGGACGATCATCATCGGCACCATTATGATCGCTATGGCGCTGGGCAATATATACGGCGGAAAGAGCGCGGACAGGAATCCGAATCCGGACAGGCTCTATACGAGAATTTTGATTGCCGGAGTATGGATTGCGTTGATTCCGGTGGTGGGAAAGTATATTATTATGGGAATTTCCGCGCTGTTAATTTTTGCGGTGAATACGAATTTCCTGATCTGGGCGGCCTTCGCGGCTTGTATGGTGGTTTTTGTGTTTCCGCTTTTCCTGCTGGGAACGGTGACGCCTTCTCTGGCAAAATACACGGTGGACAGTCTGGAAGAAAGCGGCAGTATCGTGGGGACGCTTGGGGCGTTTAATACGATCGGCAGCATTATCGGCACGTTTGTGCCGACTTTTGTCTCGATTCCGGCGGTGGGTACTTCGGTCACCTTTCTGATTTTCGCGGCGATTTTGCTGGGCCTGGGCATTATTTATTTTGTCAGCAAAAAAAGCGGATTGAAAAAGAGCGCTGCGTCGGCCGTTATCTTTATCCTGTGCTGCATTTTCGGAGCGTCGAACAGCTTTGCCTTCTGGGAAAACAATCTGGCGTATGAGGGAGAATCCATTTATAATTATCTGCAGGTGAAAGAAAACGACAGAAGTGTCATTTTATCGACAAATGTGCTTTTCGGAGTGCAGTCCATTCTGATGAAGGGCGAGGGGCTTACGGGGATGTATTACGACTATGCCATGGCGGCGCCGCTTATGACGGGGAAGGAAAATCCGGCGGACTGCGATACGCTGATTCTCGGTATGGGAACGGGCACCTATGCGCACCAGTGCCGGGCTTTTTATGGGGACATGCCCGTGGAGGGTGTGGAGATTGACGAGAAGATCACGGATCTGGCCCGGACTTATTTTGAACTGCCGGAGGATGTGGCGGTTACCACCTATGACGGCAGAGCTTATCTGAATGCCATCGACGGAAAGTATGATGTGATTATGGTGGACGCTTATCAGGATATTACGATTCCCTTCCAGATGTCTTCCGTGGAGTTTTTTACGCTGGTAAAGGAGCATCTGACGGAGGACGGCGTGATGGTGGTCAATATGAACATGCGCGGCAGCGGGGAGGACAGCATTAACGCGTATCTCTCGGATACCATCGGCAGCGTTTTCGGCGAGGTTTACACGGTGGACGTAAAGGGTTCCACCAACAGGGAGCTTTTTGCCTCAGACAATCCGCAGATGATTGAGAATCTGAAAAAGAACAAGGAGACCGTCGCGGACGAAAGTCTCCTTGCAATGATGCATACGGTTTCCGAAAATCTCATTCCCTATGAGGCGGGGGAACGGATTATGACCGATGACAAGGCACCGGTGGAGCTGCTTGGCATGCGCGTCATTGACGAACTGATCAGAAACGAAGTCGCTTATTACAAAACAATTTTTGAGGAGCAGGGCATAAAGGGCGTGATTGATGCACTGTAAACGTTATCGTTACGCCTGTTTTACAGGCATCTGCCCTCCGCTCTGAAACGCGGTCAGTCCAGCTTGACAATCGTCACGCCTTTCGCCGCCAGTGTGAGCGCGTCCCCCGCTTCGTAGCTTTTTTCTGTCAACAGGTCAGTTCCTGCAAAGGGCATTGCTATTACCCGGGCTTCTTCTCCATGGTTTAACAAAAATACAAAGGTGCCGTTCTTGTTGACTCTTCTGGTCACTTCTATATCGTCCGGCGTTTCCATAATCGGCTCAATTCCCGCTTCCCGGCATATTTCGCCAAGATATACCCGGTAAAAAGCATCGTCAGACTGGGTTGCCACATAGTAGCCAAAGCCTTTGCCGAAGGCGTTTTTCGTGAGCACGGGCATACCCGCGTAGAAATCTTTTTCATAGAAGGCGAGCGCCTCGGCCCCTTCCGTGTGCAGCAGGTCGCAGAGCATGGAGGCGGGGTAGGTCTTTCCCTGATAGTGGAAACAGTTGTGCATGTCCTCCGGCAGCGCGTCTTCTTCCTCCACCCAGATGCCGAGAATATCCCGCAGCTTTCCGGGATAGCCGCCTACGGTCACGAGATCGTGCTCGTCCACATAACCGCTGAAAAAGGTAGTCAGGAAACGACCGCCGTTTTTCACATAGGTTCGCAGCTTTTCATCGTATCCTGTTTTTACCATATAAAGTACAGGTGCAATGACCAGATCGTACTGCGACAAGTCGTCCTCCACGCCGATCATATCCACGGGAATATGCAGATCGAACAGGGCTTTGTAGTAGCGCTCCACTTCCCGGCAGTAGTCCAGATAGACGGAAGGTCCCGCCGAGTAGGAGATGCCCCACCAGTTATCCCAGTCAAAGACAATGGCGGTTTTGGCGTCGCACCTTGCGCAGAGGGTCTGCTTACCCAGCCTGTCAAGTTCCGCGCCAAGCTCTGCCACCTCGCGAAATACACGGGTGTTCTCATGTCCGGCATGGTCGATCACCGCGCCGTGGTATTTTTCACAGGCGCCGATGCTGCGTTTCATCTGGAAAAACATGACGGTATCGGCTCCGTGGGCAACCGCCTGATAGCTCCAAAGCCGCATCACACCGGGGCGTTTGAGCATGTTGTAGGGCAGCCAGTTGGTGACGGAG
>CAMWPB010000002.1 GCA_947176065.1 uncultured Lachnospiraceae bacterium | reverse complement strand
GCGCGTCCGCCCGAATGCACGGGCGCGCGAGCACGATGGCGCGGGCGATGGCCACGCGCTGCTGCTGGCCGCCCGACATTTCCGAGGGTTTGTGGGTCTTACGTTTGGCCAGTCCCACTTTGTCAAGGGCCTTCTCCGACAGCTCCAGACGTTCCTTCTTGCCTACGCCCCGATAAATCAGCGGCAGCTCCACGTTCTCCACCGCCGTCAGGCTCGGAATCAGATTGAACCCCTGAAACACGAAACCGATCTCCTGATTGCGGATATCCGAAAGCTCGTCGTCCGACATGCTGCCCACATCGTGCCCGTGCAGATAATAGCTGCCGCTCGTGGGCACGTCCAGACAGCCGAGCATGTTCATCAGCGTGGACTTGCCCGAACCGGAATGCCCGATAATCGCCACAAACTCTCCTTCCCCAATGGTCAGACTCACATGATCCAGCGCTTTCACTTCATTTTCCCCGGGATTGTAGACCTTGCAGATATCCCGGATTTCCACCAATGTCCCCATGATACTACTTTCCTTCCTTTTATATATGCTTAAGCTGTACAGGTATTCTTTTTCTATAACGAAATACATTCTCTTTTATCTTCATCTTTTTTTGTCCAGTATACCTTAACATCCTTTTCTTAAAAGAAGCACATCAATTTCTTAAATCATTCTTAAAAAAATTCGTGATTTTATTCTACACCATGAATCTTACAAAAATCTTACAGGAACCTTACAAAAAAGAAAATACTACTTCTCCGCGGAAAAGTAGTATTTTCGCACTTGCAATATTATGTCAGCTTCTCATCCTGCCGTTTATACATCAGGCATTTCCCGAATTGGAAATCTCGCCTGTCCGTCTCTCCCTCACGGGATTGGCATTTTTCAGAATCGGGCTTAAAGGCTTATAGATCAGCATGGTGACGCCCGACGCCGCCACGCTCTTTACGATGTTGAGCGGCGCTACCGCAAAGATCACGAAACTCGTGACGTTATGGATATTGCCGTTGATCTGCGCACCTGCCGCAATGATGGCCTCCATGGGCATCCCAAACAGCTTCGAGAATGCCGGCAGCAGATACACGCCGTTAAAAGCCGTACCGAACACCGTCATAATCAGGCAGCCCGCCGCGCAGGCAGCAACCGCGGTCTTCTTTGTCTTCTTAAACATGTAAAGAATCGACGCCGGCAGAACCAGACTGCAGCCGATCACAAAATTGGCCAGATCTCCCACAAAGGCCGTGCTGGTTCCTTTAATCACAAGCTTTAAGAGGATCTTGCAAAATTCGATCATCACGCCCGCCACGGGGCCAAACGCAAAGGCTCCCACCAGCGCGGGGATCTCGGAAAAATCCAGCTGATAGAACGAGGGCGCCAGAAACGGCACCGGGAAGTCCAGCATATGCAGGATCACCGCCAACGCCGAGAAAAGCCCGATCATCGTGATCTTTCTTGTTGTGAGGATGCGATCCGTCACCCCGTTTTTCTTCTGCACCGTCTTCTCCGTCCCGTAGGCGATCAGAAATAATGCCGCCGCCACGCCCACGCAGACAAGCACAAAAATCACATTGTCCGCAATACTCTGTAATAATCCGTTACCCATTTTCTTTTCCTCACTTTCCGGAGCTTTCCGCTCCTTAAAATTATGGGAAAAGCTCTTCCGACTCTGCTCACAAACGTAAAAACCCCCGAAACTTTCGTTCCGGGGGTTGCATTCACTAAGCAGACACTGTACCGCAGATGCAGCACAGGCTCTCGCCCGATAAATATGACATTTCTGCCACTTTATCACTTCTTCTCTCATCCAGACTATACTGTCGGTTTTGGAATTTCACCAAATCAGCCATTCTATCCTCCCGCGGGTAAACGTTTGGATCGTAACGGGTCGCGGACTGTCACCGCCGGTAGGGAATTACACCCTGCCCCGAAGAACTTTTCTCTTATTTTGTTTTCCTGTAATAGGATACCACGTAAGCACGCTAAAATCAAGCTGAAATTTACTCTTTGATTTCATCAATATCAGTAAGATTTACGCCTAAAACATTTAACAATGCTTTCAAAGAAATGTACTTCTTTTTCAACTTGGCATATGTCTCTGTTGCGTTCTCTTTCTTCGCCAATAACATATACTCCTGTATTTCTCTGAAATCATCTATCGTGGTTTTAGCGATTTCTGCATTGTTTGGCATATGATCACCTGCCTTTTCCTGTGGCTTATTGCTGTTACAATATCAGCATACCACATCAGAATTATAATGTCTATGTTACGCCAAATACCTGTCAAAAAAAGCGTAAGACCCCTTAAATACACAGAAGCCTCACGCCTTTTATCTTATTTTTTATTCCGCAATATCCGCGTACATGAAGTACCAGTAGCCGTATGCGGAATGCCACATATTGGTAATCTTGCTGCTCTGCAGCCAGAAGTCATTGTAGTAAGCAACGGGAATACATGCTGCCTCCTCCATGAGGATATCCTCCGCCTTGTGGAGAGCTGCGGAACGCTCCGCCGCATCCAGTGTGGTTCTGGAAGTATCCATAGCCGCGTCGTACTCTGCATTGTTAAACTTACCGTCGTTGTTACCGTTACTTGAATAGAGCAGATCCAGCATGTTGGAAGGATCGCTGTAGTCGCCTACCCAGCCGTTACGGGCAGCGTCAAAATCGCCGTTACGTCTCATGGGAGTAAAGCTTGCCCACTCCACGATATCTACCTGAAGCTCAACGCCGATCTCCGCCCATGCCTGCTGCAGATACTCAGCCACTACCTTGTGGTAGCCAGCGTCGTTGGTAGAGTAAGAGATAGCCGGAAGGCCTGCGCCATCGGGATAACCGGCATCTGCGAGGAGCTGTTTCGCCTCCTCCACGTTTGCCTCATGGTTGGTCGTGTCGATATAAGGCTGGCCGCCGTTTGCTTTGTCAATGAACTGGGAGCCGTCTGTATCAATCCAGCCGGGGCCCATGAAATTGCCCGCTGCAGAGTAAGTACCCTGCATCAGTGTACCCGCCACATACTCGCGGTCGATGGCAAGGCTCAGCGCCTTACGAACCTTGGGATCGTTGAAGGGCTCTCTCTCTGTGTTCAGACTCAGATAGTAGGTACCGATGATCGGATCTACATGGAACTCCTCATTGCCCGTCAGGGAAGGAATCTCCTCTGTGGGCACATCCTTGATGAAGAGCACTTCGCCGGTCTGGTATGCGCTGTAGGAAGCATTGGGATCCTCGATCAGGTTAAACTTGATGCCGTCCAGCTTGATCGCATCCGCGTTCCAGTAGTTGGGGTTCTTTGTGCACATGATATAAGAACCGGGTACCCACTCGGAAATATAGAAAGATCCGTTACAAACGTAAGTGTCAGCCGCTACTGCCCAGCCGTCGCCGTTCGCGTCGATGGTTGCCTGCTGTACCGGGCTTAAGGTAGCGAAAGCCGCCAGAGAGCCGAAGTAAGAACAGGGCTGGGAGAGATGCACCACGAGAGTGGAGTCATCGGTCGCCTCCACGCCGAGGGCCTCCAGATTGCCGCCGATGGCGTCCGCATAACCTTCTACCATGCCAAGAACGGTCTCTGCATAGGGAGCTGCCACCATGGGATCGCAGACTCTGCGCCAGCTATATACAAAATCGTTTGCCGTGAGGGCGGATCCGTCAGACCACTTCAGGCCGTCTCTTAAATGGAAAGTCCATGTCAGGCCGTCCTCGGAAGTCTCCCAGGTTTCAGCCTGGCCGGGAGCCAGCGTACCGTCCTGATCCACCGTCAAAAGGCACTCGAAGGTGTGTAAGATCATGTTACCGCCATCCACTGCGCTGTTTAACGCCGGGTCGATGGTCTCGGGGTTCGGGCCGATCTGTACGGACAGGATCTTCCCTTCGCCGGAAGCTGCGGGTGCAGCACTGTCAGCAGCAGTATCATCTGCGGGAGCCTCCCCCCCCTCTGTGGTTCCTGCCGCATCACCGGACTCTGCAGCCGGGGTGGTCGTATCCGAACCGCCGCCGCAGGCCGTCACACCGACAACCATAGCGGCCGCCAGCATAAGCGCGATTACTTTCTTTTTCATAATCGTTCCTCCTCTTTTTAAATTATTTACTTTTCCAACTAACATGTTTACCACATCTAATTGCACTTGTCAATATGGTGGCATGCGCAAAAATGCCCGTTCTCCACTTCTTTCCATGCGGGTACTTCCGCCGCGCACCTCTCATCCGCATAAGGACAGCGGGTTCTGAAGGTACAGCCGGAGGGCGGATTTAAAGGACTTGGCACGTCTCCCTCCAGCACAATGCGCTGGCTCTCCCTGGCCTGTCTGGGATCCGCTACGGGAATGGCGGAAATCAGGCTCTTCGTGTACGGATGCAGGGGCCGCTCCACCAGCGTATAGCTGTCTGTCAGCTCCACCATTCTCCCCAGATACATCACGCCGATGCGGTTGGAAATGTGCTTCACCGCCGACAGATCGTGGGCGATAAACAGATAGGTCAGACCCATCTGCTCCTGTAAATCCTCAAACATATTGATCACCTGCGCCTGAATCGACACGTCCAGCGCCGAGATCGGCTCGTCACAGACAATAAACTCGGGATGCACCGCCAACGCCCTGGCAATGCCCACGCGCTGTCTCTGTCCGCCGGAAAACTCATGGGGATAGCGGTTTGCATGCTCTGAATTTAACCCCACACGCTCCAGTATGTGTATGATCTGGTCGTAACGATCCTGTTTGCTTTCCGCCAGCTTGTGCACGTCGATGGCCTCCCCCACGATATCGCCCACCGTCATACGGGGATCAAGGCTTGCGTAAGGATCCTGAAACACGATCTGCATCCGCTTTCTGTAGGGGAGCATATTCGCATACTGCTTGTTTTCCACATCAAAAATCACATCCCCGTCAAAGGTAAATTTCCCGCCCGTGGGCTCGTAGAGCCGCAGCATGGTACGTCCCGTGGTGGTCTTTCCGCAGCCGGATTCTCCCACCAGACCAAGGGTTTCTCCCTTCTCCACATAGAAAGAAACGTCGTCCACCGCTCTGACATATCTCTTATTTTTTCCGAAGCCGCCCGCCGAAAAATACTGGCGCAGATGCTCCACTTCAATCAAATGGTTACTCATGGGACGCTCCTTTCTCCATCTCTTCCTTCTGGTTCAGCCAGCACTGGGTGTAATGCACGTCGCCGAATGTGGTAACAGGCGGCATCTCCCGCAGACAGATCTGCATCGCCGCGTCACAGCGGGGCGCAAAGGGACAGCCCGCAGGCGGATTCAGCATATCCACCGGCGTTCCCTCGATGGGAACCAGCCTCTCGTGCTCCTTCGTGTCAAGTCTTGGAATGGACCGGATCAGTCCTTTGGTATACTGGTGCTTCGGATGATAAAAAATATCATCCGTCGTGCCATACTCCACAATTCTGCCCGCATACATAACCGCAATGCGCTCACACATGCTGGCCACCACGCCCAGATCATGGGTAATCATAATAATCGCCATCCCCAGCTTGTCCTTAAGCTCCATCATCAGCTCCAGAATCTGTGCCTGAATGGTCACGTCAAGCGCCGTGGTCGGCTCGTCCGCGATCAGAAGCTTCGGCTCGCAGGCAAGCGCAATAGCGATCATCACACGCTGCCGCATACCGCCCGAAAGCTCATGCGGATACTGCTTCAAACGTCTGTCCGGCTCGTTGATGCCAACCAGCTCCAGAAGCTCTCTGGCCCGCTCCTTCGCCTGCTGTTTTGTCTTGTCCGTGTGAAGCCTGATCACCTCGGTGATCTGGTTGCCGATGGTATAGACCGGATTTAAGCTGGTCATGGGGTCCTGAAAAATAATGGAAATCTCATTTCCGCGGAATTTTCGTATTTCTTTCTCGGACATCTTCTCCACCTGATGCCCGTTAAAGTACAGCTCTCCGCCAAGGAGCCTGCCCGGATGGGCCGTAAGCCCCATCAGACTGTAAGCCGTCACAGACTTGCCGGAACCGCTCTCTCCCACGATTCCCAAGACTTCGCCCTCCTTCAGACGGATGGAAACATCGTTTAGCGCCTTAACCTCACCGGCGGGCGTAAAAAAGGAAAGCCGTTCATTTTTGACATCTACCAGATATTCTCCCATTCTTTCGTCCCCCTTCCTAATTTTTCAGCTTCGGGTCAAAGGCGTCTCTGAGCCCGTCGCCGAGCAGGTTAAAGCTTAAGATAATCAGACTGATCAGCACAGCCGGAATAAACAGCAGATACGGATAGGTGTTAATGCCGTTTAGCGCGTCGCTGGCAAGACTTCCAAGCGAGGGCAGCGGCACCGCCACACCCATGCCCAGAAAGCTTAAGAAACTCTCCGTAAAAATGGAAGAGGGTATCTGCAAAGTCGTTGTCACGATCAGGGTACCGATACAGTTTGTCAGCAGATGCTTCTTGATGATTCTGCCGTTTCCGACACCCAGCGCTCTCGCCGCCGTGACATACTCGCTCTCCTTTAACATAAGCACCTGGCTTCTGACCATTCTGGCCATACCCACCCAGTAGAGCAGGGCGAACACCACGAAGATGCTGACCAGATTTTCTCCTACTATATTAAGCCAGTGGAAGCCCGGCACTGTGGCCAGCCTTTTCAGAGGATCTTTCAGCGCAAAGGAAAGCAGTACAATCAACAGAATATCGGGAATCGTATAGATGATATCCACAATCCGCATCATCACCAGATCCACCCAGCCGCCGAAGAAAGCCGCGATGGAACCGTAGGCGGAACCGATAATCAGGATAATGCCTGTGGCAACGAGGCCGACAAGCAGGGAAATCCGGCTGCCCATCATCACACGGATCGCATAGTCACGCCCCATCTTGTCCGTTCCGAAAACGTGCGGGAAGACCTTCTCACCCGCATCGATCCGCGCCTGTTCCTCCGCCGAATACTCCATGGGACCCAGACTGTTCGCCCCCTTGATCTGTTCCTTGTAGCTGTAAGGATAGAAGGCGGGAACGATAAAGGAAAAAATCATTACCAGAATAATCACAAACAGGGAGACCATCGCCACCTTGTTTTTTCTGAGCCGGCGCATACCGTCCTTCCAAAAGCTCACGCTCTCGCGCATGATGACCTGACTCTGTTTCTCTTCCTCCGTAGCCGGCAGAAAATCCTCCGGCTTGAGTTTTAACTGAAAACTTAAGGGATTCTCTTTCATGTTTAATCATGCCTTTCTCTCATATTTTCTGCTATCACGGATTGCTCCATTGCTGCGCAATTCCCGCAATCCTGCAAACATTCGGAATCCGCTAAGTGACTGCATAACTTGCTTCTTCCTCATGTTTGGCGGGTCATAAATGCCAATGACTGCTTTCGTGCAAGCACGAGCAGTATTGTCATTATGACCCTGTGATATCACTTGAGTTTGATTCTCGGGTCAACCAGCTTGTAGACGATATCCACAACCACATTCATCACGATAACGAGGGTTGCCAGAAAGATCGTCGTTCCCATAATCAGCGTGTAATCGCGCCCGTTGATGGCCTTGATAAATTCTCCGCCAAGCCCCGGAATCACGAAAATCTTCTCCACCACAAAGCTGCCCGTAATGGTGTAGGCTAACATCGGCCCCACATAGGTGACTACCGGCAGGATCGCATTGCGCAGCGCGTGCTTAAAGAGAATTTTTCCTCCCGCCAGTCCCTTGGCCCTGGCCGTACGCATATAGTCCTGTCCCAGCACGTCCAGCATGGAGGAGCGCATGAGCCGCATAATATAAGCCGTGGGATAGAAGGACAGTGCGATCACAGGCATCACATAGTGCTTCGCGCTCTCCAGACCCATCGTGGGTAAAAGTCCCAGCTTAACGCCGAGAAAATACATGAGCAGCGTACAGATTACGAAACTGGGCACCGCAATACCGCAGGTGGCGATTACGCTTATGATGCTGTCGGCCGGTTTTCCCCGCTTCAACGCGGCAACGCTGCCGAGCGGGATTCCCAGAACCAGCGCCACCAGCACGGATATCCCGCCGACTCTGGCGGACACCGGAAATTTCATGGCGATAATCGACATAACGGTACGTCCTCTCTGCTTCAGACTGTCCCCGAAATCCCCGTGAAGCGCCCCTGCCATATAATTCAGATAGCGCTGGGACATGGGCTTATCCAGTCCGTACTTCGCCTCCAAAGCCGCCTGCGCCTGGGGGCTGATCGCCTTCTCCGACAAAAACGGGCCGCCGGGCACCAGATTCATCAGGAAGAAGGTGAGTGTGGCAACCGCCCAGATCGTCACGACCGCCAGCAAAATTCTCTTCACAATGTACTTAAGCATGACAAAACTCCTTTTCTACAGCAATACATAGTGTTACCGAGGCCGCAAAGCGGTCCTCGCTCGGTTAATCCCGAAGGGATTTACCGATTTTCATAGTGAGACCTATTCTTTTCTTCGGCACGTCCACAGTGAGCACCTGCACATCCACGATATCTCCCACACTGACCGCCTCCAGCGGGTGTTTGATATAGCGGTCCGTGATCTGCGAGATATGTACCAGCCCGTCCTGGTGCACGCCGATATCCACGAAGACACCGAAATCAATTACATTTCTGACCGTCCCCTTCAGGATCATGCCGGGTTTTAAATCCTTCATATCCAGCACGTCGCTGCGGAGGATCGGCGCAGGCATGTCGTCTCTGGGATCGCGGGCCGGTTTTTCCAGCTCCGTCAGAATATCAATCAGGGTGATTTCCCCGATTCCCAGCTCCTCAGCCAGCTTTTTCTTATCCTTGACCCTCTTGGCCAGATTGCTTACCGCGGTCTGCCCGGAACTGCCGGAACCGGGGTTTGTGACGCTTGTGTCATTTTCCTCCGCCGCCATATCCATGCCGCCCAGCGCTGCCGCCAGCGCTTTTCCCATGGCCGTGTCGGTATTGCGGATCACAGGTTTTTTCGGACGGGGCTTTTTCTCCTTCACAGGAGCCGGTTTCTTCACCGCCGCTTTTTTCTGGGCCTCCTTCACATCTTCCATGGTAAGTCCCAGCTTTTCCATCAGCTTCCCTGCCGCCTCGTAGGATTCCGGATGAACGCTGGTCGCATCCAGCGGATTATCCCCGTCCGCAATCCGCATAAAGCCCGCGCACTGTTCAAAGGCCTTCGGCCCCAGCTTGGCCACCTTGAGAAGCTGCTTTCTGTTGGTAAAGCGGCCGTTTGTCTCCCGATAGTCCACAATGTTTCTGGCGATCACTTTGGTCACGCCGGAGACATACTCTAACAGGGACGCGGAAGCGGTATTCAGATCCACGCCGACCCGGTTCACGCTGTCCTCCACCACGCCGCCAAGAGCCTCACTCAGCTTTTTCTGGTTCATATCATGCTGATACTGTCCGACGCCGATGGATTTGGGATCGATCTTCACAAGCTCCGCCAGCGGATCCTGCAGTCTTCTGGCGATAGAAGCCGCGCTTCTCTGCCCCACGTCAAACTCCGGGAACTCCTCCGTAGCCAGCTTACTCGCGGAGTAGACGGACGCGCCCGCCTCATTCACAATCACATACTGTACCGGCGTGTCCAGTTCCTTAATCAGCTCCACAATGACCTGTTCTGACTCTCTGGATGCCGTCCCGTTTCCCACAGAGATCAGGGAAACATGATATTTCTTTATCAGCTTTTTCAGCTCCGTCTTGGCCTGCTCCACCTTATTCTGGGGCGCGGTGGGATAAATCACTTTCGTGTCCAGCACTTTTCCCGTCTCATCCACCACAGCCAGCTTACAGCCCGTGCGGAAGGCCGGATCCCAGCCAAGCACCACCTTGCCTTTGATGGGCGGCTGCAGCAAAAGCTGCTCCAGATTTTTTCCAAAAACGGAAATCGCGCCGTCCTCCGCCTTCTCGGTGAGATCGTTTCGGATCTCCCGCTCGATGGCCGGGGCAATCAGCCTGTCATAACTGTCAGCGATTACTTCCTCCAGAATCGGAGATGTGACATGATTGTCATTTATTATGGTTTTGGTGCGCAGGAATTGCAGAATCCGTTCTTCGGGCGCCTCAACCTTCACCGTCAGGAACTTTTCACTCTCTCCTCTGTTGATGGCCAGCACCCGATGTCCAGCCACCTTGTTGACGGGTTCTTCATACTGATAATACATCTCGTAGACGCTTTCCGCCTTTTCGTCCCTGGCGGCGGTTACGATCTTTCCTTCCTTCATGGTCACGTCGCGGATATAGATGCGGTAATCCGCCTCGTCGGAAATCTGTTCCGCGATAATATCTTTCGCCCCCTGCAGCGCTTCCTCCGCTGTCTTCACGGCCTTCGCTTCATCCTCATCCTCGTGGATGTACTTCGCCGCTTCCTCCTCAATCGGGGCTGTCGTCTCCTGTGCCAGAATAAACGCTGCAAGCGGCTCCAGTCCCTTCTCCTTCGCCACGCCCGCGCGGGTCTTTCTCTTCGGCCGGTAAGGACGGTAAAGATCATCCACCACCACCATGGTCTGGGCGGCCTCAATCCGCTCCCGCAGCTCATCGGTCAGCTTTCCCTGCTCCTCGATACTGCTTATAACCTGTGCCTTTTTCTCCTCCAGATTACGCAGATAAGTAAGCCGCTCATGAAGATTTCTTAAAACCTCATCGTTTAAGGAGCCTGTCATCTCCTTTCGGTAACGGGCGATAAAGGGAATCGTGTTTCCCTCGTCAATCAGGGAAACCGCCGCCTCCACCTGCCATTTTTCTACCTGTAGCTCTTCTTTCAATTTTAAAATAATGTCCATAATACCCTCTTCTTTATCGCTTCACTACGACAAAGTATACATGCATTCTTTTGCCTAACGTTTTTATTATACAGGATAAATCCGAAATCCGCCACAGGAAATGCATGCCTGAAGAGGAAAAATTCAAGAAAAAAGCTGTCCGCCGGCGTGAAGCTATGGTTTTTTTCGGAAAAATGTGCTAAACTAAAAAGAAATCGGGCGCTGTCGCCATTTCTTACAGAATAGAATCCGCTAACGGAAACGAGGCATATACTATGGACTATCAACCAAACAACCCGCAGGGCGGTCCCGGCGGCGGTTACAACCCTTACAACAATAATCCGAATAATCCATATAACGGCAATCCTTACAACAATAACGACCCCTACAATCCCTACGGCGCGCCATTACGGCCGGCCCCCATGAAACCGAAGGGCGACAGTATGGCTACCGCTTCCATGATTCTGGGTATTATCACACTCGGAAGCCTTTTGCTTCTGAGGCTGTCCATGCCGTTTCTTCTGGGCGGCGTCGGCATTATTCTGGCGATCCTCTCCAGGGGCGGCGCAAGGAAAATGCCCGGCAAGGCGAAGGCGGGCATGATCTGCTGTGTTACCGGACTCGCGTTGGACGTGGCGTTTTGTGTCTTCGCCGTATGGCTGGTGTTTTCCCTTCCCAGACTCTCCCCGGAGCTGACTGACGAAGTCAACAGGATCTGTGAAGACCAGTACGGCGTCTCCTACTATGAGATGATGGAAGAAATCTACGATATGTGGGATATGGACGAATTGAAGTAGTAGCGCCGCAAAGTTTTGTTCCATGGGATCATGTGGAAACAGAATTGCTAAATAGAACTTTTAACATAGTAGTAAATGAAAGAAAGGCAGGATAATGTTATGACCATTTCTCCAATCATGGGAACTTCCTATTATAATCCTTATACTGCTTATGCGCCCTACACAGGCTCTGCTGCATCCGCTTCTTCCAGACCGGAACAGCCTGCAGGCTCAGGCGACGCAGAGGCAGCCGCCGCACAGGGGATGACCGGCGCTTCGGAAACACCCGAAGACGGCCGCGTTGTCATCCGCAATCCCGGTGAATCCACCGAAAAGCAGGCGGGCAAGAAATCCTCTCCCGCCGAGTGCGAGACATGCAAAAACCGCAAATACCAGGACGGCTCCGACGAGGGCGACGTCTCCTTCAAAGCGCCTTCCCATATTGATCCCAAGGCAGCCGCTTCCAAGGTGAGAAGCCACGAGCAGGAGCATGTGAGCAACGCTTACCAGAAGGCAGCGAAAGACAACGGCAAGGTGGTTTCCTGCAATGTGTCCATCCACACGGACATCTGCCCGGAGTGCGGACGCACCTATGTATCAGGCGGCACCACCGCTACCCAGATCAAATATTTTAATGAAGAGAATCCCTACCAGAAAGAAATGAAGTCCTCCGACGCGGCGAATAAATACCGCGGCATGAACTTCGATGAGGCAGTCTGACATGAACCAGTTTAAATCTTCCGCAGAATTGAAAGCCAGCGCTAGGGAACATCTGCTCGGGCATTACGGCACCGCCATCGGCGCTTTTCTGATTTTGGGCGCGCTGATGGGCACAGTCACCATTGCCGTAAGCCTGCTCGTGGATCTCTCCACGATACCCGGCACGATTATTTACTATGCGATTATGTTTCTGGTTTCCATCCTGACCGGGCTTTTTTCCTCGGGCAGCGCTTACCTTTACCTGAAACTGATCTGCGGACGCCCTGTTTCCGTGGGCGATCTGTTTTACGGCTTCCAGCTCTGCCCAGACAAGGCCATCACCATACAGGCATGGATTACGCTGATCACCTATATTGCGAGCCTGCCCCAGATTATTTTAAACTATATGCTATTGGCGAATGATCATCTGGATAAAATAATGAAACTTATGCTGCCCTATGCCCTCGCCCTGATTTTTTCGGGGGCGGTTTCCGTCATGCTGAGTCTCTTTTACGCCCAGACCTTTTTCCTGCTCCACGATTTTCCGCAGTACACGGCAAAGGAACTGCTGCAAAAGAGCCGACGCCTCATGGTACACCACAAGGGCCGACTCTTCTATCTGTATGTGAGCTTTCTTCCGCTCCTTCTCCTCGGTCTGTTGTCATGGGGACTCGCCCTGCTGTGGGTCATTCCCTATATGGCTGCCACCGAGGCGGAGTTCTTTCTGGATCTGATTAAACACAATACTAACCGTTAATCCACTTCAGGTACGCATTGATAAAGGGATCAATCGCCCCGTCCATCACCGCGTCCACATTGCCGGACTCCTCGTTCGTCCGGTGGTCTTTCACCATGGTGTAAGGCTGCATCACATAGGATCGGATCTGGTTTCCCCAGCCGATCTCCTTTACATCGCCACGGATATCCGACAGCTTCTCCGCGTTCTCCTCCTGCTTTAACATATAGAGCTTCGCCTTCAGCATCTGCATCGCCTTGTCCTTATTCTGGAACTGGCTGCGCTCGTTCTGGCAGGTCACCACGATTCCCGTGGGGAAATGGGTGATACGGATCGCCGAGGAAGTCTTGTTGATATGCTGGCCGCCCGCGCCGCTGCTTCGGTAGGTGTCGATACGGATATCCTCATCCTTCACCTCCACATCCACATCCTCCTCAATGTCCGGCATCACGTCGAGGGACACAAAGGAGGTCTGCCGCTTGCCCTGCGCATTGAAAGGAGAAATGCGCACAAGTCTGTGTACGCCCTTCTCCGACTTCAGATAGCCGTAGGCATTCTCACCGTTGATCTGGAAAGTCACGGACTTGATGCCCGCCTCGTCGCCGTCCAGATAGTCGATCACTTCCAGAGAATAGCCCTTCCGCTCCGCCCAGCGGGTGTACATGCGGTAGAGCATACTGCACCAGTCGCAGCTCTCCGTACCGCCTGCCCCTGCATTCAGCTTCAAAATGGCATTGTTTTTATCATACTCTCCCGACAGGAGGGTGCTGATCCTGATATTCTCAAAAGTTTCCTTGAAGGAAGCAAGCTCCTCCTCGATATCGGGAATGATCGCCGGGTCGTTGTCCTCATAGCCCAGCTCAATCAATTCCAGAATGTCTTCGTACTGACGGGAAAGGCCGTCCATCGTCTCCACGACACTTTTAAGTCCCTTGGACTCCCGCATCTTCTGGTTAGACTTCTCCGGGTCTTCCCAGAAGTCCGGGGCCTGCATTTCCATGTCAAGCTCTTCGATCCGCTTTACCTTATCTGCTAAGTTAAAGTGAATCCCTCACTTCCGCTAAGGGGCTTTCGTATGCTAAAAGCTCCGATTTTATATTGTCTAACTCTACCACTTAACGTCACCTTCTTTCTTAATACCTTTTGTAAATGTCGCCACGGTTGTCAATGTCAATCACATAAATAACTAATTTTCCATTATTTTAAACATTCCTCAAGCGGTATTCCTTCCTTGTCTTCATCCGGCTCAATTTCTTCCCCTGTATAAACCATATTCATCTTCTTTTACTTCCGGCCGCAGCACTGCTTATACTTTTTCCCGCTCCCGCATGGACAGGGATCGTTGGGATAAACCTTCGCCTCCGCCCGCTTCACCGGGCCTTTCTGCAGGGTATCGTCCTTATTGGTGCCGGTCACCTTGGCCACCTGCTCTCTCTCCACCTTCTGCTCAATGCGTACACGGAACAGGAGACGCACGGTTTCCTCCTTGATGTTCTGCGTCATCTCATCAAACATCTCGTAACCGTTCAGCTTATACTCCACCAGCGGATCTTTCTGTCCGTAAGCCTGCAGGCCCGCACCCTGACGGAGCTGATCCATATCGTCGATGTGATCCATCCACTTTCTGTCAATCACCTTGAGAAGAATCACTCTCTCGATCTCGCGGATCGCCTCGGGCTCCGGGAACTCCGCCTCCTTGCTCTCGTAAAGCTTCACGGCCTCCTCTTTTAACTGCTGTTTTAAGCTGTTTTTCTTAGGCTTCAATACCCTCGACGCATCCACGGGTTTTAAGGGCACCGTGGGAATCAGCAGGGTATTTAACTCGTTATAATCCCAATCCTCAAAATCGGAGTCGTCGCCGATGCAGATATCCACGCAGTTTTCCGTGATATCCGTAATCATCTTGTAAATCGCGTCCCTCATACTCTCTCCATCCAGAACGCGGCGTCTCTCCTCATATATAATTTCTCTCTGCTCGTTCATTACCTGATCGTACTCAAGCAGGCTCTTTCTGATGCCGAAGTTATTGTTCTCGATCTTCTTCTGGGCTGTCTCGATTGCCTTCGTCAGCGCGCTGTGCTCAATCTCCTGCCCTTCCGGGATACCCAGCGCGTTAAACATGGTAATCATGCGGTCTGAGCCGAACAGCCTCATCAGATCGTCCTCCAGGGAGATATAGAACTTCGATTCTCCGGGATCGCCCTGACGACCGCTTCGTCCTCGAAGCTGGTTGTCGATACGTCTGGACTCATGACGCTCCGTGCCGATGATCATAAGGCCGCCCGCCGCTCTCGCTTCCTCGTCCAGCTTGATATCCGTACCACGGCCCGCCATATTGGTGGCGATGGTAACCGCACCATGAATGCCGGCGTCCGCCACAATCTCCGCCTCCAGCTCATGGAACTTGGCGTTCAGCACCTTATGCTCCAGACCGTTTCTCTTAAAGATGGCGGAAAGCTCCTCCGAAGCGTCGATGTTGA
The DNA here is from genome assembly GCA_947176065.1 of uncultured Lachnospiraceae bacterium. Lineage (GTDB taxonomy): Bacteria > Bacillota > Clostridia > Lachnospirales > Lachnospiraceae > UBA3282. The sequence goes on along the minus strand of CAMWPB010000002.1, from coordinate 164,449 downwards.
TCGTACCAACCAGCACGGGCTGCCCCTTGGCGTGCGCTTCCTGCACCGCACGGAGAATTGCCTTAAGCTTCTCTTTTCTTGTTTTATATACAGCGTCCTGATGGTCGATACGGGCCACCGGCTTATTCGTGGGAATGGCCACCACGTCCATGCCGTAAATATCGCGGAACTCTTTTTCTTCCGTGAGAGCCGTACCCGTCATACCCGCCTTTTTCTCAAATTTATTAAAGAAGTTCTGGAAGGTAATGGTGGCAAGCGTCTTGCTCTCCCGTTTCACCTTCACATGCTCCTTCGCTTCAATCGCCTGATGCAGGCCGTCGGAATAACGCCGTCCCGGCATAATACGGCCGGTAAACTCATCCACAATCATGACCTGATCGTCGCTCACCACGTAGTCCTGATCACGGAACATCAGGTTGTGCGCCCGCAGAGCCAGTATAATATTGTGCTGGATTTCCAGATTCTCCGGGTCAGCCAGATTCTCGATCTGGAAGAAACGCTCCACCTTGGAAACGCCCTGCGCGGTCAGGTTCACCACCTTGTCCTTCTCGTTCACGATGAAGTCCCCGGTTTCCTCCCGCTCAATTCCCATGATGGCATCCATCTTGGACAACTCTTCCATATCCTCGCCTCTGGTAAGCTGCTTCGCCAGAATATCGCACGCCTCGTAAAGCTTCGTGGATTTGCCGCTCTGGCCGGATATAATCAACGGTGTTCTGGCCTCGTCGATCAGCACCGAGTCCACCTCGTCGATGATGGCGTAATGAAGATCCCTGAGCACGAGCTGTTCCTTGTAGATGACCATATTGTCACGCAGATAGTCGAAACCCAGCTCGTTGTTGGTCACATAGGTAATGTCGCAGTTGTAGGCCTCCCTGCGCTCCTCTGACTTCATGTCGTTTAAAACACATCCCACTTTCAGGCCAAGGAACTCATGTACCTGCCCCATCCACTCCGCATCACGCTTCGCCAGATAGTCGTTGACCGTGACAACATGCACGCCCTTCCCTTCCAGCGCATTCAGATAAGCCGGCAAAAGACAGGTCTGTGTCTTACCTTCACCGGTTCTCATTTCCGCAATGCGTCCCTGATGCAGGATAATGCCGCCGATCAGCTGTACTCTGTAATGTTCCGTGTTAAGAACTCTTCTGGCCGCCTCCCGGACAAGCGCATATGCCTCCGGCAAAAGATCATCCAAAGTCTCCCCCTCGGAGAGTCTTTTTTTGAATTCTTTTGTCTTATTACGCATCTGCTCGTCCGTCATTTCCATCATCTCAGGCCGCATACCCTCGATTTTATCAACCAGACCGTTAATGCGCTTGATCTCCCGTTCACTGTGCGTTCCGAATATTTTTTGTACTACGCTCATAATCTTCCCGTTCCTATGTGTCTACCCTGCGGACACGTGCCTTTCTCTCAAAAAATCCCCACAATAACAAAACACTAAACTATATTCTACCAGATACAGTACGCAAATTCAAGCAAAACGGAGGAGCCTGTTTTCCTGCCCCTCCGCCGCCCATATTCCTATGAGGATTCCATTTCTCAATATACCTTCAATTCTTCCTCGCCGCGCAGGATACGCAGGCCGCCCTGTACCAGAGCCATCAGCTCATCTTCGCCGGGATAAACGGTCATGGGTGCAATCCACTCCGCCTTCTCCTTAAGGCCCGCAACCACTGCCTTATCGTAGGCAATGCCTCCGGTCACAATAATCTGATCCACCTTACCCTGCAATACGCATGCCATAGCGCCGATATCCTTGGCCACCTGCGTGATAAACGCCTCTCTGACCTCCTCGGCCTTCTTGTCGCCGCCCTGTACCATCTTTTCTACATCGCGCATATCATTAGTGCCGCAGTAAGCGTTGAAACCGCCGCCGCCCACAAATTTCTTGTAAACCTCTTTCTCCGTATATTTCCCGGAAAAGCACATTTTTATGAGTGCGCCGCTGGGCACCGCGCCCGCTCTCTCGGGAGAGAATGCGCCGTCTCCGTCAAGCGCGTTAAACACATCCACCACACTGCCCTTCTTATGCGCGCCCACGGACACACCGCCGCCCATATGCACCACAACCAGATTCAGGGAATCATATGTCTTGCCCTGCTCCTTCGCATAACGCTTCGCCACCGCCTTCTGGTTCAGCGCATGGAACACACTGGTCCTTGGCAGCTCCGGCACGCCGGAATATCTGGACACAGGCTCCAGCTCGTCAACCACCACGGGATCCACAATATAGGAGGGAACACCGATGGAGTCACCGATCTCTCTCGCCAAAATACCGCCAAGATTAGAGGCATGAGGCCCCTGCACGCCGATCTTTAAATCCTCCAGCAGATCGTCTGTCACCGCGTAGGTGCCGCCCGGAATCGGCTTTAACATACCGCCGCGGCCCACTACCATGTTCAAAGACTTGATGTCAAAATCTTTCTCTTTCAACAGATCCTCGATGATCTTTCTGCGGAAATCCTTCTGATCCACAATCTTTTCATACTGCGCGATCTCTTCCGTGGAATGTCTTAAAGTCTCCTCAAACAGGAGAGTTTCATCCTCAAACACGCCGATCTTTGTCGATGTGGAACCGGGATTAATAATTAAACTTTTGATAGCCATTTTGATTACCCCCATTTTTATTTTACATTTACAATTCACAGTTCAGCTCACGCCCATTCGCAAAATCGCATCTTCGATGCTCTCCGTTGCTACGCAACTCCTTTTGCTCATAATACGGGCGTTCCCTCAGAGCATCATCTTCCGCTCAAACTCGTGCAAGCACGGTTTGCCCGAAAGACTCACTCTGGCTGAATTGTTGCACTAATTCATCTTCGCCATAGCACCGGCCATAACTGCTCCCAGCGCGAGGGAATTTACCTTCGTCTCAAAATCGTCGGAACGAGAAGTCAGAATAACCGGAGCCTTCGTGCCGGTCAGAATGTTGCCGTTCTTAACCTTTGCCGTATGTACCAGACACTTGTAAACCAGATTGCCCGCATGGATATCGGGGAAGAGCAGTACATCCGCATCGCCCACGATCTTTCTTCCTTCTGCGCCCTTATGCTTCGCCGCCTCCGGGTCGATGGCCAGATCCAGGGAAAGAGGGCCGTCCACAACACAGCCTGTAATCTTTCCTTCCTCACACATCTTTGTCAGCTCCTCAGCCTCCACCGTGACAGGCATCTTGGGATTCACTACCTCTACCGCCGCAAGGGGTGCCACTTTGGGATTCGGAATGCCGCAGGCATGACACACATCCACCGTATTCTCAATGATATGTACCTTATCCTCCAGCGTGGGATATGTCATAAACGCAACGTCCGTCAGGAACAGGAGATGGTCTACCCCCTCCACCTCAAACACGCATACGTGGGAAAGCGCCTTGCCCGTTCTTAAGCCAACCTCTTTGTCCAGCACGCTCTTTAAGAAGGACTTCGTATCAATCAGACCCTTCATGTACATATCAGCCTTGCCCTCGTGTACCAAGCTGACCGCCTTCAAAGCCGCCTCATAGTCCTCCTTCACGTCAATAATTTCGAACCCGCTGATATCCACCTTGTCGGCCTCCGCCACCTCTTTGATCTTATCCGCGTCACCCACAAGGATCGCCTCCGCGATACCCCTCTCCTTCGCCGCAGCCACAGCCTCGAGAACCGCGCTGTCCTGCGCTACCGCTACCGCAACCTTCTTCATCTCACACTCGGAAACCTTTGATAACAGATCCTCAAAACTCTTACTCATTGTCCCTTTTCCACTCCTTTGTTTTATTATCTTTTCCTTCTAACCCCGCAAACCTGCGCTACGTAGTCGCCTGTTTTTCTCATGCGGCTTCTAAATTTTACCACGACTGCTTAAAAAAAGCAATTTTCTCCCGCGCGTCCTCCTATCAATGATGAAACAGCCGTATCCCCGTAAAGCACATGGTCATGCCGTACTTATCGCAGACCTCGATCACATTGTCGTCCCGCACCGAGCCGCCGGGCTGCGCCACATACTGTACGCCGCTTTTGTGGGCGCGTTCAATGTTATCCCCAAAGGGGAAGAACGCATCCGACCCCAGTGCCACGCCGCTCATCTGGTCCAGCCAGGTGCGCTTCTTTTCCGCCGTAAACACCTCCGGCTTTACCTTAAATATTTTCTGCCATGCGCCGTCCGCCAGCACATCCATGTAATCCTCCCCGATATAGAGGTCGATGGAATTGTCCCTGTCCGCCCGGCCAATGCCGTCCACGAACTGCAGGTCGAGCACCTGCGGAGCCTGCCGCAGGAACCAGTTGTCCGCTTTCGTGCCCGCCAGTCTCGTGCAGTGGATTCTGGACTGCTGCCCCGCGCCGATACCGATGGCCTGCCCGTCCTTCACATAGCACACGGAATTGGACTGTGTGTATTTCAAGGTAATCATGGCAATCGCCAGGTCAATCTTCGCCTGCTTCGGCAGTTCTTTGGACTTCGTTACAATATTGTCAAAGAAGGCATCGTCGATTTTCAGCTCGTTCCTTCCCTGCTCAAAGCTGATGCCGTACACCTGCTTCACCTCAGTCGGCGCAGGCATATACGCCTCGTCAATCTGAATCACATTGTACGCGCCTTTCTTCTTCGCTTTCAGAATCTCCAGCGCCTCCGGCTCATACCCCGGCGCGATCACGCCGTCCGAAACCTCTCTCTTAATCAGTCTGGCCGTATCCGCGTCACACACGTCGGAGAGCGCAATAAAATCACCGAAAGAGCTCATTCTGTCCGCGCCCCTTGCCCTGGCATAAGCGCAGGCCAGCGGAGAAAGCTCACCCAGATCGTCCACCCAATAAATCTTTGCCAAAGTCTCCTCCAAGGGGAGACCTACTGCCGCCCCGGCAGGAGATACATGCTTAAATGAAGTCGCCGCCGGAAGGCCTGTGGCTTTCTTTAACTCGCTCACAAGCTGCCAGCCGTTAAAAGCGTCCAAAAAATTGATATACCCCGGCCTGCCGTTCAACACCTGAATCGGCAGATCGCTTCCATCCGCCATAAAAATGCGGGACGGCTTCTGATTCGGGTTACAGCCATATTTTAATTCCAATTCGTTCATCGTCTCTGTGCTCTCCTATCGTTTCTGTTTTCCTGGTCATATTCCGAATTTCCTGCCCGGATACCTCCGTCCGTTATTGGTTCTTATTTACAATCCTTGTCTCGTACTTCCCCGTGGCAATCTCAATATACCGCACAAACAGCGACACCTTATTTTCCTCGTTCAGGTTGTCCCAGACCGTCTTTGTAAACTCATCAATGCCGCCCTCGATTCCCACAAGGGTCGGCTCCCCTTCAAAACTGGGCAGTGGATCATCGTCTCCCATATAGGTATGTATAAACCTGCCTTCTCCCGCCTTCGGATTCTCATACGCGAATGTGTAACGGCTGCAGGAAGACGGATCGCCGTTGTTCGTCTTTAAAATAGACATGGCATAGTTGTAGGCGGTATTTTCCAGATGCATGATTCCCGAAATACGCGGTGTATAATTGGGTGCATCCGGCTCAAATTCTCTTGTGCGCAGCGCCTGCTCAAAAGTCTGCTGCCTGTCCATCAGTTCATAGACCGTATCTGTCTGGTCGCCGTTTGTGACAATGGTTTTATTGCCGAGAACCCGCACCGGCGCATAGATAATCAGACTGGGGTCTTCCAGCTTGGACGGATCAAAGGCCTGTGTGCGGATACCCGCACCGTCCTCCACAAACACCCTGTTCCTGCTGTTGCTGCTCCGGCCCATGATAAAATATGCCGTCACCGCATAGGCGCCGTCCGCCGATTTACCGATCACAATGCCCCGCCCCGGATACGCGTTCCCCGCAAGCTCCTGCGCTAAACTTTTCTTTTCCATCCTATTCTCCTTATTATTCCTACATCATGTTTCTTTATTTTATTCCGCATTGGGCATGTTGTATAATCCATAAGCAGACTCTCAAAAAACGCCGGTACTTGGCGAGGTCTTTTCGAGCCTAGTACCGCTGCGCTTTTTGCGAAGCGGGAGCGTGTCTGCGTTGGAATATACAGCATGCCCACTGATAACATCACTCATCTACGGAATAATTCGGCGCCTCTTTTGTGATATGAATATCGTGAGGGTGGCTCTCCTTCAGGGACGCCGCGGAAATTTTCACAAATCTGCCGCTCTCCTTTAACTCCGCTATGGAAGAGGTTCCGCAATATCCCATACCCGAACGCAGGCCGCCCATCAGCTGGAACACCGTATCCTCCACACTGCCCTTGTAAGCCACACGGCCCTCCACGCCTTCCGGCACCAGCTTCTTGGCGTCGGTCTGGAAATAGCGGTCCTTACTGCCGTTCTCCATTGCGGCGATGGAACCCATGCCGCGGTATACCTTATATTTTCTGCCCTGATAAAGTTCGTAGGTGCCCGGGCTCTCCTCACAGCCCGCAAACATGCTTCCCATCATGCAGACATCACCGCCCGCCGCGATCGCTTTCGTCATGTCACCGGAATACTTGATGCCGCCGTCCGCAATGATCGGAACGCCATACTCCTTCGCCGCCTCGTAAGCATGCATAATCGCCGTAATCTGCGGTACACCGATACCCGCCACCACGCGCGTCGTGCAGATGGAACCGGGACCGATACCCACCTTAACCGCGTCGGCGCCCGCCTCGATTAAAGCCCGGGTGCCCGCTCCCGTGGCAACATTGCCGGCAATCACCTGTAAATCCGGGTACTTCTCCTTAATCATCCGCAGGCATTTCAACACGTTCTCGGAATGCCCGTGTGCGGAATCCAACACCACCACATCCACTTTGGCTTCGATCAACTCCTTCACCCGGTCCAGCACATTGGCCGTAATGCCCACGCCCGCGCCGCACAGAAGTCTTCCCTGACTATCCTTGGCGGAAAGCGGATATTTAATGGTTTTTTCGATATCCTTTATGGTAATGAGTCCCACCAGATTATAGTCGTCGTCCACAATGGGAAGCTTTTCTTTTCTGGCCCTTGCAAGGATCTCCTTGGCCTGATCCAGCGTAATGCCGGCCTTGGCGGTAATCAGGTTCTCGGAAGTCATGGACTCCTTAATTTTCTTCTTGAAATCTGTCTCGAATTTTAAATCACGATTGGTAATGATACCGACTAATTTCCTGCCCTCCGTAATCGGAACCCCGGAAATTCTGAACTTGGCCATCAGCGCGTCAGCGTCAGCCAGCGTATGCTCGGGCGTCAGGGAAAAAGGATCTGTGATAACGCCGTTCTCGGAGCGTTTCACCTTGTCTACTTCCTCGGCCTGCGCCTCTATAGACATGTTTTTGTGAATGATGCCGATGCCGCCCTGTCTGGCCATGGCAATGGCCATCCTGTGCTCGGTCACCGTGTCCATTCCCGCACTCATCATGGGAATGTTCAGTCTGATCTTTTTCGTAAGATTCGTTGTCAAGTCCACCTGATTGGGAATCACCTGAGAATAGCTCGGCACTAAGAGCACATCGTCAAAAGTAATTCCTTCGCCAATAATCTGACCCATCTTCTCTCCTCCTCTGTTGTGTTTTGGTTACCGTTAGTTATCAGGACTCACAAGTCCGCGCCTGCGAGGCTGTTATATATATTAAGAATACTGCCAGCCCTTCAACTGACAGTATTCCACCAACCACTTTATTATGCTAATCTGTAAAAACCTTACGGGGCGCAATGCTCTGGATGGCCTTAACCATCTCCGCGTTCGGCTCAAGAATAATCTTTGTATCACCGTTCCAAATCATCATATAGCGCCGCTCCGGCTGCGCGGCAGCGCCAGAGCTGTAATCAACCGTCTTCATCTGACGGTTCTTATAGGAATCCAGTCTGTGGGAATTAAGGGGCGCAAAAATCTCCATCTGCTCCAGAGAATAGCTGCCTGCCTTCTTTCTGCGGCTTTTCGCCAGAACCTTGTCAACACTCAGCTCCTTGTCCAGATACAGGTACTCGTACTCAATCTCCGCATTCATATGCGCAAAATAGGCGCACCCGCCCAGCACAATCGCAATCAGCATACCCACCACAAAAGGTGTCAGAAATCCGATCAGCGCGAAGACCACCGTCAGCATAATCAGCAGCATCTTCAAAAAACGCATCAGCACGGACGGCTTTCTCGCTATCATATATTCCACATATGTTTCACTCATACAGTAACCTCCATCATTAAAGTAAAAGCCATCTGCCGTTTGGAGAGACGTTACCGCCTGTCCCATGAAAATATAGACATATCATATAACAAAACAGAAAAAGATTCAAGCAATAGATTGGCAATATTCACTTATAAGCATTTAATTCCTGATATAAGTTCTTTGCATAGGAATCCGTCATCCCGCTTATGAAATCGTTAACCATCATAAATCGAAGATAAAGATTATAACCTTCGTCCCCGGTTCTTGCGTTTTTATAGTCCTCCTTAAAATTGTCAGGAATCAATCCGCAAAGTTTTCTGTCCGCTTTGGACAATTCATACTTTCCCTTCTCCTCCGCCTCCCAATAAATCACCGCATGGGCAAAGTCATCCAAAAGTGAGAAAATAATCTTTTTGGCCGCCAGCTCCAGCTTAACAATTTCCGCATCACCATAGACATACTCTTTCATGGCATCTTTCAATATTTTCATTGACTGCTCATGAAATGTGCCCTCCAGCAGCTCTCTGTTGAACGTCCCATTCATAATCTGCTCATAGTTCTCATAAAAACTGTATGCAGCACAGTACATAAACCAACTCCGGGCGAAATCCATCCAATTTTGAAACGCAATCAATTTTCCCTCTGCAGTCTTCCCGTCCTTTACAATTCTGCTCTCCAAATCATCTAATAATTTCTGGGATTTGTCCATCATGCGCGCATCCACTATCCCGTCCAGCCTACTCCTAAAAAAGGCAGTAAATTCTTCCATGGTGAATAATTTTTTCTTATAGGCATCCTCCAAATCCGCTGTAGAGTATGCAATATCATCTGCCGCTTCCATCAAAAAAGCCAGAGGATGTCTCGCCACATTTCCTTCCGCCAGCCATGTGCCCGTTTCCTGGCTGATTTCCTTAAAGCTTTTTTCCTCCGCAAGATAATATCCCAGTTTATGTTTCCTGATATCCGAATCCCCGTGACTCCCCACACTAACAGAATCGGTAGGATACTTAATCAACGCGCTGATCACGCCGCTCGTCAGATTGATTTCATGGCTCACCGCCTTATTCCTGATTCTTGATAAAATCCGCAGCGCCTGCGCATTTCCTTCAAAATTACACAGATCTTTTTTCATTCTGTCGCTTAACAATTGGGAAATTTCCCTGCCCTTATACTGAAATGCACTCTTCTTAAACTCTTTTTCATACCACTCACCTATGACCACTTCTCCAAAGTGGCCAAACGGCGGATTCCCTATATCATGCAGCAGTCCCGCACAGGACAGCGCACTTGGAATCTTATTCGCAATTTTCTCGTCTTTCATTTCTCTGGTAAGAGAGCTATCTCTTTGTTCTTCTTTCTTTTTTGTCACCATAATGCCCAACTGTCTGGCAATCGTCGATACTTCCAGAGAATGCGTCAGTCTGGTTCTGACAAAATCGCTTTTATCCAGCGGAAACACCTGTGTTTTATCCTGCAGCCTCCGAAATGCTGCGCTGGAAATAATCGCCTTATAATCTTTCTCCAAATCCCCTATGGGATATTTCGCAAAATAAGAGGACTGTGTCTCTCTCCGCACCAGTGTTTCATTTGATAAAAGTTTTTCCCATTCCATGATAATTCCCCTTTCGCTTTCGTGCATTTATCATTGTATCTCTAGTCTGTTACACACATCACTTTCCCATACTCTTCCCTCTTATCCCGCATCACCGCAAGCCCCCGGTCCATCTCCTCCAGCGGTATTCTGTGGGTAATCGTCTGTGCGGGCGCAATCCGCCCCTTTTCCAGCCTGTCCAGCACATAATGCCAGTCATCCTCCGGCGAGTGGGTAAAGGAGGAATTCCATGTGCCGAACAGGGTCAGCTGGTTGCGCAGGATTTTCCAGTACACCGCTTTCGGCAGAGACATGTCAGAAGCCGGATTGCCAACCAGCATAATCCGTCCGCCGGGTCCGGTCAGACCGACCGCCTGCACCACCGTCTCATTTCTCCCGACACATTCAAAAAACACATCCGCTCCTTTTCCATCTGTCCGCTCAAGCAGCCACTTTTCCGCATCCTGCGTCCTGCTGTCGCAAAACGAGGTTTCCGGCAGGCCGAGTTTAACCGCCATCTGCCTTTGAAATTCCTTATTTCCGATGACATATATATTCCGATGTCCCGCCTCCAGCAAAAACATAAGCAGAAAAAGCCCGATCGTCCCCAGTCCGCAGATCACTATGCACTCCCCGGCAGCGGGCGCAGTCTTTCTCATGGCATGAACCGCCACCGACATGGGCTCCAGCATGGCCGCCTCCTCAAAGCTTACCCCCTCCGGCAGGGCAATCAGGTTTTCTTCGGGAACCGCCACATACTCCGCGAATGCCCCATCCCTGCGGGAGCCAAGATAGCTGTAATGCCTGCACATCTCATACTGCTCTTTCTGGCATGGCAGACATTCCCCGCAGGGAATCAACGGAAATACACCCACACGCTGCCCCTGCCATTTCGGGTCAGCGCCCGCTCCCACAGCCGCCACCTGTCCGGCAAACTCATGCCCCGGTATGAGCGGAAACGAATAGGTCCCCGTATAAAAAATCCTTGGAATGTCGGAACCGCAGATTCCTGCTGCCTTTACAGCAAGCAGAACTTCATTCTCTCCCACAATAGGAGAGTTTATATCCTCGAATCTTAAATCCCTTACGCCATGCAGCACCCATGCCTTCATACTGATTGTCCTACCTTTCTCATCCAAAAATCAACGTACAATAACGGCTCTCCTACGCCTTTGTACCAGCCGAACAGACAATCTCCCGAAACCGCTCCAGATCCGCCTTCGTCGTGATTTTGAAATTGCCCTCGTCTCCGGGTATCAGGGCAATATCCATCCCCGCCATTACAGCGGGTTCTGTGGAACCGTTAATCTTAAGAATCCGCTCCGGCAGAAGAGCCCTGTTCACCTCCACGTATTTCCCCAGAAGAAACGCTTCCGGCGCCTGTCCCGCAAATATGCGGCTGCGCTCCAGAAGGGACGTAACCACCTTGCCATCCTCACTGTAATATACGGTATCCTTCATGGGCAGCACCGGAAGGGCGCCGTCATGTCCTGCCCGCACTGCCTCCAGACAATCCGATATCTGTTTTGCCGATACCAGAGGCCTTGCCGCGTCGTGAATCAGTACACAATCCGCATCTTTTGCATAGTTCCTGATGTCCTCCAAACCGTTCAATATGGAAAGCTGCCGGTTTTCCCCCGGCGCGGAAAAGCCGCGGAACTTACTTTCGTTTTCCCTCACGCACTCCCGAACCGCCTCCCGCCACATCTTGTCCGCCACAATCTGCACAGCGTCAATGCTTTCGTGTGTGAGAAGTGTATACAGACAGTAGTCAATGATCAGCCTGCCATTTACTTTTATGTACTGTTTCGGCGTTTCCACGCCCATTCTCGTCCCTGTCCCGCCGGACAGTAGTAATGCTGTCACCATATTTTCACCCCATAGCAATCTATGCTGCAGTAGGCCGGTCTATGTCAGCAGCTGCAGCGCAAGCCGGGCGTTCTGCTTCGCCTGCGACATCACCGACGTTCCCGCCTGCTCCAGAATATTGTGAATGGTGTTTTCCACAACCTCTTTTGAAACATCTGCGTCCCGGATTCTGGATTCCGCCGCCGCCGTGTTCTCCGCCTTATTCTCATTATTACGGATGGTGCTCTCCAGACGGTTCTGCGTAGAGCCAAAATAGGAACGCACGTCCGACACCTTCGTCACCGCCTCCTTGAGGCGTCCAATCGCTTTCTGGGCATACTTTGTTTTTGAAATCAGTATCGTATTGATCCCCAGGGAAACTGTACCCATCCATGGTTTGTCGATCCCGACACGGTCGCCGGAAACACTGCTCAACCGCAGCGTAACCGGCCCGCCTCCCTGTTTCTCTCCCTTTTCCGTGAAAAACAGCTGGTTTTTCACGGCTCCCGTCAGATTGGTAATCGTGTGCTTGCCATATTTCGTGTGCATCAGTTTCAGGACACCCCCATCCTCGGCCGCATGCAGCGGGCAGTTCTGCGCTTTCAGCAAATCATCGATGTGCGCTGCCAGCTCTACGGCGCTATAGCGTCCCGGCATCAAATCCACTTTGTAGGTAACGCCGTCCACATCCACCGAAAAGTCCGTCGCGCCCTCCTTGATCTCCACTCCCCGGGAAATATCCTTGCCGCCCTTGATATAAGCACGTGCAATATCTCCCTCGGTCTGATAAAATACGCTGAAAGCCGCCGTTCCTCCAATCGCTTCGATACCGTAGCGTCCTCTTGCGGGTGCCGCTACAGTGTTTGAAAGCTTAAAGGCCAGCGCCCTGTCATCGATCGCTCCATATATATTCGTCTGCACAATCCCAATGCCCGCCTCAATCAATCCTCTGGGCAGTCCCGCCTTTTCCAAAGCCTCATCAAGCTTTTCCTGAATCTGTTTTACCAGAGCGCTGCCATCATAGTAACCGGGATCGAGCACCATCTCCAGTTTCAGGGGATCCGTGCGGTCCGGCACCGTAAATTCCAGACTCAAAGTGTCATTGCCGTCCTTCTGAATCCTGACCGTCCTGTTTTTCACATCCTGCCTGCCCACCGCAAACACTTCGTCCCCCAGCTGCTGCCCATCCTTGTCGCTGGCAACCGGCACGGGCTGTTTTATGCTTTTACCGGAACAGAGTACCTTTTCGTAAAAACTGCCCGTAGGGCGATAAGCCGCTGCATCGCCCTTGGTATAAATCCTGTACCTCATCCCGGCATTCACCGCCTCAATCCGAACGCCCTTTTCATCTACCGTTACCTCGAGTCTGCGCCGGTTATTTGTCTGCAGGTCAATGGAGGTCTGCAGTGCATTTTTCAGCTCATCCATGGAATATCCGCCCTCCTTCGGGGAAAGCGTTACCTGAATCTGCTGCGGTATATTAAAGTCTTCACCGTACCGCTCCGTATAGTAGAAAGAAAGATAATTATTCCACTCATTGATATCTATGTTACCATCTTCATTAAAAGTAAGATCCACGCCGTCCAAATAGGAGTGCATCACAGAATGATATCCGTCATAGGGTGCGGGGTCTATCCATTCCCTGTCGGGATAGATGAAAGAACCGCCCCGGTAAGAAACAGACTGTCCGCTGCTGTTCACCAGATTCGAGGTCACATAGATGCTCCCCGCCCCGACTGCCTGCCCCTGTACCCTCGTAAGCGTGAGCTGTCCGTCGGGGTCAAAAGAGGCTTCCACACCCGCCACAGGCGAAGTTCCAAAAATCTTTTTCATGGAAGAATTCGCATTGTAAGACAATTCAATCCGGGAATTCGTCCCCTCTTTCGATGCCGTCTTAAAATAAAGCCCGCCGTTTTTGATACTGACCTCGCTTAAAACATCTACATTGTTATTATTTTTTGCATGGGCGGCCGCATTGACCTGTTTTTTGATTTCATCTGCAATATCCTGCGGTGTATTGTAGGTAGCTGCACTCAGCTTTGCAGTGTATTCCACCCCGTCCACTTTTATGGTAAAATTCTGTTCGTCTCCCGCCTCAATCCTGACATTGCTCTGCACAGTCCGGGTTATGGTCGCCTCCGCCGCGCGCTTATCATTCAGACTGTAGGAGCCGTCATCCTGCTGATACCCAAACAGATAGTCTATGGCCGGACTTGTCTGGTCTACCGTAATGGTATAGTCATCGCCTTTGCCGACAGTTGTAAACACCAGACGTCCTGACGAATCGTAAGATACAGCAGCCTTGCCACTTAACTGATTCTCCAATTCCGTCTTAAGCGAATCTCTGGTATAGCTGCCATTCAGCGTCAGATTGATATCCTCCGGCGCTGCGCCGGGTTTTCCCAGCGTAACCTTCAGGGTTGTGCTTCCCTTGGTGGTAAAATTGGCATTCACCCCCTTGACTGAGCCCGACTCTCTCCCGCTTAAGGCAGCAGTGCCCGCATAGTACGTGGCATGCAGGTCAAAAATAAATCCGCCCTTCTGGGTAACATTCATCGTCAACTGGGTATTTATGCCAAGCTCATCGTTTCCGTCCGGCTTTTTCAGGCCTGCCGTAAACTCCAGCCTTCCATTGTTCAGACTGACCTTAACACCCCCAAACTCCTCCGGCTGTTTGTTCAATCTATTGTTGACAGCCGTCTGCAGAGCCGCCTGAAAATCCGCCGGACTGCTGAAGGTGGTCTTTCCCAGCTCTTTCGACAAATCCATGGTAATCCATGCGCCGCTGTTTAACCGAAAGCTAAAGTCTTTATTCCGCTCCGTGATCTCAATCGTGGCGGGAAGCGCCTTTGTTGCGGTTACCGTCGCCCCCTTGTTTTCTTTCAGCTTACCGGTACCCCCTTCTCCAATCCCGTCCACTATAGTCGTTCCCTGCCTGTCATAATTGGATGTACTGGCATTGCTGACGGTATATCCCCTTGTGGTGCTGGGTGCGGACACCGTGGTTGTTCTGGAGGTTCCCCATTGATAAATACTGCTAAAGGTATTATTCTGCTCCGTCGGCTTCATCTGCGCCGTAATATAATCCGCCAGTTCCTGCAGGGAAGTCCAGTTTCCGCCTACATTGACCTGATGCCAGTAATCGCCGTCCATCCGCACCATCAAATTTCCATAGGCCGGGTCAATATACACGCTGCCGTCCGCATGCACCACCGCCTTCTCCGGCAGGGTAACCGACGCCGCTGCACCCGATTGCGACTCAAAATTTGGCAGGATCTTTTCTCCCTGAAAAATGTCCCGGTAACCCTCATTGCCAGGAACCTCGCTGACGCGGATACCCCTGATATCCGTATCAACCCCCTGCATTCTGATCTGGCCCGTCCCCGAAGTCGTCACAGAGACGACATCATCGCCGTAACCCGCGTCTTTTAATCTGTCTTTAATCTCTGCCGCCAGTTCCGCAGCATCGGCATATTTCTTCGCTCCCAGTGTAATCGTCACTGCCGGGTCAGTGGATACCTGAATCCTGAAAGAATCGTTGACGCCGGCCTTAATCTCCAGACCGCCGTTTAACCCCCTTAGTCCCTCCAGATAGGCATTGCCGTCAACCACCGTGTCATTTCCGCCAAACGCCGCATCATTATAATAAACCGTCTTGTTTTGCGCCGTGAACAGCGTGGCGTAGGCGGTGCTTTTTGTCTTGTTGATTCCCACCTTACTTTGCAGCCCTTCCTCCTGGGAAGTGATCTCCATTCTCATATAGCGCACGTATTTCCGGTTTCCGTAAATATCCGTCACAGTAGTCGTAGTTGGCGAAGAGATTGCCTGCGCCGTCAGCTTTACCCCATTATCGGCAAACACCCGGTTCAGATAGGCACAGGTTTCCACCATAGTCCTGCCGTCCATACCCGATAGATCAATGGTGATCTCCTCGCCCTCATTGGGCGCAAGCACCAACAGATCGTTCACACCCTTTTCGAAATGAAAGACTTCATTCTCAGGGTCATTGCCATTGATGCCGGGATTATAACCGGGATCCAGCAGGACATACCCGCCTTTCAGCTCCGCGGACGTGTAAGTGATATCCGCATGCTGGATATTATCGTAAAACACCGACGTATAAAGCGCCCCGTCGATCTCAAACATGTTTCCCTTGAACTCGGAAATGATATAGTCGGGGCTTGACATCTTGATCCCGGTGCCGTATTTCTCCGCCACTACGTTAGTCCCCGCATCCTGCAGCTTCTTATTCAGAATCTCTATCAACTGCTCCTTTGTATAATTTCCTGAATCCAGATCAATCACAATATCCTTCGGCGGCTCTGAGTCGTCTGCGCTTATCACCTTAAAATTGAGATAGTCGTTGGTGCCATCCTGTACGACAATGGTAGCCGTATCATCATCCTCAAACACAGTCGTACCGATCAGCGCGCCCAGGTCACCTCCGCCATAATTATCAAACAAAAGATAGGAAAGACCGCCGGAAATCTCGTCTATCTTCTCGCCGCCCTCCAGATTCAGATTGCAGTACCCGAGCTGTGTATACTCAAACACAATCCCTTCCTTCGAAACGCCCGCTTCCCCAAGAGCCGAATCAATCTCGTCCATCAGCTCCCTGGTCGTATAGTCCCCCAGAGGAACCGTAATAGACACTGTTTTAGGCTGATCCGCTTCCCGCTGTCTGTAGGTGACCACCAGATCATTTTCCCCGGCCCGGACCGTGTGAGGCATTGCCTGCGGCCACTGTGCGGAACCTTCGATCTGATAATAAGGGGTTTCATGCTCCTGAAAAATATGCTGTTCATTAAAATAAGTATTGTCGGTAAGACGGTCCAGTTCTTTCTGTAACTGGTCGAACTCCACCTGCATCAGCGCCCGGTCTATATCCGAGTTTGTCTCGTTTGACGCTTTAATGGCAAGCTCCGTCATCCTGTGCAGAATGGCATGGGATTCCTCCAGAGAACCGTCCCCGATCTGTACCCAGGATACGCCATCCTGCGCATTCTCCGTGCCCTTGTTCAGCCCTCTGACCATCCACCGCATTTTCTCGGATATAGACAAACCGGCCGCGTCGTCCGCCGCCCGGTTGATCCGATAACCCGATGAAAGCTTCTCCGCTGTTTTCGCCTTCTTATCTGTGCTTGTCTTAAGCTGCCGGCCGGCATTCATCATAAGCATATTGTGCTGTATCAGTATACTCATAATTCCCCTTTTTCCCCCTTTACCTTGGGTATACTCAACCCTCTACATAAAATGCTTAGCCAAATACATGTCCCTCCAACTATTTTTTGTCTCTCTAAAAATGCAGTTCCCTGATATTCCGCAGCGTTTCCCCGTAGGGCGCATCCTTTCCAAAAAGAAGCGTTGTGCCCAGAACAAATCCCTTCACTCCCCTTGGCGCATACTGTTTGATCTTGTCCGCTCCACATGCGCCGTCCCAATAGATCTCAAAATTCGTTTCGTCCTTGATCGCCAACAGTCTGGTAATTTTCTTTCCCACATAGGGCAAATACATCTGCCCTGCATTGCCGGGATTCACCGCCATCACCAATACTTTTTTAACGATCACCAGCATCTCCATAACCGTCTCAATGCTGGTGCCCGGATTGATGGCAATCCCCGGTGTCATTCCCGCATTAATAATCTTCTGAAGTGTGGTAGACGGATGATACTCCGCCTCCGGATGAATGTAAACCGTATCGCCCTTGCGGAGTTTTTCCAGAAAAATATGTATGTTATTATTTGGGTGTTCAATCATGAGATGGACGTCCAAAGGCTTCTGCGTTGCCGACGCAATATAAGCCATGTCGTTTAACGACATGGCAAAATTCGGCACATACCGGCCGTCCATAATATCGATATGAAAAGAGTCGATGCCGCCTGCTTCTAAATCCCGCACTTCCTTTTCCAGATTGCCGTAATTAGCGCACATCATCGATGCTGTTAATTCAAAATTCATGTAGATTTCCGCCTTTTCTATTACTATAGAAAAGGATAACATATTGAAAAACGATATTCAATCTAAAGTTCATACCATAAATAATATTAAATAAGGTATATATACATTACAGCAGATCTTCTATATCAGTCATCCTATTAAAAAACGGATCTTCCACCTTTAATCCGATAAAGTTTTCATCTAAAACCTCAACCCGGTGCACCAGAGCCAAAAAAAGCTCATCGATTTTTCGGTTTACAACCGCTTCCGCCTCAGGACACAGCCTTAGATATGTCATAAAATAGTCTAATATTCCATCCTGTATCTCCTGAACGCACTGAATCTCTTTTTTCTTTCTCGTCTCCTTCGCATAACACGGCTCACCATATTCATCAAACTCCTTAACCGACGGCGCAGGCGATGTCAATACGGTTTCCAATATATAATAGTTCTCATAGATTTCGCTGTTATCCGTTTCCTCCTTACCGTAAAACGCTACAATATCCAAACCCTTTTCCTGCATGTACTCTCTCTCCAGCTGCAGAAAATATAAGCCTTTGAGATGATTCCGGACCAGCCGCTGTACATACATCTGACTCGTCCCTTTTGCCACAAAGTCAAAAAAAGCAATATCCCCTTCCCTGATCTGCAGCCGTTTCATATAGGTATGATAGTTTTTCCTGTTTAAAGCCGCCCTCTGTAAAATTGCCTGCGAATAATCCATCAGCGACACTGCCTTAATGCCGGCGGCTCCTTCCTTCACCTGCCCGGAAATACCAAAGCGCTCCTCCAGCTCTTTTTCCACCGTTCCGCTGAATTTCATCCCGCTGACATATGTAATGTCTTCCTCATTCTCCACGCCGGCGCGTATAGCCGCCGTCCGCGAAGTCAGGAAGTAAACAGAGGCATCAGCTCCCCTCAGCGCATCGTACATCTTCTTGATCAGATAACCGTCCCTTGCACAAAGCCACACATTCTGCAGATCATATTTCTGTACCTGTCCGGCAAACCAGATGACAAAATCGCTGATGATCGGCGCAAAAAAAACATAGCCCAGATCATAAGCCGTTCTGACAGCGATTTTCTGTCCCTCTCCTTCAAACTGAAAGGGGCTGTTAAATAATTTCGCCGCAAGCATCCCTATTTTAATCCTGTCAGCCACTCCTTCCATACTGTCCCAAAGCCCGAGATAGCCCGCCATTTCCAGCAGCTCTGTTCCGCTGTAAACCTGACATGCGGCGATGCCATGTTTTTCTGCACTTTCCATATCTGCAACAGGATCGTCTCCGATATGAATTACTTTCCGCCCGGAAATCCGGTCTTTTAACTTTTCAAAAAGTCCTTCCGTCTTGGCCGTTTTGTATTCGCAGGATGCGAAGATATCCTGATAGAAACTGATACCGCACTTTTCCAACAATCCGGTCAGCTGATCCTTTGTATAAAAAGTATCTGATACTATGTAAATTTCCTTTCCTTTTCTATGCAGCTCTTCACAAAAACCGCACATTTCCCGCCGCGGAACCACCAGCTCATAATCCGTCTGCCATTCCAGTTCCGCCAGTTCCTCCGGCGCCATCCCCGTGATCGAATAGGTCGATTTCATATAGGAATAAATTTCAATAAGAGTGGGCGCGCCAGACCTGGCAAGGTGCTTTTCGCTGGCCAGCCTTCTGCCGCAAAAATCTGCTATCACAATGCCCTTTTCTTTTAGTCTGCAGTCAACCAGATCAAAGATATCCGTCGGGAATAACGTCCGGCGCATAATTAAAGTATCAAACAGGTCAATACTTACCACCTCATTTCTGTCAGCCTGCTCCATCAGACGCGCACGCGAAATTCCATCCGTACTTTTAAACTGATATCCTGCCTTTTTCAGATCACACAAATCCCTGCCCCTCACATCCATCAGGGCAATCTGGTTTTCTATGCATACGGCGCCGATCCGTTTCAGGATGGCTCTGCATGAACCGGGTCTCGCCACAACCAGGATCAGTTTTACCTGACAGTCTATGGCTTGCTGCAATGAAATGATCTGTTTATGATACAGTTCTCCCTCTTCCCTGTAGCCATCCAGCAGGCCAACAATCTGAAAGTCCTGTCCGATCTCATTCAAAACCCGTTCCGTTTCCGTCCCCAGTCCATAAACCGCAATTTTATCTTCCTTATATGGATTCAGAATTTTCGATAAATTTTCCATACAGTCTCCCTGCCCACATCAGTTTCCGCAGCCCGTGTCTCCACCTCTGCCTCCCTATAACAGCTCCATTACTTTTTTCTCAAAAGCCGCCACGGAAAAGTGTTGATCATAAATTGTCCTCGCACGGATGCCCATGCCGGATAGTCTGTCAGGATGCTCCACACACCAGCGTATTCTCTCCGCCAGCTCCTGCTCATTCCCGCTGCGGAACACGATACCATTCACTTCCTGCTCTATAAATGACGCCGTACCTGCAGCGTCTGATACCATACAGGGCACCCCGTGCATCATCGCCTCCGCCGCCACCGTAGGCATGGGATCCTCCCTGGAAGGACAGACCAGCACATCCGCACAGTCAAGTATTTCATGTATTCCCTTTCTATCCATGGTTCCCGTCATAACAATCCCCGGCATTTCCCGTATCTCTGCCCTGATCTCCTCCGCCATGCGGGATGTATCCTGCCCTACCAGATAAAATTCGGCCCTTTCCCTTATGCTGTCCGGCAGCCTTCGGACAGCCCGCACCAGAATATCCTGTCCCTTTCTGGCCTCAATATATCCTATCGTCACAAAACGGATTTTATTCTTTTCCAGCTTTTTCCCACTTTTATGCGCCTCATCGGCCACTCCGTAAATCAGGTCTGCAATCTCCATGTCCGGCATAAACCGCCTCATTGCTTCCCGCGGTACCGCCCCAACCGTGCAGAGCCGCAGATTCTCCCGATCCATCTCCCGAAGCATTGTCTGGTCTACACCGTCATAAAAGAAAGCGGAATCATGCAGCCACCACAGCGTCGGTACTTTCGTGTCCCTCTCTGACAAAAATACATGGAAATTAACCGTATTGCATACAATCCTTTGAAAACCAGACGTCCACTCCGCCTCGCGCATAGTCTCCACCTGCAGATTCACATCCACAACCACCGGGATGCCTTCCGCAAGCAAAGTTTCCCTCAAAGGTCCGTCCAGCATCGAGCCAAACACCACCTCATCTCCCTGTGCCCGAAGCACTTCTGCCATATGGTACAGCGCGATCGCCGGACCGCCCAGAGTGAGGTCATGGGATAAGAGCAGGGTGCAGGAAGCCTTATCCACTTCTTCCGCCCTGCCGTAATACTGTATGGGTTTCTTATAGGCCGCTATAGAGCCATTTCCCGCCCGACAGATCAGTTTATGAAGATCATAGAAATGATAAATCCGGTCTTCCGGCACACCAAGTTCCCCAAGCTGCCGCCTCATGGCTTTCACATAGAAGCTCAGGATCACCACCGCGTCATAGGCAAGGCGCACGCCCTGTTCGGGGGATAAAATCTGTATGCCGTCCAGATATGTATTCTGCTTATCCGGCGCATTGTCAAGCAAGGCGGTTATGTCTTCCCTGGCGAACCATTTTTTATACCGGTTATAGTAATCTCCTGTGCCGAAAATCAGATATTTCATGGTTTAATCTCCCATTTAAGCAGTCAGGCGGCAAAGCAGCGTCATTTATTCCATTCGGTAAGCAGTTACCGTATGGTGCGTCTTTCTCCTGCCTTCTTCCGGAATCACCATCCAATCAGCTCCATACAAATGATCAAGATACTCTTTGTAGCCTGATGGAACATTTACTTCGATATCCTCAAACGGCATTCTGAGCGTAGTTTCATACACCTGCCGGGATGTATAGTCCCTCTCCCAGTATGCCGTCCCCAGAACGCCCACATAACCCGCTGTGTCAAAATCATATGTACTCAAATACTCTTTTTGTTTTCCATACCATTCGGAAAAAATATCTATTCTGCCGTTTGAATCATAAAATGCCTGCCAGATCCGACGGTTCAGTTCCTTATAACCCGCAAAAAAGAGCTTCCTCTCCCCTTCATCTTCCGGCATCCCTACTAATGGGAAAACATCAACAAACAGGGGATTTATCTTTCTCACCGTGCCAATATTCTCATCTATCAACGTCCTCTTATCCACCACTTTGGCGAATGGATCAGGGAAATCATTCGTCTCTGCAGTTCCAAACCCCAACATGCTGAAATATTCCGTTTCCTCAAAAACAGCAATCAACTGCTGATAATCCCTCCACGGTAAAAAAATATCTATGTCGTCATCCCACGGAATAAACCCCTTATGGCGGATTGTACCCAGTAGTGTGCCGCCACATACCCAATATCTGAGACTGTATTTCCGGCAAATTTCATCCACATAGGCAAGAATCTGCTTCTCCGTCCGCTGTATCTCCGGCAGCGTCATTCGGATTTTTCCCTCAAAAAGAGCCTCCAGCTCTCTCTCCCGAAAATCATATACGGTATAGAAGTGAACGTTCTCTTCATAACCTATCGCTTCGAGTCTGTCCTTTACTTCCGCATACTTTTCGGACGCAACCAATATCAATGCATTCCGGTCAAAAGGCACTAACCTTTCTTCAACACTCCATACATTGATGGCGTCGTCCACCCGATTTAAAAATCGACAGGCAAAATTTTTGATATCGAACCGGTACTTCGCCGTCAGCTCTTCGTCGTCAGACACATAGCCCTCGACGATCTGATATCCCAGATTGACAAGAATCGTCCTCATTGCAAAGGAATACCGCTCAAGTCCATACAAAATCACCTTTGATCCATGTCCAATCACCTTTTTTTCAATCAGCCGCTCTATGCCATTTGCAATTTCACCTATAATACTCTTGAGATAGTATGATTCCATGCTAAATTCCACCCGTCTCTCTCATAATCTGCACAGCCTTAGTGATCCCCTCCCTGATTGAAAAAGCCGCCTGCCATCCAAGCGCCTTAAGTTCTTCATTTTTTACGATTTGATTCGCTATCGGGGACATCTCTGCGCGCTCATTTCCGCCCGGTCTGTGAAGCCTCACCCTGCACTCTCCCGCTTCTGCACATTGCTCTGCGAACTCCCTCACCGTACAATTTTCATCAGAAGAAATTCCATATACCTTTCCGCTCTCCCCACTTGTCAAAACCGTCAAAAGCCCGGATACACAGTCGGCCACATAGGAAAACGTGCGGCGTTGTTCTCCCGCGCTGTACATCTCAATATCCCTTTTTTGGGCTGCCGACATGATAAACTGCGTCGCCGCCCTGTTGTCATTTTTAGTCACATTGGCTCCAAATGTATGACATGGCCTTCCCATGACCACGTCGACACCGTATTCCCTGTTATAGGAAATACACAGCGTCTCGGCCGCCCGTTTCCCCATCGGATAGCAGGCCCGTGCAGACAGATGATCCACCTCTTCCTGCACTTCCCCGGAAGATACATATAATACCCGGCCTACCATGTTCTGCCTTGCCATCTTAAGTATTCTATCCGTTCCGATCACATTGGACAAAAGCACTTCCACAGGCGTCTCCCGAAAAGCCTGCGGGTGCCCATAGCTTGCCGCATGGATCATATAATCAAACGGCTCCTCCATGTCCATATCCGTCACGTCAGCCTCCACAAAATGCAGATTCTCCACATGACCATCTCCAAACCGGCTGATCAACCGTTCCCTGTTACGGCTCGCCGCATAGATTGTGATTCCCGCACTAAATTCTTCATTAGCATATAAAAAACAGTCCGTCATAAAAGAACCGATCAATCCCGACGCTCCCAGAACCAACACCTTTTTATTATGAAACTTTTCAAAATTTACCGTATGTCTGACCGCTGCCGCCACATCTTCACGATAAGCTCCACACTCCAAATATCCCATATTGATATCCTCTTACAGTTTATTCTTTGAGCCACTCCGCTCTCCTGGCCAAAAGCAGCGCCTTAAAAATATCAATATCCTCTACCGTCGTAAGCTTCAGATTCTTCTCAGATCCTTGAGAAAAATAAACCTTTTCTCCCATTTCTATCATCAGCGTACAGGACGCAATCGAATTTGTGATTCCCTGAGCAAGCGCCTTTTTATGAATATCCCGCAGCTTACCCAGTCGAAACCCCTGCGGCGTCTGCGTCCTTTTCAGGCAATTCCTGTCAAATACCCGGTCGGAATCTTTCTGGTCCTCTGACACCAGCATAGCCTCCGCACAAGGAATACTCGCAATGGCAGATCCATATTCTATCGTCTTATTGATGCAATCAGAGATGATTTCCTCCGACACCATCGGACGGATTGCATCGTGTATCAACACAATGTCCTCCTCCACATGCGTTTTGGCTATTTCTTCCAAACCCCTGTATATAGAATTCTGTCCGCAGTCTCCGCCCTTTACGACCATGCTGACCTTAGACAGATTAAACTGCCGCACATATGCCCAAAGCACCTGTTCCCAGCCTTCGATACATACCACCACAATCTCATCTATGGCAGGATGTTTTTGAAACACCTCCAAGGTATAGATGATGACCGGTTTTTCATTTACCGTAAGAAACTGTTTCGGTATATCCTGATGCATACGGCTGCCGCTTCCTCCGGCTATGATCATCGCAATATTCATCCTGACGCCTCTTTCTCCTGTCTGTTATCGGTTTCCTCTATCCGTGTTGCCTACTTTTTTACTTTTAGAAGGATGCTCTGTTTTGTATAAATAGCTGCTTTGTCTCACATCTTTTCCCAGCGACGTCATATCAGCCAGTCCCAGCCCGTTTTTCCACATGGCGTACATAAAAGATAACTGGTCGCGCTGGGCGCCGGAAACGAACTCCTGCCACCAGGTTTCCATCACTTTCATACATTCCGGCTTACCGTGCTCCATCGCAATCACCGGCATCTCGGGCAGACCATAATGCATTGGCATGCCCTCTTCCAGATATCTATCCATCTGCCTGCATACGTCATCGAAAGCAACCCGCCTGTCATTTACCGTGGCAAGCGCTTCATAGTAAACGCAATCGCGCCAGGGAAGCATGAACGTGGAAATGCCTGCTTTATTATGGTGAATAAATCCCGACACATCCGCAGTAAGCGTAATATTTCCATCTATGTATACAGAATATTGATATTGTGGAAACAGCTTATGTGCGTGCATTTTGATATACCGATTCCTTTTGATCGGGCTGGTGATGTCAGACGGTATCACCTCTCTGGCATTGATCCATTGAAATGGCTGCGGCTGCGCCGGATACTCATCCGATATAAAATAATAATCAATGTTGGGCGGCTGCACTTTCGGCCGGCAAATCTTATCATAACCGCCGAATATTCCTGTATACACCGCAATACGATCCTTCACCGGCACCTTCGTCATATCAGCGCAAACAGCTTTTTCATTGGGAGCAAGACAATAAAATATACCCGCTTCCTCGACCGCCGCAAATTCTTCTATCAATTTCAGATAATCCTGTCGGTGATTCATAATCAAATCATCAAAAATATCCGTGAAGTCTGCAATCTGCCGAAATTCCTTCTGTCTCACACTTTCCAGAATTCCAAAGTAGTACTGCATTTCAATGCAGACAAAGACCAAGACGTCCTCCCGGTCAGAATACCGAGCCGGTTCGCAACATATCAGTCCGTCTATCACCGTATTCCATTTTCTTTTGTCATTGTCCAAAAAGAAATCCGGCTCTATATCAAGCAGTCTCAATATTCTGGCAAAAAGCTTTCCGTGCTTGCCTGCACAATAGAGAGCAATCTTCTTATCTTGCTTTTTCCAGTCTTTCAGAAATTCAATCGTCACCTGCACTTTATGCTACCCTTTACAACAAAATTTTCACCTGCACTGAATAAAATCAATTTTCAAGATTTCTCCCGTCGTTTCCCACTAATCAACACATTTTTCTAAACATCATATAAAACATCTTCCAATGAAATAATGGGACAATCCAGTCTCTTCGAAAGTTGATCCTCTATTTCGTCAAAAAATGTAATCGCAGTCACCACAACCACGTCTACGTTCCCTTCAAAATCATTCACTTCCAAAATTTTAACATCCGAGTACATCGAGGCGGCATTATTATCTATTCCACATACAATTTCAACTCCTGTTCCTCGTAATTCGTCTATAAGCGTTTCTCCTGCGTAACTCATCCCATAAATTGCAATCTTTTTATAGTCATGCTGCTTAAAATAAGAAGATAAATTTTTCCCTTCCTGTTTTACCTTTACCCAATGATTCATCATCAAAAATAATGCCAAATGCTTATCCGACATCTTCTGTGCCCTGCTTATGCTGTCTCCCGCTATTTTACCTACAGTACCAACTCCTGCCACAGCACCTGCCAATACAGAAACTACTGAAATGAAACCCTTATTCATTTATCTTCTCCCTCCCTGAATCTAATCTATCTCTTCTATTCGCTTAACATATTACATAAAGCGTTTCCATTTACTAAAATTGTTTAATATATATTGAAATGCTGCTAAATAAATATGATCCACACTTCCCGCATATATTTTGGAGGAAAATTTGACATGATTCTCATTAAAACGGTTGCTCAATACCTCCCTAATTATGACTGGATCTTTCGTCTCCTTCCAGTTTTTTCTTCTTAACCTTTTTACTATGACATATCCCAGCTTTATCAGGTTTCCGTTTGTTTCCATCGCATAATTACAGGATAGATTCCCATTATAAACTCTATATAACACCAATGCTTCCTTTATATATCCAATCTTCCCGAAATGCGCTGCCATAATCGCAATAAAAGTATCATGCTCACATATCTCTTCCGGAATCGGAAATATTTGATCCATATGCTTTGTTATTAAGCAGATCGCATTTGCTGAATAACAAATTTCATTATTTAAAACGTCTGTATAGCTTCTCTTTCTTAAATCTCTATGTTCATATCTCATTAACGATTTGCATATGATTTTGCCACTTCTATCAACAGCGCTTCTATCACAGACACACATTTCACAATCAGTATTTCTCTTCAAATAATCCACTTGAACAGAAACCTTGTTTCTTTTCCATATATCATCCTGATCCGCTAAGAAAAGATATTTCCCATGTACATATTTTGCCGCATATGAAATATTCCCACTCAAACCTCGATTCGTTTTGTTCCTAATAACCTTAAACAGGAAATCATCTTTGTTTTTTCCTTTTAGCCAGCCATTGACCTTTGCCAATGTCCTGTCTGCAGATGCATCGTCTGATAGTATAACTTCGATCGGTCTATAATCCTGCGCATAAACAGAATCTAACATTTGTAAAATATATCGCTCTCCATTATAAGTTGGCAGCAAAATGGTCACCAAATCGTTCATAATTGCTCCTCTATATCATATATCTGTTATAATGTATTTTTATTTTTCATTTTTTGCAAAAAAACTTCCGGCTGATAAAACAGTTCAATGTTTGCTTCAATCTCTTCTGTGGTCCATTCCCACCATTTAATATGTTCAAGCAAACTAATATTTTCCGTTGAAAAACGGTATTTGAGAACCTTGGCCGGAACGCCTCCTACCACCGCATAGGGCTCTACATCTCTTGCTAAAACAGCGCCCGCCGCTATCACCGCACCGTCTCCTATTTTCACACCAGGTAGAATTATTACATTTGCCCCGATCCATACATCATTGCCTATGGTAACCGCTGCATTATTCCGAATGGGACTCTTTTGACCGACAACATTGTCATGATTTGTCCCATATTGATAGGCATATCCCTTTCTTGAGTCATATACCTCCCATTTGCAAAAAAGCGGATGATCAAGCATCGGGTGAGTTGTTATACACCCCATAGGATGATTATTATATATCCGAGCGGTTGTATTAATGGAGCAGTATCTTCCGATTGACACCGCCAATGGGAAGATACTCAAAAGTCCCTCATATCCATATGTATAACGTCCCACTTTGCACCCTTTATAAACAATATCATTTTTATTGCATCCTTCATTCTCTCCTATATAAAAGCAATCATTGCAGGTATATCCCATTTCATCCATCTTCTCCAGCATAGTATGGTCATATCTCAAAAAAGAAACGATTAAATAATCCCTTTTCGGATTCATCTCTATTGGATGGTACACCGGATATCCCAAATACTCCGTTATGATGTCTGCATTCTTATCACAAAACCCAGCAACAACAACTTTCTCTTCTCTGCATACCTCTTCTACTATCTTTCCACCAACTCCGGCTCCCCAAATAAAAACTCTTCTTCCCTTTATATTTTCTCGTATTCTGTCAATTTTCCGCCTGCATATTATTTCAAAATTTTGTTCCATTTATTTCCTTCCCTGTTAAGCCCTCTCGCAATACTCTGTGGAAGAACCGCTATTAAAAAAACCACTGCATAAGGCAAGCAAACCACCTTTTTCACACAATTTCTATATTCGTGACATTTTTTCCAGTCGAATTGACCTTCTGAGCGCTGTCGCAGCAATTCGTTAAAAGAAAAAAATCCTTTTTCTAAATCAGGTCTATTGTACAGCCCTTCTCTGATATCTTCATAAGCCGCTGGAAGACTCTCAACAAACCGATACCAATTTACCACCCAGCTAGTCCACATATTCTTTATGGAACTGCTTTTTTCCTTATATTGAGCAGATTCAACACACAAACTCCTTCCCGTATTAATTGTAACCGCTCTGAACATTTCAGCCTTTCCGATGGCTCTCAGATATATCGATGAAACTACAAAAGATGGCGCCGCCTCATAAATTTCACGATACTCTAGGGGCGCAAGCAGGCTCTTTTTTATTATTGTAGCGCCCCAAGCTGTGAGTGATACAATAGTTGCATTTACGAATTCTGTTAAAGAATTATATGTATGTATTCCCTTCAATAAATTGTCATGCAGCATTATAATGTCATAGTCTTTATCAATATACGACATAATTTCAGAATAAAAATTTGATTTAATTACCCGATGATCAGAACATAAACAAACATACTTTGCTTCCGTTTCAAATAACACGCCTTCCAGTCTTTGATATACACTCTCCGCTACCGATAAATGATCATCCGCATGTATATAGTAAATATGGTTATATCCCGCTTCTATATATGTTTTAACGACTGATTCAGTATCCCTGTTCGTGCTGCCATCATAAATATAAATATCAATATCATATTCTTTTGCCGGCTTCACTATCGCAGCAAGATCCTCGCGAATAATTTTTGCCCGGTTACACGTTATAATGCCAATCGCCAATTTTTTCATTTTACTATTTCCTTTGCTTTACAATGCCTTGTAAATTTTTTCACCGACATACCTCTCTTCTTTCTCTTTTTCTTCACTCTTCATATCCTTAATATAACGTATATATTCGTCTATAAAATCATTTGACTGCTCACCAAAAACCATTTTTTCATTTGAAAAGTTGTATTGCATTCCATATGATATGGATTCCTTTATCTCTTCTCTATCTATCACAATATACCTATATTCAAAGACACCGTCTCGATCTTGATAACACACAATCGGCTTCCCCGCAGCATGTGATAAAAACCATATTTGATCATTATAATTTATTTTAGTAGAGCAAAATGCATCCTCTTC
The DNA here is from genome assembly GCA_947176065.1 of uncultured Lachnospiraceae bacterium. Classification (GTDB taxonomy): domain Bacteria; phylum Bacillota; class Clostridia; order Lachnospirales; family Lachnospiraceae; genus UBA3282. The sequence goes on along the minus strand of CAMWPB010000002.1, from coordinate 135,370 downwards.
CACTTGTAAATCTTCAAAGTTTTTAACAAAACATCCATCATCCTCTACACAAATACAAACACTTCTTTTCCCGAAATATGGTACTAACAACATATCCCCCGCTTCCGTCAGTGCCTGATACTCATAATACTGCTGTCCTCCGTCATTCAAATAAGCCGTTCCACATTCTTGCATATCAAAATCTAACATTAAAATTCCCTCTTCCATTTTTTTAGGAAACAGAAAAATTCTCTCCCCATTACTATGAATATATAAGTAATCTATACCCTCCCGTCCAATTTTTTTGCCTGTCTGATATCCCGACTTCAAATCAATAAACCTTACTTCCCGTAAAGTTCTCAGATTAATCCACAATTTATTTTCTAGTTTTACGGCCGTTGCATAAGGGAACTCTTCTTTCCCCCATTCCTGCACTTCGATAATTCTCCGTTTTTCCATATCAATTTTTACAAAAAGTTTATATGCAAACGGAATCAGCCATAAAAACTTTTCTCCTTTTTCATGACATGCAGTCATTCTTCGGGGGGGTATATGTGCCCCTTCCATTCTATATCCAGATTGAGGCAAATTCAGATAATCAATTTCCAGACTATCCAAATCTACTATGGCAATCCTTTCGCTGGCTCTTGGAATAAACCAAATCTCTTTGCCGTAAAGAATTGCTTCGCTATGCAATCCCCAATTTCCCTCACCCAGAAAACATTTTAGAAACACACACTCCGCTGTCTGCGGATTATATTGAAATAATCCATTTATGTTCCATGCCGAAAAGAGAATATCATTTCCAACCTGCACTCCAGCCAAAAAATTTATTTGCAATTTTTCTTTTGACATATTCAATTCATTTTTTAACCCCTGTATCATAACAGGTTTCCCTATTTCACAAAACATTTGTACCAGACTACTGGTATCCCCATAATACGCATCAGAAAGCGTGATCGCACGGTCTACATCTGCTGTATCATCATAAATCCCCCAATTCTCCTCATGATACTTCCTAACCAGCTCCTCATATTCTCTCCAAAGCTGTGGACGCATAGCTTCTATCGTTGCCCTAATCAAAGGATGTGGACGCCATAAAAGTGCCATCTCGTTTTGGTTCTCTCTAAAGACGTCAAAGACATCCTCTATCTTCCGCAACATTTTCTCGTTCTGCTGCAAAAGTGCGGATACACTTGTGTTATAGAAAACAATTTTCTTCCATTCCCCATCCGGCTTCTCTATTATCTCTTTCCATTCTTCAGGAATACATAGATCTGCTTTATGCGTACCACATACTTTTTCTATTTTAGGAGACCCTATTCCAAGAATTTTCTTTTCCCAAATTTTTTTCGTATCTTCTCCCATCGTTTCAGACATGACATCAATATATATTTGCCTCATTTTATTTGACTGTACAATCACACGATCTGCATAGACTACCGCCGGAACTGCACAAAAATGCTCTATCCCTTTTACCGCCTGTTTATTATCAGGCTCAATTTCATTTAATATAAAATAAGGTATATATATTAATTTATCCGTACATTTTTTCAGTTCTTTCGCATAATAAGCCGGGGGCACACTGGTTACCAAATTAAATTCATCATAAGGATTATGTATAAAAATCATATCGGGATGCTCTGCAACAATATCATACTTTTCCCACGATGTGATTGGCACATAGTCCGGATATTCATCCCCTTCATAATGCATTTCCCGAAAACTGCCATCCGGATTCTTATCAAAATAGGGAATCGGCACAACATATGCGTCACAGTTCGGATCATCGTCAGCCGCCATCCAAACACTCTCCAGACTATCCCACATGGATGCCTTATATGGCAAGAACACTGCCGTTGTCCTTACCTGAATATCATTTTTGACACTGTTTTCTATCCGAATCAGCTCTTTGCGCAAAAATTTATATGTTTTATTGGCATTAACCGGCTGCTTCTGCCGTATCAGTTCATATGTCTGGTAAATCTGTTCACAATAATTCTCCAAAAGTCCTACTGTAACAAAATCCTCTCCAAAGGATTCTTCTATTATACCGCCAATCTGAATCGCGGAATCCTGAGATTGCTCAAGTAATGACAGGGCAATTTCACGTTTTCCTGTATCCAACGCTTTCTTTTCTGCATTAAGTGCCTGATTCAACACCTCAAGCACATCCTCTATTTGTCTTTTTTGTGATTTTCTGATATATTTGTCCGACATATACTAGTATCTTTTCTTTCTATAAAATTTCTAACATCCAGAATCCTTTTATCCTTAAACCGACCGACATTTATCGAAAAACTCATCGTCGATTGTACATCTATCCATTCAACATAATAAAGCGCAATTCTTCAAACCGTTCAAGCTTAACTACACTCACATTATTTGCTCCTATCCACCATGATACATTATATTATTTAAATTTATCCTCGTAAGTAAATATATTATTTTTTATAACGACTTACCAAATAAAAATTTTTAGCATTCTTAATCTTATGTCTGTATCCTTAACTCTTATAACACAGACAAAACATGTCCCTTTTCCCTATTTCATTAAAATATTTTATAGCCACATTTGTCGCCGCAAAAGCAGTTACAAATATTTCTATGTCAAGTAATGTTTTCTCTTCAGACTCCTCTATTTTCCCTATCTTCTTTCCTTTAAATTTAGATTGTTTATTTTTATCAAATACTGCCACTAATTTGGCATTAGGATAATTATCCTCTATATGTTTACATATCATTTCTGCAATATATGTCATCCCCCAAACTGCATAATCAAACTTACTATCATTCTGATAATATTTTTTCAAATATGCAACACCTTTATCAAAACCTTCCACATAATAATTTTTCCTTACTCTATCTAAAAAAAAGCTTGATATATCGCTACATTTATGCAGCGATATTTCGCTTTTACCAATGTGTGATTTTACAATATCAATTGCATTTTCCAGCATTTCTTCTTTAATTTCTTCATCTGCTTCTTTATATATATTCCAAGAAATATTTTCTATATTATCTAACGAAAATATGGGTACCATGCGTTCAACCCAGCTAAAGCGATACGAAACTGACATTTCAGGAGAAATTACTATCACCGGAATTCCCATTGATATACATGGAATCGTACAATGCAATAATGTAGTTACAACCACCTTTGCCTTTTCTTTATATTCACGCATTCTTCTTTCAATATAATCATTAATATCTTCGCAAAGGTCTTCCCTCTTTATCAGATGCTTTCTCTTCTCCGCATTAGCCAGAATTTTCTTTGGCAGTCTTGCCTCAATCTCTTCAGGCACATTTACCAAATATACTTTTTGCTCCTCTGAGTTGTGTTTTCTTTTAGAATACATCGTTAATGTCATACATCCATTTAACCAAGATTGTATCCCGTATTTTTGCATGGTGTTGTAGGTGTATTCATCCCTGCACCCTATCGGTTCATATCTTTTTAAATATTCGACTTCACTTTGACTCAAATATGGCTTAATATAAGTCAGTCCAAGAAAAACTGGAATAATGTCTGTGGAGAAAATTCCCGCCAGTCCTTGCTCTGAATATTCCATGAAAGGAAAATTTACCGGCAATAATGCCTTTTCTCCATTATCAGCTTTCCATGTACTCAACTCATTGTAAGGTATTTTCACTATCTCATCTGCCTTTATCCCCATACGCATATACAGATAATCAATTGCCATTAATTGCAGATTATCGCCAATGTTACATATTTCTTTTCCTAAAAAAGAAATATTCGCATACCTCATACATTTTCTCCTCCCATTTTAATTAAAATATTTAAGTCATTCTATATATCCTCAAAATTAACATTTGCCCTTCGATCCCATGCGTAATTTGACTTTATAATCTTTGCAGGATTTCCGGCTAAAACACTATTATCTCCCGCTTGCAGCCTTACTACACTGGAGGCGCCTACTATACATCCATTTCCAATCTCCGTATTATGCAGAATTACCGCATTCTTTCCAAGCCAGACATGGCTTCCTATTTTAGTACATTTTTGTCGCTTATTGACAATATTCTCTCCTGTCTCCATATCAAAAATGCTGTGCCCATTGGGTATAATACTAACGTCACATGAAACCATACAATCGTTTCCCATTCTGATAACACCTGGTTCGGTATTCGAACAGTAAAATCTTTCATGTATGCTACAGTAATTCCCTATCGTCGTTTTTCCCCCTCTACATACTACTCGAGAATCCTTGCCACACTGACAGTTATTTCCTATTTCGATTTTTCCTTCTGCTGAAGCCTCTATTGTAGCGTCCTCATATAGACAAACAAAATTACCAATAATCACCTCGCACCCATTCTCTACTACTATTTTTACCCCTTCACCGGCAACAAAGTCTTTCCCAATTTTAACTCTACTGTTAAACCCTTTAAATTCAACCCTGCATTGAATTTGATCATCCTCACATTCCAATTTGTTTCCATTACAGTCCGCATACCCACCTGCGCACTCTGTAATAGTCACATGGCGAAGCATTTTGGAAATATATGTATAATCTTTTCCTTCTTTCATATTCCACGAATTTAAATAACGTACTATCTCTTCTCTTACCCCAACCACTGCAACAAAGACATACATATCTCTTCCAATTTCTTTATCCGGCCTTATAATAGGCAAATCATCATAGTTACAAGTATCTTTATGTCCATCAATATAAAAACTGACCTCTAATCCCTTTTCTTCCAAAATTTTTCTTACGTGCTTTCCATTAATATAGGCACCCCAGACAGCAATTCTTTGATTGCCTATCTGTCTCCTTATCTCATCGAAATCCGTACTCTCTTCCCAATATTTAAATATATAGTCCATGCTTTTCTCCTCATTCAGGATTTTAATTTCTCGAAAACATTATTATTCATCCAACATAAACTTATTTATTTCTTCTATCGGCAGAAAGGGCGACATGTCATGTAGCGCCGGCGTGCTGAAAGTCCCATCCTCATTTATCCTTGACATGACCTTCGGAATTAACGGATCATCATATTTTTCCTGCACATCCAAGAATACATTCCCGTTGCTCTCCAACAGCCAATCTATGCACTCCTTAATTTCCAAATTATTTTCACAGCGCCGATACTCAAACCCAAACAGCTCTGCTACCTTCCCAAAATCCGGAAAACTAACTCCGGTTTCAGCAGTACATCCGATAAACACACCATCAAAAAAATTCTTACAGGTCTGACGGATCGCATTATAACCACCATTTGAGAATAAGATAATCTTAATAGGAAGATTATACTGTTTAATCGTCTGCATTTCCTGCAGGTTCATCATGATGCTCCCATCCCCAGTAGCACATATAATCTCCTTCCGAGAAGCAACTGCTGCCCCAATCGCCGCCGGCAAATCATATCCCATTGAACCTATAGTGTAATTTACTACAACTTTTTGTTCCAAAGTTCTTACACCAGTCTGTTGCTTTGCACAAACAGCTGTATTATTTCCCAATACTGTAATCATATCATCTGGAATACTAGCATTATACACTTCCCAAAAATTATACTGTCCAACCCGCCCTGAACATTCTAGAGAATCTTTCCCTTCATACACCGAAAAGTGATCCTTTACCGTTTCACAATAATCAACCCATTCGGCCTGACAGGTCATAGCAAAACCATCCGCTTGTATAGTATCAAAAAATGTTTTTAATGTTGTATAAATAAATTGACTAATTTTCAAACCCGGTTTCTTGGACTCGTTTTCATCAATGTCTACCATGATAATCGTTGCTTTTGGAGCAAATGCCTCCTGTGCAAAACCAGTTTGTCGAAATGAGAGACTGCTTCCAAGCACTAAAATCGTATCTGCATTCTGTAAAATGAAATTACCAGCTCTGGAGCCAATATTTCCGGAACATCCATAATATCTCTCATAAGAAACTGGCAAAACATCTGCCAATCCTGATCCCCCTACCACCGGAATCTGTACCTGCGCAATAAATGCTCTGAAGTCGTTTTTTACATCACTGCTGATAATTGCAGAACCAGCCAGAATACATGGCCTTTTCGCCAGTGATAGAATTTGCTTCAAATTATCTAAATCTTCATTCTTTAAATCCGGCAAAGGCTCATAAACTTCATTTTCTTCTAATTCCTCCACCTCCACAAGTGTACTTTGGATATCTAACGGCACATCCACCCACACAGGTCCACGTCTACCGGCCATGGCAATATGTATTGCCTTATTTACTTCCCGTCTGACACATTTAGGATCTTTCAATTTAACTGCATATTTGGTCATATTCTTTACAGAATCAATAATCTCAAACTCCTGCACTCCTCTATACCGCAAAGACAACCCGGTCTTTTCAACAGAAGTCTCATATCTTACTTGTCCAGACAACACAATCATCGGAATGCTGTCCTCCCATGCTCCTGCCACACCATTTAGTGTATTTAATGCCCCCGGACCACTGGTTACACATACACACGCCATTTTACCACATAGCCTTGCATACGCCTCTGCCGCCATCGCACATGCCTGCTCATGATGGTTAAAAATCTTATGTATGCCATCATGAATAGCCAACGCATTATCCAGATGCATAGCTCCGCCCCCCACAACGGCAAAACAATCTATTATATCATTTTTAATCAATTCTTCAACAATAATATCCGCGACTCTTTTTTTCACTTTCTTGGCCGTACCTCCTACATTTATCTGGCATACTCGCAAAACCTAATTATAGAAGAAAAATTCTAAAAAACTGTTCTAATGATGCTAGTAAAATCAACTCTTTCTTCCAATTCTTAATAGAATTTCTATGCTCTATAAGCATTTGAAACACTTTGTTATAATCGAAAAGTTTTATATATATATATGCATTTTTGTCTAAAAGAAGCTTGTCCATATATGCCTTCCATGCATCATCATACTTCATAAACCCATTAAAATCGGCATAATCATGCGGATAATAAAATTTCTGTTTATGTACAGGATTATATTTTTTCATCAATTTCTCATACAGTGCTGCCCTTTGCTTCTCAATCTCTGCTGCTCTTCTTATATCTTCCTTCGAACATTGCATCGGTATTTTATAATCATTATAAACAGGACGCAGATAATCCGAATTAATCTTTTCAATCATCCTTACATGAAGCTCATCCGACAGCCTGTACTCTATCGGTAAATGACATATTTCCTTCACAAATTCCTTATCACCGGCAACATCAAATTGATCCATAAATTTTCCTGGAAAAACACAGGTTCTAAAGCAAATTTGATACGCACCATTGGTATTATTTAAATACCCAACATAGATATCCTCCGGTCTGCCTTTATATTTAGCTGTGTCTTCTGCTAAATGATCAACTAGTTTATCTTCTTTACATATTCCATCCAATATCTCCCTTTGAAACCCTGTCATTCTCGCATCCGAATGATACTCTTCCATATATTCTGTAAGTGTTCCTTCAAAATCCGCTATATGATCATTAGTATACTTTGAATGAAAACAAATATCAGTAATATTGCTTCCTGGATAAATATCTGTATACTCAAATCCCTGTTTTAATACTGTAAGTGCATAACTCTGCGGAAACCAATCCATTCCAATAGATGTCCTAATGTATTCTTCCGCATGTTTTATATAGTCTTCTGGATTTAAGTTAACCACATGGTGTGGATTATTTCTTATGGAAGCAACCACCGAAGCATTACTAACCTCATCTGCTCCAAATTGTCCAAATGAGATACATGCTATCTTATCATCATATAAATTGGAAAATGCCGACAGGAGCAACCGGGAATCTTTTCCACCTGACAAAAACATTGCGCTTTTGCCTACTCTGCCATGAGATCTTTTATAAACAGCCCTCAAGTATCTATCCGTAAGTCTGTCAACTGCTTCGTCAATTCCTATATCCCTATAAGCTGAATCAAAAGCAATCATATGTCTGTTTTCAATACAAATCCTATTATTTGATAAAACAAGTTCCTGTCCCCTGACAAGCACTTTTACCCTTTTGGAAAAAGTATGTCCTCCAACCATACTCCCATACAGCAAATAATCACACACGCTTCTTTCATCTATATCCTCTTCGCAATAATCATTTAAAAGTACAGATGCATCTGTACAAAAAGTATATCGATTATCATACTGCCTATAATATAAATTCATACCCGCATAATTGCTCTGCAATATTATAAGATCATTCTTTGAAGAAACTTTTACAAAAATAAAATCTCCATCTATATCAAATACGCTCTTTTCGCCACTCTTATCATATGCTTCTGCAGCCTCTGTAGCCGGATTGCTATCCTCTTCAGAATAAAAATTCCCCCAAACGAAATATAAAGCTTTATCCTGCTTGTTTTCATAATAGTGGCATCTTTCTTCATTTACATTCTTAATCCATATCTCCACACCATCAAAAGCATTCTTCTTTACATACCCGTGCAACTCTCCTACATCGTCTGCCCTACCAATAAATAATTCCATATTTCCTCTTCCTCCCCAACATTCCCCTCAATATGTCATCCTCTTATTAATATCTAATTTTACTTTTGCCAAATAATCAGCAATCTGTACCCCGGCCGTGCCATTTCCAAAAATAGTCTGGGATAGATATTTCCCATGTGCAATTTGTTTCTCAACGGCTCTTTTTATTTCCTCTCCGACATTGCCCACTCGGATAATATTGTCGCCATGTTCTCTGCCTTCCTGACGATCACCTATAATAACTGCCGGCGTTCCTAAAAACGATCCTTCCCTGATAAATGAACTGGAATTTCCAACCAAACACACAGCATTTGCCAGCAAACAATTATAGACTTCTGGTGGGAAGTTCTTAAAATACCGATAGGGAAGTTCTCGATTGCACTCACGAAATACGCGGATTCCTTTCGAAACTTTATCGCTGCCTGCATCTATATTAGGCCACAAAACTATTTTTTGCTCCGGAAATTCTTTCACTGCATTCAATGTTTCCATAACCTGCTCATAACCTTCATCAAACTCTGAAGTGACAGGATGTTGTACTACTAAAATATATGGTTTTTGAATATCGATAGGATTCCCAACGCCTTGTCTTATGTCCTCCCTGCAACTGGTAATCTCTAAATTTTGCTGCATTAATGTATCAATAGAGGGACATCCGGAATTCAACACCCGCCACTCTTCCTCCCCCATCTTCAGTAATCGTTTTTTACTTTCTTCAGTCGCCGGAAAATGATAATGAGAAAGCTTTGTGATTGCATGGCGTACCGTTTCGTCAATATTACCGGTAATTTCACCGCCCTGAATATGCGCCAGTGGAATATTTAAATAACTTGCCGCAATGGCAGTAGCCATAGTCTCAAAACGATCTGCTACCGTGATCACAACATCTGGTCGCAGCTCTTCAAAAGCCGTGGACAACTCTATAATTCCCATTCCGGTAGATTTGGCTTGCGTACTTAAGCTTTCGCCTTCCAACATATAGTATATTTTTTTGTCCGGAATGAACCCATCCTGTTCCACAACATTCACAGCCTTACCATATCGATCCAATAGCATAGATGCGCTTACGATCAATTGTAGTTCCAAATCCTTATGCTCTCTGATCGCTGTAAGAACCGGTTTCACACGTCCATAATTGGCTCTGCTTGCAACTACAACACATACTTTTCTCATATCTCTATACTCTCCCACCTAATCACAGTATCTTTAGTGATATCTGTCAGTATCCTTTTCCCTAATATCTGATCGTAATCTTCCACCGCAATACCGTCTGAGCAAAACGGTTTTTTTATCCCCACGGAATCACTCTTTAAAACTTCCCCTGCACTCAAATTACGTTTTGCATAAATACTTTTTGAAAACATATTTCTTAATATCTTTTTGCTGTCAGATATCTCTCTCTTATCCTCCTGAACATCCAGCATTTTACTGATAAATTCAGTACCTTCCACAATTTGTTTCAATTCTTCTATGGTCACCGAAGCCTTTACATCTGGTCCAAACATTTCTCTGCTCATAGTCACATGAACTTCAAAAGCCCTCGCGCCCAATACAGCCGCCGCCAAAGAAGGATATATCGTGGAGGAATGATCCGAGATTCCAATCGGGCAATGATATCTCCGTTGATAAAAATCGATTAGTTTTATTGGAATTTCTTCTGGCTTTGAAGGATATGCCGTCGTACACTCCATCAGCAACAGCGGATTCCCTGCCGCTTGAACCATTTTAACCTGCTTATCCATTTCTTCCACTGTACTCAGCCCCGATGAGAGTATAATCGGTTTTCCCGTATCAATAGCCTGCCTTAACAACAGGTCATTAAAAACTTCTCCCGATCCAAATTTCCACGCCGGTACACCTATTTTGTCCAGCATCTGTAAAGCCGCTGTTGAAAACGGTGAACTCAAAAAATCCAATCCCTTTTCTATCGCATGGTCATACAATCCCTGCCACTGTTCCGGTGTAAATTCCATACGTTTCCAGTAATCATATCTGGTTTTGTCACAGTAGCTGAAATTAATCCGAAACGGTTCATCCGGCGTACTTTCTTCCTCTGCAATATGTGTCTGAAACTTAATGGCATCCGCCCCCGTACCAGCCACTGCATCAATAAAAGCATGAGCCTGTCCTAAACTACCGTCATGGTTCTGAGACACTTCTGCCACTATATAATTTTTTTTCATATTTTGAAAAAATTTATGTATTTTCATAATCTGCCTATTCATTCTGTGGAATACAATATAAAATTGTTCCGGCAAGTCCCTTATTATAATGTCTAAAATAATATTTATAATGAATTCCCCATGAGTCAATCAATTCTAAAATTTCAAACAGATCCTCCGGCTTATGGTAAACACAAATTGCTAACTTCGGCTTACTTTCCTTGATAATTCCGGATGCGCCTTTCAGAGCGGATAACTCAGCTCCTTCTATATCCATTTTGATAAAAGTTGGCTGATCTATTACAATCTCGTCTAATCTTACAATATCAATAGTCTCCGTTCCATTATCGTCTATGTGTCCGAAATCACCCTGACCAGCACCCACAAATTTACATATCCCAGCCGTTTCTCCAACACCTGCTGATGTAAAAACAATATTGTCTATACTTTTCAAGTTTTCCTTTGCCTGGTTAAATATAAATTTGCTCGGCTCAAAATAATATATCTTTCGATACGTATTGTTTACAAACTTTAAAAATCCTAACACAGTATCCCCTATATACCCCCCACAATCAACAAACACCTCATTTTTCTGTGGTTTAATAATTTCAGGATCAAAATATTCTATATTATTTCCACTCTCGTTTGTTTTTTCATATGCCTTTTGTATCCACTTAGATTTCATTGTGAAACGATAGTTTAATATACAGTCCAGTATCTCCTTAGAAACTTCATCAGCGCACTTATGAAACACATTTTTATAATTTTCTCTATATATATCTAATTTCTTTAAACTATCCGCCAACCCTTTATCTATATCCCATTCTCCAAATTCATCATACAGGAATGGTAAAATTCGATAATATAAACAGGGATTGGATAATTCATTTTTAACCTGCATCTCAATTTCTATAAAGTACTGGGAACAAATAATAATCAGATCATTCGTTTCTATCATATCCGGAGTGATAACTGGCACATCATCAACCACACTCCCTGCTAAGGCCCTGTTATTATCGATATAAGCTATTACCCCTCCCTCTAAAATATTGGACTGGATCAACTGCTTACATGCAAATCTGCCAAGCAAACCTGTCCCCCAGATATAAACCCTTTTACTATGCTCTAAAAATGGCATATATTCTCGTTTTAAATCCTGTTTCAGTGTTTCCTCGCTGAATTGACTGCGTAATCGTTGCAAACTTTCGTATCCTATTTCTGCCATGTTCTCTTCCTCTTTTCATTATTTTTCAACAATAATTGATTTCATTATCAGATAAATATTAAAAATATTGTTTTTCTTCCAGCAACATATCCCTACCCATAAATCAACGAATACATGTCTATTTCATCCTGATGCGCTCTGTACCACGCATAAAGTACACTGACAGCCTCTTTTATATCAGTAAAATTCAGTTCTGATAATTCTTCCAGTATTCTGTCATTGTTTGCCGTATATTCGTTGGCCAATCCTTCCTGACAGACAATAATATCCTGTTTCGTATCAGCCACTTCGTTCACAATCTCCGCCAGACTAAACAGATCAATCCTTTTACCCCGAACGGCATTGTACACATGATGCCTCGGATTCTCCAACTGCATAAACTGCTCCAGTATTACACAGAAATCATCTATCCATAAATAATCGAAATAGCAGTTTTTCCGTATGGAGAGTGGAAGCCCCTTTATAGATTTACAGCATAAATTGGAAATAAACTTTGTTTTCCAATACTCATACTTGCCAAAAATACCGAAAAGCCGCAAATTATAAATATTATCACTCTTCTCGATCATTTGGTTAGCGATATATTTCATCAATCCATACTGATCAACCGGTATGGTATGCTCTGCCAGTTCTTCTTCCCTGACCATCTGAATCGGATAACGCTTATCATATTCCGCTCCTGAACCCGTATATATCATCCTGCCATATAGAGCAGAGCATCTTGCAAAATTAGTAAAAATCCGCAAATTATATTCCAATGATTTGCTACCGTCTTTCGTTTTATCTATCCCATCTCCATAAACAGCAAAATGCATAACAACATCATAATAGTTCGACTGAAGATGTTCTTTCACCGCAATCTCGTCAATGCAGTTTAGCTGGCAGCTTGTCGGCGCGTACAAATCATAGTTTTTTGACTCTAAATATTCTTTTACATTTCTTCCCACAAAGCCGGACCCGCCGGTCAATAAGATTTTCTTAACCATATTTATCCCGCAAACATCTCCATCTGCTCACACATAACATGAAACATATCCTTTTCTTCCCTATAGGCGACAGTCCACTCCACAATCTTCTCCATCGCCTTCTCCACATCCCAAACCGGCGTCCACCCAAAAGTTGTCTTCAATTTCGAACAGTCCAGTTTCAGATAATTCGCCTCATGCGGGCCGCCGTCATGAATATTCTTCCAATTCATTTTCTCCCCGGTCAGCTCATTCCATTTATCACAGAACAGTGTGACTAACTCTCCCGTCGTGTAACAGTCTGTCTCCTCCGGCCCTACATTGTAGCTTCCGGCATATCGAATATCCTCATACTGTTTCTGCGCGATCATAAGATAAACGGTAAGCGGCTCCAGCACATGCTGATACGGTCTGGTGGAATAGGGATTACGCACAATGATCTCTTTTTTCTCTAAAGCAGCGCGGACACAGTCAGGAATAATTCTGTCCACCGAAAAATCACCGCCGCCAATCACATTTCCCGCTCTGACTGTAGAAATAGCTGTCATTTTCTCATCACCTGAGAAGAAAGAATTCTTATAACAGCCAGTCACCAATTCGGAACAGGACTTCGAGTTTGAATAGGGATCATAACCATTCAGTTCCTCATTTTCCCGATAGCCCCATTCCCATTCCCGGTTCAAATATACTTTGTCCGTCGTAACATTTACAAAGGAACGTATGCTCGGGCACATCCTGACACATTCCAGTATGTTCACCGTTCCCATAACGTTTGTCCCGTAAGTGTACACAGGATTCTTATACGATTCCCGCACAATCGGCTGCGCCGCCATATGTATGACAATCTCCGGCTGTGCCTTACAGACCGTCTCTTTCAAATGAGCCAGATCCCGGATATCTCCTGTCACGGAATCAATCCGTTCTTTCATTTCTGTCAGTCCAAAAATGCTCGGTGATGTAGGCGGTTCCAGCGCATATCCGATCACTTTTGCCCCTGCCTGCAGCAACAGTGCACAAAGCCATGTTCCCTTAAATCCCGTATGCCCGGTAACCAGCACCTTTTTTCCCCGATAGAATTCTTTATCCAGCATCTCACGCATCCTTGCCGCACTCCGAAGCGTCACCCCTGTACCGCTACCGAACCGCTTCTATTAATACTTTCGCCATATAATCAATCATCTCATCCGTCATACCCGGATATACACCGATCCAGAAAGTGTCTGCCATAATCCGGTCCGTATTCTTCAAGTCCCCTACAATGCGGTATCCTTCCCCTGTCGCCCTCATCTCATCAAAGCAGGGATGCTTTGTCAGATTTCCCGCAAAGAGCATTCTCGTCTGTACGCCATGCTCTTCCATGTATTGCACCACTTGATTCCTCTTCGCACTTTCCTTACAAGTAACAGGAAATCCGAACCAACTCGGCGTGGAATTGGCACACGCCTCAGGAAGAATCAGCTTATCTGAAATGTGATCTGCTGCAAGCAGTTTCTCTTTCAACCTGATAAAATTGTGCCTTCTCCTCTCCACAAAAACCGGAAACTTTTCCAGCTGAGCACAGCCTACAGCAGCCTGCATATCCGTTGCTTTCAGATTATAGCCGAAATGAGAATAGACATACTTGTGGTCATACCCTAACGGCAATTCTCCATACTGCCTGTCAAACCGATGTCCACACAGATTGTCCTGACCGGATGGGCAGACACAGTCACGTCCCCAGTCCCTGAAAGAACGGATGCATTTATGTAACAGCGGATCATTCGTATAAACCGCACCGCCTTCTCCCATAGTCATATGGTGGGGCGGATAAAAACTGGAAGTTCCAATATCCCCGACCGTACCTGTCAATCTGGTCTCTCCGTCAATCACATACTCAGAGCCGAGCGCATCACAGTTATCCTCAATCAGCCAAAGGCCATGCTCTTTGCAAAACGCACTCACCGCCTTCAAATCAAAAGGATTCCCCAACGTATGTGCAATCATGACCGCCTTTGTCCGATCTGATACTGCCTCTTCCAGCATAGAAACATCGATGTTGTACTGGGGAATGGTAACATCTACAAAAACCGGGACGGCTCCGTATTGGATCATAGGGGCCACCGTTGTGGGAAAGCCAGCCGCCACAGTGATAACCTCATCCCCTCTATTCATTTTTCTCTCACCAAGCAACGGAGACGTGAGAGCCATAAATGCAAGCAGATTTGCGGAAGATCCCGAATTGACAAGCGAGCAGAAGCGAACATCTAAGTACGCCGCCATCTGTTTTTCGAACTGATCCGTATATCGACCTGCCGTCAGCCAGAACTCCAACGCGCTGTCCACCAGATTCACCATTTCAGCGCTGTCATAAACTCTGGAGGCATAAGGAATCCGATCACCCTCCCGGAAAGACTTTTTCACATTATGATAAACATCGCAGTACCGCCTCACCGATTTTAAGATTTCTTCTCTTGCCTGCTGCTCTGTCATATCCTTAAACATTTCCGCCTCACCATCTCTTAATCTTGTTTATTCAGGGCCTTTTTGCTGCCAGACTTTCCACGGTGCCTCACCGCTATCCCACAGTTCTTCAAGCTGCTTTTTATCTCTCATCGTATCCATGGGTTTCCAAAAACCGTCAAATTTGTAAGCGGACAGCTTCCCATCCCTCGCCAGATTTTCTAACGGTTCTTTCTCAAAATATACGTCGCCTTCTATATAATCAAAAACCTCCGGCTCTAACACCATAAAACCAGCGTTGACGCGCTCCGAATCATTCTCTGATTTTTCCCGGAAACTGGTAATCCGGGAATCGGCATCCATAGATAAAATACCAAAACGCTGTCTGATTTTAGCCGCCGTCAGGGTAACTACAGATCGCCCTGCCTGATGATATTGCAATAGTTCCTTCAAATTTACATTTGACACACCGTCACCATAGGTCAACATAAAGGTCTCGTTTCCTATGTACTTCTGAATCTGTTTAATTCTGCCTCCGGTTCCGGTATTCAGCCCGGTATCTATCAATGTCACTTTCCATTCTTCTACCTCGCTGTTATGTACGGTAATTCTGTTTTTCTCCGTAAAATCAAAAGTGACGTCGCAATTATACAGATAATAGTTTGCAAACCACTGTTTTATTACGTGCTGCATATAGCCGCAGCATATTATAAAATCACTAAATCCGTAATAGGAATATAGCTTCATAATATGCCAAAGTATCGGCTTGCCACCAATCTCTATCATCGGTTTCGGCTTCAGATGACTTTCTTCTGAAATTCTGGTGCCGTATCCCCCGGCCAATATGACTGCCTTCATCCATGCCTCCGTATATCCCACAAAAACAAGGACAAAAATTGACGCCATTACTCCAATAATCATCAACTTTTATCCCTAATCCCCATCCTCCATGACAGTTAACTCGACCTTCCGTGTCTCATTTTTATAAAATAAGATATATATACTTTATCTTACTATACCATACTTATCGGCGCATTGTCTAAAAAACTTTATATGTTACCCAATCAGCACTTCCTTCCCCTCAAACGCGAACCCGTACTTCCGTATCCTGTCCTCTTTGATTCCCTTCGCGACAAGGGTCTGCACATACTTCTTCTCCTCTATCTGCAAAAGCGCCGCATTCACGGTATCCTCAAGGCTATTGTCCCTCTTGGGATGAAACACCTTGAACTCGATCACAATCGCATCCAGCCCTTCCTTCTTCGGCTCCAGCATAATGTCATATCTGCCGAATCCGCTCTCCCGGTTGGACGTAACGGTATACTGATCCTCCATCTGCACCATCAGCCCCAGCACAAACCCATGATAAAACCGCTCCGGCTCCGCTTTCCCGGAAGCGCGTTTCCCGGTATCAAAATAACTGAAGGTCTCACGGGCTATCCGATTCATATATTCATTCATAGCCTCCAGATCATCTGCCAACAGCGCCCTGATGAACGCATTATAATCCGACACACCGCCCGCAAACCAGCCCCTGATCATGTTTTGGAACATAATCTTCACTTCATGGTTGGTCAGCGCCAGTTCATATTTCGGCTCCCCTATGATATCATCTTCCTCATACTTCTCATAATCCAATATTTTCAAATACCCGCTCGCCACAAGCATACTCCAGATGGCATACTCGTTGTCATCCAGCTGGTTATAGACGATCTGCTCGTCGATGGGCACCCGGAGATGTTCGCCTTTTATCAACCTTTCGAAGGATTCCTTCACCTCCCTGCTGCCCTCCCGGATCAGCTTCCCCACAAGACTGTTGGAACTGGTATTCGCCCAGTAAGTGGTAATTTTTCCCGTATCCAGGAAATTCAGGATAGACCACGGATTGTAAATATCTTTCCACATGCCAAAAATAAAACCGTCATACCACCGTTTCACGTCCTGCTTTCTGTCACCCATCCCATATTCATCCAGCGCCGCAAACACTTCCTCTTCGGTAAAACCAAACGCCGCCCCATACTCATCAGACGTTGTGGTCACCACCTTCAGATTGTTCAGATCCGAAAAGATGGATTCCTTGCTGACTCTGGTAATTCCCGTCATAATGGCCCTCTCCAGCCACGGGTTCGTCTTAAAAGCAGCATTGAACATACTTCTGGTAAAGGCCACAAGTTCTTCCCAGTAGCCATGGACATAGGCTTCCTGCATGGGGGTGTCGTATTCATCCAGCAGAATGATCACTCTCTTTCCATAATAAGCAGATAGATATTTAGAAAGATAGTGAATTGCCATCGTTGCCGTCACATCGTCCATATCGGCGGATACACTTTTGAAAAAAGCCTTATCATTTTCCGCCATTTTGTTCTCTTCCAGCAAAAATTCGTAATTAGCGTAAAGCTCCGCCAGCATCTGGCAGATCTTCCTACGGGTATTCTCATAATTGGTCTCTTTAATATTGGCAAAAGAAAGGCTGATCACCGGGTAAGTCCCCTGCAGGGCGCGGTACTTTTCCTCCTGCCAGATGGACAGTCCTTCAAACAGGTCGCCCCGACCCGCATATTTGACCGAAAAAAACTGCTCCGTCATGCTTATGGTCAGAGTTTTCCCGAAACGGCGCGGTCTGGTGATCAGGGTTACTTCGTCCCTGTTTTCCCACCATTCTTTGATGAAAGCGGTTTTATCCACATAGAAGCAGTCATTCGCAATAATTTTTCCAAAATCCTGAATCCCGATTCCTACCGTTCTCGTCATAACACCCTCCCAAACGCCGATTTTTCATGCCTACCTCCAGAAAACACTATAATCTTTCTCCATCTCCTTCACACATCCATTGTAAACCGCCGCGTCTTTTTCCGTCAGCGCCTTTTCAAGCTGCCCGATGCATTCTGTGGCACGCTGGTTAAAAGGCTTCGCATAATCCGAAAAATATTTGACGTCCTCCATAAATATCAGAAGGCTGTGCGCCTTGTCATACTCGCCGACCACGTCCTTATACTGCGCCTTATACTTTTCATAATCCTGCTTCAGCTTATCCAATTCCTCCTGCAGTCTGCGGCGCTCCTCCATCTTCTCAAAATTGACGATCTTACTGCCTATGTACTCGATTCCTTTTAGCGCCACCGCGTACGCCGCCTTCATTGCCTGCACTTTGGCATCCGCCTTTTCCTCGGCAAATTTGGTAAGGTTTGCAAATTCCTCCGCGCTGGGCAGGGCCTTCATGAATCGTTCAAAGGCATTGTTCGGATCAAGATATTTATCGATATCCGCATCATGGGACTTGATCTGCGCCTTCAACTTCTGCATCGGCTCCACATATACATTTTTGATCACCTCTGCCATATCCGCGATCTGGCTGCCTCTGATCCGCATGGAGTCCTCTATCTTGCCGTAGAAGAAAGCCCCGGACGTCAGATCTTTCCTGCAGTTTTTCTCGATAATGGTGCTGTCCTCCCACACAGTCCCGGCTATCGCACTAAAACCGTCACAGAATTTCTTCCCCTCTCTCACAAAAATCTCTTCCATATCCGCCAAAACTTCTTCGTACTCTTTTTTCTCCTCCGGCGTCTTCGCCGCGCGAATCTTCTCCTCTATCTCCGCAAACTGCTGCGGCTCAGAATAAGCGCAGGCATCCCGGAGCATGGACGGCATTTCGCTGTACATGTTCTGCGTAAACACCTGATAAATCTGTACCCCGTATGTACGCAGGTCAGACGCCGTCAAAAACAGATCCTCCATCGTATCCGGAAAATGTTCCATATCCACGTTCTTTATTTTCATGTAGGTATCTTCCATCTTTGCACGGTCAAAATCCATAGTGAATTCCCCTTTATTCTTCCTTATTATTTGGTTTTCTCGTACTCCGTATAGGCTTCTCTAAAGCATTTCAGGAGATCCTCTGCAATTTTCCCGCAGTCCGACCATGAGGTTCTGGCTTCATTCAGCTCGCTCGTCAGTGTAAGGACATATTTCACATACTCAGGGTCGTCCATTTTGTTAAGGTGCAGCATCGCGTTGTTAATATCCTGCTCCAAACTGTTCCACGCCGTCATAATATGCTGCAATCCGATATCCGCAGAGAACAACGCGTGGGAAATATCCGTGATGGAAGTCTCCAGCTTTTTGATGCTGCCGTCAATTTTACTGTATGCATCCAGCTTTTCCTCAAGAGGTTTTAGCTCCGCGCTCTTCTCATTCTTCTTTTTCCTGATCTTCTCGGCACGGTCTCCATAAATCCCACCTGTGATCGCCCATGCGATAATCCCTGGAAATCCCAATATCAATACTGCCGCCCCGGTAAACGCCAGTCCAACAGCCTCGTTGTACTCCTTTTCCAAAGATGCGATCTCCTGTTTCAGCTCATCAATCTCCTGTTTTAATTTCTGCTGATCGGCACACAGATTGAGCGCCGCAATCGCCTGAGCACGATCCCGGACGCTTTTGCTGATCCTATCATTCATCGTGTCTCTGAATATGACAAGTTTCCCGTAAGTTTTCTGGACAGTATCTTTATACCGTTCGGTATCGTCCTTCCAGAGCCTGAGTATCTCCGTACCGCACTCCACAATTTCCTTACCGGAATCATCAGCAATGAATCCGTGCACTTTTAAATATTTATTCAGGTCCCCCAACACCTTGATCACACTGTCCACTTTAGTGGTGAAAAGGCCTGCGTAATTCGTCAAGGTTTTTCCGACATTCTGGATTTCCACCGCCAGCGGATCCCATTGGACCGCATGATCATAGATCGGCTTGTCAAACGCTACCTGTTTTTCCGGCACCAGAAATTTGTGCTTTTCCTCCTGAAAAAACGAGTCGTCGCTCTTATACCCCAGATAAGCCTCCGCCATCTCTTTCGTGAGCGGCAGCGACTTCGCCATGTCCACATATTTGAGTATACATTTCAAGTCGTCCTTGGAAACGATCAGTCCCTTCTGCCCATGAACAGCCACTTCAGACAGTTCGTCCGCAGCCCCCGCCGCATTGACAATTCCCCGAAATGCCTCTATCCGGGAAGTCCCGTCCATCAGGCTTAGCACCGAAGCCGCCGTCTGTCCGAATTTCGCCGGTTCCGCATTCTGCGAAGCCTCCACAATCGCTTCCAGCAGTGCATTTGTTGATCTGCGCAATGGTTCTGCCATGTAAAATTCCCCCTTTCCGCTAAAATCCGGCACAATCTTTGCCCTATTATTCTCATTTTAACAGTATGAACAATACCTGTAAACAATTTACAGCTTTGTCGCCGCCGTGTTACCCAATCAGGACTTCCTTCCCCTCAAACGCGAACCCGTACTTCCGTATCCTGTCCTCTTTGATTCCCTTCGCGACAAGGGTCTGCACATACTTCTTCTCCTCTATCTGCAAAAGCGCCGCATTCACGGTATCCTCAAGGCTATTGTCCCTCTTGGGATGAAACACCTTGAACTCGATCACAATCGCATCCAGCCCTTCCTTCTTCGGCTCCAGCATAATGTCATATCTGCCGAATCCGCTCTCCCGGTTGGACGTAACGGTATACTGATCCTCCATCTGCACCATCAGCCCCAGCACAAACCCATGATAAAACCGCTCCGGCTCCGCTTTCCCGGAAGCGCGTTTCCCGGTATCAAAATAACTGAAGGTCTCACGGGCTATCCGATTCATATATTCATTCATAGCCTCCAGATCATCTGCCAACAGCGCCCTGATGAACGCATTATAATCCGACACACCGCCCGCAAACCAGCCCCTGATCATGTTTTGGAACATAATCTTCACTTCATGGTTGGTCAGCGCCAGTTCATATTTCGGCTCCCCTATGATATCATCTTCCTCATACTTCTCATAATCCAATATTTTCAAATACCCGCTCGCCACAAGCATACTCCAGATGGCATACTCGTTGTCATCCAGCTGGTTATAGACGATCTGCTCGTCGATGGGCACCCGGAGATGTTCGCCTTTTATCAACCTTTCGAAGGATTCCTTCACCTCCCTGCTGCCCTCCCGGATCAGCTTCCCCACAAGACTGTTGGAACTGGTATTCGCCCAGTAAGTGGTAATTTTTCCCGTATCCAGGAAATTCAGGATAGACCACGGATTGTAAATATCTTTCCACATGCCAAAAATAAAACCGTCATACCACCGTTTCACGTCCTGCTTTCTGTCACCCATCCCATATTCATCCAGCGCCGCAAACACTTCCTCTTCGGTAAAACCAAACGCCGCCCCATACTCATCAGACGTTGTGGTCACCACCTTCAGATTGTTCAGATCCGAAAAGATGGATTCCTTGCTGACTCTGGTAATTCCCGTCATAATGGCCCTCTCCAGCCACGGGTTCGTCTTAAAAGCAGCATTGAACATACTTCTGGTAAAGGCCACCAGCTCTTCCCAGTAGCCATGGACATAGGCTTCCTGCATGGGTGTATCGTATTCATCCAGCAGAATGATCACTTTTTTCTGATAATAGCGGCACAAATATTCCGCCAGCTGATTCAGCGCCAGCGTCGCGTCCACATCCCCCATATCCACTGTCTTCCGGCGGAAAATAGCTTTTTCCTGTTCATTCAGGCAGTCCCCCTCCAGCAAAAAGGCGCATCTCGCATATTCACCGGCAAGGATCTGTACAATTTTATCCCGTGTATCCTGATAATTGGTCTCTTTAATATTGGCGAAAGAAAGGCTGATCACCGGGTAAGTCCCCTGCAGGGCGCGGTACTTTTCCTCCTGCCAGATGGACAGTCCTTCAAACAGGTCGCCCCGACCCGCATATTTGACCGAAAAAAACTGCTCCGTCATGCTTATGGTCAGAGTTTTCCCGAAACGGCGCGGTCTGGTGATCAGGGTTACTTCGTCCCTGTTTTCCCACCATTCTTTGATGAAAGCGGTTTTATCCACATAGAAGCAGTCATTCGCAATAATTTTTCCAAAATCCTGAATCCCGATTCCTACCGTTCTCGTCATAACACCCTCCCGAATCCTGCATTTATATCATATTATAGCCGCCATTCAAAAACACGTCAATCTTTTAATGGATATTCATATTTCACATGTTTATGAAAATTTCACACAAACAAAAGATTCCTTTCATTGACATCCACTTCCATACTATTTATCATTATAACATATAAGTAGAAAAGACGAAATCCGACGTGAATGAGAAATATTAACCAAGAAAACAATAACACATGTAATGTTATCCAGGCAAAGAAAGGATTAAGATATGTCATCGCAGAATTCAGTTATAGAAGAGATCAGAGAACAGCAGAAAAAGGCCTTTGCCACCATGAGTCCCAAGGAAAAACTCGCCTATTTCTGGGATTACTATAAAGTGCACACAATCGCGGCAATTGCCGTGATTGCCTTTGCTATCGCCTTCATCGGCTCCTACCGCTCCAACAAGCCCATCGCCTTCTATGCGGTTCTGTTGAATGCGAACGCCATGGAGGACAATGCTGCCACCGCCGCTGCATGGAATGAAGGATTCATGGAATACGCAGGCATTGACCCGGAAGCCTGGCAGGTAAATATTGACACCTCTATCACCCTGTCCGCCGACGGCGGCGACCAGTACGAAGTGGCCAACAGACAGAAAATGGCAGCCATGATGCATGCCGGCGATATCCACGCCATCGTGGCAGACACGGAAACCTTTGAAGGCTATGCCCGGCTCGAATACTTCTATGATCTGACAGAAACCTTTACCGAAGAGGCGCTGGCTCCCTACGCCGATCTGCTCTACTATACGGACGGCGCCGCCTTTGATGCGGAAACAGGCGACACACTGAAAGAAATGGAGGCCGCACAGGAAGCCGTTTACAACCAGGTAATCGACCACGGCGACCCTTCCTCCATGGAAAAGCCGGTGGCCGTTGGCATCCGCATACCGCAGACCGGCAACAGGCTGGGGGATTCCGGCTACTACGACTATATTTTTGAAAGCGACTACACTTTTCAAGGGTATCCGTCCGAAATCGTAATCGGGATTCCGGTGTCGGTGGAAGATCCCGGGATGGCGTTACAATTTTTGGATTACCTCTTTCAGTAGTTTGTTCACCGCCCCCGGATCGGCCTTTCCCTTCATGGCCTTCATGGTCTGCCCTACCAGAAAACCGATGGCTTTCTCCTTGCCGCTGCGGTAGTCCGCCACGGACTGGGGGTTCGCCGCAATGACTTCCTCCACGGTCTTCTTCAGGGCGCCCTCGTCGCCCGCGATCTTTAAACCTTTCTCTTCCACATACTGTTCGGGATCCACATTCTCCTCAAACATCACTTCGAAAACTTCCTTTGCCACCGAACTGTTAATCTGTTTTGTATCCGTAAGCCCAATCAGCTTCGCCAGATGTTCCGGTGAAAAACGCAGGTCGGAGGCGTCCACCTCCCGCTCTTTCATCAGACGCAGGGTCTCTCCCATAATCCAGTTGGACACTTTCTTGGGCTGCGCCCCCAGCGCCACCGCCGCCTCGAACAGATCCGCCAGCGGCTTCTCCCCCGTGATGATCTCAATGTCATAGTCGGGAATGTCAAACTCTTCCCGGTAACGGGCCATCTTCTCGGTGCGAAACTCCGGCTGCCTTGCACGGATTTCCTTTAGCATCTTTTCATCGACGCTGATCGGGGGCAGATCAGGGTCCGGGAAATAGCGGTAATCCTGCGCGTCCTCCTTGCTGCGCATGGCATAGGACTCGCCTTTCGCATCATCCCATCTTCTGGTCTCCTGCACCACGCTTCCCCCCGCTTCGATCAGATCAATCTGCCGCTCCGTCTCTCCTTCAATAGCCCTTGTAATGGCCTTGAAGCTGTTCAGGTTCTTCATCTCCGTCCGAGTGCCAAAGGCCTCCGTCCCGGCCTCCCTGACGGAAAGGTTCACATCCGCACGCATGGAACCCTCCTGCAGTTTGCAGTCCGAAGCGCCCAGATACTGAATGACAAGACGCAGTTTCTCCAGATAGGCGATGACCTCCTCAGCGTTTCGCATATCGGGCTCTGACACAATCTCGATCAGCGGCACGCCGGAACGGTTATAGTCCACCAGACTACAGTCCTCCCACTCGTCATGGATCAGCTTACCCGCATCCTCCTCCATATGGATTTCATGGATACCAACGACTTTCCTGCCGCCCTGCTCCGTCTCGATCTCCACGCCGCCGTTTCGGCAGATGGGAAGATAGAGCTGGGAAATCTGGTAGTTCTGCGGATTATCCGGGTAAAAATAGTTTTTTCTGTCAAACTTTGCATAACGGGTGATATCGCAATTTGTTGCCAGTCCCACAGCTATAGCGTATTCCAAAACCTGTTTGTTAAGGACAGGCAGGGATCCGGGCATTCCCGTGCAGACCGGGCAAGTCTGGGTGTTCGGCTCCGCCCCGAAAGCGGTGGAACAACCACAGAAAATCTTTGTTTTGGTGGCAAGTTCTACATGAACCTCAAGGCCGATCACTGTCTCATATTGTTTGCTCATAAATTCCTCCAATTAATTCAGTAAACAACGTATGTCTGTTATTCTCACGCTACTCGTGTTGTTCGTAAGTATACGCCGCCCGAAACAGCTTTTTCTCCTGAAAGCAGTCTCCGATCAGCTGTAAGCCGATGGGCAGCCCCTTGCTGTCCTGCCCGCAGGGAAGGCTGATTGCCGGCAGTCCTGCCAGATTTACGGCGATGGTGTAAATATCGCCTAAGTACATCTGTATCGGATCAGCCAGACTCTCTCCCAGCTTCGGCGCGGTAGTGGGCGCCACCGGCCCCAGAATCAGGTCATATTTGGCGAAAGCCTCGTCAAATGCCTTTTTTATCAGTGCCTTCACCTTCAAAGCCTTCAGGTAATAGGCGTCGTAGTAACCCGAGCTTAACACGAAGGAGCCCAGCATAATGCGGCGCTTTACCTCCTCGCCAAAGCCCTCGGAACGGGATTTCTTATACATATTATGAAGGCCCGCATACTCCCCGGTGCGGTAACCGTACTTGATACCGTCGAACCGCTCCAGATTAGAGCTGGCCTCCGCCGCCGCTATAGTGTAGTAAGCCGGAATCGCGTATTCCACCAGACTCAGGTCAAACCGCTCCACCACCGCTCCCCTTTCCTGCAAAACGTCCGCCGCCTGCAAAACAGCCGTCCGCACTTCGTCGTCAAGCCCTTCCCCCAGATAGTCGCCCGGAATACCGATGCGCAGCCCCTTCACATCCTCCATAAGAGCCGCGGTAAAGTCCGTATCCGCTCTGGAAACGGAGGTGGAATCCTTCCTGTCGTGGGATGCCAGCGCCGTGAGCACCGCCGCGCAGTCCGCCACATCCTTCGTCAGCGGGCCGATCTGGTCCAGCGAGGAGCCATAGGCGATCAGACCATAGCGGGAAACCGTGCCGTAAGTAGGTTTCATGCCCACCACGCCGCAGTAGGAGGCCGGCTGCCGGATCGAACCGCCCGTATCGGAGCCGATGGCGTAAATACATTCGCCCGCCGCCACCGCCGCTGCCGAGCCGCCCGAGGAACCGCCCGGCACATGCTCTGCATTTCTCGGGTTCCTCGTGGGCCCGTAGGCGGAGGTTTCCGTAGTGGAGCCCATGGCAAACTCGTCCATATTGGTCTTACCCAAAATCACCGCTCCCGCCTTCTGCAGATTTCTGACAGCCTCCGCCGTATAAACAGGCACAAAGTTATGCAGAATCTTAGAAGAACAAGTGGTACGCAGCCCCTCCGTACAGATATTGTCCTTCACCGCCACCGGCACGCCAGCCAGCGGCCCTTTCAATTCTCCCGCCTCAATTTTTCCCTGTACTGCCTTCGCCTGCGCTAAGGCGCCGTCACGGTCTACCGTAACATAACAGTTGTAATTTTTATCTTCTTCCTCAATCTTCGCAAGCACAGCCTCCGCGGCCTCTACCGCGGTGGTTTCTCCCGCTTTTATCATGGCGGAGAGTTGCGTTGCAGTCATATCCGTAATGTTCATGTAACACTTTCCCTTCCTGGCTCATATTGTGTGTGCCGCTTATATCTTTCTCAGAACATCGCTTTCTGTCTTAGTCTTCCGGCATGGACAGACAACGATTTCTTAAGGAGCCCCTCAAAACACGTCAGCACTTAATCAGTTCGTACTCGCAAACCCGCGCTTACGCGCTCTACATCCGATTTCATCGGACATTTGCTCGTTATCCGCGCAGAAAAACAAATGCCGCTCCGCGTCGCTTGTTTTTCTTTTGCGCTGAATATTTTGCGGAGCGAGAGCGCGGCGACGTAGAAATGACTATCCGTCCATACCGTCAATGTCTAGAACGTCCGCGGCACCAAAAACATTCCATCTTTCTCCTGCGGCGCATTGGATAACAGTCGTTCTCTTTCATCCCCGTTTGTCACCACGTCCTCCCGGAACACATTTTCCACAGGGAACACATGAGACATCGGCTCCACATCTGCGGTATCCAGCTCTCCCAGCTTGTCAATATAGTCAAGCATCCGCCCCATATCCGACTTCGCCTGCTCTTTCTCCTCTTCCGACAGCTCCAGCTTAGCCAGAATGCCCACATATTCTATTGTTTCATCCGTAATTACATTTGACATTATTTTCTCTCCTATCCGCCATTTCATATTATCAGCAGCATCATAGTATTGTACAGATGAAAGATAATTTCTTAAGGAGCCCCTTGTAGAGCGTCAGTGCTTAACGAGGCTCCTTACGAGTTTAGCACTGTTACGCTCGGAACGGAGCGCAAGCGCGGCGACGTAGAAATTATCTTTCATCTGTCACAGTTTTACGCCCTGACCTTAATATGAACCTCCCTAAGCTGCTGCTCCGTCACATCCCCGGGCGCACCGCACATGAGATCCTGCGCGGAACCGCTCATGGGGAAAGCGATCACTTCCCTGATGTTCTCCTCATTCCGCAACAGCATAATCATACGGTCAACGCCCGGCGCCATGCCCGCATGGGGCGGCGCGCCGAACTGGAACGCATTGTACAATGCGCCAAACTTGGTCTTTAAAGTCTCCTCGTCATAGCCTGCAATGGCAAAGGCCTTCTCCATAATCTCCATGTCATGGTTACGCACCGCGCCGGAGGAAAGCTCCACACCGTTGCAGACGATATCGTACTGATACGCCAGTATTTCCAGCGGGTCCATGGTGTTCAGCGCTTCGAGGCCTCCCTGCGGCATGGAGAAGGGATTGTGGGTAAAGCCGATCTGCTTTGTCTCCGGGTCACGCTCAAACATAGGAAAATCGTTGATATAGCAGAACCGGTACGCATTCTTTTCGAGCAGATCCAGCTTCTGTCCAAGCTCCGTGCGCAGCTGTCCCGCATAGTAAGCCGCCCGCTCTTCCTTATCCGCGATAAAGAAGATGGTGTCGCCAACGGCAAGTCCCGCCAGATCACGGAGCTCTCCCTTTTTCTCCTCGGGGATAAACTTGTCAATAGGCCCTTTGTAGCTCAAATCCTCAGCCACTTCCAGATAGCCGAGACCGCCCATTCCCATATCCGTGGCAAACTTTAACAGCTTCTCATGGAACCCCTTGGACATTTCCGCGTGCACCTTGATGGCGCGGACTGTTCTGCCGTGAAAAGGCTTGAAGGTACAAGTCTGGAAAAACTCGCTCAGATCGATGATCCGAAGCGGATTCCTCAGATCCGGCTTATCCGTACCGAACTCCAGCATCGCCTGTTTATAACTGATAATCGGATAAGGCACTTTCGTCACCGCCGCCCCCTCCGGCGCAAATTTCTCAAATACAGCGGACAATACCTCCTCACCCACCGCAAACACATCCTCCTGAGTAGCGAAGCTCATCTCGAAATCCAACTGGTAAAATTCGCCGGGCGAACGGTCCGCTCTCGCGTCCTCATCCCGGAAGCAGGGCGCGATCTGGAAATATTTGTCAAATCCCGACACCATCAAAAGCTGTTTGAACTGCTGCGGCGCCTGCGGCAAGGCGTAAAACTTGCCCTTGTACTTTCTTGAAGGTACAATATAGTCTCTCGCGCCCTCCGGGGAGGATGCGCAAAGGATCGGGGTCTGAATCTCCAGAAAGCCCAGCTCTGTCATCTTCTCCCGCAGATAAGCAATCACCTGCGAGCGGAAAACAATATTGTCCTTCACCTTCTGATTGCGCAGATCGAGATAACGGTATTTCAGGCGCACATCCTCTCTGGTTTCCTTAGAGGTCATTATCTCAAACGGGAGCTGCTTATAGACTCTGCCGAGCACATCCACCTTATGCGCCTCCATCTCAATGGTGCCTGTGGGAATCCGGGGGTTGTAAGTCTCTTCATCACGCTTCTCGATCAGGCCCTCAATGGAAACGCTCATTTCCTTGGAAAGCCCATCCAGAAGGGAAGTGTCCCGCATCACCACCTGCAGCACGCCGTACATATCCCGCAGATCCACAAAGGACACGCCGCCGTGGTCCCTGATGTTCTCGATCCAGCCCGCCACGCGTAAGGTTCTGCCGATGTCGCTCTCCCTGATTTCCTGTAAAGTTACGTCCCTGTACTGGTTTTTGATTGTCATAACTGCCTCTCCTCTTCATAAATATGTCTTGTATAAGCAGATTCGAGATGCTCCGCATCTCTCATTCGCGTTGCTCGTCATAAGCCTTACGAAACATTCGCTCATGCAAGCACGACTCATGTTCCGCAAGCCTTCCGACTCTGCTTATACGCGCAAAACGCCCCGGAACACATTTCTGTATCCCGGGACGGATTCATTTCTGTATCCGCGGTACCACCCGCATTGATAAGCCGCCATCTCCAGACAAGATGCAATTCGCCTTACCCTCTCAAACACTTAACGCGTGTAACGTACTGCCCTAGCCCCACTCATGACATGCGTGTCATTTCCCGCATCCCGGCTCATTTCAATGCCTTAATCATGCCATGGAGTTCAGACAATCTGCTCCGGAGTGTTCCCTTCCCTGTCTTTCACAAACAGCGCTCTCAGTCGGTGACGCCGTATTCCTGTCGCTTCCCTCAGGGTGAGTCTCCTTCATTGCATTTATTCTGTAAAGTCGTTTTTCAGCTTTTCGGAATCAACTTTACATCCTTGTATACATGTATAACATAATTCTTTCCAATGTGCAAGGGATTTATGATAAAAACTGACTGTGTACAGTAAAAAATACAACATATATCCCGCAAAAGGTACTGTAGACCGTAGGTATATCAAAAAAAATGTCACAGATATATTTTCGCCGACCGTCCGATCCCGGCCGCGTCCATCTCCACAAACCCGCCTGTTTTTTCGTCGTATCCGGCAAAAGAAACCCTGTCGCCTTCCTTACGAATCCGATAGAGACTCCCCTGCGTGATGCAGGCCGCACGCCCTTCATAAGGAATCTGCTCCTCGGAAACCGCTTCTAACAGTGCAAACAGGACTGCACCGTGTGCCGCCAGAAGAATCTGCTCCGCATCGCAAAAAACAGTCGTTATTTTTTGGAATGCCTGTCCTGCCCGCTTGACCAGCGCCGCCCCGGATTCCATACCCGGACAGTCGCTGTCGGGATAGCTTTCCTTCATGCCGTCCAGCGACATCCCTTCTCCCTCGCCAAACCCGCGTTCAATGAGAAGCTCTTCCACAACGATCTTCTCTTTCGGATAATCCAGCCTGTGCGCCGCAATCTCCGCGGTTTCCCGCGCTCTTTTTAAGGGGCTTGCAACGATAGCGTCCATCCGCACGCCGAGCGCAAGCAGTTTACGCACCGTATCGTCCACCTGCGCTCTTCCCCTCTCATTCAGCGGAATATCCGTATGCCCCTGTAAAAGCCGTTTTTTATTCCAGTCCGTCTCCCCATGCCGCAGTAAGTAAATATCCATTTAAACCCCCAGCTTTTTAATACGATCCACCGCCTCCACGGTATTTTCATAGCTTCCGAATGCCGTCAGCCTGAAATATGTCTCGCCACTTGGCCCAAAGCCCGATCCGGGTGTGCCGACCACATTGGCCGTCTCCAGCAGATAATCGAAGAACTCCCAGCTCGTCATGCCATTTGGCGCCTTCAGCCAGATATAAGGCGCGTTGACACCGCCGGACACCTGAAAGCCTGCGGATTTCAACCCGTCCAGAATATAAGCCGCATTCTTCATGTAGTAGGCAACCAGCTCCTGCGTCTCCCTTTTACCGGCTTCGCTGTATACCGCTTCGCCCGCCTTCTGGATGATGTAAGGCGCGCCATTGTATTTCGTGCCATGCCGCCTCGCCCAGAGTCCGTGGAGCGCCACACCTCCCGCCTCCAGCTCCTTGGGAACCACGGTAAAGCCCAGACGCACGCCGGTAAAGCCCGCATTTTTGGAGAACGAACGAAGCTCGATGGCGCAGGCTCTCGCCCCCTCGCACTCGTAAATGCTGTGAGGCACGTCCTCCTCGGAAATATAAGCCTCGTAAGCCGCATCGTAGATAATGACAGAGCCGTTTTTATTGGCGTAATCCACCCACTCCTGCAGCTGCGCTTTCGTGATGGTGGAGCCGGTTGGATTGTTCGGAAAGCACAGATAAATCAGATCCGGCACCGTCTTGGGCAGCTCGGGTGCAAAGCCGTTTTCCGCCGTGCAGGGCATGTAGATCACATCGCTCCAATTGCCCGTACTTTCATCATAAATACCTGTCCTGCCCGCCATCACATTGGTGTCCACATACACCGGATAGACGGGATCGCAGACCGCAATCTTATTGTCTGTGGCAAAAATCTCCTGAATGTTGCCGGAATCGCACTTCGCCCCGTCGGAGACGAAGATCTCATCCGCATCGATCCGGCAGCCCCTCGCCCTGTAATCGTTCTCTGCAATGGCGCTTCTTAAAAACTCGTAACCCAGGTCAGGCGCATAACCGCGGAAAGTCTTCTCATCCGCCATCTCGTCCACCGCACCGTGCAGCGCACTGATAATTGCAGGGGTAAGCGGCCTTGTCACGTCGCCGATCCCAAGCCTGATTATTTTTTTATCCGGGTTTGCCGCCGCATAGGCGTTCACTTTTTTCCCGATGGTGGAAAAAAGATAGCTCCCGGGTAATTTCAGATAATTGTCATTTACTTTCACCATAGTTGTCCGATCCTTTCCTGTTTCAGTTTTATGTAAACCTTTTTTATCAAATGAACCTTATCTCCGTGCCGTTCTGTTTTTCTGCGGCTGGTACGCCTTTCCACGCCGTCTCAGATCCTTCTTACCGTCCCGTCCTCTATCTCACCCTCAAAAACCGTCTCCGCAGGACCCGTCATATAAACAAGATCCGCCTCCCTGTCCCAGGTAATGGTGAGATCTCCTCCAAGCAGCTTTACCGTGACCGTCTCTTCTGTCAGGCCGTTTAAAACACAGGCCACGACAACCGCACAGGCTCCCGTACCGCAGGCAAAGGTCTCTCCCGTGCCGCGCTCCCAGACACGCATCTGCACGGTTCTCTTATCAATCACCTTCACAAACTCCGTGTTCGTCCGCCTTGGGAACCGCTCATGGTTCTCAAAATAAGGCCCAATCTCTTCTATCGCAAGAGAATCCACATTCTCCATAAAGACCACCGCATGGGGATTGCCCATTGACACACATGTCATTTTATAGTCTTTCCCCTGCACGTGAACAGGCTCGTCAATCACCCGCTCATTCTCGCTGACAACCGGCACGAATACCGCCTTAAGCTCCGGCGCTCCCATATTGACCTTTACCTGCCAGACCTTCCCTTCCTTTACGGAAAGCGACAGATACTTTACGCTCCCCGCACTTATGACAGTTATGTCAGTTTTATCTGTCAGCCCCTTATCATAGACAAATTTTCCCACACAGCGGATGCCGTTGCCGCACATCTCCGACCGGGAACCGTCCGCATTGTACATCTCCATCTCAAAATCCGCCTCGTCGGAAGGATTGATAAAAATCACCCCGTCCCCGCCGATCCCGAAGTGCCTGTCGCTCAACCGGCGCACCAGCGCCGCCTTCTCCTCCTGTGGTATCCGCTCGCGGCTTCCATCAACGTAGACATAATCGTTGCCGCAGCCCTGCATTTTCGTAAATTTCATGGTTGCCTCCCTGTCAGATTTTTATTAGTATAACACAACTTTCTCAAGTCCGCATCATGGCAAGAACCATCTGCGCCTCCTCCACCAGATTGGTGCCGCTGTCCATACTGCATTTCTGCAGATAGCGGTGGGCCTCCTCCTCTGTCATATGATTCCGGCTCATCAGAAGCTCCTTCGCTTCCTTAATCAGACCTTCCTCCCGCGCGCTTCGCTCTCTGGGGCGCTGCCTCTCCCGCCGCCTGCGCCGCTCAATGGCCTGCCCCATCATATCTACCGTATTAATCAGTTCATACACCTTAAGCGGCATGGCAAGGCTCATAATACCGCGAAGATCGCACTCCTGCAATATATTGGCGGAAGCTAACAGCAGCAGCTCAAAGCCTTTCGGAAGGCAGGTGTGCAGTTCACTGTACATCATATCCGACATCCTGTAACCGCAGATCACAAGTCCGTCGTTTAAATCATCCATTCTGCTAAGGGCCTGGGAGCCTGTCGTGCACACGCTGTCTACCCGGAATCCGTTTTTCATTAACAGATTGCGGATGCCTTTGGCGTCCTCGGCCTTTGGCAGCACCACTATGATGTGAAACACACGCTCACCCCCTTCCCATCATTTCGGAACGCATGTTATTTCATTCTCATTCACCACATTTTTCCTCAACAACTCAAAATTGATTCAGGTACTCGTTGAGCTCCCAGTCCGTGATCTGGCTGCGGTAACGGTTCCACTCCTCCTTTTTCAGCTCGATATATTTCCCGAAGACGTGCTCTCCCAGCGTTTCTCTCATAAACGCATCCTTTTCCATGCAGGAGACTGCCTCGGCAAGCGTCCCCGGCAGCTCATCTATCTTCCGCTCCCACCGTTCCTGCTCGCTCATGCGGAAAATATTGCAGTCCACACTCTCAGGCGGAACCACCTGTCTTCTTATCCCATCCAGTCCGGCACGCAAAATGGCCGCCAGCGCCAGATAAGGATTGGCCGTCGGATCGGGGCTTCGAAGCTCCATCCGCACCGCCTCTCCCCTGGCCGCCGGGATACGGATCAGAGGGCTTCTGTTGGTGGCGCTCCAGGCAATATATGCCGGTGCCTCGAAGCCTGGCACAAGCCGTTTATAGGAATTAACAATCGGATTTGTGACTGCCGTCATCCCCCGCATATGTTCCATGATACCGCCCAGAAAGGCGTATGCGTCACGGCTTAACCCCCTTGCATCCTTCCCGTCCGCAAAAATATTTTTCCCTTCTTTTAAGAGGGACATGTTAATATGCATGCCGGAACCGTTTACACCGTATTTGGGTTTCGGCATAAATGTGGCGTGAAGACCATGCCTTTTGGCAATGGTTCTGACAGCCAGCCGGAAAGTCATAATGTTGTCAGCCGTCGCTAACGCTTCATCGTACCGAAAACTGATCTCGTGCTGTGCCGGAGCCACATCATGGTGGGACGCCTCCACCACAAAGCCCATGTCCTCCAGTGTAAGCACCATATCACGTCTCGCGTTCTCCCCGAAATCCACCGGCCCGACATCAAAATAACCCGCCTTTTCGTGAGTCAATGTCGTCGGCATACCGTTGTCATCCAGATGGAACAGGAAAAATTCGCACTCCGCCCCCACCCGGAAAGTGAAGCCCATCTCTTCCGCCTCCCGGATCGCCCGCTTCAGGACATAGCGGGGATCTCCCGCAAAAGCCGTTCCGTCGGGACGGTACACGTCACAGATCAGTCTGGCCACCTTTCCCTGCTGGGGCCTCCACGGAAAAATTTCCAACGTGCTGTAATCCGGGTGCAGATACATGTCCGACTCCTCCACGCTGGCAAACCCCGCAATCGAAGAGCCGTCAAACATACATTCATTGTCAAGAGCCTTCTCAAGCTGCCCCGACGTGACCGCCAAATTTTTCAGATTGCCAAAAATATCTGTAAACTGGAGCCTGATAAACTCCACGTCCTCCTCTTCGACCAGCTTTATGATATCTTCTCTGCTATAGTTTTTTCTCATGCGAAACCTGCCTTTCCTTCTATATCGCCTTGCGTCTTCTGACTCTTTCACGCATGCGCGATAAGCAGACTCGAAATGCTTCGCATTTCTCATTCGCGTTGCTCGTCAGAAGATATTCTCCGCATATCTTCTTACTCTGCTTATCGCGCAAAAAAGGGCGTTCTATCCCTGTGAGAACGCCCTTGTCCGCTACAATCATATCAGTTTTCCGGTTCTTTTGTCAAGTCTGTCAAACACTGCAATCCCCACGCATAAACCCGCCCCCTGTCACATAGACTGTAAAAAAAGAATTACTGTGGGGAATATCTGTATGAGTTCTAAAACCAAAATTGTCGTACTTCATGTAAAAGAGTTAATATATACCGGCATTTTCGCTGCTCTCGGTATTCTTTTTATTATCCTGCTCATTATTATGTTTCTGCCCAAAGAAAAGAAGCAGGAGACCATGTCCACCGTGACGCAGCCGGTAAACGACACCTATGTGCCCGGCGTATATACGACCTCGCTGATTTTAAATGACAATGTTGCGGAGATCGAGGTGACCGTGGATGAGAAGAATATCAACGCCATCCGGCTGGTAAATCTGGATGAAGCGGTCACGACCATGTATCCTCTGATCCAGCCCTCCTTCGAGGATCTCGCCGACCAGATCATCACAAGCCAGAGTCTGGAAGGAATTACATACCCTGACGACAGCAAATACACCTCCATGATTCTTCTGGACGCTATCACCAGCTCTCTCAACAAGGCGCTGGAAAATCAGGGGGAGACGGAAATCGAATAAAGAAAACAGCAGGCGGCCGGGAAATCCTTTTTCCCGACCGCAAACTCATCTCACGCCGTCTCTCCAAAATCAAGAAAGAAGTCCTCATAAATCCCCGCCTTCACCCGCTCGGAAAAGGCATACTGTCTCCATGTGCCACACTCAAAATTGTACACCTTGACATTTCTCTCTATCGGATCGACAATCCAGTACTCCCTCACACCTGCAGCCTCATAAAGTGCACATTTCCTGATGTAATCCATCGTCTTGCTAGACGGCGAGACAATCTCAACCACCCAGTCCGGCGCCCCGTGGCAGCCTTTTTCATCCAGCTTGTCAGGATCACAGACTACGACAACATCCGGCTCCACATAATTGTGCTCGTCATCCTTGATATAGACTCCAAAAGGCGCCAGGATTACCTTGCATGGTCCCCCTTTTTCCATAATGTACAATCGAATTTTGAAATAGAGCCAGCCCAGCAATTCCTGATGCGTCAGCGTAGGTGTCGCCATCATATACACTTTCCCATCGATCAGCTCCGCACGCTCCCCCTCCGGCAGCGTCTCGATATCTCTGACCGTATAAAGCCTGTCCTCCGGCATCCTCTCTACCTCCTTCGAATCGCGGAACTTTCCTCCCTCAATCATCCTGAAAACATCCTCTCTCTCCATCTTTCTGTGTTCCATAGGTCTTGTCCTCCTTTTCGTCCGGCAGAGGATTGGCTATGGTATGACGCACTGAAACTATATACACATTCCGTTCCGGCCTCTGCCGCTATTTGATTTACAGTGTCTGAGTAAGCGGCAGATTTTGCCTGAATGTGCGAATGCACGGTTCATTGATCACTCTTGTTGAATTTATCATATACGACTTCTTTGCCCGTGTCAAGGCAAAGTCATAAAAAAGCATGTCCACCCTGCCTCACGCCGTCTCTCCAAAATCAAGAAAGAAATCCTCATAAATCCCCACCTTCACCCGCTCGGAAAAGGTATACTGTCTCCATGTGCCACACTCAAAATTGTACACCTTGACATTTCTCTCCATCGGATCGACAATCCAGTACTCCCTCACACCTGCCGCCTCATAAAGTGCACATTTCCTGATGTAATCCATCGTCTTACTCGACGGTGAGACAATCTCTATCACCCAGTCCGGCGCCCCGTGGCAGCCTTTCTCATCCAGCTTATCCTGATCGCAGATCACCGAAATATCCGGCTCCACATAATTGTGCCCGTCATCTTTGATGTAGACGGCAAAAGGTGCGGGAAGCACCTTGCACGGCCCTCCTTGTTCCTTTATGTAACTCCAGATTCTTGCACTCAGCCACATCAGAATGTCCTGATGCGTCAGTGTAGGCGAAGCCATCATATACATTTTCCCATCGATCAGCTCCGCACGCTCACCCTCCGGCAGCGCCTCGATATCTCTGACCGTATAAAGCCTGTCCTCCGACATTCTCTTTACCTCCTTCGAATCACGGGCCTTTCCTCCCTCAACCATCCTGAAAATATCCTCTCTCTCCATCTTTCTGTGCTCCATAAGCCTTGTCCTCCTTTTCGTCCGGCAGAGGGTGGCTATGGTCTGACACATAAATATATAAATGCATTCCGTTCCGGCCTCTGCCGCTATTTGATTTGCAGTGTCTGAGTAAGCGGCAGATTTTGCCTGAATGTGCGAATGCACGGTTCATTGATTACTCTTGTTGAATTTATCATATACGACTTCTTTGCCCGTGTCAAGGCAAAAATTTGCAAAAAACATGGCAGATCAATATCCGGGCGGCGAATAACCCCGACAGGTCATTCACCGCCCTGCCAGCCTATATCTCCTTAAGCTGCGCCAGCCAGACCGCCGCGCTGGCATCCGAAGGCATCCGCAGATCCCCTCTGGGCGAAAGCGCCACACTTCCCACCTTGGGGCCGTCCGGCAGACAGGACCGCTTAAACTGCTGTGCAAAAAACCGCTGATAGAAAATCTTCAGCCATTTCAATATGACATCATCGTCATAAATTCCCGCAAATGCAAGACAGGCCACCCGATAAACCTTCGCAGGCTCAAAGCCACAACGCAGCATATAATATAAGAAGAAATCATGCAGCTCGTATGGCCCCACCAGATCTTCGGTCTTCTGGGAAATCACACCGTCCACAGGCGGCAAAAGCTCTGGGCTCACGGGCGTGTCCAAAATGTCCAGCAAAAGCGCCTTCAGGTCGTCATTCCCGCAAGTATCCGCATAATAGCGCACCAGATGGCGCACCAGTGTCTTAGGCACACCCGCATTCACACCGTACATGGACATGTGATCCCCATTGTAGGTTGCCCAGCCGAGCGCAAGCTCCGACATATCCCCCGTGCCGATGACCAGACCGCCCGTCTGGTTGGCGATATCCATCAGCACCTGTGTCCGCTCTCTGGCCTGCCCGTTCTCATAGGTCACATCATGGCAGTCGCCGCTCTGACCGATATCCCGGAAATGCACATTTACCGCCTCTTTGATATCTACCTCGCGCAAAGTCGTCCCAAGCAGGCGCGCCAGCCTGCAGGCATTGTCATAGGTTCTGTCCGTGGTGCCAAAACAAGGCATAGTAACAGATGTTATTTTACTTCGTTCCAGACCGAGCAGATCAAAAGCGCGCACCGTCACCAAAAGCGCAAGGGTGGAATCCAGCCCGCCCGAAATCCCCAGAACCGCTGACTGACACCCGGTATGCTCGTACCTTTTTTTCAAACCGTAAGACTGGATGGACAAAATCTCATCGCAGCGTTTTTCCCGCTCCTGCGCCTCATCCGGCACAAAAGGCCTGGCAGAAAACCGTCTCTCCAGAAACGTCTCTTCCTCCTCCATATGCACGGGCAGAATCTCATGCTCCCGCGGATTTTCCCCCTGATAGGTACTCATTCTGCGCCGCTCGTGGGAAAGCCTGTGAATATCCAGATCCGCATAAATAGCACCCGTTTCAAATCGCTTTGCACACGCCAGCACCGTGCCGTTCTCCGCAATGATATTGTGACCGCCAAAAACCAGATCCTGCGTGGACTCTCCCTCACCCGCGGAACTGTAAATGTAAGCCGCAATCTGTCTGGCACTGGCGGATTTCACCAGCAGTTCCCGGTAGGTATCCTTCCCTACCGTCTCGTTGGAGGCGGAAAGATTGACGATTACCGTCGCCCCTGCCAGCGCGTGCGCTGTGGCCGGAGACTCCGGCGCCCAGATATCCTCGCAGATTTCACAACCCACAGTCAGTCCCCGCACCGCATCTACCCGAAAGAGAATATCGGTTCCAAAGGGGATTTCCTTTTCTTCAAATAAAAAAGGCTCCGGCGCAAGATTTCCCGGCTCAAAATGTCTCGTCTCATAAAATTCCGCATAAGAAGGGATATGCCGTTTCGGGATGAAGGCCAGAATCTCCCCGTCCTGTAAAACCGCCGCCACATTGTACAGCTTATGCTGCTTAACCAGCGGCAGTCCCACAAAAACAAGGGCGTCGCTGTCCTCCGTGGCAGTTTTCACCTGCGCCAGCGCCTCCATGGCCTGCGTCAGCAGAATCTCCTGCAAAAACAGGTCGCCGCAGGTATAGCCAGTGAGGCTAAGTTCCGGGAAGACGATCACCTTAGCGCCCCGCCGTACCGCCTCCTCAATCCCTTTACTGATTTCCTTCGCATTATAGTGAGGGTCCGCCACCTTAATTTTCGGCGTCACAGCCGCCACCTTGATAAATCCCTGCTTCATATCCCGTAAGCCCTTTCCCTTTTCCAATTTTCTTCTGTTTTTATGTTTTTATTATAACAAATAAGGCCGCCAAAATACGGTTTCTTAACTTGCCTTTTAATACCTTTCCCGTGGGAATTTGCCCGCCGCGCGCCAGACAAAACCATAATTTCTGTTATATATAATCTGTTATTTTTATGTTAACACCCGTTATTCCACCATCGTTTCCACCGTAAATACGGCGTTCCCTCCATTTCTCCCATTCGCTATCGTTTGTGTAGAAAATCGAAATATCGGATCAATTTCTATGTCAAATCCTGTTTTAGTTTTTTCCTATTCTGTCCATTTCCATATGCATGGTCAAATAACCGCTTTTGTACCATAACAAATGTTTCTTCATCTCTTCTCGCCTTTCCCGTTCATCCGGGCCACACTACACTCTGTCTCTTCTCTTTTCGGTTCCCTTTTCAATATACCCCGTTATTCTTTCATAAATTTTATTTCGTTTCTGCCCTTCTGTATATTTCCCCGACATTCTTACTTTCCCTATTTTTCAATGGTTTTATCCGCCCACCCCATAAAATCACAGTCGGTTTTTATCTGATTATCCTTGCATCTTTCTACGTCCCTGCTGTTTGTAATTACGTGCTTTTCAGGCTTTATTTCCAATCATTAAACCCTGCTTTAACAATGGATTTTGAGCACTCATCCGGCGTTTCCAGCTTTCATAAGTCCTTTCACTTCCTCCACGGAAAAGGTGTAGCTTTTGTTACAGAAATGACAGTGCAGTTCCACCTCTTTCCCCTCGTCCACCAGTTCCTGCATGTCTTTTTCCCCGAGACTTAAGAGTACCTTCTCCACCCGTTCCCGGCTGCAGTCGCACTGAAAGGTCACCGGCATCCTGTCTGTGATCTCCAGCCCGAACTCGCCAAGCACGCACTCCAGTATCTCCTCCGGCGACTTTCCCGCCTCCAACAATTCCGTTACAGATGTTATGTTTTTTAATTTCTCTTCCAGACGGCCGATTACCTCCTCCGAAGTAAAGGGCATAAGCTGCACAATAAAACCGCCCGCCTGCCGCACGGTATTATCCCGGTTCATCAAAACCCCCAGCGCCACGACAGAAGGGATCTGCTCGGACGCAGCAAAATAATAGGTCAGATCATCCCCGATTTCCCCTGTCTGCAGGGTAACCGTGGAGGCATAGGGCTCCTTTAATCCCATATCCTTCATCACGTGCAGGACGCCCGCGCCGATCACTCCGCCCACATCCAGCTTCCCCGCGCTGTTCGGCGGCATCATGGCAGAGGGATTGTCCGCATAACCCTTCACATGGCCTGCGGCGTCCGCCGTTGCCGTAATGCCGTGCACCGGGCCTGCGCCGCGTATCTGCAGGGTGAGTATGTCTTTCTCACCTTTGAGCATACCGCCCATCATCAGCGCGCCCGTCATCAGTCTTCCCAGCGCCGCCGTCACCACGGGGCTTGTATTATGAGCCGCCCTCGCTCTTTCCGCCAACTCCTTTGATGTCACCGCAAAAGCGCGTATCTGCGCGCCTGCGGCTGTTGCCCGTACCATATAATCTGCTGTCTGCTTTTCCATATTTTTCTCCGTTTCGTCCAATTTGATAACACGCACTATTATTCTGTTATATCCGATACGACTTTTTGATTCGCCGTGGTTTCCGCTCCCTTTCTTGCCACCACATAAATCCGTTCGCTCTCCTCCGTTACCTCTCCGCGTGTGTCCGCGTCCAACGCTTCCAAAAATTCCATTCCGGCCTGCAAAAGAAGCGCCTTCATCTGTTCCAGACGATAGCCCCGCTGGTAGTGCACCTCCTGAAACCGCCGGAACCGCTCTGGCGCTGCCTGCCCGCACGCTTTCTCTGCTGCCGCCCCGTCTTCCCCGAACTCATTTCTTACGTCGGACACAAAGACAGTCAGATCATACTCGTTGATCTCCTCTTCCTCATGATAATAATTTTCCCAGATAAAGCTGCAGTCCTCCCGGTTTTCCGCTATGGTAGCGTCCCCGATCACAACGGCGTATTTGTAAACGGTATTGAAATCAAAGATAAAAATCCCCTGCGGGTACAGATAATTGTTGACCCGCTCAAAGGTCTGCACAATATCCTCCTCGGTGAGCAGATAATTCAGACTGTCACAGACGCTGACGACCGTACCCACCGTACCGTAAAGCTCCAGCTCCCGCATATCCTGCATAAGATACAGAATATCAAACCCGGACCGCTCCCGTTTCTCCATGGCAATCTGCAGCATCTCCTGCGCATTGTCCACGCCGATCATATCGTAGCCTTTGCGCGCCAAAAGCTCTGTCAGTGTGCCCGTCCCACAGCCAAGATCGAGGATTGTATTGCGCTCCTGCCGGAGATTTTCGTCGGTGGGCTCCGGGCCGGCGCCATACCTTCCCAAGATTTCGATTATGAAATCACACCACACCTCATAGGGTGTGTCATCCATCAGTTCATCATAAACTTTTGCAAAGTCCGTGTATGCTTCCATGCTCTGCCTCACTCTATTTCTCCATACAAAAAACTATTCAGAATATTCTGGGGTGCATCATAATAGAAACTGCTGTTGTAATCATCGATCTTTTCACTGACAAACGAATGGTATGCCTCCATCAGTGCATCAATAACGTCTGTTTTTTTCTCCCGGGCAATCCCAAGTATCAGCCGTTTGTATACCTTGCCGATATCCCAATGGCTGGGAACCGCATATCTGGCTGACGCCACATTGTCAAAACTTCCCGGCGTAATGTCCGCACATGCAATAAAACTATCGCTGACAGCGTCAAGATTATCGCTGTGATAAACATCGGCAAGCTCGTATATCTTTTGAATATTGTCACGTCCCAGCATATCCACGACGTCAACCCTTCTGTTTTTTGTTTTCCTTGCTATATAATCAATCAGGCTGCATGTAAAAAACAAATCATTTGCCTTAGACTCTTCCCGCCCGGTCATCTTGTAATCCATCTGCCTTTCTCCCTGCTGTATGTTTTGGCTTCTCTGCATTATACAGCCTCACTTGACATATATTTAAGACATTGCAACGCTTCCCGCGTACAAAAATTGATCTGATGCGTCGGATATTTAAACTTGGCCATCACCCAAAACTGTTCTCTCGTTAGGATTCCTTCTATATAATCAGCGATATAATTATAAATCTGGTCATTTGCCATCGCGCCGATCACAATATCATAATCATGAGGTTCACCATGGCGACAGGCTATGATAAAATCCAGCCATTCCTCTGTCATTTCTCTGTATTCCAATATTTTCAGGGAAGTATTCATCCGCACCGTATAAGTATTCAGCACAGGCGTACTATACCGTTTTGCCCAACGTTCTGCCTGTTCACGGATCACGGTACAGTAGAAGCCCGGCCCAAAATCCTTCGTATTCCGGCCTTCCACAATCCCCGGATATTCTATGGCAGTATAGCTTCCATGATAAACAGTCATTTTTCCCATACGTCGGAACACTCCTTTCCGCTATCTCTCCAATAACATTACACCAAAAGATACTGCTATTCCAAATGCTTTCCTTCCCCGGCCGCAACTGCAGGCTCGCCGTTTTTCGGACGTCAGGACTCCGCCTGTCTGTTTGCACTGCAGACCACCTGCAGTTCCAGTCTGCCGTCAAACCGTCCCGTCCGGCTGCCCACTCTCTGCAGGGGAAATACAAAGGTTGCGTGTTCCTCAAAAGGCTC
This sequence comes from uncultured Lachnospiraceae bacterium, assembly GCA_947176065.1. GTDB lineage: Bacteria > Bacillota > Clostridia > Lachnospirales > Lachnospiraceae > UBA3282. The sequence goes on along the minus strand of CAMWPB010000002.1, from coordinate 92,948 downwards.
GCTGCTTCCCAGAGTGTCCACTTCTTTCCCATCTACATAAAGTGTGGTTCTACCGGACGCACCCTCCAGCTTTAAGCTCACCCACTCGCCTTCCGGCAGCGTATAATCAAATGTGTAAGTCCGCCCTTCTCTGGTAAAGCCCACCTTGCCCGTCTCAGGCTCCACCGCATAGAAAGCCCACTCAGCGTATGCGCAGTCGCCTTCTGCAATAATCTGCGCCTGCCGCTCTGCTCCGCTCCCCGACAAACTCTCAGGCTCCAGCCAAACTTCCATCTCTATCTCATAATCCGGCTCCGCCGCCACTGTCTCTTCATACAGACAGGACCCAAAAACCGCCTGACCATCGCCTGTCTGCCCTGTTTCCCCGGAAAACGCCGTTCCCCAGAGCCGCACGGACAGCACGCCAAGAGGTTCCACAAACCGCTCATACAGATCATACTCGCAGATACCTACATCCAGACTGCCGCTCATGTCATTCCAAATCATGTAGGCGGCCCCCAGCATCTGCGGCGACCAGGACGGTATGGTCTCTCTCCTGTTATAATCATAAAACCTGTTGGGCGCCCAGTTTTCATACAGTTCCCTGACGTTCAGGCGGTCATAGCCCCCTCCGGGTATGATATAAAGGTGATTGTTCTGCATGTTAATCAGGGAATACCCCGCCTCATACATCTCCTGCGGGTCTGCCCACACCGTACTCCACAGATTCATCTGCAAATGATCGGTCAGCGGCTTCGTCGTACCACCCATATTGCTGAGACTCCCCCAGAGACGCACCGTCCTTCCCGTTTCCTGTACCAGATTGTTTATCCTTATCAGATATTGACGGTACTGCTCCCCGTCTCCGTAATACTCATCCATGCCGATATTGACAATCTCCGCCCCCCGGAACGCTCCCTTTTCCTCGTCCAGCGCTTCCCGCCAGATCTCCTCCACAAAAGCGACAGCTTTGTCATTTCCCAGATCAATCTGATCCACCGAGTCGCTTCCGGCGCGCAGGGCGTACTCCGGGTACAGCTTTGTGATGGAGAGGGAGTGGGCGGGCGTGTCGATCTCCGGCACCACCGTCACACCGTAAGTCTTAGCGGTGGCAATAAACGCCGCAAACTCCTCCTTTGTGTAGGCATACGCCGTCGAGGTAAGCGTCTCCGCCTTCTCATTTCCCAGCGCGGATTCCAGACGGAACGCGCTGTCCGCCGTCATGGCCTGCTCTGCAGAGCCGGTAAGGCCGCTGGTAGCCAGGATCGTGTTATCGTTCAAATGAATCCCCAGATCGTTCATTTTATACCAGGACATCGTCTCCATCATGCGGTAAAGGGTATCCATCGACACCGCCTTTCTGGCCACGTCAATGCCAAATCCCCGCACCTCATAGAGCGGATAGTCCCGGATCTGCCCCTGCGGTGCGTCCCCCCCGTCTCCGTGAAGCATTAACTGCATCAGAGTGACGGTTCCCCAGCGAATACCCGTGGCCTGCTCCGCCTTTATGACACATCTGTCAGTTATGTCACAGGTATATCCTTCCTTTCCCAAACCATTTGCTTCCTGCGCATAGCCTAAATAGATATCTCCCTGCTGCAGATCCTTCTCCACCCCTGCGCAGACGGTCATACTTGTCTGAAAATACCCGTTCTTTACACCGTGCTCCTGCAGAAGCGCCGCGATATCCCACAGGGCCTGTTCATTTGCTTTCTTCTCCGCCCCTGTGGCTTCATCCGTCCCTGCCGGCACTTTATCCTCTGCTCCCGTGGCTTCATCCGTCCCTGCCGGCGCTTTATCCTCTGCCCCCGGCGGACGGCTGTCCACGTCCACAATAATCCGCGGGCTTTCCCGCAGATGAAAATATCCCTCTCTGCCTCTCCACTCCGCAACGGACGGCACCACCCAGTCGGGACAGGCATTCCGTCCGGTCGACCCGGCCTTCGTTTGGTCCAACTCCTCATCCGCCGCAGGCACACGCACCACAAAGGAAACCTCTCTCGTCTCCTCCCGGCCCCGCTCATCCTCCACCCGGCAGCCCACCGTCACATCCTTATCCTGAATCGTGTCATAGACCGTGCCATCCGCCCCGATCACCTGTTCCAGATCGGCCCCGACAAACGACACCCTGAAACCCTCCGGCGCTACCGGCATGACCAGCCTCCTCCCGCCCGCCGTCTTTTCAATAACAGGTGTTTCTAATTTATAAGCCGCGGGCTTGTCCGCATAAACCTCAAACTCATAGAGAGACACATTCTGATACAAGTCAGAATAATCCGCAGACTCTTTCGACACCGCGTAGGTAGACAGGCGCAGATACCGTATCTGCACGGGCTCTTCCAGAATTATTTCCTGTTTCAGCAGCTCCGGCGCATTCTCGAAAGCCGCAAGCGTCCCGTAGGCCGTGCCGTCCGCAGAGCCTTCCAGAGCATAGGAAATCACGTTCGCCCTCTCCCATTTCAGCACAACAAAAGAAACTGAAATTTCTTCGGGAAATTCCAGTTGTATATAGTGGGAAGCGTCCTCCCTGTTATTTTCGCTGGACCAGCGGGAAGCAAGATCCTCGTCGTTCCCGTCAATGGCCATGGCCGCAGAAAGCGTCTCCTGCTCCACACTGTCACTGGTGGCTATCACGCCCCTCCTCAGAGCCAGATTCGGATTGTCATTCCCGAAAGACTGCCCCCGAAGCAGGACGCCAACCAGCCCGGCCGCCGCCAGAGCCACCATAAGCGCCGCACCGGCCAGCATGTACTTTTTCCTGTCCTTTTTCTCCTTCATCCGCGATCCCATCCGTCAAGACTCCACAGCCCTGTCTTTCCCTGCCTTTACATTCTCCCCCTGCTTTCCCGTCTGATCATTCCTGCCTTCTCCGTTCTCCTCAGACGTAGTTCCGGCTTACCTTACCCGACAAGCGCGCCCAGAAGCCCGTAAGAAAGGAAGGACATAATCACCGTGGCGATGGCAATGCCCAGAAGCTCCGCCAAAATCGCCTTTTTAAAGTCTACATCCAGAAGTGCGGCAATCAGGGAACCCGTCCACGCTCCCGTGCCCGGAAGAGGAATCCCCACAAAGAGCACCAGCCCCCAGAATTCATAACGCTTGATATTGTCGCTCTTGCTCATGGCGCGGTTTTCCAGTTTCTCGATGATGCCGCGGAAAAGTTTTATCTTCTTAAGCAGCTTAAAGATCTGCCTGATAAACAGCAGAATAAAGGGAATCGGTATGATATTCCCGATGATGCAGATCGGAATCGCCGTGGTGATCGGCACCTGAAGCAGCTTGGAGACGATCAGACCCCCGCGCAGCTCTAAAATCGGTATCATGGAGATCACAAAAACGACAATCTCCTTACTCACATATCTTCCTAACGTGTTGGCAAATGCCACCGCTAAACTTTCCATATCTCTTTCTATCCTTTCCTCTGTTTCAAAGCCGATGCCGCAGGAATTTGCTTTTTCTTCCTGTTTCTCTTTTGTATTCCTACTTTATATATATGTAGCATACACAGCCACTATGTTTTCATACGCATTTTATGGCAAGTGAAAAATCCTGCCAAGCGCCTGATACAAAATCTCCATCTGCTCGTCCGTACCTATGGTAATGCGCAGATAATTGCTTATTCTGTCTTTATCCCACCATCTGACATATATGTCATTTTCCTGCAACCGCTCAAAAATTTCACGGGCAGGCATCGTCTGGTGAGAGGCAAAGATAAAATTGGCACAGGACTTCGGGAAAACAAACCCAAGCTTCAAAAGCCGTTCCTCGGCCCGCGCCCTCGTGTCCATGATCTTTTGGCAGCACGCTTCAAAATACGCTTCGTCCCGCACAGCCTCCACGCCAAGCTCCAAGGCCGCCGTATTCATCGTATAAGAATTGACCGAATACTTTACATCATTCAGATAACGGATCAACGCCGGATGCCCACAGGCAAACCCGATCCGCATTCCCGCCATAGACCTGGACTTGGAAAAGGTCTGCACCACCAGAAGATTGTCGTATTTCTCAATCAAAGGCAGGGCGCTCGTCCCGCCAAAATCAATGTACGCCTCGTCCACAATGACCACCACGTCCCGGTTGGCCGCCACAATCTCCTCCACCGCTTCAAGGGGCATCAGTACCCCTGTGGGCGCGTTGGGATTCGGAAAAATCACGCCGCCGTTAGGCTTCTTGTAATCTGCCGGACGGATCTGAAAATCCTGATCCAGCGCTTTCCTCTCATAAGGAATCTGATAAACGTCCGCCCACACGTCATAGAAGGAATAGGTGATGTCCGGGAAAAGAATCGGCCTGCCCGACTGGAAAAAGGTCATAAAAGCCATGGACAGCACGTCGTCCGAACCGACGCCGATAAAAATCTGATCCGTCCCGATATGGCAGCGTGCCGCCAGCTCCTCCGCCAACGCCGTCTTCTCCGGGAAAGCGGGATACAGCCGGAATTTCTCCGCATCCAGAGCTGCCGCCGCTTTCGCCACACCCGGCGCGGGTGCATACGGGTTCTCATTGGTATTCAGTTTGATAACACCCGTTTTCTGTGGCTGTTCACCGGGCGTATAAGGCACCACCCTGCGCACATTCTCTTCCCATTTCATAACATTTCTCTCCTCATTACATGATTTTGGCACACAGAGAAGCCTGCTTCCCAAGGCTTCTCTCACGTGAAACATAGTACTTCCAAGTCAGCCTTGCTGACTTTGCGTCCTCGTCCTATGGCGGGACGTCTTTAGAAGTACTTTTCACGTTGTCCACTCTGCCGCCAGTCTGGCATACTCCGCCGCCTGTGACTCGTCCCCCAGCTCCTGATAGCACTTGGCCAGTCCCCGCAGGGGAAGATCGCCTCCGCTGTGGATATCTAAAATGCTCTCCGTCTCATAAGCTGCATTGTACAGCCAGATAATGGCCTCGTCATAGTCCTTCCGCTCCATATAAAAAGCGCCCAGTTCGCAGCAGATTTCCGCGCACCCCTCGGACGCCACCGCTTTCATCGCATATTTGAAGAAATCCGCCACATCTCCTGCAAGCCTCGCCGCCCTCGCGGCGACACAGGCCGCCTCCATCATCTCCTCTTCTCCCCGCTTCTCATCCTTACAGGACTGCTGGAAGAAAGCCCGGGCCGTCAGAAAATCCTTCGGCTCCCCGGAGATAAAAAGTTCCTTCGCGTAAATGTTATGCAGTCTTTTATCCAGAGGCTCCCCCGCCTCCACAAGCCGCGCGAAAGCCGCCAGATCCCTGTCCTTGTGGTTCTCCTCCGGCAAATGCTGTATGCAGATCTCACTATCATAAATAACAGGCGTAATCCCTATCTGTTCATGGATCGCCCCCTGCCATTGGAAGGTGCGGTTTCTCTTGAATAGCTTGGGGCGCAGCTCCTTGTCATAGTTGTAAATTGTGCCGTTCGCAAGTTGGTTTACATAATACATCTGCACAATCTCAATTTCCGTGAGTAGTACTTCCTTCATCCGCAAAAAAGCGGCCCGGTTTTCCTGATCCAGCACCTCGTCCGCGTCCGCCGAGTATATATATTCCATCTTTGCCTTGGAAAAGGCAAAGTTTCTTGCATCGGAAAAACTGCCTGTCCACGCAAAATCATAGACCTGATCCGTGTACCCGGCGGCAATCTGTTTCGTCCCGTCCGTAGAACCCGTATCCACAATGATCATCTCATCCACAAGCCCTTGCAGGCTGTCCAGACATCTGGCTAAAATCCGCTCTTCATTTTTCACGATCATACACAAACTGATTGTGACCATGTGTTTCTTCCCCCACCTTCACCGATAGGAAAACAGCACCTCCGCCTGCATTCTCTCTTCCACAGGCAGCCACGCTTCATTCCTTCCCGCGCAAAACAGCAGATTCTCATAGCGGTGTCTCTTCACAAATTTCGCGGAGGCGTAGAGCAGATATCTTGTGGTATAAGACATCTCTCCCATCCGCTCCCGCATATTTATGACATATGTGTCATTTAATTTCCGCAGCCGCTCCTTGCCAAGGAACCGGTATTTTTCCCCGTCCCAGTTATAAATTCTTACCGTTTCTCTCATAGTGCCTCCATTCCGGCACACCTCTCCACGCGCCGCCTCTCACACGCACACCCTTTTGCGTCCATGCGCATTGCAAAGTGTGCCTGGCAGCCGCCGCACATTCTTTAGATAGCGTATCACACTCCCCCGCCGATTGCAATTCAAACCCGCATAAGATATAACAGGCTGATCGATTGCACTCTGCCTCTGGCGATCGCTTTCATGCCTTCCGCCTTTCAAACACATACTCTGTCCCGGACGACAGATCATCTCTGTACACATATCCCAGTCTGTCAAATGCCTTCATGCCGACCGGATCTTCTACTCTGTTCTCCGCCATAAACCGCACCATCTCGCCTCTCGCCATCTTTGCATAGATTCCTCTGGTGACCATCCTGCCGCCTGACATTTCGCCAAATGTAACGGTAATGTAAGTATCTTCCGGTTTCAGATATTTTTCAATGCACTTTGCATACTCTTTTGATGCCAGATTGACAATAACGCCCGAACAATCCCGGACCGCCTCATATAGTCTGCATCCCCACAAATCATACAGGTTTTTATATCCTGCAACAGCCGCCTTTGCCTGCATTTCCAGCCTGTATGGCGTTATGCCGTCCATCGGTTTAAGCACGCCGTAAAAGGCGGACAGGATACGAAGATGCTCCTGCACATAGTCAAACTGCCCGTCCTCAAACACTGCCGGCGCCATATACTGATAGGCGATGCCCTCATACGAAAGCACCGCCGGCGTCAGCTGTCTTTTCAGATCCATATGCTGCAATCTTTCAAAATTCTGCTCGGCAATTTTTTCATTGCAGTTCCAAAGTGTCTTTAATTCCGCATACGATTTCGATTTCATCCAGTCCAGAATTTCTTCCGTCTGTTCCAGAAACACAGGCAGGCCCTGTACCGCAAGCAAATCCGTATCCACATTCATCTTCTTCGCCGGTGAAAGAATAATTTTCATTACACTTCTCCCAACATCTTCTCCGGGTCGTCCGCCGCTTTCACTTTGTCGTTGGCCTTAACAATCATCCCGTTTTCATCTATCAGATAAGTGGTGCGCACAACTCCCATCGAGACTTTTCCATAATTTTTCTTTTCCTTCCACACATCGTATGCCTCGATGACTTTCCGCTCCGGGTCCGCCAGCAAGGTAAATGCCAGCCCGTATTTTTCTTCGAATTTCTTATGGGAGGCCACGGTGTCTTTACTGATCCCGATTACAACAGCCCCCTTCTCCTGAAACTGCGGATATCTCTCCGAAAAACCGCAGGCCTGTTTGGTACAGCCCGGCGTATTGTCCTTGGGATAAAAATACAGAATCACCTTCTTCCCTCTGTATTCTTCCAGACTATGCATGACACCGTTCTGATCCGGCAGCTCAAACGCCGGCGCTTTCATTCCTACCTCTAACATATCTGCCTCCTGTTTGTTTCATCTCTTATTTTTATTGTCCGCAAAACAGCAAATGATTCGTACTTCTCAAATAGTATTATATCCCCTTATAGTTCCGTTTGAAAGAAAAAAGAACATGAAAATTATCATCATAAACGGAGATCCGAGAATCCTTGATAAACTTACACATCTGTGATATATTTACGAATATCAATTGTGAATATTTGTAAATAAACTTCGCTTAAAAAGGGAGCCGGCATAAGCGTTGCGGAGACTGATCCGTTTTTCCACAAAAACCATATTACACAAAGGATATCTATATGAATATAACGATACAGGATGATTTTAATCTTGAGAAAATCATCAAAAGCGGCCAGAGTTTCAGATCGCAGGAGATCAAAAAAGACATATTCCGGTTTATGATCAGGCCATTGATGCAGGCGAAGGTTTACGGATTTTAAAGCAGGACCCCTGGGAAATGCTGATTACTTTTATCATCTCGCAGAGAAAGAACATACCGGCAATATCTAAAAGTGTAGAATTGCTTGCCCGGATGTATGGAAAACAGATTGAGACGGACTTTGAGACGATAAACTTATTTCCCACACCATATGAAATGGTTTCAGCAACAGAAGATGATTTAAGAAAATGCGGGCTTGGATACAGAGCGCCATATATTATGGATGCCATTCAACAGGTGATAAACGGTTCGCTGAACCTTGAGGCAATCGCAGCGTATCATACGGCGGCTCTGTTAGATGAATTGCAAAAAGTACACGGCGTTGGAGATAATCCATTTCCTTTGTATAAAGAAAACGTCGGAATCATTCAGCAGTATGTTTTCTACTATCAAAAGAACCGCCATAATGATAAAAAGTGAAGCTAATCAGAAACTTTATTCAGTGTGAAATCATCTATGGTTCCCCAGCTTTTCGCATTGCACTTCATGCGGACACCGATCGTAAGCGTACCGTCTGTAACTCTGATCTCAGGAATGGCAGGGGTCTTCCAATCCGCCCACGTAGTTACCATGAAAGGCTCCGCCTGCTCCTTGCCCTCTGCAATCGAATATAATTCCATCTCGCAGTCATCCGACACATCGCCGCCCTGCGCGCAAACCGTAAGCCGGTAGGTTCCGGGCTCTAAGTCCGTAATTTCCTGCTCAATCGAAAATTCCATGTCGGAGTCTTCCGACCAGAAATGGAAAGCGACTTCCCCCGTGTATGCATCATCTGCCTTTTGCTGGAAATCTGTCGGGTTGTTTTCCCCTTCATAGGTGACTTTCCACATGGAGGTATCGGTATCCTCGAAACTCGGATTCTGCACATAGTTGCGCATTACAACCTCTATGTAAGCTGTCACGGCCGTACCGTCTTCCACTGTCCCTGACACCTCATATTCTCCGCCCACATTCGTGTCAATAGCCGCAAACTGTGTCTCGTCCCACGTGACAGGCTCTTTCCTGTTCGCAGAACGGTCATTATAAACCACATCCACCGTTTCAGGGAGCGCAATTTCGCTGCCCACATCGCAGGACAGATAAATGTCCGGAACGGCATCGACCGCCAAAGGCGCAGTCGATCCATATTTTAAATATTTAAATACGTTCAGTGACGGCAGCGGGTGTCCTTCAAAATCAAACATCGCCTGATTATCCCACGAGCAGCCGCCGTAATACAGACCTGCATCCTCCGGATCATAATCCGCCGCATAGCTGCTCGCCCAGCCGCTTCCGAATTCTTCCCACACGGGTGAATTATTCTCATCTGCCTTACCCACCGGAATCCATACACCTTCCCAATAAAAGATACCGAGCACACCTGCTTCGTTTGCAGCTTCACAGATATCACGGATCATGGACGCCTGCCCCTGCACGGTAGCGGCATATCCTTCCACCGCTCCCTCAATGCCGTCAAAGCTGTTCTCAGTACCGTCACCGTCTTCCGTAGTATAAGCATAAGAGGTTTCTGCAATCATAACCTTCTTGCCGTATTCCTCCTGAATATGTCTGGCAACCGACTGCATATTCTCATTCGTGCCATCCCAGAACGGGTAATAGGATAAACCAATGATATCATAGTCAACGCCCGTATGCTCCAGATTGGAAACAAGACCGTCTATCTGTTCGTTATCCCCAATGTTTGTATAGTGCACAACGATCTGAATCTCCTTACCGTAAGCTTCTTCTATCTCACGGACAGCACGGCTCCCCGAAATCAAAAGCGTGGAAACAGCAGAGAGAGAGGACTCACCGGACATAGCGTTGTTAATCTCATTCCCGATCTGCACCATGCCTACATCTACACCGGCATCCAGAATCTGCGTCAAACTGTCTTTCGTAAATTCATAGAGCGCTTCGCTTTTCTCCTCAACGCTCATCCCTTCCCATGCCTTAGGCGCATGCTGTCTTTTAGGATCGGCCCAGAAATCAGAATAGTGAAAATCGATACACACCTTCATACCATACCTTGTTGCACGCTTTCCGAGTTCGATTGCCGTAGAAACATCATTATTTCCGCCGCCGTATCCGTTGCCGTTCTCGTCATAGGGATCGTTCCATACGCGGATACGAATGTAATTGACGCCGGACTGCGCCAATGTCATAAAGACGTCCTGCTCTTCACCGTCATAATTGTAATATGTAACGCCGCTGTTCTCTTCTGCAAGTACGGAAGAAGCATCCATGCCGCGGATAAAATGATCGGAAATACCAGCGACCGGCTCAATATAGATCCCGGACTCTTCCGGGCCATCCGGCAGCGGAAATGAGGTCACTTCTATATCAGCCGCTCCTGCCTCCTCCGTTTCCTGCGTTTCTTCTGTTTTCGCGACAGGCTCCGCGTTGTCGCTCTGGCCGGCTCCGCATCCTGATAAAGCGGCAGTGGTGAGACCGACACTGAGATATAAAGCCGCCAATTTCATATAACGTCGTTTCATAATACTCCTCCCGTTCTCCCTAAATTGCTAATTGATATAATTATACCACACCCGGTTATTCAGTCATATTATAAGCAAGAAATAAAAACACCAGAATTTCTGACAAGACTTCGTTGTTGTATGATCAGAATTTTGCTAAAATATAGAAAGAAATGCAATGACACCCGACGAAAGGATCCCTTCCATGAATACACCCAAAGATAACCACACCATCACCGGCAGTCCCCTTATGTGCCTTGAGTTTATTATCATCCAGACCATTATCTGGGGAGTTGCGCTCTGTGTTCTGTACTACTTCTTAGAGGTTTTGCTCGTTATGCCGCTCTTTTCTTATGTGCGGAGGCTCTTCTTCCTGACGCCGCTCCTCTACTATGTGCTGCGGCTTTTTGCATGGCCGAACGTCATGGTAACTGCCCTGATCATCACCATCATACGGTGCGTTTTGCGCCGCACCAGCGTCACCCTGTCCGGCGATGCCATAACCATCCGGCGTCTGCGCCATACGGACCGTCTTCTTTTGGCAGATTTTATCCGTCCCAAAACCGTGGAGTCCTACGTCAGCGTTCATTTCGCCGCCTGGGTCTTCCGCAGACGCTATCTGATTTTTCGGAACAATGCCGGAAAAGAAGTCAAATACCGGCTTTACGAATACAGTGAAAAGGATCTGGAACAGGTGATGCAGCTTCTCACACGGGTAAGCCGCACAGAGCATCTTGCCGAGGACGACAAGACGGAAATTATGATGGACGCTTTTCAGTGCGAAACGGCGATTCCGATCGACCCCCGGAAGCTCTGGGGCCGCATGGCCGGCCGCCTGATCCTCTTTCTTATACTCAGTCTGGTGGTCTTTTTCGTATCCACCTGCCTGTTTTATGAAATGCTTTTTATACCTCCGCAGTATGATTCCGGCTCCGTATTTTCCCAGATCATCGGCTACGGGTCCATTCTGCTCTCCCTCTGCAGCCTTTTCCTGCTGTGCCGCGCCCTGTGGACTCTGGCTGTCAATGCCGTGCTGAAGACTTCCTGCCCGCAGAGAATCACTTTCGCCGGCAATATGCTGCAGATCGACCAGACCATGTACAGCGTAAACCGCATACAACAGGTCATCATGAATTCACCTGCCGGAAAACTGCCCCTGTTCGACCACTACCAGATTACACTGGTCACCATGGACGGCAGAAAGAGATACTGGCTCGGCAATGCCGCAGGACTCAGACACGACATATGGCGGACGCTCTGCGGCAATATGCAGAACCTTCTGGTCTCATGTCCCGCCAAACTGACTTACCGATAATCTACGGCCTGCCAAACAGTCCCGCTACACATCATACGAACGGTCATTCATCATCCGGGCAGTCAGCCGCGCCCCGGAACAGGGAGGATACGCCTCACCGCCGGTATCAAAAGATCCAGCCCTCTCTGTAACAGCAGCGGCAGCAGCACTCCTGCCGCCAGATACACCATATAAAAGGCCTCCGCCCCTTTCACAGTGTAAAAATAGTCTATATCCCCATAAAACCTTGCAAAATCAAAGTCTGCCAGATACCCCGTGTGAGCGGCAATCCCCGCCAGAACCATCTTCACCAGCATAAATGCCATGACGTGGTGCATCATCACCGCGTAAGTGTTGCGGCCCAGATACAGAAGAAATCCGCCCGCCGGATTCTTTGCCGCTGTCAGACCGCTCCGCTTTTCCTCTTCAAGCTGCGCCGCCGTATCATCACTTCGACTCTCCCCGCAAAGCGGAGCCAGAATTTTCGCCACCCGCAGCCAGAAAGCGATACCTGACACCGCTGTCACATATGGAATCACCGGCCCGTTGGCAAAGCCCGTGCACCACACGCTGCTGTAAGCCAATCCGTTACAGCACAAATGCAAAAGCACCTGTACCGTAAGCACTACGGCAAAGTAGGCACCGTTTCCGAGCGTGTCCCGCGATTCCAGTTTCTTCTTATAAAATTGTCCCATCTGAAAGCAGGGGTAAAGGAACAGAATCCGTCCCGGCGTCTTGTAAAGCCCCCACACGCGGCCCGCGATGGCAAACTGCACCACAGCCATTCCCACCGCAAGAGAGCCCAAAAGAATGAGCCATTCACTGTGCAGCCGAAGCTTCTTAAGCACAATCCGCATACACAGATTCATCACTTCTACGAAAAATAGCACAGGCACAAACCACGCCGCATAATTGTAGATAAACTGATAACCGTGCAAAAGCGGATCTAAAAACAGCGTCTTCAGGGAAATGTCCTCTCCCATCCCAAATCCCAGGAAACTCCGCAGCGTCCAGGCAATCACCCCGTACACCACATTCCAGGTCAAATAGGGAACAACCAGCCGTTTCACCTTCTTCTTTAAATAGAGACGCGGTTGCTCTTCCTCCTCTTCCCGGTAGAAGTAGCCGGAAATAAACAGAAAGAGCGGCACATGGAAAGAATAGTAGGGAAACAGGCCTCCCACCGTCAAAATGTCATAGCCCGCATGTCCTGCTACAATCATAATGATGGCAAGAGCGGAGAGAATACCGAAGGTAACGTTATACGGAGCCTTTTTCTGCCCATCCGTTACACCCCGTGCTTTCTGCGGTTTCTGTGCGCTGTCCGCATTCAAATGTGACACTATTGTCATTGTCATTTTCATACTCCCGTCAGACCGCCGCCTCCAAGCCCGGCCTCCCAAACAGAATACGATATTCCCGCCTCATCCGTCTCACGACAAGAAATGGATTTTGTGGTAAACTTAAATATATGATACGGTTTATCTTACCAGAAAATACAGCAGAAAGAAAGAGAAGCACACCAATGAGCAGAAAAATCAGAAAACTCCCGACAAAAAAACACGCATCACTCCTCTTTCTTTCTCTTTTTCTCCTGCCGGTTATGGCCGGAATCCTCACGGCCTGCGGCCAGGGCTCCGTCCCCGGCGAATCGTCCGCCCGCGCCGTCACAAAAGAGCTGGATACCCCGCTTCCAAGCGAAGACCATATCCGCGCCTTTACAGTGGTGCAGGATCTTAAGAGCGAAAATTCCAATCCTGCCGCCGCGCAGGACATTCCCCGCAATTCCTTTAGCGACTTAAGCGTCCCCACCTATGTCACCAAAGTGGAGGACACCTGGTTTATCGTAGACTGCTATCACGATCAGGTGATCTATCACGACAACCTCACTGACCCGCTGACGGACTGGCAGGTTTTAACCAATGCCATCGATAAGGGCCACACCATAGCAAGCGACGGCCTCGTTTATCTGGTGGACGACACGGAGGGAAACCGCATCCTCGTATTTGAAAAAAAGGAGGGCGTTTTCTACCACACCCAGACGCTGGATGAAGCCGGAAACCGCCCTCACTATATTGTCTATGACGCACCCACGGACACCTTCTATGTGTGGAGCTCCATGAACGGCGAAATGTACCTGTGCCGTCATGATCCCGGCGATCCACAGATGTATCTCACGGAAATCCGCACCGTGGAGGCCCTGAAGGAAACCTATGTGCGTTCCTTCACCATCGACGGAAACGACATTTACTTCGTCTCCGGCATCCCCGGCACACCCGCAGTCTTACAGGCGGATCTGTCCACCTTTGCCGTGCGCAGAACCTATCCCGTACCTGACGAAATGGCCGGCATGATACAGCTTTCCTTTGCCGAGGGTAGCTGCTACCTCACCATTTCCACAGATATCACGGGCAGTCAGGAGCACGCCACCATCATCCGCACGAAGAACCTGAAAAACCTCGCGGCCGGAAAATACGAGGATATATACGAAAATTTCATCGGCGGCGGCACGCCCTACTACATAACCAAAATAGATAACGCCTATTATTTAACTGAACACCGCATTCCCGGACACGCCGTCTGGAAATTTGATATCACGGAAGACGGCGTGTCCGGCGTGGAGGCCATCTACTAGACCACTCAATACGGAGAATGCCGCTTTTCAGGCATTCTCCCACGTGAGACTTAGAACTTCTTGGCGAGGCAGCCTCTGCTGCCAAGTTTTAGAAGTTCTTCTCACGTTTCCACAATCCCGTTTATGCTGCGTAGCGCAAACAGCACAACCAGCATCAGCACAATTCCCACAGGAAGCGCGATCCACGCGCTCTTTACAAAGCCTGCCACGATGTAGGTGATAAAGGAAACCACCGCCGCCAGAACCGCGTAGGGCAGCTGCGTCGTCACATGGTTCACATGTTCGCACTGCGCGCCCGCGGAAGCCATGATGGTGGTATCGGAAATGGGTGAACAGTGGTCGCCGCAAACTGCGCCCGCCATGCAGGCGGAAATGGACATAATCATCATCTGCGGATCGCCGTTCTGGAACACCGCCACCACAATGGGAATCAGAATACCGAAGGTTCCCCAGGAAGTACCCGTTGCAAAAGCAAGGAAGCACCCTACCACAAAGATGATCGCCGGCAGGAAGTTCATAAACGCACCCGCACTGGACTGCACCACTCCCGCCACATACAGATCCGCACCCAGACTGTCTGTCATTGCCTTCAGCGTCCATGCAAAAGTCAGAATCAAAATCGCAGGCACCATCGCCCGAAATCCTTCCGGAATACAATCCATACACTCCTTAAAGGAAAGCACCCGGCGGATCTGGTAGAGAAGGATCGTGATGATCAGGCCGAAAAAGCTGCCAAGCGTCAGGCCCAGAGACGCATCGGAGTTCGAGAACGCCTCCACAAACCCTACTCCCTCAAAGAAGCCACCCGTATAAATCATGCCGATCACGCAGCAGACAATCAGCGCGGCAATGGGAATCAGCAGATCCACAACGCCGCCCTTGGCGTTCACCTTCTCTTCCTTCGCATTCTCGTAGGGCCGCCCGGGCGTCGTGAAGAGATCGCCCTTTCTCGCCGCATTCTTTTCATGCTCCTTCATCTTGCCAAACTCTGTTCTCATCAGCACCATGCCGACCATCATAACGATTGTGAGAATGGCGTAAAAATTGTAGGGAATCGCTCGGATAAAGATGGAAAATCCGTCCTCGCCCTCCACGAAGCCTGTCACCGCCGCCGCCCAGGAAGAAATCGGCGCGATAATACATATCGGTGCAGCCGTAGCGTCGATCAGGTAAGCCAGCTTCGTTCTCGACACCTTAAACTTGTCCGTCACCGGCCGCATCACGCTGCCCACAGTCAGGCAGTTAAAATAATCGTCAATGAAGATGAGCACGCCCAAAAGAACGGTAGCGAGCTGCGCACCCACCCGGTTTTTGATATGGTCTGCCGCAAACTGCCCGAAAGCCGCCGAGCCGCCCGCCTTGTTCATCAGGCTGACCATTGTCCCCAGAATTACCAGAAACACAAGGATACCTACATTATAACTGTCCGACAGCACACCGATGATCCCGTCCGAGAAAATATGGGTGATCGTCAGCTCGAACTGAAATCCCGAATACAGAAGCGCACCCATCAGAATCCCCACAAACAGGGAGCTGTAGACCTCTTTTGTGATCAGCGCAAGCCCGATGGCCACAATGGCCGGAACCAGCGCCCAGAACGTAGCGTGCAGGTCAGGCACATACTCGATCTCCTCCTCCGCCGCAAACACCGTTGTGGAAAATGCCATCGCCAGCAAAAGGACGGTCGGCACAAGCATCCTCCACCTCTTTTTCATTTGTTTCATGACTTTCTCTCCTTCTCTTGTTATTCAAGTGAAAACCACAAATACGCCGCCTTCCGCCACGCATTTGTGGTATTTCATACTTTCCGTCTAATCCGGGCTGTGGCTGCCCTCTTTTGGCAAAATTTCATTCCGTAAATCACGCATAATAAAATTACACTTTATTTTACTCGACAATACAGCCAGTGTCAAATATTTCTTTCGGCATCGCATTCCGTGTGTCGTATTCCGCCAACCACGCCCCGGCTTACCTTCCCCGGCTATATCCCTGCCATTCCGCGCAGCCGTCTCACATCCTCGCCTCCATCAGGTTCCCCGAAGCATATCTTTTAAGCCCTCTGTAAAACACCGCCACTGCCGTCACGGACAGCGCACAGGCATACCCAAGCACCGCAAAGAACATCCCCGCATGAAAGCTGACTATCACATGCACCGGATACCAGACCGCCATCCCCACCGGAACGATAAAATACAGCAGAAACCGGGAAATGCCCTCAAAAATCCCGTCCGGGTATGTGGCAAAGCTGACCGCGCCCATAACCATCTGCCCCTGCAGTATATCCATCCGCACAAACCAAAAGGACAGACTCCCCAAGAGCAGAGCAAAGGCCGTAAAGATGGCCGTTCCTGTCACCGTAAACAGAAGAAACAGGAAAAAACCGCCCACACCGGGTCTGCAGGCGCACACCAGCGCCACCCCGTACAGGAAATCGCCGATCGCGGAAATATCGGTGGACGAGGTGAGCACGCTGACCAGTACATTTTTCGGCTGTACCAGATAGGAGTCCAGTTTTCCCCTGATGATCAGATCCGACAGGGAAAACGCCCTCGCGAACAGAATATGTGAAAGCCCGAAAGACGCCGCCGTCAGCCCCCAGAGAAACAGAATCTCCCGAAACGTATACCCGCCCACATCCTCCCGCAGACGGAACAGAATAATCCACTGTACCAGAATGGAGGCATTGTTTAACACCATAAAGCAGACATTGGTGAGAAACGTAACCTTGTTCACCATCTCCCTCATCATATTATATTTCATGGAAAGCAGGCACACCCGCAGTTGGTTCTTAGCCGCCGTTAACATACAGCTTCCTCACTCCTTTCCTGTAAATCAGACTCATCAGTACGCAGCCCACCGTCAGATACAAAATCTGTGCCGCCAGAATTTCCAGACATTTCTCCGGGCTGAAATCCACGATCAGTTTAGCCGGCCCGTAGCACACCGTATAGATCGGTGTCATCTTCAATAACGGCTGTAATGCTTTCGGAAAAATTTCAACCGGGAACATCACCCCCACTACCAGAATCAGCTTATCATACAGCCACTGAAACGGTGTCGCATCCTCAATCCAGAACGAAAACAGGCTGATACACAGTTTGAACACCGCATGGATGGTAAGCCCCAAAACCACACAGACCGCCATGGCCGGGACCGCAGTCAACCGAAAATGCGGCAGAGGGCCAACCATTACCGTCCCGATCACTACCGCCAGCAGCGCATACATAGGCAGCCTGATGCTCCACTCACCGGTGTATCTCGACAAAATATACAATGTATAATGGTACGGTTTGTTCATCAGATACGCGATATTGCCGCTTCGGATGTCTCTGGCTACCTCCCCCGCCACAGAAGCCGCGTTAGAGCCGAAAAACATCATCTCGGTCATCATCACATACCAGATCATCTGCTCCTTCGTGTAGCCTGCAATCAACTCCCCCGGCGTCCGATACATATATCCCCAGAGCTTAATAAAAATAAAGATAAAGACAAAATAAGAGAAAAATCCCATGGCTATATTGGCCGCATACTGCAAATTTTCCATCAGTACGGACCGGTAAATAACCGCATACTTACGCCATGGCCTGAAGCGCACGCCTTTTATATTCATTGAAACACTTTTATCCCCGTATTTGCCCATAGCTCACCCATCCTCTTCCGATCTGTAGATATCCACAAGGATCTCCTCCAGCGATATGTTCGGCGCTTCCTCATACTTTTCTGCCATTCCGCTCTCCTGACTGCGGGCATAGACGTCTGCAGCCATCTTATCCTGATAATGGCTTTTCAACCGCTCCACAGAATCATCCAGCACAATCTGCCCGTCGTTCACGATGATAATGCGTCTGCACAGCTTCTCAATATCCCCCACGTCATGGCTGGTCAGGAAAATCGTGGTGTGTTCCTCCCTGTTCATCTGCTTAATCAGCTCCCGGACATTCTCTTTCACCACCGGATCCAGTCCAATCGTCGGCTCATCCAAAAAAAGCACCTTCGGTTTATGGATCAGCGAGGCCACAATTTCACAGCGGATGCGCTGTCCCAGCGATAAATTTCTGACAGGTGTGTCAATAAATGCGTTCAGTTCAAACCTTTCCGAAAGTTCTGCAATCCGCTCCTCCGTCTCCCGCTCCGAAAGGTCATAGATGGCCCCGAAAAACCGGAAGTTGTCATAGGGTGTCAGATGTGTCCAGAGCTGCTCCTTCTGTCCGAATACCGTGCCGATCCGATAGGCAAGCTGTTTCCTCTTTTTCATCGGATCAATACCAAGCACCTCCACCCGGCCGCCGTCAGGATAGAGGATTCCCGTCAGCATCTTGATGGTGGTACTCTTCCCCGCGCCGTTCGGCCCGATAAAGGCAAGCATCTCCCCCTCATCAACGGAGAAAGAGACCCCGTTGACCGCTCTGATCTCCTCTGTCTGCGGATGCAGAATCGCTTTGATGCTGCCGCGCATCCCCTTTTCCTTCCGCTTTACCCGAAAGGTTTTTGATAAATTTTCCACCGTGATTGCCTGCATGACTTCCTCCCTCCTTTATCGAATAAGCAGACTCGAAAGGCTTCTCTTATTCGCGTAAAAAAAGAGAACCGTCTGTTCCATACACCTTCGTGTACTTCCCATGCGGTTCTCTTATCTTAAATCCTGATTCCCGCATAGCCAAATAAGACTTTCCGTCTTACGGCCATGCGCTTGGCGGCTTGCCGCCGCCCTCAGGCTGTGACCGTAAACTGAAAAATCTGCATAATACCCATAATGACCATAAACGGGACCAGATTCCTGTTAAACATATCTTTGTCTCCTCGTCGAATTTTCAGATAGAATACCACAGCCATTTGCATTTGTCAAACACTAATATGATCGTATGAGAAAAGCGCACCAATCCGATGCCTCATCCCCGGTGTCCTTACAGTCCCGCTTTTCCCCGAAGATACTCGATCCACTCTTTTCTCTTCATGACAGAGCACTTATGTTTCACAGTCTTTCCGTTTTCCGGATTTTGGCAGATCACCATAATGCCTGTCGGAATAATCGGAATCAGCCCGCCCACATTGACCAGCTTCAGTTCCTTAATGTCGCTGTACTTAACGGCAAAGTTGCTGGCGCCAAGCAGACCTCCGACAAAGATAAACTTCTCATTTGTGAAAAAGAAATTTCCCCTCGTCTGCGACATCATTTCCCACAGGTCGCCCTTCGTGTGTTCAATAATGTGGTCGTCATCGCTCATATATTCCGCCTCTCTCAGAGACTTCTCCCACTTTCCTACTGCACCTACATCCAGCTTCATTTTCAGCCCATCCTTTCACACATTTTTCTTTTATGATAACACCTTTTCGATGCAAATTCTACTTCCCGCCCTATTTTTTGTCATGGATCTCCCCATGCAGCTCCTGCAGCGACTTCACCTCGCTGCCCTTGTGGGTTTTCAGGTAATGAATCCCCTCCGCCGTCACCTTCGCAGCCGCCACTGTGGTGATATAGGGCGCTTTGGCCTTGATCGCCGCCTTGCGCAGATAGCTGTCGTCATGTACGCTGTCCTTGCCCACGGGGGAATTGATGATCAGGTCAAAATCGCCGTTGGTGATCATATCGCCCACGTTAGGCCGCCCCTCATAGAGCTTTTTGGCCTTGACAGCGGGAACCCCTGCCGCCGTGATCAGGTTGTAAGTGCCCTCGGTAGCCACAATTTTAAACCCATCCTCAGCCAGACTCTTCGCCACTTCCACCGCCTCGTCCTTATCCTTCTTATTGACGGAAATCAGCACCGTGCCCTCAAGCGGCAGCTTGGACTGCACCGCCTCCTGCGCCTTGAAGAAGGCTTCGCCGTAGGAGCGGGAAAGGCCCAGCACCTCGCCCGTGGACCGCATTTCCGGCCCGAGAACCGGGTCCACCTCCGGGAACATGTTGAAGGGGAACACCGCCTCCTTCACGCCGTAATTCGGTATCACCTGTTCTTTTAATGCAGGAACCGGCGACGGCCGTCCCGTAAGCTCCGAGGTAATGATTTCCGTGGCAAGAGGCACCATGCGGATGTTGCAGACCTTGGACACCAACGGTACGGTGCGGGACGCCCTGGGATTGGCCTCCAGCACGAATACCTTGCCGTTCTCGATGGCATACTGCATGTTCATCAGTCCCTTGACATGCATTTCCTCCGCAATCTTTCTCGTATACTCCTTGATGGTCTCCACGCTCTCCGGCGGAATGTGCACGGAGGGAATAATACACGCCGAATCCCCTGAGTGGATACCCGCCAGCTCGATGTGCTCCATCACCGCGGGCACAAAGGCGTGGCTGCCGTCGCTGATGGCGTCCGCCTCGCACTCCAGCGCATGGTTTAAGAAACGGTCGATCAGAATCGGTCTGTCGGGCGTCACACCCACCGCCGCATTCATGTACTCCGTCATACTCGCATCGTCGTAGACCACTTCCATGCCCCTGCCGCCGAGTACATAGGAAGGCCGTACCATCACCGGGTAGCCGATCCTTTCCGCAATGCCAAGCGCCTCCTCCACCGTGGTGGCCATGCCCGACTCCGGCATGGGGATTTCCAGTTTCTCCATCATGGCACGGAACTGGTCGCGGTCCTCCGCCAGATCGATAACCGAGGGGGAAGTGCCCAGAATCCGAACCCCGTTCTGCTCCAGCTCCGACGCCAGATTTAAGGGGGTCTGTCCGCCAAACTGCGCGATCACGCCAAGCGGCTTTTCTTTCTTATAAATACTCAATACATCCTCTAACGTCAAAGGCTCGAAATACAGCTTATCGGAGGTGTCATAATCGGTGGACACCGTCTCCGGGTTGCAGTTCACAATGATCGTCTCAAAACCAAGCTTTTTCAGCGCCATCGCCGCGTGCACACAGCAGTAGTCAAACTCGATGCCCTGTCCGATGCGGTTGGGGCCGCCGCCCAGAATCATAATCTTCTGTTTCTCCTCGTTCACCGGGTTTTTATCCGGCGCGTTGTAGGTAGAATAGTAGTACGCGCTGTTCTCTGTACCGCTGACATGCACGCCCTCCCATGCCTCCTCCACGCCAAGCGCAAGGCGGCGGTTACGGATATCCGCCTCGGGTATCTCCAACAGCTGACTCAGATATTTGTCGGAAAAGCCGTCCTTCTTGGCCGTCACAAGCATTTCGTCAGGCAGCATATTCCCTTTGTGCCCTAAAATGGCCTCCTCTTCCTCCACCAGCTCCTTCATCTGCTCGATAAAATAAGCCTTCACTCTGGTGATCTCAAAGATTTCCTCCACCGTGGCGCCTTTGCGGAGCGCTTCGTACATAAGGAAATGCCGTTCGCTGGAGGGCGTATTCAACCGCCGCAGCAGCTCTTCCTTCGGCAGCGTATCGAAATCCTTCGCGTGTCCCAGACCATAGCGCCCCGTCTCCAGGGAACGGATGGCCTTCTGGAACGCCTCCTTATACGTCTTGCCAATGCTCATTACCTCACCCACGGCGCGCATCTGGGTGCCCAGCTTATCCTCCACGCCTTTGAATTTTTCAAAGGCCCAGCGCGCAAACTTGATCACCACATAGTCGCCGTCCGGCACGTATTTATCCAACGTTCCGTACTTCCCGCAGGGAATGTCCTTCAGGGTCAGGCCCGCCGCCAGCATGGAAGACACCAGCGCGATCGGAAAACCCGTGGCCTTGCTTGCCAGCGCGGAAGAACGGGAAGTCCGGGGATTGATCTCGATGACGATAATCCGATCCGATACGGGATCGTGGGCAAACTGCACGTTTGTGCCGCCGATCACCTGCACCGATTCCACGATTTTATAGGCCTGCTCCTGCAGACGCTTCTGGCATTCCTCCGAGATGGTCAGCATTGGCGCGGAGCAGAAGGAATCTCCCGTGTGTACGCCCAGCGGGTCAATGTTTTCAATAAAACATACGGTAATGATGTTGTTGTCCGCATCCCGCACCACCTCAAGCTCCAGCTCTTCCCAGCCGAGAATGGATTCCTCTACCAGCACCTGCCCCACAAGGCTTGCCTGCAGCCCTCTGGCGCACACTACCTTCAGCTCATCCTTATTGTAAACAAGACCGCCGCCTGCGCCGCCCATGGTGTAGGCCGGGCGCAGCACCACCGGGTAGCCCAGCTTTTCCGCGATGGAAAGCGCCTCCTCCACGGAGTAGGCCACCTCGCTGCGGGCCATCTCGATGCCCAGCGCGTTCATGGTCTTCTTAAACTCGATGCGGTCCTCGCCCCGCTCGATGGCGTCCACCTGTACGCCGATGACCTGAACATTATATTTTTCTAAAATACCCGCTTTATTTAACTCCGCGCATAAATTCAGCCCCGACTGCCCGCCCAGGTTGGGAAGCAGTGCGTCGGGACGCTCCTTTGCAATGATCTGTTCCAGCCGTTCTACATTGAGCGGCTCAATATACGTCACATCCGCCGTCTCCGGGTCCGTCATGATCGTCGCCGGGTTGGAATTGACAAGCACGATCTCATACCCCAGCTTACGAAGCGCTTTACACGCCTGCGTCCCCGAATAGTCAAACTCACAGGCCTGTCCGATGATGATCGGGCCCGAGCCGATGATTAGTACCTTGTGAATATCTGTTCTGCGTGGCATATTCATCCTCCGTTCTTCTGTCTCTTCTGTTTCCATACTAAAAATAAGTATACAAAAAAATCCGCATTTTAACAATGCAGATTTTCATCTGTAACTCCCGGCGCAGCTTTAAGCGCTGCAATGCCATTCTTTTGTATTTCCATGCTGTTTACTACATTAAGTTTAGCCAAACAGCTCCTGCTCCGTTTCGCATAAAATCTGTACAAGTACTTTGAAGTCAAGATACTGTACCCCCTCAACCCCCTGGTGGATCTTATCTGCCAGTCTGCTGTGGTAATAGATATCCATCGCCTACGCCTCCTCAAAGGATTCAAATTGTAGCAGCCTGTCTATTGCCTTCTGGGTGATAAAAGCGATCTGGGTTATATTTCCGATAGTCTGTCTCTCCATCCCGGCATCTGCACACAAAATCAATCCAATCCATCAAATCTTCATCAAAAGATTTTACCCGCAAATCATACATATCATCCTTCATATGATAGCAGTTCACGACAGCTGCATCTCTTCCCAGAACAGCAGCCTTCATGATAAACAATCATATTGTCACACCCCGCACTTCCAGATATTTCTCGACATCATCCACAACATACTCCGTACCTTGTGTATTCAGAATACTATAGTGGGACACAAGATAGCTCTCAATACACCCCGCGCTCTGTAATTTCTGGTAAACCACGGACGGCAGCATGTTCCATTTATTGGCGCAGGCATGAATGATATATACAACAAACGAGAAAGAATCCTTATCCATATATAACCTTCCTCCCAGCTCCTTAATTTGACAACAAGTATACAACAAATCATCTGTTCATATTGTTTTTCACAACAAAAAGTAATATTACAAAAAAAGCTGCCATACCGAAGTACAGCAGCCCCTTATTCTTTTCCCTACAATGACTCACTCCCCCGACACCTGCGTTCCATCCGCCTTCATGTGGTAATTATCCTTATAAATAAGCTGGGAGATGGGCACCAGCTCATATCCCTTATCCTGCAGGCCGGTAATCACCGCGTCCAGCGCATCCGCTGTGTACTTCGCACCGTTGTGCATGAGAATGATTGCCCCGTTATTCAGCTTATCAGACTCCACCACCCGTTCGACGATATCGTCCACACCGTAATCCTTCCAGTCCAGAGAATCAATCGACCACTGGATCGGATAGTATCCGCATTTCTGCGCATTCTTTATGACATGATTGTCATAATCCCCGTAGGGCGGCCGGAACAGACACATCTCATACCCCGTCAGCTCCTGCACCTTGGTATGTACTTTCATCAGTTCCTCCTGACACTGTTCGTCGGAGAGCTGTGACATGTTTTTATGATTCTCGCTGTGGTTGCCCAGATCGTGGCCGTCCGCCAGAATCGCCCTCACATCCTCGGGATAAGATTCCACCCAGCCGCCCGTCATAAAGAAAGTCACTTTTACATTGTGCTTCTTAAGGGTCTCCAGAATGCGGCCAGTATCCTCGTTCCCCCACGGAGATGTTATATTGATGGAAAAAGACAGTGACCCAGGCCGTTTCCTGCCTTTCGTAAACCAGCTTCTAAGTTTCTAAAGGAGTATCACTTTATATCTCCGCCTGAATCAAGTGCCCAAAATTTCTTTCATCCTGAAAAAGGCCATAGACATACGCCGGACTTTCAAGGTATAATCCAGTCTCAACATCTGTAAGTTTATCAAAGGTTTGTGAATTATAGAACATGTCCATAGCCTTATCATATTCAATCTGTGTATCCGTAACTATATACGCAATGATATCCTGAATCTGATATTCAACAAGCTGCTCCTGCTTTGTCAAGATGAAACACCAACTTTCTTCAAAAATTTTACTGCTCTTTCCGTATGAAATGAATATTGGCTCGTGGTCTTCTTATACGTCATTCCATTTATCAGCATATCCAGAGAAATCATGTTATTCTGATATTGACGAAACAGTACCGTCATGTCATCATCTGCAATCGGACCTGAAACAATATCGTACTTACAGTCAAAATTGCAATGCCTATTTCCGTAGTCCACAAAAGACTTATTTCGGTTATTCATTACAAATAATGCCCAATTTTTCGATGGCATATTGCCAAAATCCATAATATTCAATTCATTTCTTTTTAACAGGTCATCAGATGTTTCATAAACGTTTACAATAGGAGTGCCGCCATAAATCCTTGCAACACGATTTGCCATTTTCTGTGCCTGTTCTAACAGCTCCGTCGTATAAAAACCTTTGCCGAAATCCTTGTAGGGACGACACAGTGCCAAATCAATTGACTGTATATCAAGATTTGTTCCATGATACAAAATCATACAAGCATCCCTCCATTCTTTCTGCAAACCGTAAGCATATCATCCAGCGCATCATCCAGCGACAATGTATGCTCTATATCATAATTCTCCTTCAGGAATTCTATCGCCTTATGTTGAAAAAGAAACTGGAATGCCTCTTTTATTTTCAGGTTATGCCTGCGTGCAAATTCATTAACGCAAACAACCGTATAATTTATTTGTTTTCTTTCTTCGCACATAACAGCCCCCTTTGTGGCATCCATCCTTTACACTTCCATCACTAGCTTTATTATAGGCAATTTTAACGGCAAAAACAACTGTTTCACACGGGCTTCCTGTTCAGTAATGTTTCCAGTTCATCCGAAAACTTATAGACAATCTTAATTCTATTGCCTTCATAAACATAAATCATGGAAATCATTTCGACTACAATCTCCCTGTCAAGACGGTACAGCTCCCCGCGCTGCATCAGCTTTTTGATCCAGGGGCTTTTTTCGGGTATACGCTCCTTCACCCGCTCGACCGTGTCGATTCTTGAACTGATAACGGCTATCTGTTCCTCGTATTTATCCCTATAATTTACATACTCATCCCTTGTGATGATATTATCTGAATAATCCTCGTAGGCGCGTTCTTTCTTTCTCATAAGGCGCCCAATTTCCGCCCGGCATTTAGTTACATCTCCCAGAGAATCCGCAAGGTTCTTTTTTTGTCGTTTCTGCTCTTCTTTAATAATACTGCCTACATCTTTAATGGATCGGATAATCAGATTAAGATCATACAGAATGATTTCTTCCATTTCCTGTTCCGTTATATTATGGATGCTGCAGAATTTCTTCCCGTATCGGTTATAGCTTCCACAGTTGAAACAGCATACACCGCCACGTTTTATTTTAACCATGGCACGCCCACAGTCACCGCACTTCAAATATCCCGCAAACATGTGAATATTCTCCGCAAGATTGGTCTGTCTTGTATTTCTCTTCAGCAGCTCCTGCACCTTATTCCATGTATCCTTGTCTATGATCGGTTCATGGGTATTCTCAACAACAATCCACTGCTCTCTTGGCAGACTCACCGCGCTCTTTTTGCACATATGCCTGAAACTCTTATTCTGCACCATATTCCCGATATAAATTTCATTTTTGAGAATGTTTCTAATCGTTGAATAAGTCCAGTAAGAAGTGGTATCAAGCCGATTGTTGTTGTGGTAGTTCAGTCCCTGCCTTTTTTTATACACAGACGGACAGGGTACCTCCTCCGCATTCAGGATTTTAGCGATCGTACTCTGCCCCGTACCTTTGATATACATGGCAAAAATACGTCGGACAATGCCTGCCGCATATTCATCAACCTCCAGTTTATTATGATCCTTTGCAGACTTCACATAACCGAAACTCGCAAAGGCACCGATAAACTGGCCGTTTTCCTGTTTGCTCCTGAAAGTTGACCGCACCTTTTTAGATATATCTTTCGGATAAAGGCCGTTGAACATGCTTTTGACGTCAATCATCATGTCATCACCGGCATCGATATCATAATATCTTTTGTCCACGGAATCGTTTACGGCAATAAAACGGACTTTTTTGCCCGGAAAATACTCATTTATGTACTCTGAAACCTTTGTGCTTCTGCCAAGCCTGGATAAATCTCTGACCACTACACACTGTACTTTCTTATCTTCAATATCCTTAATCATCCGTTGAAAATTCGGACGGCAAAAATTTGTACCTGTATATCCGTCGTCTACGTATATGTCATACAGGCTTAGATCATCGCGGCTGTCAATGTACTCCTTTAACTGCAGACGCTGGTTACTCACACTCAGACTTTCCGCCTTATCTCCGTCTTCCCGCGAAAGGCGAATGTATAATGCCGTTTTTAGCTGGTTAAAATTTTCTGACATATATTCTTTATCCAAGAAGCGGTTCACTGCCACGCGCCGCTGTGCATTCCGGGAGCTTCGGTTCCGCGTTTTCCCCACAGCCGTCCTCTAGATGACAGCGCACAATACGCCTGACCAGTTCTTCCAGCCCATAATGATTATCATATTCTCTGACCACTTCGTATGTATCCGGCCTGCGCATCTGTGTCAACCCCTGTCTCAAGTCCCATTTTTGTATTTATATGCATGGTATGAGACTTATCATTACACGCATTTTCACCTGCCATCAGCTGCATAACGAAATTAAAAAATCCCCTTCCATCAACCGCCCATTCCCCCACGCCGCGTCAAAACTGAGCGCCACCTGCTTTTTATCCGTCTCCACGCAGTAAATGGGCAGCTCCCTTCCTCCCACGGAACTGCTCACGGTGATGGAATCAGGCAGGAATCTCGCGATGCCCTGAATCAACGCCACCGCCGCCAGCAGGAAAGCTGCCGATTTCGCTGTCTGTACAGCCACATTTTTAAGGAACAGTTCCCGTTTATGTTCCTCCTTGGTCTGTGTCCTCTCCGCGGCGCTCACAGAGCCGCAATACTGTCCGCACCCCCTCTGACGCTGCCTTTCTTCATTCCATGCCTCCACTTTTTCCGGCTCAGGCCAGACACTCTTTTCCCGCCCCCGGCGTTCCCGCTGTATTTTATTTTCCAGTTCCCCCATCGCAAGCCAGAACTTATCGTTCCATTTTCTCTTTTCAGCCATTGCAGTCTCCCGCAGTTTATTCTCATTTCAAATATATGCGGGAAACCTGCAACTTTGTACCTGTTTTCCCCCGATACGGAAATTCCGGCCGCAAAAAAAAACGGCCGCATACTATGTGACCGCTTTTCCATATATTTCATCTATTATCACACCAATCAACATTTTACCCAAATGAATCCCATACAATGCTGGCAATCTCACCGTTTTCATCAAATGCAGTATAACAGTGGATCGGAAAATCTAATTCACCATAAACGGACGAAAAATTTGCGATATCCAGCCAGTCATCAATCAGAACATGATTTTCAAAACATTCCTCCGCCGTATATGCAATTTCTCCCATTGCTGTCAATGACGTGATATCAGTGCCCTTTGCTATTTTAATCTCACGAATGTCTAAATCACTATACAATATTTCCATTGACTCGTAAACGGCATCATAATCCGGAACGGAACGGCATATGGGATAACCAAAATTTATACTTCCAAAGTCCAGCGCAACCTTCGTCTGTATATAATAACTGCAATCATCGTTCACACAGTAAACCGCATAAATCTCTGCCGGAAAATCTTCTGTTTCTAACCGATCTCCCAATACAAATTCCTTATCCAAAACAGTAAAGTGGTCTCCCGCATGCAATTTATTAAATTCTCTCTGTAAAATCGAATAAGATACCTGTAAATCTCCCTTCACTATATAATATTCACCCGCATCCTCAAACGGCGCGTTTATCCACAGCTCGATCGGCCCCTCATAATCGCTGATCTGTGTAAACTCAGACAGGCCATCTGACACAGCTTCTTTTCGTTGTACTGTCTCCGAAACGTCTTCTCTCGATTCTACATAAGTGCATTCTTTCACAAACTGCATCCCTTTACCGGGAATAATTTCATAATGTAACCCCAACTTTTTCGGTGCATCCTCCGAAGTTATGATTTCCCATTCTCCCGATATCCCCAAGGCTCCGATTATCGTATCTATCTCGTCATCTCCACAAACCGAAACAGTCATTACCGGAAATGATACGGATAAATCCGAACAAATCTGTGAATTTGGCCGCGTATTCACTTTTGCCGCTGCGCTTACACCGATCTCAATTTCCACATCCATCACGTTAGGGCACCCCAGTACCATCAATACAGGCTCGACTCGAATCCCTGCACCTGCATCACAATTCACCTCGATCGTCGGGTCTTCAACCGCAATACGGTGATCAAACTTTCTCAATCCTCTGTTTTGTTCATAAGATACCGACGCTTCTATCGGAAGTTCCGCTTCAAACGTAATATTCCCGTTCACTGAAAGAACCAGATAAAGCTTTATCTTTGCCCCCAGAATGCCATTTCCCAACGGAACGGGTGTTTCAAATAAGAGAATTGGCTTCTCTTTTTCTGCTTTGATCTCACTTTTAAATGTTGCATGCGCATCCACCGCTGCTTCTGCATACTTCAAACCACCCAAAAACGAATAATCAACCTGCCCTCCGACGCATATTTTATCTATATTTATTTCTGCAGCATAATCATCATTCCTGCTGACTTTATCACTGATCGGAATTGTATAGGTTATCCCTGTTGCGTTCTCCGTAATTTGTACTACGATGCCTCTTTTTTCATCCTCCCCCTGTGTAGTGACGGTAAGTTTATAGCCTTCGCTGTTTACCGAACCGGAAAATAAAGAAGCGTCCATAAAACTGCTATCAGTCTGCCGGTGCAGCAAATCATTGGATGCGCCTGTCTTTTTGTCTAACCCATAATAGCGCATGATATCGTCAAAAGTCACTTCCACAATATCCGACACAGTAAGGGATTCCACCACCTCATTCAATTCCACAGTGTCAAGCGTTAATGTCCCGGCCGAATCTATATCGATAATTTTCCTTGCAAGTTTGAGATTCGTATTCTCCTGTGTAAATACAATGATATCTCCCGTTTTACAGGACCGAATCACATCATCCGTAACCGCAATTTCAGTGCCGTTTATGTCACTTCGCAGTACAGATTTTGGAGATAATTCAATCACATCATCATGATACACAACATCAGAATAATTGTCTTTCCAAAATTCAGTGAAGTATAAACGTTTAAGCGTTTCCAAAACCTGTTCGCATTCTTCTCTGGTAAAACCCTTTTTTAGTCTTTCTTCTTCCACAATCCCATATTCCAGCGCAAATTCTACATATGTATCGTCTGTTATGGCATCTTTTGTGCCTAAACTAATTCTGAATTTACTTTCTCCAACCGCTTTCATTGCAGTCACTGCGATAAATTGTCCGGTCGCAAAATCTTCTCCATCAAAATTGGTGTCCGTTTCCGCTGTGTACTCCTGTATCCCCATCTGCTCTGTTAACATTTCAATCCACTCGCGGCAGGTTACCGTATTTTCCTCTGACACAGAATCTCTTTTTATAAAATATATTGTCAAAAAAAGCATAACCAAAGCGCATACACAAAGTAATATAAAAACATATCTCCGGCTACTTTTCATTTGTCATTCCTTTCCGTTTATCCATGGCAAAAGGTGTCCCTATAAAGCAGACACCTTTTATATTATCTCTCTTATCGACACTTATAACGGATTTCCCTGTCTTCTTCTATCCTGAGCAGCCGCTCCTGTGCTTCTCTTGTACGTCTGGCCTCCTCATTCGCATTTCTGGCATCCACCTGACGTTCTTTTTCAATGCGAATACGCTCCTTTTCCAGTTTCAGGCGCTCTTTCTCCATACGCATCATTTCTTCATGCTGTTTTGCCTGTTCCCTGCGCATCATTACCATTTCCCGGTGTGCCGGTTCAAGCGACATAAGAAACAGATCATCTATTGTCTGATTACATGCTCGAGCATATTCTGCAAAATTGTTATTTCTGATCCGTATTCTATTTCCTATTGGTTCCATATACTTATAATATGCTCTTTCAGATATGATCTGTCCCACTTTCGTAACGGCTGATGCAGGAATCAGTATAAACAGAAATAAGCTTAATTTCATGATGAGCGTATGTAACGCAAAAGGCAAAACGCCGCCAAGCACCATATTTATAACCGTCATGATGACAAATCCTATTGTAATCCTGACACACAGATTCTTTTTCCTGATCCAATTTCCCCAATCAGTATATTTTTTGTCTTCGTTCTCTTTTTCAGGTTCTGTTATGCCCTTTATATCCTGAACATAGTTGTCTTTTTCCGCGAGCAGCTTTTGATATTGTTCCCTAACGCCTTCTATCTCCATATTTTTCTTTGCATATGCTATCGCTTCGTTATATTCATTGAAACGATAGCATTTATTTAAGTCATATCTCGCACCAATGTATCCCATATTACTTTCACTCTCCTTCCTTTGTAAAATAGATCAACCCTTGTCCTGTATTCACCTCTAATCGTTCTTTTTCCAGGACTAACTCTCCGATCATGTTATCCTTATCATTATGGAAACGGATTTTATCAGGTTTCTCAATCCACTCCCCTGCTTCCAATTGCAATTTAAGGCTTTTTCGATCCCATGTGCCGGATAACGCATAACTTCCCTCATCAAAGCTATAGGTAGCCGTTACCCTACCGTCATCCTCTATTTCTGATATATGTAATTCCGCATTCTTTTTACTGATATAAACGTAAGTTCCAGCCCAATTACCTGCAATATCTGATGAAATTATGTCGGATACCGTTTGCTTTACCGAACCGTTCCAACCGGCTCCCTCCTGATAGGTATAGATAATTTCTGATGCAGCCTCTAGCACACTCCCAAACTGATTCACTTTGTAGCTGCACTCATATATTTGCCTGTTTCCCTTCGATTCTGTTTTCTGTTCAACCACCTTAAAATCCGATATTTCCGCCTTTTCGACGGGGACTGTCTGCTTTGTCTTTCCAATCGAAAGTTCCTTTTCCGTCACTTTACTGATCAGATCGTCGTCAGAAACATGTAAAGCATACTCTTCTTTCATAGATACCGAAAAATCATCCATGGAAATTACAGAATCAAATTTCCACTCCTGATCAAAAACAAATACCACCTCTATTTTTCCTTCTGCCCTTTCCAATTTATCATCAAGAACGAAAGAAACAGTTACCTGATCCGTTTTTTGTTCCAGATTGGTTTGCTGGTTCTCTATTTTTATATTTAACAGACTTTCCCGTATCATCAGCCATTCTTCATCCTCTATGACCAATGCCTGACCGGAAAGCAAAGCCGGCAGATCACTGTCTTCAACACCCTTTAGCGGAGTCATAACCCACTCATCTCTGGATGCCACATCTATATCATCCAAAACCCATCCTGTTTTATCATGCAAGCCATAGGTAAGAACCACCTCTTTTTGACAGGATGCCTCTGCATCGCTTGTTGTGACAGTACACCAAACCGTATCCGTCTTCTGTTCTTTATCTGTCTGGCGCTTTTCAATCACAACTTCCTCAATCTGCTCGTCTTCTCCCAAAAACCGAAACTGACTGTTCGTTTCCAATTCCTGCCTGACCTGTTCCTCATCCGCCACTTTGTGCCCACAGGCGGCTAAACTGAACATCCCAATTATCAGCATGCCCACCCACGTGGCAATTTTGATTAGTTTTCTCATACTTTCTCCCTTTCTCTCACCGTATAAATATATGTTATCTTATATAACATATATTTATAACATATTTTAGGATGTGTTTCAATATTAAAATATATGTTAATGGGAAAGGAATTTCGGAAATGAAAAGTTGAGGTGACTCTATGTCTGATGATGATAAGTTGATAATTAGACCGAAAAAATACAAAGGAAATGATGGATACAAAACTTTTTCTATCAGAATCAAGGAAGAACTCGTCGAAAACATTGATGCCATTTCTGCCAGAACCGGTCACAGCCGCAATGAATTAATCGGCATATTTCTTGATTATGCCGTTAATCACTGTAAAATCGAGGATTAGACCGCAGAAAAGGGCAGCCTCCCAAGAGACTGCCCTTAAACTCACGATTTTCCGGCCAGCTTACAGCATCTTCTTCATCTCATCCGCCACAAACTGCACCTTGGTTCCCACAATTACCTGCACCGCAGTTTTGCTGGGTCTCATAACACCAGCCACTCCCGCAGATTTTATCTTCTTTTCGTCCACCTGTGTGTAATCGTTGATTTCCAGACGGAGTCTTGTAATGCAGTTGTCAAGGGACTTCACATTACCCTTGCCGCCAAGGCCTTCCAGAATGATGGCAGCCACTTCCGCGAAATCACTGTTGGAAAGAACCGCCTTCTTCTCCGCCTCCACATCGTCATCCTCTCTGCCGGGTGTCTTTAAGTCAAACTTCACGATAGCGAAGCGGAACACCACATAGAATACCACAAAAGCCGCAATGCCCAGAGGAAGGATCATCCATGTTTTATCTGCTGCAGGAAGGAACGCCGAGAAAACCAAATCCGTCGCGCCTGCCGAGAAACTGAAGCCTGCACGGAAGCCGAGCAGTACGGTGATCGTCGTAAAGATACCGTAAAGCAGCGCATAAATCAGATACAGAACCGGTGCAAGGAACATGAAACCAAACTCGAAAGGCTCCGTAACGCCACATACAAAGGAGCAGACAGCCGCAGAAGCCACCAGGCCGATAGCCACTTTCTTCTTATCGCTCTTTGCCGTATGAATCATAGCCAGCGCCGCACCGGGAATACCGAACATCATGCAGGGGAAGAATCCCGACATATACATACCAAGACTCCAGGATACATCCGCGCTGGTCTCGCCCGCCCAGAAATGGGTCAGATCACCGAGACCAATGGTGTCAAACCAGAACACATTGTTCAGTGCATGGTGCAGACCTGTAGGAATCAGCAGACGGTTCAGGAAAGCGTAGATACCTGCACCTACCGCGCCCATTCCGACAATACCCTGACCTACTGCAATCAGCGCGCCGAACACAACGGGCCATACAAACAGCAGAATCGCTGATGCCACGATGGATACCACGCCCGATACTATAGCTACACAGCGCTTGCCGCTGAAGAAGGAAAGCCAATCCGGCAGCTTCGTGGACTTAAATTTGTTGTAGCAGCTCGCTCCGATGATACCTGCCAGAATACCGATAAACGGATTTGCTATTTTCGCGAAAGCAAGCGACTTGTTCGCATTATCCGCAACGGAGGGCATCAGCGTCGTCACTGTGCCGACAGCCAGCAGATTCGTCATCATCAGCCAGGAAGCCAATGCCGCAAGACCTGCCGTGCCGTCATGGTCATCCGCCATTCCAACGCCTACGCCGATAACGAAAAGCCATGCCATATTGTCAATTAAGGCACCGCCCGCCTTCACAAGAAAGAATCCCAGAAGGCTTAAAAATCCTGTCCCGGCAATGTCGCCGCCCTGCATCGTTTCAGGACACAACGCATATCCGATTCCCATCAAAATACCGCAGATCGGCAGACACGCCACCGGCAGCATCAGGGACTTCCCAAGTTTCTGTAAATATTTCATCATATGCACTAC
Organism: uncultured Lachnospiraceae bacterium; assembly: GCA_947176065.1. GTDB lineage: Bacteria > Bacillota > Clostridia > Lachnospirales > Lachnospiraceae > UBA3282. The sequence continues at coordinate 58,729 of CAMWPB010000002.1, read as the reverse complement.
CTCCCCATCATTTTATAAATTTTCTTCAAAAAATTTTGCGAGCGCTTCGTGCGCGGCATCCTCGTCCTCGCCCTCAATCCGGCAGACAACCTCCGCACCCTGCTTGATTCCGAGCCCCATCAGCATAATCAGTTTCTTCGCCTCAGCGCTCTTACCCCCTGACTCGATCGTAATCCTGCTGGTAAACTCGCCCGCCTTCTTTACCAGCAGACCCGCAGGTCTGGCATGCAGCCCCACCGGATCCTTAATTACATAAGTAAAATCCCTCATTTCTTAATATCCTCCCTCCTTAATTTATGTTATGGCAGCGCTCTCACCGCCCCACGTACCTTTAATACTGCGGATGCCGCTACACTCAGCTCATCCACGCCAATCTTCAAAAACCACTCCGTCAGCTCCGTATCGGCTCCCAGCTCTCCGCAGATTCCCACCCAGATACCTGCCTCATGCGCATTCTTCACAGTCATCTCGATCAGACGAAGCAGCGCCTCGTGATGGGTATCGCAAATTCCGTCCAGCTTCTGGTTCTGCCGGTCTACCGCCAGCGTATACTGTGTGAGATCGTTTGTTCCGATGCTGAAAAAGTCCACCTCCTCCGCCAGCTTGTCGGAAATCACAGCCGCCGCCGGCGTCTCGATCATAATGCCAAGCTCCGCTTCTCCCACGGACTTCCCTTCTTTGACAAGCTCCTCCCTCACCATCTCCACGATCTGCTTAATCCGCTTTATCTCATCCGCAGATATAATCATGGGAAACATGATTGCCAGCTTACCATGCGCAGCCGCACGGTAGAGCGCCCGAAGCTGGGTGATAAATATCTCCTCCCGGTCCAGACAGATACGGATCGCCCGGTAACCGAGCGCCGGATTTTCCTCCGGCTCCAGCCCAAAATAGTCCACCTTTTTATCCGCTCCGATATCCAGTGTGCGGATCACGACCTTCTTTCCTTCCATCTTCTCAAGGACGGCCCTGTATGCCGCATACTGCTCCTCTTCCGACGGAAAGGTCTCTCTGCCCAGATAGAGAAACTCACTTCTGAAAAGGCCGATTCCTCCGGCATCCGCCGCACAGGCCGCCTCCGCATCTTCCACGTTTCCGATATTCGCAAAGATGTCTATCCGCTTTCCGCTCTTTGTGATATTATCCTGTCCTTTCAGCTTTTCAAGGGCTTCCAGATCCGCTACCCACTGGTTTTTCCGCACAACCTTTTCGGACAGTATCTCCTCCTCCGGCTCCACCAGAAACTCACCCTCGAATCCGTCCACCACACAGGTCTGTCCGTGCAGCGCATCAGAAAGAGAAATATCCACGTTCACCAGTGCGGGCAGATTCATGCTCCTTGCCAGAATCGCCGTGTGGGAATTTGCCGAACCTTTCACGGTCACAAAGCCGAGAATTTTCTTTTTATCAAGCTTCACCGTTTCGCTGGGCGTCAGATCCTCCGCCACCAGAACCACCGGCTCATCCGAAGAGATCTCCTCATCCGGCAGATCCAGAAGTATGCGGATCACCCTCCGGGAAATATCCCGTATATCCGCCGCCCGCCCTCTCATATACTCGTCGTCCATCGCCGCAAACAGCTCCGCAAATTGGGTTCCCGCCTGATCGACTGCATACACCGCATTATAACCGTTCTCTATCTCCCCTGCGGCAGTTTCCAGATAGTCCTCATCCTCCAAAAGCATTTTATGTACATCAAAGATAGCGGCGTGCTCCTCTCCCACATTCTGCAGGGCCTCGTCATAGAGCCGCGTAAGCTGCGCTTTCGCCTGCTCCACTGCTGCAAAGAAACGTTCCCGCTCAGCTTCCACATCCGGCACTTTCTGATCCGTCACCTGAACGTCCACCTTCTTATAAAGGTATATCCTGCCTATGGCAATTCCCCTCATCACGCTCTTTCCAATGTATCTTTCCATCCCCACCTCCGCTAAAACAAAACCCTTATTTCTTTAAAATTAAAATAGTGTCCCCAGGCTCTACATCCTGCGCCTCCGCCATCGTGACTTCCGCGAAATCATCTGTGTTGCAGATAACGACCGGTGTGATAATGTCAAATCCTTCCGCTTTGATCTGTTCCAGATCCGCCTCCAGAAGCAGGTCTCCCTTTTTCACCTGCTGACCTTCCTCCGCATGGATGGTAAAATGTTTCCCGTTCAGCTTCACCGTATCCAATCCGATATGCAGCAGCACCTCCGCCCCCTCCGCAGAGGTGAGAGCCGCCGCATGCCCCGTAGGAAACACCGTAGTGACCGTACCGTCCACAGGCGAGAAAAACTGATTGCCTGTGGGAATAACTGCCGCCCCCTGTCCCAAAATGCCATCCGAAAACGTGGGATCACTGACCTCACTTAACGGAACCAGCTTCCCGGCTGCGGGCGCACAGATTGGTATCCCTTCATCCTTATTTCCGTTCCCGAAAATATTTTTAAAAAGACCCATACACACTCTCCTTTCTCATCCAATCCCATCCCAATTGTCTATAATATAGTAAAAAAGCCGGGCAGTTACGCGCCCGATTATAAGTGTTCCGCGTTCTCACCAGTAAATTATACGTCTGCGGTCTTTGCAATATATGCAAAACGCGAAAGCCCTTCTATTTTTACATTTTCACCACTTTTCCCTTCATACATTTTAATTACTATAGCATTTTAAACAAATCATGTCAACGATATAAAATATTTGTGGTTATATTATTTATATTTCCTTCTATTTTTTCTTTTCTTTTTGTATATTATCAACAATTAATCCCATTGACATATTTTGTTGATAAAGTCAAGAAAAACAGAAAAATTTTTATAAATATTTTTTATTAAACCTCTTTACAATTACGCACAAAAGTCGAAATAATAGATATAGGAATAATTTGCGGCAAGCACATACATGACACGGATGTCAACTTTTATAACAAGGAGGGTAACGACATGGGAATCAGTTTAAATGGTTTAAATTCAGGAATGGCAGACACTTACTCTACGCTGCTCGGCGGCATGAGCGGGGGTGACAATGCCGGCGGGGTGAGTTCCCTGCTTGGCGATTATGCCGCAATTAAGAACGGCAGCTACGGCAAGATGCTGAAGTCTTACTATGCGAAACTGGAAAAACAGAAGGCCGATGAATCCGGAGAAACCGATCAGAAAAAGGCTGGTAAAATCAAAGACAGCGCTTCTGCTTCCTCAGCAGCGGCTCTTTACAAATCCGCCTCCGCACTCGGCTCCCTGAACTACGATGACCGCAGCGAGGAGAATATCGACAAAATCACGGACTCTGTTTCCGCCTTTATCAAGGATTATAACAGTCTGATGAAGAACGCGGCAAAGAGTGAAAATACAACCGTCCAGAAACAGGCAGAGTCCTTGTACAACTCCTACTATTCAAATTACAAGCTGTTCTCCAAGATCGGCATTACCATGAATTCCGACAGAACGCTGTCACTCGACGAGGATACCATAAAGAAAGCCCTCGCCGACACGGAACACGGAAACGGCGCCACGGTGAAAACGCTCTTTGGCGGTATCGGCTCCTTCGCGGACAAAGCGGTCAACAAGGCAAGCCAGATTTACAGGGCTGCAGGCGACGGCGAAGCCGTTACCTCCTCCAAGGCCAAATATGCGGGCGCAGGCAGTTCTTCTTCGACAAGCGCCTCGAGCACATCCTCCACAAAGGATAAGGATAAAAACAAAACCGTGACGGACGCTTCATCGGCAGCCGCAGCGAATACACTTTACAAATCCATTGAGAAATTAGGCTCCATGAATATCAGCAACACCAACAAGGAAGAGGTTTACAAGGCGTTCTCCTCCTTTGTGGAAGATTACAATGCCCTGATCAATAACACAGATAAGAGCGCAAACTCCAACGTAGTCAACCAGGCCGGCTACTTAAAGAGCATAGTGAGCAGCAATAAAAGTGCTTTCGCCCGAATCGGCGTTACCGTCAACTCCGACAAGACATTGTCCATCGACGAAAAGAAATTTAAGGATGCGGATATGAGCGGTGTCAAGAATCTGTTCACCGGCGCTTACTCCACAGCCGAGAAAATGACCGACAGAGTGAACCAGATTTACCGTTACGCGACACAGGGAGATTCCCTTTCCAAGAAGACCTACGATAACGGCGGCAGCGGCGTAAATGTGCCGACTATGGGATCTATGGTGGACACCATCCTTTAACAGATTGCGCTTCGCGTTCTCTTTCAGTATCATCATTTCACATGACACAGCAAGAAGCGGTGCCGATGATCCGGCCCCGCTTCTTTTTCTATGCAGGGGAGTTTTATCTCCCCTGCCCCATTCTGTATCTGTTTTTACGCGAAAGGATTCTCTGTCGGATAAGGCAGGCTCTTCGGCTGGTTATAGCCGATCTCGCTCACATCCACACCGATATACTTGAATACCTCGAACAGCGCTTTGCCGAAGTGGCCGAACGCAACCGCGCCGTGATGCGGGTAATTTTTCTCGATCAGCACGTGACGGTAGAATCTGCCCATCTCCGGAATCGCGAATACTCCGATGCCGCCAAAGGATCTGGTCGCCACAGGAAGAACCTCACCCTCTGCCACATATGCGCGCAGAATATTGTCTGCGGTGCTCTGCAGGCGGTAGAAAGTGATATTGCCGGGAACGATATCGCCTTCGAGCGTACCCTGTGTCACTTCCTCAGGCAGGGATCTCGCCATGATCATCTGGTACTCCATGCTGCACTTGGACAGCTTCTTGGAGCAGGTGTTGCCGCAGTGGAAGCCCATGAACGTATCCGTAAACTTGTAATCGAACTTGCCCTCGATAGACTCCTTGTACATATCCTTCGGAACGGAGTTGTTGATGTCGAGCAGGGTTACGATATCGTCGCTTACCGCCTCACCGATGAACTCGCTTAAGCAACCGTAGATATCTACCTCGCAGGATACCGGAATGCCTCTGCCTGTCAGACGGCTGTTCACATAGCAGGGAACGAAGCCAAACTGGGTCTGGAATGCGGGCCAGCACTTTCCTGCGATCGCCACGTACTCGCGGTACCCCTTGTGCTCCTCGATCCAGTCAAGAAGGGTCAGCTCATACTGCGCCAGCTTGGGCAGGATGGTCGGCTTGTTGTTGCCTTCTCCCAGCTCCGCCTCCATGTCCTTCACCACATCCGCAATACGGGGATCACCCTCATGCTTGTTAAATGCCTCGAACAGATCCAGCTCGGAGTTCTCCTCGATCTCCACACCCAGGTTGTAAAGCTGCTTGATGGGTGCGTTACATGCAAGGAAATTGAGCGGTCTGGGGCCGAAAGATATAATCTTCAGGCTGGAGAGCGCCGCAACCGCACGGGCAATCGGAATAAACTCATGGATCATATCCGCACAGTCCTCTGCATCCCCGACAGGATACTCAGGAATATAAGCCTTTACATTTCTGAGCTTTAAATTGTAGCTGGCATTGAGCATACCGCAGTAAGCGTCGCCGCGGCCCTGAATCAGATCACCCTGAGACTCCTCAGCGGCAGCCACGAACATCTTCGGGCCTTCAAAGTGCTTTGCGAGCAATGTCTCGGAGATCTCCGGGCCAAAGTTGCCAAGGTATACGCAGAGCGCGTTACAGCCGTTGTCCTTAACGTCCTTCAAAGCGTTCACCATGTCGATTTCGCTCTCGATGATGCAGACAGGACACTCATAAATGTCCGCCGCGTCATACTTCTTCGCGTAAGCCTCCACCAGAGCCTTTCTTCTGTTGATCGCCAGAGATGACGGGAAACAGTCACGGCTTACCGCCACGATACCAATTTTTACCTTCGGTAAATTGTTCATATTTTATACCCTCCTTTAACCGGTTCTGCCGGTATGTTTACAGTACTTTTTCACATTACTCACGAATATCCAGATTCTTTCCTACAAGTCCGATGTGCGCGCCCGCATCAAGTCCGCCCTCCGCGTGGCCGATCAGCCATTTGTTCTGCGCCGTGATCAGGGAATCCTCCCAGCCCTCGTGCGTGTCCTTAAGCGGATAGTTTGTCCCCGCCGGAAGCACGATGCCCACCTTGAAGCCGCCCTCGTCCGCACTGCAGGGCGCATAATGCAGGGTCGTCGCGTAAATTTCCACCGCGGTGCCTGCCGGTACCAAAAAGGCCTCCATCTTAGCCGTATCATAAGTAAAGTCGTCGGTGATATCCTGCTGCATTCCCACAATCAGCACCGCGTCCGTAGCCGCCACATTGATTTCCGAACTCCTGTGGTACTCAACGGCGTTTAACTTATAATTGTAACCGTTACAGTACCCCACCTCAATCGGCAGTTCACCGTAGGTTCTTCTCTGTAACGCCTTAGCCGCCGTCGTCTCCTCCAGCGCTTTGATGGAAGGCTCATAAGCTACCCCGTCAGGCAGCGGCGTCTCCTTTTTGATGGCCTCCACCAGATCGGTAAAGTCGATCCCCTCCACGACCCTGCCATATTTACGAAATGACGGATCTGTCACTTTTTTAATCTCCATCTGTAACACACTCCTTTCCCCGATGCAGGATCGGCATCCTATTTTAATTTTCCAAACAGCTCCTTACAGGTCGGATAAATCTCCTTAAACTGCTGATATCTCTTCTCGTACTTCTCCACCAGCGCGGGTTCCGGCTCCACCGTATCCACAATCTTCACGATCTTCGCCGCTGCGTCCTCCACGCCCGCGTACTCGCCGCAGGCCACCGCCGCCAGCATCGCGCCGCCCATGGCCGGTCCTTCCTCGCTCTCGATCACATCCACCTTGAGATTCATAATGTTGGCGATCATCCGTTTCCACAGAGGGCTCTTCGCGCCGCCGCCGCAGATTTTCGTGCGCTCGATGTGAATCCCGAGGGATTTTGCCACCTCAAGGGAATCTCTCAGCGCAAAGGCCACACCTTCCAGCACCGCCTGGGTCATGTCCGCCCTGGTGGTATCCATGGTCATGCCGATAAAGGTGCCTCTCGCGTCGGGATCGTTGTGGGGAGAGCGCTCTCCCATCAGATAAGGCAGGAAATACACATGATTCTCTCCCAGCTTATCGTCCGTAATCGCCTTCTGCTCATCCGCGTACTTCTCCGTGCCGATGATATCGTCCATCCACCACTTATTGCAGGAGGCCGCGCTGAGCATACAGCCCATCAGATGATAGTGTCCGTCCGCGTGGGCAAAAGCATGAAGGGCATTGAACTTATCCACGCCGAACTTGTCGGAGGAGATAAAGATGGTACCGCTGGTGCCAAGGGAAATATTGCACATGCCGTCTCCCACAGTGCCCGTGCCCACAGCAGCAGCCGCATTGTCACCGCCGCCCGCCGCCACCTTTACATTTTCAGGAATACCCAATTCCGCAGCAATCTCCGGCAGCACCGTTCCCACCGTCTCATAACTCTCGTAAATCTTTGCAAGCTGCTCTTCCTTCACGCCGCAGATCTCACACATTTCTTTCGACCAGCAGCGGTTCTTCACGTCAAACAGAAGCATGCCGGAGGCGTCGGAAACGTCCGTACAGTGCACCCCTGTCAGCTTGTAGGCTATATAGTCCTTGGGGAGCATGATTTTCTTAATCCTTGCGAAGTTCTCCGGCTCCTTGTTCTTCACCCAGAGCACCTTCGGCGCCGTAAAGCCCGTGAAGGAAATGTTCGCCGTGTACGCGGAAAGCTTATCTTTTCCGATCTCGTTGTTCAGATAATCGCATTCCTCTGTGGTTCTTCCGTCATTCCACAGAATCGCGGGACGGATTACCTCGTCCTTTTCATCCAGAATCACAAGTCCGTGCATCTGCCCGCCGAAGCTGATGCCCGCAATCTGGCTCTTGTCCACATCCGCGATCAGCTCCTTAATCCCCGCGATGCTCTGCGCATACCAGTCCTCCGGCTTCTGCTCAGACCACCCCGGATGCGGAAAATACAGCGGATACTCCTTCGATACGATGTTGACGATTTTCCCGCTTCCCTCCATCAAAAGAAGCTTCACGGCGCTGGTACCCAAATCCACCCCAATATACAGCATCTTAACCCTCCAATTCTTTCTCCTAAAATTTTCCGTGCCCGTGCACGATCTTCCTGTCTCCATGATAAGCCGTCCCGCCCGCAAAAGCAATACCGTATATTTTTTTCGTAAATTTATACAAAATCTGGCGGAACGCATTGTCTATTTCCACTTGATATGCTAAAGTGAAAAACGCGAGAAGTACTTCTACAACTCAGCAGCAAAAGCCGCTTCGTTAAGAAGTACTAAGTCTCGCGCAAGAGAATGCCTGAAAACCGGCATTCTCTGCACCACCTACAGCGACAGCACACTATGAAAGGGAAATCCCATCATGGCAACCATCAAGGAAATCGCCGCTCTGGCAGGCGTATCAAGGGGCACGGTAGACCGCGTCTTAAATCACCGCGGCGACGTCAATCCCCAGACAGAAGAAAAAATCATGAAAATCGTCCGCGCCCTCGACTACAGGCCGAACAAGGCGGGCATTGTCCTCGCCGCCCAGAAAAAAAATCTGAAGCTTGGCGTTGTGCTGCTGGGTGTCGGCACCCCTTTTTTTGACGACGTTCTTCTTGGCGTGCGCGAAAAGGCCGAGGAGCTTGCCGGCTATAACTGCAGCGTCCTCATAAAGCAGACGGAATACAGCCTGCAGCAGCAGCTTGATGCCATAGACGCCCTACTGGAGGAAGGTGTCAACGGCCTTGCCATCTCCCCTTACAACGACAACGCCGTACGCGAAAAAATCGACGCCCTCTGCAGCGCGGGGATTCCTGTGGTAACCTTAAATACCGATATCGAAAACGCCAGCCGCCTGGCCTATGTAGGCAGTAACTTTTACCGTTCCGGTGAGGCAGCCGGCGGGCTTATGCGGCTGATGACAAAGGGCGAGGTGCGCGTTGGCATCGTCTCCGGCTCGCAGAATATTCTCTGCCATACCGAGCGTATCGCCGGCTTCGCACATATCATTGCATCATACCCGAATATCCGCATCGTGGACACCGTCAACAACAACGACGACGACCGGGTGAGCTTCGAGCTGACAAAGCAGCTGCTCCTGGACCATCCCGAAATCAATGCCTTTTATTTTACCGCCGGGGGCGTATACGGCGGCTGTCAGGCCATTGAAGCCTCCCCGCGCGCAAATGACATCACTGTCATAACAAACGATCTCGTTCCCACCACCCGGGAATATATGGAAAAAGGACTGATCGCAGCTACTATCTGCCAACAGCCCTTTCAACAGGGTTCTCTCCCTCTCGCTATCCTGTTCGCCTGTCTGGCCGCAGGAGAAATGCCCGTCTCGGAAAACAATTATGTGGATGTGGATATCCGGATCAGGGAGAATCTGTAGCCTGTAAAAACTCTTTCTCAAACTGCCCTGCCGGAGTGGGTTTCCCGAAATAATAGCCCTGTATCATATCCGGCTTGGTAGCCATCATTTTTGAAAGCTCTTCCTTCTCCTCGATTCCCTCCATACAGACCACCGATCCCAGACTGTGCACCATATCTATGATATGGCTGATGATATTATAATCATGTTCATTTTGAAGCGCCTGTACCACAAAACTTCTGTCAATCTTTACCGTTTTGGCATCAATCTCCTTCAGGTAGCGCATATTGGAATAACCCGTGCCAAAATCATCCAGCGCCAGATCAATCTTTCTTGATTTCAGATCCCTGAACAGTTCCTTAATTCTTTCGCTCGTCTCAATGTAACCACTCTCCGTCAGCTCCAGAACCAGACTTTCGGGGTCGATTCCTACTTCCTGAATACAGTGTTCCACGTCCCGCATCAGATCGCTCTTATAAAGCTGCACGTAGGATAAGTTCACATTGATATGAAACCCAGGTATATACTGTTTCCATTTCTTACAAGTCCTGGCCGCCTCCCAGAGCACATGCTGCCCTACCGGAATAATCAGGCCGCTCTCCTCCAGAATGGGAATAAAGACCGCCGGCGATACACTGCCGAATTTTTCGTTTTTCCAGCGCAACAGCGCTTCCGCGCCGATCAGCTTATAGTCAGCCGCCGAAACAATGGGCTGGTAATACACCTCAAATCCCCGGAAATCGTGGTTGACGTCCTGCCTGAGAGACTTACGGATATCAAGCCTCTTCAGATATACGTCATAGGACGCCCTGTCAAATGCCATCATCTGGTTTCTGCCGTTGCGCTTCGCCTCATTTAAGGCAAACTCCGTAAACCGCAAGACTTCTTCCACGGTTGTGCCCGAAAAATCTTCCTCCAGCACCCCTGCAGACACGGTATAAAAGCGGCTGTATTCCTTATTCTTAGCCATGGCAGCTATGGTTCTCTGAATCTGTTTGTAAATAGCGCGCGGCTCCTTCTCCCCGCCTGTTCCGGCATCGACAATCATAAATTCATCGGCCACCAGACGGTAAATGTCCACGCTTTCATCCACTGTCTTTATCAGGCAGTCCGCCAGCTCACGCAAAACCTCGTCGCCCGCTTCCACGCCCTCTTTTTCATTGATCTCTTTAAAATTGTCAATGCCGATGCGCATCAGATAACGGACGGATTCCGGTTTGTCCCGCAGGGTTGATTCCATATTCAGCCGGAATCTCGCCTCCCTGCGAAGTCCTGTTATATTGTCGGCCTTCGCCTTGGCCCCCATCTCGCTGACCGCGCCGATCAGGAGCCTGTGGCCCTCCGGTCCCGTCACAACCGTTCCCCTACAGCTGACCCAGACCACCCGGTTCATGCGGTCCAGCCAGCGGTATTCCATCGCGTGACTGTCCTTCTCCCCCGAACGGCATTTCTCCAGATCTGCCGCCAGCATATCATAATCGTAGGGATATACCACATTTTTTAAAATCCCCGTACAATTCTCAATCACAATAGAGGGAAAGGGAAACCGCTTCGTCGCCTTCTCTGCCAGCATATACGTATCCACAGTCAGATCCAGAATGAACATATAGGCGTCGGAAGACTGCTGCATAATTTCGATGACAGACTGGATCTGCTCCAAAGACATCCCCTGCAATATGCTTAGATAATTCATCTTATTTGCCGACGCCCGCCAATCCAGTCGCAGCGCCGATTCCACCCCCTCCCCTTCCATTATTCTGCATTTTTATTCTTTCATTATACTGCCAGCCTCCATCTATTGTCAAACTCTTTTCTGTATACTTTGCATAAAATTGTACAAACTTTTCCTCATGTTTTTATGCAATACGCGCATTTAGTTTACATAACATTATATCGCATATCGCTTGTGCATCAAAATACATTATTGCAAGCCTTATTTTATGCATTGCTTTTTCAATTTCAGGCGCAGTACTGAGTTAACATAATTTTATCAAAAAACCATTCTATACAAAAACCCGCCGTTTTGATATACTTGCAGTATACGGGCAGACTGACGCCCGGAAATTCGTTCTCTGAAAGGATCGGTGTGAAAGCAAATGAATAAGAAAAAAGCGGTCGTCTCTCTCGGACACGAGGCGCTCGGTTATACGACTTTAGAACAATGGGATGCGGTTAAAACGACCGCCAGGGCTCTTGCCGATCTGGTGGAAGCAGATTACCAGCTCACCATCACCCACAGCAACGGCCCTCAGGTCAGCATGATTCACAAAGCCATGTCGGAGCTTCGGCGGGTTTATACCGACTACACCCCCGCTCCCATGTGCGTCTGCTCCGCCATGAGTCAGGGTTATGTCGGTTACGATATACAGAATGCGCTCCGCGCCGAGCTGCTGGGACGCGGTATCGTAAAAACCGTCACCACTATTCTGACCCAGGTGACGGTAGATCCTTATGACGAGGCCTTCTACGCCCCCACCAAGGTGATCGGCCGCTATATGTCCGCCGAAGACGCGGAAACGGAGATCAAAAAGGGAAATTACGTGAAAGAGGAAACGGGCCGGGGGTTCCGCCGTGTGGTTGCGGCGCCCCGCCCCATTGACATCGTGGAAATCGATGCCATCCGCACACTGGCGGAGGCCGATCAGGTTGTGATCGCCTGCGGCGGGGGCGGCATTCCCGTCATCGAACAGAACCACGCCCTGAAAGGCGCATCCGCCGTAATCGAAAAGGACGCCGTGGCAGGCAGACTGGCAGCCAGCCTGCGGACTGACGAGCTGATAATCCTGACAGGCGTGCCCTGCGTGTACCGGAATTTCGGACAGCCGGATCAGGAACCCCTCCCGGCTCTCACCGCCGCACAGGCGAAGGAACTGTGTGCGGACGGCCAGTTTGAGGCGGGAACCATGCTGCCAAAAATCGAGGCCGCCATCGCCTATCTCGCGGAAAATCCCGAAGGAAGAGTATTAATCACCTCCCTTGGAAATGTAAAGGACGCCCTGAAGGGCAGGAGCGGTACAGTCATCACTGCCTGACGGTTTCGCCCGCTTAAACCACACGTCAGCGCCGCCCATGGCACGCCTAAAAAGAGCCGGATCCCATGATCCGGCTCTCTACTTTTTCCGGGCATCCCCCCATACCAGAAGCGCCGCTCCGATCATAATGCAGAAGTCCGATATGTTAAACACAATCCTGCGAAAACGCTTGTTTTTCACGGGAAAGCTGACGTAATCCACCACATATTTCCTTGTCAGACGGTCATAGGTATTGCTGTAGGCGCCGCCCAGCAGAAGGGCCAACCCTGCCTTGAGGGTAGAGTTCCCACGAAAACTGAAGGCTGCGAGAAAAACCACCGTCATAAACAGGGTCAATCCGAGGGAGAGCATCGTTACAAGCCCCTGCTTCGCTTCCCCCGCATCCAGAAAAGCGCCTTTGTTATGATATCTTCTGACCAAAAGTCTGCCCCTGCAGAAGGGTTTCTCTTCGCCCACCTCCAAGTGCTTTTCGATATAATTTTTTATAAGCAGATCCAGCGCAAAAATCCCCAAGGCCAGAGCCGCAAATCCGATTACCGCCATACCGTTCTCCCTGTGAAATCAACCTTTGTGTTCAAATTGCCCAAGCACCCGCAGGCTTCTTTTCAGCGTGATCCAAAGAGGATAGGACACGCCGTTTTTCCGAAGCGCCGCATATCCCTCTTTAAAGGATACGAGATAGTTCTTAAGCCCCGCATTGCTTGTGCCGCCGTAGAACATGGCTACCAGCACCTCCGGGACATAAGCCAGTCTGTTTTCCGGCTCTTTCAAAAAGCGCACCATAAACTCATAATCCGCCGCACACCGATAGGAAGTATCATATAACCCGTATTTCTCATACACTGCGCGCCGCAGGAAAAGAGTCGGATGCCCGGGCATCCAGCCCTCCGAAATCCTTCCCTGCCCCATGCGCCACTCCCGGATTACCCGGTCTCCATCCACATAAACCAGATCCGCATGGACACCCACACAGCCTGCGCCCCCCTGCTCCAGCGCCGCCATGATTGTGCTGACAGCATTGGGTTTACATAATTTATCATTACAGACAGCGATCACATCTCCCGTACTCATGCGAAAGGCCTTATTCATCGCATCATAAAGCCCACCGTCCGGCTCCGAAACCCAGCGCACCGAAAAGCCCTGCCGTCCTTTTGTCCGCACAGCAAAGGCTTTGACCAGCTCCGCCGTCCCGTCCGTGGAGCCGCCGTCCACAATCACCACTTCCAACTCTTTATAATCCTGCTCTTCAATGCTTTGAAGCGTGAGCGGCAGATTCTTTTTTACATTAAAAACCGTAACCAGCAGGGAAACCTTTACTCCGCCTGCGCCCATGACAATGCCTCCTCCAGACTGTGCGCACCGAGAATATTCAGCATAAAATCCGTGTATTCTCCAGCCCTGTCCGTGTCAATATAGCGGAAAACATCTTTTATATATTTCCCGGAATGGTCGTATTCATATACACCGAAGGCCAGTCCCGCCATCACCTCCTCCGGCGCATCCGTCTGCCGGTTCATCAAAAAGGCGTCCACATAAGGGTTGTTTTCCACAATATAATAGCAGTAGGCGAAAGCCGCCGCCTGAAGCCGCTCCCCGGAGCCGGAAGAAAAGCCAAGCTCCGTGATGGTGACGCTTCGCACCTCACCCTCCCTGTCCAGATAGGCCTCGTCAGACAGTATGTCCGTCAGCACATTCAGATTCATAATGGACAGATGGGGCGCGTCCCTCGTCTTATCGTACTCCTGCGACCAGTAATTCACACGGGTAAGCGGTTCCGGGTAGGGATGAATCGCTATGCCCCAGTCGTAATTACCATGCGCAAGCGCCGCCTCATTAAACCCTTCCAGAATATCCCTGCCGTTAAAAAACCCGGAATTGTCGCCCTCGTTGCTGTTCCATGCATGGTCAATGCTGAAATACACACGGCCCTGTGCATAATGGCTTCTTACCGCCTGATAAAAGATGCGGAAGGACTTTTCAAACTCCTTTGTATAATGAAACACGTCCCGGGTGTTCATGTAATTCCAGACCCGGTTCTGGTTGATCTCATTGGCGATCACCCAGCTATGTATCATGCCGTGCTCCCCGCTCGAATAACGCTCCGCCAGAAATCCGGCCACAGCCTCGATGGTTCTTGTCCCCTCCTCCTCGGCCGCATTGAACATGTAATAATACGCGCCGCTCTCCGGATTGCGCGCGTCCGGGTGTATCAGCTCCGGGAATGCCTCGTTCCAGTCATTCAGCACCACCGCCGTAGACGTCATCCCCATGTCCGACAGGTAGGTAAACAGCCCATCATAGCCGTTGATCGCCGCCCCGTTAAAGGCATAATTTTTTCCCCTGTAAGTGTAAGTGATTGTAGGGAAAGTCGGATCCGTGGTTTCTCCCATAATGTGCGAAAGCGGAATATTATAAATCGCATGTTTCACGCCCAGATCCGTCAGCTCCGGCGTTCCCAGCATCGTGGGATCCAGCAGGATCCCTTTCTTGGATCCGGTTTCCGGGTACGGTTCCTGATTTTCCGCAAGCGCCTCCGGGTTTGACAAATACACACTCCCGCCTACCTGCACATAGTTTCCGTCCATCTTAACCGCCGGGATAAACCGCTCATACAGATAGATTTCCCGATAGGGAAACGATATCTCCCACTCCCTGTCTTTGCGCCCCCTCGTGACCGGCTCTTTCTCCAAAGCATCCGCATCCTCCTCCCAGGTGTCCGCCCGGAACAGATACAGATACGCGTCATCGCTGGACGGGATCAGCGGCATGGTCAGAAAATACCGCAGTTTGTTCAGCTCCGCGTCATAGGTCAGTGCCACGTCCATCGCATAATCCGACAGCTCGTCCACCGACAGGCTTGTCTCGCCCGCTGTCAGCTCCGACAGCTCCTTTTCCCGCTGCCCGGCCGCATTCTCCGTTCCCGCCTCATCCTGTGCGGCAGGCGCGCTTGCAGGAGCAGCGCCCTCTCCGCAGCCGCAGAGCAATATAAGCGCCAGACAAACGCCTGTAAGCAGGGGACGTCCGGAACGGATCTTACTCATCTTCTCCTTATACACACCCAAACCTCCCACGCTCATTCATAATTCACCGCAATGGCCACCTCGGGCGGCGCGTCGATTGCGTCCGACACCGTCCTGTCGCCTCTTTTCATCTGTTTATAGATTTCAAAAAAATGGGTCGTAGGAATTTCTTGAAACCGCCACTCCGTATCGATCACAGGTATCGCCGCGCATCCTTCCTCCACGCCGTAGCGCTTCACCTGTCCGGCATCCTCCTCAGACCAGCCGCCGGCCGCATAGTATTCATCAAGCGCATCCGTAACTGCCGGGCCGATGTTTTTAACCGCGCTGGTCAGAACCCGGTCCGAAATCCGGCACTGGTCGATATCCACGCCGATCATCAGACCATCCTGATTTTCTGCCGCTTCCAGCACGGACTCGTACAGACCGCCGCCGCAGGCAAAAATAATCTGGGTGCCGTTCTCATACCAGCCGTCGGCCTTCTCCCGCACAGCGATATCCGCCGAATACGTGTCCGCATACCAGTAATTGACCACCACATCATCCAGTGACAAATCCTTGGCCGCCGCATTGATTCCCTGCAGATAGCCGTAACCGTAACGCAGTACGGCAGGCTCCTCCCGGCCCCCTATAAATCCAAGATTACGGTATCCCTCCCAGACTGCCATATAGCCTGCCAGATACCCGGCCTGCTCCTCATGAAAGAGAACGCAGTGCACATTCTGTGCAGGGGAAATCTCCTCCCCTTCCCCGTCGTGCGGCACGGCGTCCACCAGCAAAAAGGAGGTCTGCGGATACGTTTCCTGCAGCGCGCCCACAGCCTCGCCAAAAATGTCCCCGGCGCACACAATCAGTCCGGCATTGTCCTCCACGGCCCGCTGTATGATCTCCTCATAGCTTTCCGGCGCATTCGGATCCGCATGATAATAGGAAAAGGAAGTCCCCGCCCCCAAAGCATACATCCGCACACCGTTAAAGATGGCTTCATTGTAAGCGCCATCCTCCACGGAGCCATCCGTCAGAAAAGCGATCTCGCCGCCCGTCTCACTGTAATCCCCATATGGATCCTCAAACATTTTCTGCACCGACTCCCGCCAGGAGGTCATCTCCACGCCCGAACTTTCCTCATCCTCTTCGGTCTCCTGCCGCGCTTCCTCCGGCGCTTCGTTCTCCGCAGACGCCGCCGTCTCCTGTGCCGGTTTCCCGCAGCCCGTCAGAAGCAAAAATAAAATCAGCCCGGCTAATCCAAGCTTCCGTTTTTTCATTCCCTGTATCCTCCATGACTCCGCTTCGCGTAATCTCAAGTTCCAAGACAATCAAGCTTCATTCGCACTATTACACCTTACCACAAGTATGGGGAATCAGCAAGGTTTGCCACCTTCAGACTTTTCACACAGACTTTTCATATAAATAAAGCCCATGATTATTTGCGAAGGAAATCATATCTTTCTTTTCACTCTCATATAAATTACAGCAATTTAAACTTATCATTTTATTACCATATATTTTTAGTATAACATATCTGTATTTTGCGTATTCTTCCATATAATCATAATGAAAAATTACTTTGAAAGAGCCAGACTGTATATCATCTTCATTTATTTCCCTATCTTTCCTCCAATTATAGAAGATAGCGTTTATCCAGGCATAAAACTCTCTAATAGGTAAATCATCAAATTTGCAAATAATGTCTTCATCCACAACTTGTGGTAAATCCCTTAACTTAAACATAATTTCCCTGTCAGTTAAATCCACTTTCTCTACGTTTTTCCAAAAAATAATCTGTTCCTCAATATTATTCGGATATTCACCACCATGAAGCAAGGCATATACAGTTTCTTCTAAGGTGCTGCGACTCCAATATTCAGCACAGTATTCAATATATTCTTTCTCTTTCCATTCATTCTTTGTTAATTCATTTAGTTCATTAACAATCTCTATCGGAACAGATAAATAGCATTCAGAAATCATTTCAACTAATTCTTCTAATCTGGTAATTATTTTTTTATCCATATTTATAAACCAACTTTCTACTGTTATTTCCCTACCTGCCCTTTACTACTTGCATAATAACATAAAATCATGGCTGCTTCATTAACATTTTTCTCTCAAAAACCGAAAGACAACTCCTGTTTCCAAAAGTTGTCTTCTCAGTGAACTTTCTTTTTGATTTTCCTGACGCCTTCCCTTTCACAGCCTCGCCAGCGTCTCAAACGTCCCGTTGATATTGATCCGCCCGTATCCCCACTGTCTGTCGGGATAGCGGATATTACCCGGCCGGTCCGCCCCCTGAATCAGATAGCTCTTCGTCCCCCGGCTGTCCACGGCATAGGCGTTTCCGTCAACCACGGCCCACTCCAGAAACTGCGCTACACAGCCCGCCGTCAGCGCCGCCGCCATGCAGGAGCCGTCCGTTTCCCCAAGCGCAGTGTACACCCCCACGCCGGGAGCCGCAAGATCCGGCTTAATGCTGCCGTTTCTGCTGTAGCCTCTGCCGGAGGGCGCATACCAGCTGTCCGTGTAGCTGTCGTAGGTGGAAACAGTGATCACCTGCGACGCATTGGCCGGCTCTGTCAGCGTCACATCGGGGCTGGGCTGCAGGAATGTGACACTGTCCTCCAGAAACGCTTCAATCGGCAGCCACATATGATACTGCCCGTCACCGCTCAGTCTGCGCACGGAAGCCGTCAGCGTCACCGTCCATATTCCCGGCGTCGGGTTTTCAAAACGCAGAAAAATCAGCGGGTCCCCTGCGTCCTTCTCCACCAGTACAATCCCCACCTGTATGCGGGTTCTCTCAAAAATAAAGGAGACATTCCTGTCCATTCCGTTCCGAAAATCAATAACCGGCGATACTTCCCCTCCGGGCGAGCGTATGGAAACCGAATAGGCATCCGGCAGACTCCCCCAGATTTCCGCGCAAAAGCCTTTCATCTGCCCTGCGACACGGATCTCCACATTGCTCGGCATAAAATTCTCATAATGGTGTTCTTTATCCCCTTCGTTGCCGCCGCCTACCACGACAGCCCTGCTTCTCCGGCCCGCCACGATGTTTAAGTAAGAGTCTAAGGCGGAGGTGCCGTCATGGCTTCCCATATTGGTTCCAAGTCCGATTACAATTACTACGGGCCTGCTGAACGCCACCGCCATCTGCTGAAGATACTTCACCGCCTCCATGATATCGTTTTCCGCGAAAGCCTCCGCCCGGTCGTCGATCAGGTAATAATCGCGCAGATATCTCTTGGCTCCTTTCAGCTTAACCACCGCGATATCCGCAAGGGGCGCGGCTCCCCGAAAGGTCAGTCCCTGACCCAGGAGACTTCCCGCCGCCGCGGAGGCCATCCTTGTGCCATGTCCGTTGGTATCGGTACTCGGCACAACCGTCTCCGGCTCCGGCGAAGCCAGCGCCCGGTCAATATCCGCCCGGCGGTATTCCGTTCCATACAAAAATCCCTCGGGAGGCGCTCCCGTCTGTATTGTCTGATCCCAGATAGATATAATGCGGGTGCTTCCGTCCTCTCTGCGGAACGCATCCTCCTTATAATCAATTCCCGTATCAACAAACCCAATAATAACGCCGCTCCCCTGTAAGGCAAGCGGCGGATTCTGCACACGGATATTGCCCATCGCCGCCAGCGGGGACGAGTCGAAAACCTGCTCTCCCGCCTGCATCAACCCATACAGCTTAGGGATCGTTGCATATCCATAGTATCCTATGGATATGGGCCGTACCTGACTGCGTCTCACATGCGCCACACCATATCCGGCGTCAATTTCACGATAACAGAATTCTACATCCGCTCCCTCCAGAATCTCCTCAATCACATCATAATCCACAATCACATCCAAAAACTCTTCCGACAAAATCATTTCCTGACAGGTCAAGTTTACATACCCTCTCCGCCCAATGCTCCTTACGCCATTTTATGCGGAAGCAGTCTGTCCTGACACCTGACAGACTGATACTGCGCGTTACGACCCGTCAGCCGGCTGCGGTATCACGTTCAGGCGGTCGGGGTGTTCCGCGCTCCTGCTGCGGATATCAATGACCGGCCCGCCGTTCCCTTCAATATACTCTCTGGTAATCGTTACACGGCCGATGTTATCGTCCTTTGGCACCTCATACATGATATCGAGCATAAACTCCTCGATAATGGCCCGAAGCGCCCTTGCCCCGGTTTCCTTCTCCATAGCTTTATCCGCGATGGCCTCCAGAGCGCCCTCGTTGAAGAGCAGCTCCACCTCATCCAGCTCCAAAAGCTTCTGGTACTGCTTCAGAATCGCATTTCTCGGCTCTTTGAGGATCTGCACCATCATGTCGCGGCTTAAGCCCTCCAGCGTAAAAATGACAGGCAGACGGCCGATAAATTCCGGGATCATACCAAATTTTCTGATATCCTCCACCGTGACCCTGCTTAAAATATTTTTCTCTTTATCATACTTGTCCTTCAGTTCCGCACTGTAACCGATGGAAGTCTTCTTGTTCAGTCTCTGCTTAATGATCTCGTCCAGATCGGGAAAAGCGCCGCCGCAGATGAACAGGATGTTTCTCGTATTGACTGTGGCTAACGGCACCATGGCGTTTTTGGAATTAGCGCCCACAGGCACCTCCACCTCCGCGCCCTCCAACAGCTTTAGCATCCCCTGCTGCACGGATTCGCCGCTCACATCACGGGCATTGGTGTTCTTTTTCTTGGCGATCTTATCAATCTCGTCAATAAAGATAATGCCGCGCTCCGCCCGCTCCACGTCATTGTCCGCCGCCGCGAGGAGCTTCGACACCACGCTCTCGATATCGTCACCGATATAACCCGCCTCCGTCAGGGAGGTAGCGTCCGCAATCGCCAGCGGCACGTCCAGAAGCTTCGCCAGCGTCTTCACCAGATAAGTCTTGCCGCAGCCCGTAGGGCCGATCATCAGCATATTAGACTTCTCGATCTCGATCTCATCCATGGTGCCGGTCGCCACTCTCTTATAATGGTTATAAACCGCCACGGACATTACTTTCTTGGCATGCTCCTGCCCCACCACATACTCGTCCAGCTTCTGCTTGATCTTATGGGGCGGCATGATATCCCGGATGTCAATTTCCGCTGATGCTTTCTTTTTTTTCTTCGGCTTCTGCTTATTGGGAATGCCGCCGTCTCCTTTCAGATCCGCCAGATTTACAAAGCTGATATTCGGAAAGCCCTTCACGTTCCATTCGCCCATGTCAGGGTTATTCAAAAGCCCCTGATAGTCAAACTGGCTGACCGTATCCATCGTCTTATGCATACAGTCGTCGCAGACACAGATATTGTTTGGAAGTTTGAACATCTTCCCGGCTTTGCTCTCCGGCCTGCGGCAGATAAAGCAGACGTCCTCATAATCACTGCCGGAATCATCGCCCTTTTTCTCCTCCGTCCCGGCTTCCTTTTTCTCTAACTCCGTCTCTTCGTATTTATCATCTCTATGATCGTCCATACTTTTTATCTTCCCTCCATAAACTCTGATGCACTAAATCTTCTAAGAAACAGTGTACCACACCCCAAAACCCCGTGACAAGAGAGAGGACGGTCAAATGGCCGCCCTCTCTCTTTCCGTTCGGTTTTATCATACATCTCTCCGTTATTCACTTACCTTATTGCCCAGTGTAAGCTGCCTGGTTACCTCCTCGTATCCGGCAACCGTCATGGTCATAACCTTAACGTCCACGGTGTCTCCCTTTGCATAAAACTCCAGCTCCTTCTGCAGTTCATCCATGGATCTGATCTTATCGCCGCCAAACTCCGTGATGATGTCGCCCTGTTTCAGTCCTGCTGCCGCTGCCGCCGTGTCGGGATAAACCTGTGCGATATACACACCCTCCGGCATACCGTATGCCTGAGAAACCTCCTGGGTGACACTGATGCCGGAAATGCCCAGATACCCTCTTTCCTCCTCGGCCACCTTACTCTTTGTTTCCTTGAGCATCAGCTCCGCAATGATGGGGCTTGCCGAAGAAATGGGGATCGCATAGCCCATACCCTCCACGGCGCTGCCGCCGATCTTATTGGAATTGATACCGATTACCTCGCCCTTTATATTCAAAAGCGCGCCGCCGGAGTTTCCGGGATTGATCGCCGCATCCGTCTGGATAAAGGTGCCTTCCACGCTGTCCCCGCCGTAACCGTTGCTTGAAGACAGGCTGATGCTTCTGTCAAGCGCACTGATTACGCCTGTAGTGACGGACTGGCCGTATCCCAGAGAATTACCGATGGCGATGGCCGGTTCTCCCACCTCCAGCGCATCGGAATCACCCAGCGTAGCCACTTCTATTGCCTCCAGAGTAGAATCTGACAGCTCTGTCACCGGTACGGCAATGACCGCCAGATCCATATTGGAATCCTGTCCCTTGATAAATGCCTCCGCCTCGCTGCCCTCGTTAAACTGCACCGTCAGTTTATCGGTGTCCGCCACCACATGGTAATTGGACACGATCAGAAGCTCCGAATCATTGAGACCTACGATAATGCCCGAACCGCTGGAATCCGCCTCGCTGTTCATGGACTGCCCGAACCAGGACATGGTTTCCGTGTAATGGTTATTCACCGCCACGATCGAGGGCATCACCGCCTTCACGACATCCGTCACATCAGTAACTACCATCGTTGCGGAGTCCGACTGCTTGATTGTCGGCACATTCTCCGGTGCCTGAATCTCTGTGTCGGCTTCCGCCGCCGCCATCGGAGAAGCTTCCGTTTCCTCCAGAACCGCACCACTCTTATCCATCATCCCTGTGACCGCATCCACGGCATACAGTCCGATTCCCGCAAAAAGCCCGAAGAACAGTCCCAGAGATACCGCCACAATCGCTTTCTTCACATAGCCGCTGCCCTGTTTTTTTACCTTGGGCTTCTTTTCCTCCTTGAGTCGCATCTGCGCATAATCGTTTGAATAAGTGCTGCCGTAATGATAACTCCCTGCACTTCCCTGATAGGAACCGCTGTTTCCCGAATACGCGCCGCCGTTTCCGTACGGATTCTGCCCAGTACTCTGTCCGTACGCCCCGCTGCCCGTCTGGTTTCCTGCATTCTGGTAAGATCTGTAACCGATCCCCCTCTGTTCTGACTCTTTTCCTGTCTGAAGTCCGTTCTGCTCCGAACCCGTATGATTGGAATAATCGTTTGGATAATTGTTGTCGTACATAATCCTGCTCCTTTCCACAAATCACGGACTTGCGCCCGTCTGCTTATTTCCCCTCGCTGATTATGTCCTTAGTATATCTGTCATTTGTGTTCACTTTGTGTTCATTTTAGGAAGAAAATGTGATTTGTTCCACCAGCTCAGCCAGAGTGTCATTCACCAGATAAATCGTGCTTGCATGAATTTAGCTGGTGGATGACACTCTGAGGGAGCGCCTTCTTATAAGCAAAAGAAGCTGCGCAGCAGCGGAGAGCGCTGAAAGCGCGATTTTGCGAATGGCGCGGGCTGAGCGAATCTACTCCACCGTCACCGACTTCGCCAGATTCCTCGGTTTATCCACATCGCAGCCCTTGCCGACGGAAACATAATACCCGAAAAGCTGCAGCGGTATGATCGCCAGCGAATTGGCAAAATATGGATTGGTCTCCGGAATATAAATCACATAATCCGCCGCCTTCTCGATCTCCTTATTCTCCTCGCAGGTCACCGCCAGCACAAAGGCGCCCCTCGCCTTCACCTCCACCATATTGCTGATGGTCTTCGCGTAGAGCGCAGGCTGGGTTGACACCGCCGCCACAAGCGTCCCTTCCTCGATCAGGGAGATGGTGCCGTGTTTGAGCTCGCCCGCCGCGTAAGCCTCGGAATGGATATAGGAAATCTCCTTTAATTTTAAAGAGCCTTCCAGAGAAATCGCATAGTCGATCCCCCTGCCGATAAAGAACACGTCCTTTGCGCCGATGTAACGGTTCGCAAATCTCTGAATCTTATTTTTATTATTCAGCAGAAGCTCGATCTGATCCGGCAGACAGCGCAGGTCGCCCAAAAGTGACGCATATGTCACATCATCAATTTTTCCCCGTACCCTGCCGAACTTCACAGCCAGCAGATAAAGCGCGATCAGCTGGGCGCTGTATGCCTTGGTGGTCGCCACCGAAATCTCCGGCCCCGCCCATGTGTACATCACGTTATCCGACTCCCTTGCGATAGAGCTCCCTACCACATTGACGATGCCAAGCACCTGAAAGCCTCTCTTCTTTGACTCCCGAAGCGCCGCCAGCGTATCCGCCGTCTCACCGGACTGGCTGATCACCACCACCATCGCCCCTTCCTCCAGAATCGGGTCCCGGTAACGGAACTCAGAAGCCAGATCAACCTCCACCGGGATGCGGGCCAGTCCCTCAATCACATATTTTCCCGTAACGCCCGCATGATAGGCGGAGCCGCAGGCCACTATATGGATCTTATTCACCGCACGGATCTCCTCATCGTTCATATTCAGCTCCTCGATAATGATATCGTTATCCTTAATGCGGGGCAGGAGCGTATCCGTCACGGTCTTTGGCTGCTCGTACATCTCCTTCAGCATGAAATGCTCATAACCCGCCTTTTCCGCCGCGCTGGCGTCCCAGTCAATAAAGACAGGCTCCTTTGTGGTCTCCTCCTCGTCCACCGTATAGAAGTGCATATGATCCGCCCGCAGACGCACGACCTCCTGATTGTCCACGTAATACACCTTGCGGGTATATTTCAGGATCGCCGGCACATCCGAGGCAATAAAGCAGCCATCCTCATTCTGCCCTACGATCAGGGGCGAATCCTTTCTCGCCGCAAAGATCTGGTCAGGGCAGTCCGCGAAAAGAATGCCCAGCGCATAGGAACCCTCCACGCGGTGAAGCACCTTTGTGACCGCTTCCAGAGGATTGCCCTTATAGTAGTAGTCCAGCAGATGCGCCAGAACTTCCGTATCCGTCTCCGACACGAAATGGTAGCCCCGCTCGGTCAGCATTTTTCTGAGCTGCAGATAATTTTCAATGATACCGTTATGTACCACGGTGATCGTCTCCGCCTCATTATAATGCGGATGTGCATTGGTATCGCTCGGCACGCCATGGGTCGCCCAGCGCGTATGGCCGATGCCGCAGACTCCCGGCATGGTTTCCCCACCCCGGGTTATGTTTTCTAAAATCTTAAGCCGCCCCACCGACTTCGTGATATTGATTTTTCCCCCGCCGTCATAAATGGCCATGCCCGCCGAGTCGTACCCGCGGTATTCCAGCTTAGACAAACCGTCCAAAATGATCGGCGCCGCCTGCTTCGTTCCGATATAACCAACGATTCCACACATATGATAATCTCCTTCCCGGTTCCTTAACTCCAGTACTCCCTGTTGGAGGAACATGCCACCACCAGCCGCCTTGGCAGACGCCGGTACCGTTTTCCCATCAGATAGCCCATGTACTTAAATCCGCTCTGTATAATAACGCCCGGTATTTTATTCCACATCCTCTTTTCCTTCAAATGCGCCACAGTGCTCTTCACCAGCCGGATTCCCTCCGACTCCGAAGGATAGGCCGCAAACACCTCGGGATGATCCGCCTGGGAAACCCCCAGATCAAAATTCCGGTGAAACTGCTGCCTGTATGTGTAATTATGGGAATGATACACCTTCGCCTGTGCCGCGTAAGCGATCCCGTAGCCCGCCTCCACCGCTTTGGCCGCATAGAGCATATCCTCGTTGAATATGGCCCGGTTCACAAAGCCCCCCAGACTGTCGAACACATCTCTCCTGTATGCCGCACAGACATTGGAGCAGAAAAAGGTTTTGACGCCAAGCGCCGAAAGATCCGCCTTCGTCTTGACACGGGACTCCCCCGGATAATTAAACTGTCTCGTATACCGCTCAGCCTCGCTGCTGTCTTTGTTCGGAAGCTGTCTGGCGTAAGCCGCCGCTACTTTTTCCTCCCGCAGGCTCTCCAAAAGCCGCTCCAGCAGATACTCGTCCACAGGGATGGCGTCCTGCGTCATCATCACAAACACACCGGCATCCGAGAGCTTTACCCCCTGATTCCTTGTCCGTCCGTGGTCAAACTCTCTCTTTGACAGATGCTTCACTGTTATATTATGATGTTCTCTTTCCAGCGTAGTACCATAAAGCAGTCTGTCCAGATATTTCTGCTCCGTATTCATAAGAATAATACGGCTCACAGGCACTGTCTGCGCCTGCAGTTTCTCTATCATCGTCAAAAACCCGCGATCTGGCTTGTAGACAGGAATAATCACGTCCACCTTCTCCACTCGTTCGCCCTCCGCCTCTTATACCAGAAAAGAAGGGGCCTGTGAAACAAGCCCCTCTGCTTCTATTTCTTCAAATATCCGTTTGTTTCCTCGTAAATTTTCTCACTGCACCGTTTTACTGTCTCGGACGGCTCATAATTATCCGCATCAAACAGGAACTTATGCAGCCACTTAACGTTCTCCTCCAGACTGGTAGGAATAACGCAGGAGCCCTTTGAACCGATGGTTCCTGTAGCACGCATATCCTCCTGCGGGAAACCGTCAGTCTCGGTAATCTGGTAGGATCCCACATCACCCAGCATATCCACAATCTCGGACAGGTCCAGAGATGTATACACCTCTTCAAATACGGAGTTGGCCGTCTCGGTCAGCTTGGGCAGCGACGCCTTCTTTGCCTGATCCGCAACTGCGGTAAGCACCTCTCTCTGTCTCTCAGCCCGCTTGAAATCATCGCCCGCCGTATATCGGATACGGCAGTAGCCTGTGGCCTGTAAGCCGTCCAGACGCTGGTATCCTGTCTGGGTCACCGGCGTATACTGTCTCTTTAAGTCCTCCGCAATACAGAGCTGGTAGTTATTCAGATGGCTGATCTCCGACTCGTCCACCTCGATATCCACACCGCCCAGCGCATCGATAGCATCAGTCAGTCCGGCAAAGCCCACCGTCACGAAGTCCGTGATATTCATATCCAGATTCATATTCAGCATATTAATCGCCTGCTCGGGACCGCCCTTTGCATAAGCCGCGTTACATTTATTATACGAATCGTTGCTCAGGTTCAGGTAGGTGTCACGGTATACGGAAACCAGCTTACATTCGCCTGTATCCTGATTGATGGACGCGATCATAATCGTATCGCTTCGGGTATTTTTCGTCAGCGCGCCCGTGGTGGAATCCACACCGAAGAGGGCTATGTTCCGATACCCCTTCATCGTCGTCTCCTGCGCCTCCTGCACGGTCTCGTTGATGATGATATCCTTCTCCTTCAGCTCCACCTTTCCGCTTCCCGTACCGGCAAGAACGGCGTAGAGCACCATAACCGCAATCAGCAGAATAATGATCTCCACAATAAAGAGAATGATGCGCCTGCGCTGCTTCTTCGCCTGCGCCTTCTTTCCTGATTTCTTTTTGCCGGAGCTCTTCTTCCCGGAAGAACTGCCGCCTTTCCCGGAAGATTTCTTCCGGGGTCTTATTTCTTCGTCATCATAGTCATCCACATATCTCTTCGCCATATTCTGTACTCCCTCAGTCTCTGATCCAGTTTCTAAAAGTCCGTTTTTTCATTTTGTCATATGCTGTCCAAAAAAGCAAGCTTTAGTGGACGCTCTATACGATTATACTACATCTTGATATAATTGCAATATCATTCCCGGTTTCTTCCAAAAGTCTTTCACAATTCTTAAGATTTTAGTATTTCTTTTAATAGGCATTTTTATTGATAAATCCCCTGAAAATCGTGAGAAACATAATCTTGATATCAAAGGACATGGTCCAGTTTTCGATATAAAAAATATCGTGCTCAATCCTTCTTTTTATGGAAGTGTCGCCGCGGTAACCGTTGATCTGCGCCCAGCCCGTAAGCCCGGGTCTGACCTGATGCTTGACCATGTAGCGGGGAATTTCCTCCTTAAACTGCTCCACAAACTGCGGTCTTTCGGGTCTCGGTCCCACCACGCTCATATCCCCCTTTAAAATGTTAAAAAGCTGGGGCAGCTCGTCTATGCTTGTCCTTCTTAAAAATTTTCCCACTTTTGTGACACGGGGGTCGTTTTTCGTAGTCCAGCCCTTCTGCTCCGCAGACGGCTTCTGCACCTCCATGGTGCGGAATTTGTACATACGGAAAGGTTTATTGTGCAGGCCGATGCGCTCCTGCTTAAAGATAACCGGCCCTCTGGAAGTACAGCCCACGGCGATGGCGGAAAGCAGCATCACGGGAGACGCCACCACCAGCCCCACCAGGGACGCAAGGATATCCACGATCCGCTTCATCCACCAGTTCAGGGTGTTGGACAGCGGCACATAGCGGATATTGATAACCGGCAGCCCCATCAGATCCTCCGTGTAGGGACGGCTCGGGAACAGGCTGTTGTAGTCGGGGATAAACTTCGTGTGCACGCCGGATTTCTCGCACAGATCCACGATATGCTCCAGATTGTCGTAATCCTTCAAAGACAGGGTAATCGCGATCTCATCCAATTTGTTCTGCGGCAGGATATAGAGAAGATTCTCAATCGTCCCCACCACCTTTACGCCCTTGTAGAGCGTACCGGCGGGCACATGGTCGTCCAGTATGCCGCGCACCACATAGCCCCACTGGGGGTTGGCGTTGATGCGCTTGATATACTCCTCCGTGGCACGGGAGTACCCCACCAGCAGAATGTATTTCAGATTATAGCCTTTTTCGCGGAAATACTGCAAAAGAATGCGGATGAGCGAACGCCCCAGCGTGGTCAGAAAAATATTGATGCCGTAAAACATCGCCATCATGGTACGGGAGAAATGGATCTGCGCGATCATGTACCAGCCGGCCATCATGATTACCATACCCACCGTGTTCGCCTGAAAAATATTCAGGATCTCGTAACGGTGGACTGTGGCTCTCTTGGGTGTGTAAAGATTAAATGCATAGTATAAAATCAGATAGCCCGGCACGATCAGATAGAGCATTTCAAAATAGGTGTGCGTGTCAAGAACACCGACGTTAGGGTCGATGTCCACAAACGGACTGGCAAACTTGAGATACCAGGCCAGCATATAGGATGCCGCTATGATCACAGCATCCAGCACCACGTGCAGTCTGTTAAAATATTTCTGGTTATCTTTTATCATAGTGTCATAGTCAGTTCACGAAACCGACAGTATTAATCATACGCTGTTCATGCCACAATTATTTCTATTTTACAATAAACCGCCAAAAAATACAACCGTCGGAATCCGATGCCCGCCGATCTTTCTCAGGCTGCTTTTCAGTTCCACGCAAAGCTTATCGCAGTCATAGTCGATGTCTTTTGCAAAAAATGCCTGACAGAGCGCCTCCTCCTGATCATCGCTTATCTCCACATGACAATGTTCCCTCATCCATGCAATCTGCTCTTTCAGGGTGCGCTGCGTTTGGAATCCCCCGTCTTTCTTTGCCGCCGCTTTCTGCAGTCTCCTGTACTCCAGTTTTACGCGCTCCCTGCCGGACAGACGTCTCTCTTTTTCTATTCTGACCATTCTCATCGCCACAAATAGTATGGCCGCCATTATGAGAGCGGCAAAAAGCACATAATTTGCCATTCCCAGCGCATTTTCCATATATTCTCCAAGAAGATCCTCCCCCAGCGTGCGCCCTGTTTCCCCGCCTTCTCTCCTCATAAACACTTCCCAGAAAGAAGCGGTTTCCTCTTCCGTGGAAGAGGGCGTGGGATCTACGACGATCCATCCCCTCTTCCTGTCGAATATCTCTACCCAGGCGTGGGCGTAGGCCTCCGGAATCTCTATCTGCACAAGGGCGGTAGCCCCTATCTCCGAGAAGCCCTTATAATAGTCATCATAGTCGGCACCCTCTACCAGCTCGCCATTCTCCACAACATCCGCATAGGAGAAAGCATACCCTTCCACATACCGCGCAGGAATGCCCATCTGCCTGAACAGCATGGCTGCCGCCGATGCAAAATGGGCGCAGTACCCCTTCCGGCTCTCCAGCAGAAAATGGGAAATATAATCGGGGCTGCCATAATAAAAGCCCGGCCTTAACGTATAGTCATAGTTTTCGCCAAAATAATTTACTATCTGCCGCGCAATCTCCTGTTCCGTTCCGCCAAAGTCCGCTTCTTCACATATCCGGCGGACTGCTGCCTCACATGCCGCCGGCACGTCCAGATACCGTTCATACGGCTCTTTCCCGGACAGCAGCACAGCCTCTCCATTGTCAGGATAATAGTGATAAACCAGTGCGCCGTCCTTTCTTTCTATATTATGGTAGTCCGTATAATACGGTCTGTACTCAAATGCATCTTCCGCTCCGCTCTTTTCCACCTCCATGATTCCACAGCCCTGACCTGTACCGCCTTCTTCCCAAAATGCATCATGTCTGCCGCGCAGGGACGACTCCATGTTGCCGTCTCCCGGCCATCCCGGTTCCGCTTCCGTCCACTCGGTTCCAATATAATCAAGTCCCGTAAAAGCCTTCAGGTATACGGTTCCGAAGCTGTATGGCGTATACCTGACGGTCAGGGCCTTCTCATAGCTCGGCATGACGGCAGCGCCTTTGCTCAGCTTACCGCCGCCGACCCCTGAGCCCGCCGTATTCTGCGGGAACATAGCCAGCATACCATACCTCGCAAAGCGCTCCATACGCTTTCCGGATTCCTCCTTTGCCCTGCTTTGGGGCACGACGCGGGTATAACTATCCTCAGGTATGATAAATGCCGCCATTCTCACGCACAGCACTGCCGCAGCCGTTACGGGCAGAATATAGCGCATCTGCACCGAAATACGTCCCCTGCCATAAGACAGCAGCATCACCGCCGCATACCCGGCCAGCATAAAAGAGATATACCGCAGAGGCGGCGAACACTCAAAGTACATCGGAATGACATAGGGCGCCAATGTGCAAACCATAACCCGCAAAAGCGTACATTTGTGATACATCCGTATATTCAGTAATATAATCCCTACCATGCCGAGAAATATGGCGAAAACCGTTACTGCCATATACCCGTCATCAACCATCAGAGAATATTCCATACCGCCGGATACATCAAAAAACTCCCTTGCCACCTCAAAAATACGATTGAGTATATAATAGTATCCGTTGTTTATCGTCCAGTAATTCGTAACCGCAATATACAAATACAGCAAAAAAGCAAGCAGACTCGTCAGATTGGTAAGCCATCTTTTTCCCGTTTCATAAACCGCGCTCAACAAAAAGGCCAGCGCGAAAAACACAAATATACACAAACCCGAATGAAATTCGATCCCGAATGCAGCCACAAATCCGCCCACCGACCCATAGACGATCAGGAACAAAACAAGCGTCTTTGCCAATACCGCGAAAAAATCATACTTATCATGATCCGGCATCTTTACAAGGGAAACATCTGACGTATTCTCCTTTTCCCTCCTATGACGGAACCGGTTCAAATAAGCTCCTGTCTTAACCAGTATATAGTTCTCCCGAGGATGCTCTATGTCCATCTGCTCCTCTATGGACCCCGGAACATGTATGCCGTTTGTGCTGAGGATCTCCCCTAATACATTCTCAAACTCACCCTGTTCCACGATATAACGGCTGCGAAGCCCGTGCTCCGCCCCCTGCCAGAATAACTGAATCGGATACCCCTTAAAAAGCAATTGTCTGCACATCCCGTACAGAGACTCCATGAGGGCGTCGTTTTCGTCCGCATCTTCTCCAAGAGGCAGCAGCACATTTATCTTTTCCCTTCCGGCAGACAGACGCTCCCGCACCATCGTCTTATCCTGTTTCGCGGATAATTTCCAATGAATGCTTTTTAGCTCATCCCCATCCTGATACTCTCTGATCTCATAATCGGGATTGTACTCCGCTCCCCGCTTTCTGCTCTCGTTCTCTTCGGGAAACCCTTCTATGCACGCGCACGGTTCCTCCCTGTCTTCCCCTTCCGAAAACGCAGGCCATACCAATACTTCCGACGCCTTCTCCTCCCGGTATGTCAGGTAAAAGATGTGCAGTAAATCATACACCCTGCATTCTTCCACACTAACCCTGAGCAGTCCCGCATAACGGCTGTTTAGCAAAACCTTAAGATTTCCTCCCTTTCCGGGAGCGGCCCACAATTTTTCTCTTTTCTCCTCCGTGCTTCCCGTAAAAAGATTCCCCCAGCGGTACGTTATGTCGATTGCAAACCCGACAAAACGCATGGGATGCAAAACACGGATACCGGCCGGGATATCCGTGTTTTTTCCTACTCGATGAGAGGGCAGATCAATTTCCGCCTGTATTCTGCCGCGGACAAGCCATAAGCTGACTGTAGATATGATAAAGCCGGCTGTCATGAGCAGCAGCGCCATAAGGAGAAAATAACTCCTGAAAAAGCACCACATCCACAAAATCACGGCAAATACCGTAAGAAATCCCATTGTTCCTTTTGTACTCATCCGCAGTCTCTTATCCATCAAACTGCATGTATCCTTTCTGTAACCGAAAAAATCACATCCGACACATCCATGCCCTCAGCTCTTGCCCTGGCATTCAACTGAATACGGTGCTTCCACACATCATCGATCACGCCAAGAACATCCTCCGGCATGACATACTCCCCTCCCCGCATCATTGCCATTGCCCTTGACATCTTAAGCAGCGCAATACTGCCGCGCGGACTTACCCCAAGCGCAATGCGCGGCTCCCGCCTTGTCTCCTCCGTCAGATTGATAATATACTCGAGGATATTGTCGTCCACATACAGATTCTCCGCCCGGGCGCGCAGCTTTGTCAGACGCTCCGCCGTAATAACGCTCCTGACCTGATCCAGTCCCTGTCCCGCGCTCCCCTTCAAAATGTCCAGGGCAGCGGCATGGGAAGGATATCCCATACTTAATGCTATCATAAAACGGTCAAGCTGCGATTCGGGCAAAAGCTGTGTGCCGGACGAACCAAAGGGATTCTCCGTCGCTATGACAGTGAACGGAACCGGCAGCATATAAGATACGCCGTCCACAGTGACCTTAGACTCCTCCATGACCTCCAGCAGCGCAGACTGTGTTTTTGATGAAGTGCGGTTCAGCTCATCCGCCAGAAACAGATTACAGAATACCGCGCCCTTTTTATATTCAAATTCCCCTGTGGCGCTATGGTACATGGTGAATCCGACGATATCACTCGGAAGCACATCCGGCGTAAACTGCATTCTTTTACAGGATAGCTCCATGGCTTTTCCCAAGGCCATGGCAAGCGTGGTCTTGCCGACGCCCGGTATATCCTCAAGCAGCACATGTCCTCCCGCAAGTATAGCGGCAAGAACCTTGCGTATCACCCCGTCTTTACCCTTCACGATCTTATTCACTTCGGCAACAATCTGTTCCAGTTCCTGATTCATGCTTACCTCTTTTCCACGGCTGCGGCTTACAGGCGGACACGGTACCACATATTGCGCCACAGCTCCCACTGAATCCCCGCATAGACAGGAAAACGCGCCATTACAAAGCGCACCCGCTTTTCTCTGCCCCTCGCGGAACAGGCAAGCCGCAGCCCTTCCGCCGTTCCCTGAAACCAGCTTTTCCCAAGTCCTTTTTTTAGAAAGAAAAGAGTTTTTATCAGAAAGCCCGCAAGCAGAAAAGGAAGATTCAAAAGAATCTGCACAGGCGGCATATTCTTACAGATGAGATAAACGCTGTTTTTCGCGGAGAGCTTCACCTTGAAGGCATTGTGCCGGGAGCCTGAGACACCGCTTCCCGCATGACACACCACCGCATCCGGCACATAGAGATTGCGGTAGCCGTATATTTTGGCCCGATAGCCGAGATCCACATCTTCCAGATACGCAAAATGGTTCTCGTCCAGAAGCCCGATTCTTTCCAGAACGCTCCGACGGTAAATACAGGCGCCCCCGCAGGCGCTAAAAACTTCCCGCGGCCGCCCATAGTCTGCCGCCGGTCTGTCCTTCCCCGCCGCAAAAGCCCATCCCAGCGCGCAGTAATAATCTCCCGCGTCGTCAATCAGCTCCGGGCGATACATATTCACCATCCGCGCCGCCCCGGAAAAAGCTTTTTTATCCCCGTCAAGCGCCCTTTCCAGCGCACGCACAAAGCCGGGTTTGACCGTGGTATCGTTATTCAATAAAATAACATATGTTGTTTTGTCTGTCCCGCTCTCCTCTATTCCCCGGTTTACCGCCGTGCAGAAACCGTAATTTCTGTCCAGCGCAACCAGACGGACAGTCGGAAATTTCTCCTGTACAAGCTGCCTGCTGCCGTCCGTGGAGCCGTTGTCCACCACAATCACCCCAGCAGGCTCCCCCGCCAGCGAAACAAGACAGTTCTCAATATACTTGATACCGTTATAATTCGGTATCACAATCGTGGAGCGGATTGGGCCGACCTTCCTGTGTTTGTCCTGTTTGGATTCCGTCTTTCTCTGCTTTTCCTGTGACATCTTTCCTACCTCATTTCTGCGCCTCCACTTTCGAAATTGCGAAACACATCATAGTCCTATATTGGGTGTGCAAATAACATGATCATAAGCAGACCCTTGAAAAACGTTGGTACTTGGTGAGGTATTCTCGAGCCTAGTACCACTACGTTTGGAACGGAGCGCAAGCGCGTCTGTGTTGATCATGTTATTTGTGCACCCTACAGGCCCTATATCTGAATTGTAATCCCCGGATCCCACACCACAAGATACCCTTCCCGCCGCACCGCTTCTCCCAGCGCCATGCTCAGCTTCCGATAGCCCGCCTCGTCACAGGAAAGTCCCGCCACATTCGCAATGCGGATTTCCTGCTTCTTCCGTCCTGCTTTCACCAGAAGGCTTTTTTCCCGGTAAGGCAGCCCTGTAATCTCAGTAAATAACGGTTGTAATTCTTTCCTCAGCCTCATGCAACGGATATCCGCTGCAGCGCAGTCCTGCCTCAACACGGCCAGATGCGTACTTCCCCCCGTAAAGCGGGCCGGCAGTCCCTCATAGAGACAATGCCCCTTCTCATCATAGCCGCCTGCGAAAATACGCCCTTTTCCGTCAAGTATCCGGCCGCCCACCATACCCACGTCCCGCCTTGCTCCCAGCAGATCCGGCTCATAAGCAATGCGGTAAAATCCCAGATGCAGGCTGTGCTCCACCTGCACCCGAAAGCCTCTTCCGGTGCAGAAGTCCGCAAGCGCACGCCGTCCCGCCTCATAAGCGTAGGTTTTGCTCCCCGTATTAAGCGCCGTGGAATCCCTGTGGGAACGCCAGTGATAAAGCACCTTCGGAATATGGCGGATGCGAGCCGTCTCCGGGGCAAGAACATCATCCGGCCAAAGGCTGCCCACCACCCGCAGTACCAGATCGTAATCCTGCGCGCCATCGTAGTCTTCCCGGAGCTTCAGGCGCTTCATCAGACCCGCTTCCACCGCCATAAAATGGCAGATATAGTTGTTTGATAGAATTAAATCCAGATTAAATTTCTTCTTTTTATTAGGAAATACAAAGGTTTGCGCCCCCTCGTCATACTTGTCCTCATCGGAGTACAAGAGCGCCGGATCGCATCCTTCCTGTCTGCCCCGATGTACGCAGCAGGCCATCTCATATAACGCATCAGGTGTTATGAAATCGTCATGGTCGAGCAGGACAATGTAATCTCCCCCCGCCAGTGCAATCCCCGCATTGGTATTCTCAGCAATGCCCTTATTCTCCGCAAGGCGGCTGTAGCGTATCCGTAAATCCCCGGTCTCGTGAATCACCTGCCGCACCGTGCGCTCCACGGCGTCGCCCGCACTCGCGTCCACGATGACCAGCTCCCAGCGGGAATAGCTCTGGGCCTGCACAGAGGCAAGCATTTCGCGCAGATGCGCCTCCTTCGTCTCATAGGCCGGCGTCACGATGCTGAACAGATACGGATAATCCGCCGTCTCCTGCCTCTGCCGCTCAAGCGTTTCCGCGTCAGGCGCCCGATAGCGGTAATCCGCTTTTTTTTCCTCCTGCACACGCTCCGCCGCCGCATAGAAAGTGCCCGCCAGTCCATTCTTCTTCAGATAATTCACGGTTTTTCTCACATTGTCAACTCTCAGTATCCGATTTCCCACCACAGCATCTCCTGTTTCTCTGTCTTAAACGAAGCATATCTTTTCTGCCACATCTTAACATACAAATAGCATAATCATAAGCAGACCCTTGGAAGTGTTTAAATCCTCCGGATTAAAACGGTTGGTACTTGGCGAGGTCCTATCGAGCCTAGTACCACTACGTTTGGAACGGAGCGCAAGCGCGTCTG
Organism: uncultured Lachnospiraceae bacterium; assembly: GCA_947176065.1. Taxonomy (GTDB): domain Bacteria; phylum Bacillota; class Clostridia; order Lachnospirales; family Lachnospiraceae; genus UBA3282. Next base: position 23,222 of record CAMWPB010000002.1, on the reverse strand, counting down.
TGTTGATTATGCTATCTGTATGGTTGTTTAGATATTCTTCTTGACTTCCTCCGTCAGTCTCTCAAGTCTCGCCTGTGCATCCTCCAGACTTGTGCCCTTCACGCCCATGTAGAACTTGATCTTCGGCTCCGTGCCGGAAGGTCTTGCGCAGCACCAGGAATCGTTCGTCAAGTCGAAATAGAGCACGTTCGACTGCGGCAGTCCTGTCTCCCCTGTCTCGCCCGTCTCCAGATTCAGGGTCTTTCCTGTGTCATAATCCCTGAACTCTTTCACCGTAAGCTCACCGAAGCTCTTCGGCGGGTTCTGGCGCAGCTTGTTCATCAGGTCTTCGATCTCCTTCGCGCCTTCCACACCCTTCTTGGTGATGGAATACTGGCTCTCTTTATAGTAGCCGTACTTCTCGTAGAGGTTGATCATCTGATCCCAGACGGTTCTGCCGTTCTTCTTGCACCATGCCGCCATCTCGCACAGGCACATCACTGCCACGATAGCGTCCTTATCCCTTGCATGGGTGCCTGCAAGGCAGCCGTAGCTCTCCTCCAGACCGAACACATAATTGTTGGAGCCGGTCTGCTCAAAGAGCTTGATCTGCTCGCCGATAAACTTAAAGCCTGTCAGCACCTCAATGAATCTCACCTTATAATCCTCGGAAATCGCCCGCGCCATATTGGTGGTCACAATCGTGGTCACGAGAGCCGGATTCTCGGGCATCATGTTCATGGCCGTCCGCTCTCTCAGAATATATTCCGCAATCAGCATGCCGGACATATTACCCGTGAAAGGCACATACTCGCCGGACTTGGTGTCCAATGCGTAGATACCCAGTCTGTCCGCATCGGGGTCTGTCGCCAGCACGATATCGGCGTTCTTCTCCTTCGCCAGCTTCAGCGCAAGCGTAAACGCCTTGGGATCTTCCGGATTGGGGTATTCCAGCGTGGTGAAATCAGGGTCGGGCATCTCCTGCTCAGGCACCACATACACATTCTTAAAGCCAAGCTCCGAGAGTATCCGTCTTACAGGCACATTGCCCGTACCGTTAAAAGGAGAATAAACAATCTTCATATCCTCCGCCATCTCCGCAATCACTTCGGGATGGATGATCTGCTTTTTCAGCTCCGCCATGTATTTGTCGTCGATCTCCTTGCCGATGACCACATAGAGGCCTGCCTTCTTCGCCTCCTCCTTGTCCATGGTCTTCACGGTATGATAATCCGTTACGTTGTTTACCTCGGTGATGATCTCCTTATCCTTGGGAGCGGTCACCTGCGCGCCGTCCTCCCAATAACACTTGTAGCCGTTGTACTCCGGCGGATTGTGGCTGGCCGTAATCACGATGCCGGATATGCATCCCAGCTCCCTGAGTGCGAAGGATAACTCGGGCGTAGGCCGGAGCGCATCAAATACATAAGCCTTGATGCCGTTAGCCGCAAGGCAGAGAGCCGCCTCATCCGCAAACTCGGGAGACATTCTTCTGGAATCGTAAGCAATCGCTACGCCCTTTTCCTCGCCGCCCTGTTTCTTTATGTAATTGGCCAGGCCCTGCGTCGCTTTTCGCACCGTGTAGATATTCATGCGGTTGGTGCCCGCGCCGATCACGCCGCGAAGTCCGCCCGTACCGAAAGCAAGCTCCTTGTAGAAACGATCCTCAATCTCCTTCTCGTCATTCCTGATCGCCAGAAGCTCCTGCTTTGTCGCCTCGTCAAAGTAAGAATCCTCCAGCCAAAATTCAAACTGCTCTTTGTAACCCATTTTGAAACCCTCCTTATAATTTAATAACATTTGTTACTTAATATATCATATCCAGTTTACTTCTGATCCTTTGCCACCACTATCTTATCCAGAAGTTCCACGATCTCATCTGTTGTGTAATGATTCCTCCCTTCGGATTGACCGCCCTTACAAAGATTATAGTAAAAGCGGATGCTTCGGTCAAGGTATTTCACGCTTACGTCTTATCTGCTTTGTCTTCGGAAATTTTCAGCGCGAAGTCGCTGCGGTCAAGCGAAAAATTCGGATTGTAGTAGGGATCTCCCTGCTCCAAAAGTTCTTTCCACCGCTCCCGGAAGAGCGCCGCCTCCTTCTCGTAGCGTTCGGCGTTCTCCCCGCTCAGATCCGTCCCTCTGGATGCCGATTCATAGTGATACAGCTCCGCAAACGGGGTAAAGACATTCACCCGCCCCGCCTTCCACGCGCGGATACAGAGATCCACATCATTCAGGGCCACGGCAAATGTCTCGTCCAGCCCGCCCAGCTCTTCATAAAGCGTTTTCCGCATCATCAGACAGGCACCCGTCACCGCCATCACGTTCTGCGCATAGCAGAGCCGGCCCATATAGCCGAGATTCCGATGGTCGACGCGGTAATGGCTGTGTCCCGCCGTCCTGTGTGCGCCAAGCCCCAGAACCACGCCCGCATGCTGGATGGTTCTGTCCTCATAGTAGAGCTTTGCGCCAACCGCGCCCACATCCGCCCGCTGTGCATACATCAGAAGCTCCTCGATCCAGTCAGGAGTTATGACACCAATGTCATTATTTAGAAGCAGCACATATTCGCCCGTTGCCTGGGAAACGCCCAGATTATTGATTTTTGAATAGTTAAAGCCGCCCTCATAGGTGATGACCCGGATGGCCGGATTCTCCTGTATTGTCTTATAATAGGCAAAAATCTCCTCCGTAACGCTGTTGTTTTCCACCACAATGATCTCGTAATTGTCGTAGGTGCTGCGCTCCAGTATGGAAGAAATGCATCGCGTCAGATCCGCAAGATGATCCTTATTGGGAATCACAATGGACACCTTCGGATTGCCCAGAATCTCATATTTGATCTGGAAAATCGTCTCAAAAGCCTTGGTGGAAGTGATCTCAAAGTTTTTAAAGCCCTGCGCCGTCAGATGAGCCGCCACCGCTCCTTTCGCCGCCTCAATGGCATAACTCTTGGCACTGATGTCGGAAGCCACGCTGCCCGCATGGGAACGCCAGTAATACATCAGTTTGGGCACATGCACCACACACTTTGCGCGGGAGGTAAGCCGCAGAATCATGTCATGATCCTGACTGCCGTCAAACTCGGAGCGGAACAGCTCCGTTCCGTCCAGAAGACGTCTCGCAAAAGCACTGAAATGGCAGATATAATTGTTCGCCCGCAGATTGTCCGGCGCATAATCCGGCTTAAAATGCAGGGTAATCATATCATCGATGGTGCCGTTTCCCTTGAACGTAGCCTCGTCACAGTAGATGTAGTCCGCCCCTTTCTCGCAGATTACTTTCATGTACTCATAGAGAACGCACGGGTGCAGCACGTCGTCATGGTCGAAAAGCGCGATATAATTTCCTGAGGACATGGCAAGACAGGCGTTCGTATTGCCGGAAATCCCTTCGTTTTTCGCCAGTTTCTTATACAGAATCCTGCAGTAGAGACTGCTGCTGGGGCGCAGATACTGTTTATCCCTCTCCATATATTCCCGGCAGATCTGCTCCACATAGGCGTGCTCCCCATCCGACCCGTCCGCCAGACACAGCTCCCAGCCCTCGTATGTCTGATCCATGACAGACTCGATGGCCTGCCGCAAAAATTTCTCCGGGGTATTATAAAGGGGCATAAGGATGCTGAACTTGACCTCCCGCTCAAACTTATGGAGACGCTGTCTGGCCGCCTCCTCAAGCTCCGGAAAACCGGCCGTCCCGTGCTGTACCCTCGCCTGACGCTCGATGGCCTTGGCATTCAGCTTGCGGACAATCCCTTTGAGACTGCCGTAACAGCCGAGCCGCTCCTTCACACGGGCAGCCTTGTGAAACAGCATGCGCAGCGGCTTCGAAGCGCGCCACAGGAGGCTTCCCTTGATTCTTTCCAGTTTCCCCTCCGTCTGCGCCTTGTTCCACTCCGCCTCCGCCAGCTTTTCCGTAAGCGCGCGTCCCCGGCGTTTTTCTCTCCCGTAGGCATCCTTATAGTAGCGGAGCGCCTCCGTCTCCGTCATTCCTTTCCTGTCCATATCTTCCCTCTCTAAAATATCCAACGCGAAACTTAGTACTTTCCGCGTTGCTATACGGTCAGCGTGCGCTCAGACCAGGCCGCAAAACACAGCCCGGGCTGCGTCCCGCTCACCGCCTCCGTCTCCGCCAGCATACCGACCCTGTACTCTCCCGGCGCCAGTTCTTCCCGCCGCAGACGCAGAACAAATCCGGCCAGCCCTATATTTTTCTCCTGCGGCAGAATCGCTTCCACATCCGCCCTATGCCAGTCCGCCGGTGCCGCCAGATAGCCCGCTCCGTCTGTTCTCTGCAAAATCACTTTCCGCCCGAAGGCCGCGTTATCGGCGCCGGGGATATAACTCCATCCCATAATCCACAGGATATCCGGCTCATCAGCCAAAATCTTATGCTGCGGTTCTGCCAGATCCACGGTGAGCCGCACCACGTCCCGCCCGGCTTTTTTCACCAGCTTGCGCAGAGAGGATTTGGGCAGAAACGACGCTTCCTGCACAGAGAGATAATCTTCCTGGGGAAGCTTATGATTACACCTGTAATCCGACGCATTGTCAATCAGATCTTTATGGTAAAAAGGATCCTTCCCCCGAAGCTGCGGGTGCTTTTCGTAAAGCATCTCCTTCTCCGCAAGCAGCCTTTCCCATTTTTCCCCGTTCTGCTCATCCAGACCACGGCTTAAGGATTCGTGATGCCAGAGAACCGCATCGTTTCTCTGCACGTTGACATAGCCCGCCTCCAGCAGCTTAAAACAGAAATCCATGTCATTGTAGGCCACCGGCAGATCCTCGTCCAGACCGCCCACCGCCTCGTACTTTTTCCGGGATACCATCAGACAGGCTGCCGTCACCGCCGCCACATTATAAGTGACCCGGTTTCTCCCAAAATAATAATCCGCCTCGTCGGGGAAGGTAATCAGCTTATGGGAAGGACCGATTTTCAGGTTTGCAACACCCGCGTGCTGGATATTTTCCGTACCCGCATACCAAAGCTTGGCTCCGACAGCTCCCACATGGGGCAGAAGCGCCTGTCCCGCCATACGTTCCAGCCAGCTCCCCTCAATTATCTCTATATCGTCGTTCATCAGAAGAATCAGGTCACCCTTCGCCTTCTTCTCGCCCAGATTACACATTTTGGAAAAATGAAAGGGCATCGGCTCATATATATAAGTAAAACCGTAGATTTTCTGCAGCGCTTCCATTTTCTCCCGGTTTTCTTCGCTGCTTCCGTTGTCCACCACAATCCACTCATAAAAACGGTACTGCGTCTTTTCCTTAAAGGAGCGCAGACATTTCTCCAGCAATTCCGGATGATCCTTGGACGGAATCACCACGGACACCACACGGTGCGGCGCAACTGCCGTATTTTCACTGCCCGACCGGCTGCACCGCTCCGTGCCGGAAATAGAAGTGTCGTAGAGCAGATGATAAATATCCGCGTCGGCTCCCTGCCTGAGCACGCCCCGGCCGCCTCTGCGCAGCAACATATCCTCCTTAAGCGGCACAAATTTGGAGGACGCCCCCGTCAGAAAATGTCCTTCGGAAAGCTCCTTTTTCAGGCTTTCCTGTGCCGCCGTGAACTGCTCTTTTGAAGAGCCGTCCTGTCCCCCTTCGGTATCATCTCCCCCCGGAAGATGATATCTCCTATGATAAAGAATGGAATCCAGATGTCCGATGGCCTCCCGTCTTTTTCTGAAATATCCCCCGGAAAGTTCCTCGATCTTCTCCTCCAGCCGCAGGCACAGCTCGTAAAAGCCCAGATCGGGATCTTTCATACTCACCATCCGATAACTCATACTGTCGAGCAAACCGTCCCGGACTGCTACAAAATGCCCCCAATACTGAAAAGCTAGAAGGGTATCCGGTGAATAATCCGGTTTAAACCATGGCTCCATCCTTTGCGACAGATCCTCCCAATAAAAGTCCTCATCCGCATAGGCCAGAAGACATGCGCTGTTCTTTGCAAAGTAAGCCCGCACCTCAGAAAACACATGCGGCGCAAGCAGGCCTTCTCCGTAAGTCAGAATGCGAACGTCCGTCTCCGGCACCGCAATCTCCCGAAACCCCTGCACAACAATCGGTTCCGGCGATACAATAACACCCGTACTTTTATTTTCATGCTCCGCAATCCACTGCAGATAAGGATTCGACTGCCGCCAAAGCGTCTCCTCATACGCCAGCTTTCTCTCCGGTGAGGCCTGCAGCTTTGACAGGCTCTCCTCCGAAGCCTGTGTTCCCCGCATCCGGCGCACCGCCCCCCGCAGGGGAGCAGATGCTTTCGCCGCCATCCTGTATAGCGGATTGGAACAGATGCGGTTCAGATTATCCTGCAGATCCGCCTGCCGCCTTTCCGCATCCGCAATGCGTCCGGCCATCTGGGTATTCTTTTTTCTCTCCTCCTCGTAGGCCGCCATATAGTAGGCCACCCAGTCGAAGCGGTTTTTCTGAATGCTCATCAGTTAAACAATCCTCTTTTCTGCAAATGTTTCATGGTTTCCGACGGCATCGCAGTCACCTCCATGACCGCCTCCAGATGATTTTCCTCCTCTGAGGGCAGTCCCCAGAGAGAAAGCGTGATATTCGGGTCTTCCGTGGGAAAGGCATAGGTATCCTCTCCGATTTTAAACCCGTTCATTTGAAGCTGTTTCCCTTTCAGGGAAATCTCTGCGCCGTTCCAACTGATTCTCCTGATATAAATCACACAGGCATGGCTGCCGGGATCAATCCGCACCGCGCTCCTCCCTCTTGCGATGCGAACGGAAAGCTCCACCGTTCCCTCCCCGGTGCGCAGAACCTGTTCTCCGTCTTCCTCCGGGAAAAAGGACTGCTCCTCACGAAAGCCTTTCCCGGTATCTTCATAGATCTGTATGCGGTTGTCCGCCGTTCTGTCTCTTAACCCCTCACAGAAATCCGCAAGCGTGTATACGGGACGCCCGATCGCCTCCCGGATTTCCGCCATGGAAAGCCGCTTCCCTGTCACATATTTCTGAAACTTCATCTCCTGCCTGCGGTACTGTTCCGCCTCGGCAGGCTCGATTTTTAGCCTCTCCATTATTAAATCAGGATTTAAACCATTCCTTTTTTCATCTTCAAGCAGATAACAGTAGAGCGCGCGGAACGCAATTTCTCTCGTCTCAATGGCTTTGTCAAAGGTCCACTCGCAGTCAATCAGTCCCCATTTTTCCTTATTTAGATAACATTCGATATCATTCTTTTGACTTTCATCCGCTTTTTCATCACAGATGTTACTCCCCTGTGGAATCAACAGATTCGCAAAAATTAAGTCGTAATCCGCGATCTCCTTTTCCTCGCCCCAGGAGATTCTCTTCAGGTACTCATCAAAGAGACTGTGGAAACCTTCCAGATCATTTTTTTCCAACCGCTCATCCAGAATTTCTTCCAGCGTTCTTCCTTCCAAAAATTTAATCGTGATATAAGGTGTTCCGTCTGCCGCTCTTTCCAGCTTACTCTCATTGACGTTCAGGAGACTTCCCTCATACCGCTCAGCCAGCTTTTCGCAGGCCGCCGCCGTGGCTTCTATGTGCTCCCAGGCCGTTTTTGATAACGGATGCTTTTCTATTATTCTGCCGAATCCTGTGCTTCTCTGCAGGGTTTTGATCTGAAATTCTTCCTTTCTGTCGTTCGAGTACTTCACATATTCCTCCGACAGGGCCGGCCCCAGAAGGAGCATGTAGGAATTGGAAAAAAGAGGAAACTGCCCTTCCTTCACGATGCTGTCAAAAACCCGTTTTTCATCAAAGAGCTGTATGCGGTCACGGTCAAAATTACGCATGTTATTTGATAACTCACCACGTTTCGGCAGCCTTCTGTCCGAATAGAGGGTCGTCATAAACTTATAATCCGGATAGGGATAATACATCTGCATCTGAGAAAAACCGCAGCGTTTCGCGATGGCAAGAAGCCCGTCTCCGGTAAAGGTGCGCACCACGCCGCCTTCCGGGTAGTCCTCAATGCCGCTAAAATATGTGCCCAGATGGTCTTCCCGGCATCCCGCCCAATACTTCAATCCAAATTTATTTTCTATGGCAATGGCGATATGTCCCCCCGGCTTCAGATGCTTTTTGATAATCCGCAGGAAGTCGTCATAGGGCGTCTCCGAGCCGATGTACGCCTGTGCATACTCAAAAACCCCGATCAGGCAGATATAATCGTAATCCTGCGGCAGCTCCGGCTCCACATCCTGAAAGTTCCCCACATGGATCGTCACATTATCCGCCTCCATATGGCGGTAGGCGTTAATCATGCTTCTCTTTTTGGAGAGCTCCACACAGGTCACTTCCCCGGCCCGCCTTGACAGCGCCCCCGTGATCGCGCCACAGCCCGAGCCGACCTCCAGTACCTTCATGTCGCGGCTGATCGGCAGCCACTCCACAATATTCTCCCGCAGGGGCGACAAGTGATAGAGCACCTCCCAGCTTTTGCGCTCCTCAATGATCTTCTGGTACTCCACCGCCGCACAGTCCCTCGCAATCGCAAGAAGCTCGTCCTCTATCTCCCCGTCACAGTACAGATCCTCCCCCGGGTAATGAGTTAAATCCAGTTTTATTTTTCCGATTTGTTCTATTTTCTCTTCCGGCATCTTCCATTCCTTCCCGATTTTATCTGCCAGCCTCAGCGTCCATCGTTAAAAATCACCCGTTATTTTACTGTAACCTTCGAATTCATGTCATAAAACCCAACCGTATCTTTATCGGAAATCACCGTCACGCTCAGCACATCGTACAGTCTGTGATACACAGTAAAATCATCCTCCTCATAGCCGGTGACGCCCAGCGAGAGCAGATAATCGCCCCCCTGTAAGTTCATCTCCTGCGTAAAGGTGATTTCCTTCGTCTCCCCGGCTTCCACGGACTCCAGAAAAGCCTTCTCAAACATGGTGTTGGTGCCCGTGATCTCCGTTCCGCGCACATTCTTGATGGTAAACGCGAAAATCGGCGCAGCGATCCGCTCCGTCATCTCCACACGCATGTGAATGGTGAATGCGCTTCCCTTTAAGATGGTAGCAGTTTTCGTCCCCTTCTCATCCGTTATATAGTATTCCGTAATCTGTGCCTTTTTAGAACCGTACTCCAAAAGCTCAGGATTTTCTACCATTCCTCCCTGTTTCCGGCCTTCCAGCTTGCTGCCGTCCACACCTTTCGCCGCCATTGCCCGAAGCTGCTCGTCGTCCAACAGCCGTTCTCCTTCCGACTCAGGCGCCGTATACTGCCCCACCAGCACTTGTTTATATGTGTCGATCATCTGCTTGGGTGCGCCCTCTCCCAGCTTAATGCCCTGATTTAACAGCACCACCCGGTCACAGTACTTGCTGATACTGCTCAAGTCATGACTGACGAACACGATCGTCTTGCCCATCTCCTTAAACTCTTCAAACTTATGATAGCATTTGGCCTGAAAAAAGACGTCGCCCACCGAAAGCGCCTCATCCACAATGAGAATCTCCGGGTCGATGTTGATGGCGACCGCAAAAGCCAGCCGCACAAACATGCCGCTGGAATAGGTTTTGGCCGGCTGGTACACATAGTCCCCAATATCCGCAAAGGCCAGAATTTCATCCAGCTTCTGGTCAATCTCCTTCTTGGTAAAGCCGATCATTGTGCCGTTTAAATAAATATTTTCAATGCCGTTATATTCCATATTGAATCCGGCGCCCAGCTCCAGTAAGGCGGAAATGCGTCCGTTGACCTGCACCTCGCCTCCCGTCGGGGAGAGAACACCTGTTATTATTTTCAGAATAGTGGATTTCCCGGACCCGTTGGTGCCGATAATCCCCACACACTCCCCCTGACGGATGGTCATATTGACCCCCTTTAAGGCACGGTGCTCCGTATGGTGCTTCCCCCGCCCGATACGCAGCGCCTCCTTGAGCCTGTCCGAGGGCTTGTCATAGAGCTTATACACTTTTTCGAGATCTGTTACCTTAATCGCGATATCATTTTCCATGATTATTCATTTCCTATTCTATCCGACATCATTGTTAAAACTCCATAACGATACGGGCAAAATGTTTCCGATGCTATCCTGCGAAGGAGCATGTGATTTTCCCAGCATTCCGCTCTATATCCAGCAATTTCGGGACAGGGATGTCCCGAAAAGCCCGAAACGTGCCTGGATGGCACGTAGAGGGCGGTTGCGTCCATATCTATAAGCGCATCGGAATGCACGGAAAATCCATTCTCCGAAGCCGATGCGAGGGGACATTTTGCCCGTATCGCTGCTCGCTTTATAAGACATCTGCAAAGTGACTTCTCAACCGTCTGAACACCAGCGTCCCGATACAGAACATACTGATCGTAAAGATCCAGAAGTAGGTGGAGGAGTAAAAGTGCTCCCAGAACCATTCCTCCTCAAAGATCGCGCTCCGATAGCCGTTTACGATATAAACAAGCGGATTCAGCTTGAAAAGCGTTTTCATGTTATCGTTTGGAAGCATCTTGATATTCCACAGGATTGGGGTCGCCCACATGCCGATCTGAAGCGCAATGCTTATCACCTGCTGGAGATCCCTGATAAAGACCACCAGCGCGCTCGTCAGGTAGCTCAGCGCCAGCACAAAAAAAATCAGGCAAAGGCTGTAATAGAGAAGCTGTATGGTGTAAACGGAGGGCGTATAGCCGTAGCACACCGCCACCACCAGCAGGATTCCCACAAAGAACACATGGATAAAAGTAGCTGCAATCACCTTGATAATAGGCAGGATACTGATATTAAAGACTACCTTCTTGACCAGATAGGTGTACTCCACAAGCGCCATGGTCCCCTGGGAGATCGCCTCCGAAAAGTAGAACCAGGGAACAAGCCCGGCCATCAGATACAGCACATAAGGCGGTGTTTCGCCGTCCGCAGCCACAAACTCCACCCTCGCCTGAAATACTTTATCAAACACGATCCAGTACATCAGCACCGTAACCACAGGCTGCGCAAGCGCCCACACAATCCCAAGATAGGAGCCTGCATAACGCTTTTTAAAGTCGTTTTTCGCCAGTTTCCAGATCAGCCCCCTGCTCTGGAAAAGCTCCACCGGGATCGTCACGATCCTGTCATAATAAATCGTAAATATAATACATGTAAAAGTAATCAGCACACAGCCGCTGACCTTCTTCATCTGCTCCGTCACCTGATCGGCCAGCGGATTGTGATGCAGAATCAGCACGGACGCCAGAAGCAGACCAAGCCCCCAGAATATTGCTATCGCCGCGGACTTAGGAAAGCTTTTTTTCTTTGTCAAGTTTTTCTCTCCCTGCTTCTTTTCGCTCATATCATTTGCCTTCTCGGTACTTCTTCGTAAATGAGGAAAGTCCCTCCCACTTTGTATCCTTGTCGGACATCACAAGCTCCATGCCCTCAGGAATGGGCCACGCGATCCCAATCTCCGGGTCGCTAAAGAGGATGCCGCCCTCATCGTTTGGATGGTAAAAGTCCGTACACTTATAGGCAAATTCCGCATAATCCGACAGCACCAGAAAACCGTGGGCGAAATTTTTCGGAATGAAAAACTGTTTTTTATTTTCCGCCGAAAGAGTTACGCCGTACCACTTGCCGTAAGTCGCCGAACCCGGCCGCAGGTCTACCGCCACGTCAAAGACTTCGCCCGCAACCACCCGCACCAGCTTGTCCTGTGGATAATTGATCTGAAAATGCAGCCCCCGCAGTACGCCTTTCACGGACGAAGACTGGTTATCCTGCACAAAAACCTGATCGATCCCCGCTGCCTTGTAATCCTCATAGTGATAGGTCTCCATAAAATAACCCCTGCTATCTCCAAACACCGTCGGCGTAATCACCTTCAGACCTTCGATTTCACACGTCTCCACCGTTATCTTTCCCATCGTCCCTCATTCCTTTCCTTATCTAATCTTCTCCTACGGGTACGTTTCCCGTATCCCCGTTCACCACGCCGGAATAGCCGGCCGCGCTTTTGGCGTGATTGATCGAAGTGTCTATGTTCATATAGCACAGGTTCAAATCTACATTCGTGGAAATACCGTCCACCGTTCCTTTTGAGGTGTACTGCCACATATGGTAATAATACGCATCATAAGTGGGTGCATCCGCATATTCCGCAAGCCATATCCTATAATCTGACAAACGTGTCATATCTATCCTGTCATTCAGCCAGTTGCGGGAAGCATATACGCCCGTCTCATAGCCTGCCGCCTCTATGGTCTGCAGGAAAGCCCTGTGCGCCTTTGTCCGCTCCTCGCTGTCCAGACCGTCGGCACGCCCCCTGCCCCCGGCGCTCTCACTGTCAAGGAATACCGGGTAATCCACATCGTAATCCTCAATCAGCCGGATTACCATGGATGCCTCCTCCACAGCCTCCACCTCGTCCAGCGCCTGTGTGAAGAAATAAACGCCCACGGGAATCCCCGCTGAGATAGCGCCCTCTATGTTCTCCTTGTATCTGGGATCAATGACCAGCGCGCCCGTAGACGCACCCCGGTATCCGCAGCGGATAATGGCAAATTCAATGCCTGCGTTCTTCACTGCCTCCCAGTCGATTTCCTGATTCCACTTGGATACGTCGATGCCGAGCTTTGCACTGCCGTTGTCAAACTTAAGCTCCATGTTCTCCGTACCGTCTGCATCCTCCTCGGCACCGTTAACCGCCTTGTCCTCCTTCTCGGGGTCAATGTCGTCCTCCGTCAGCATCAGATACTCGATATTGTCAAGCACCCGATACTCAATATCCTGCCGCACCTGTATCGTCGTGATGGTGTTCGGCACGCGGAAGCCGTCTTTTTCATTGAGGAACACACTGTATTCCCCGGAGCGCAGACCGTCCACATAGATCACGCCGTCCTTGTCATTGTCCGTGTACTCGCCCACATCCTGAATCGTGACGGTAAAATCCGTGCCCGTCACCAGACGGCCCACACTGTCCACCACCATAATCCGCAGATCTTTCGCCACAGAGCTCATCATCAGGGACACATTTCTGCCGGAGTAGGATTCAATGCTCTTAAATTTCACCTCCGGGTCAAAAAAAGTCTCATCCCACAGAAAAGCAGACAGGTCGCCTCCTATCTGTCCATCCTGCGACGCCGTCTCTTCTTCCTGCACCGGCGCTTCCTCCTGCACCGGTTCCCCGGTATCATAACCCAGTTTTCTTTTCACCGTATCTAAATTCACAATGGCGATCACCGCAAACACCGCCAGAAATATGACGATCATGCCGGCCATCGCCCGTCTCATCCGCTTAGAGTCCATTCGCAACCTCTACTATATACTGTCCGTAAGCAGTTTTCATAAGCGGCTCCGCCAGCTTAAGCAGCTGCTCCTTCGTGATAAACCCTCTCCTGTACGCAATCTCCTCAATGCAGGAGATGTAAAGCCCCTGCCTCTTCTGGAACGCCGCCACAAAATCCGCCGCGTCGAGGAGCATGTCGTGGCTGCCCGTATCCAGCCACGCAAAACCGCGCCCGAGCGTTTCCACCCGCAGCGCTCCTCTTTGCAGATATTCATTGTTAATGCTTGTAATCTCTATCTCGCCTCTGGCGGAGGGTTTCACATTCCTTGCGATCTCCACCACGTCATTGTCATAAAAATACAGCCCCGGCACCGCGTAGTTACTCTTCGGATGCGCCGGCTTCTCCTCGATGGAGAGAGCCATGCCGTTCTCGTCAAACTCCACCACGCCGTACTCTCTCGGATCTCTCACATAGTAACCGAAAATGGTCGCGCCGCTCTCTCTGGCCGCCACCTCCTTAAGCACTTTGGAAAAGCTCTGCCCGTAGAAAATATTGTCACCCAGAATCAGTGCCACACTGTCCGTCCCGATAAAATCCGTGCCGATGATAAAAGCGTCCGCAAGCCCTCTCGGATATTCCTGCACCGCATACTCCATGCGGAGTCCAAGCTGCTCCCCCGTACCGAAGAGCTCCTGAAAAACGGGCAGATCCCTGGGCGTGGAAATAATCAGGATCTCCCTGATTCCCGCCAGCATAAGAATGGAAAGCGGATAATAAATCATCGGTTTGTCATACACCGGCATAATCTGCTTGGAAACCGCCTTGGTCAGCGGATAGAGTCTGGTCCCCGAACCGCCTGCTAAAATAATTCCTTTCATCACGTCTTCTCCTGTTCCTAAAAGAATTTTTATTTCAGAAAGTCACTTCTCCGTCGTGATCCACCAGGGACGCGGAGGTAACGCTCTCCAGATCCATCAGCTCCTCCACCAGCCTGCCGCCCGCCCCGGTTTTGACCTCGACCGCCATATTCAGCTTTTCCTTCGTCAGATTGCGGGCTTTCACCTGAAACGTACTGCAATGCTTTTCCACAATCTCCATAATCCGCCCTTCCGTCTTATAGTCGGACGAATTCACCAGCAGGATCACCGCCGGCACGCCGGCCGGCACCCTGTCAAATAATAATATTATCACAGTTATGACGATTGATGCAACTACCGCCACCACAGCGAAGCCCGCGCCGCATATGATCCCTGCGCTGATCGACCAGAAGAGAAACACCAGATCCATGGGATCCTTAATGGCGGTACGAAATCTCACAATGGACAGCGCGCCCACCATACCTAAGGAAATCACGATGTTCGACTGGATTGTCAGGATCACCGCCGCCGTGATCACCGCCAGCGCGATCAGGGAAAGATTAAAATTGCGGTTGTAGAAGGCATTTTTGTTGACCGTGCGGTAAATCAGAAAAATATAGGCCGCAACCAGCACCGTAATCAGCATGCACATCAGGATCTGCGCCACATCAATCCGAACGGATGCATAACCCTCCAAAAACGATTTTTTAAAGATATCTATAAAGCTCATACCCTCACTCCCCCGTAGCTATTATATTTCCGGCATAAATAATACTTGGAAAAGCTCGTCCACTGCAGCGTCTCGAGCGCAAGCTGCCCTTTGATGTAAGAGGGAAGAAGCTCGTCCCACTTTACCTCCAGAATGCTCTCCCCCGTGCCCAGCACGCTCCGAAGCGGAATCTCCGGCTGCAGGAAACCGGCAACGTCATTGGAGGACGCGATACCGTCGTCAAAGGTCACCCGCACATTGCCCGCATCACACACAAAGGGCATACGGCTATACTGCACGATCACCACCGGGCGCAGGTTCTTTAGCCTCATCCGGCCAAACATGGCTACCTGCTTCGGCGAGACTTCACTCTCCGGCTCGGGTATTCCGCCCGCCATAAACCGCCTGCACTGGTCAGGCGTAAGCGGACATGCGGTCTTTTTCGTCATGCCTCTGGCCTTCGCCTTACACTCCAGACTGATCCGGGAGGTATCGCAGTTGTAAAAGCGTATGCGGTACTTTTCCCGGGGATCGTCCCCGTTCTCATTCTCATAAAAGCAGGCGTCCTCCGGGCTGTCGAAATAGAGACTGCGGATCAGATATTCCCCGTCCGCCCCCGCATGGGCATCCCGCTCCAGCACACCCTGCGCCCGAAGGCACAGCACCGACTTCTGCATCGCGTCTATCCTGTATTTATACTCATGTCTGTACTCTGTCACAGCCCCAGTTCTCCACGTCTTTTTCAATCTGCGATATAAGCAGTCCCTTCCGTCCGCATTTTTTCCTCCACGGCATTGACGCTGCACAGAACATCGTACAAATACAGATCGGAAGCCGCCCGGATGCCGCTTTGCCCCGCTACCACCGAAAGCGTACCGCCGTTTACCTCTATGACACCCCTGTCCTCCGCGCCCTGGTTTACCGTGCGCAGTCCGTTTTTCTCGCTCTCTATTTCCACGAAAGCGCCCTGTATATAAATACCGTCGTTTCCCCGGACGCCGTCGCCCTTGGCCTGCACCGAAACCGTACCATCCAGAAGTTTCAGCCGGTCCCTGCTGCGGATGCCGTCCTCGTGATAGCCGAACACCTGCAGCGCGCCGCCGCCGTTGACCGTGAGATCGCAAATACTGTAAAGGCAGGCCGGCGTCTCCTCATAGTCCGTGTAATCGGGAGAATCCGCCAGCACATTCTCCGTGTCTGACACAAGTGTCACAACCACCTTGGAAGCCTCCCGTATCCACAAAGCAGGGCCGTTTGGCGAAATAATTTCCACCCCTGCCAGATACAGGTGCACCAGCTCATCCTCCTCCGCGTCGATCACGACCTGTCCTTCCAGACTGCCGGAAAGCCAGATATCACCGCTGCCGGAAAGGATCACCTTCCCGTTCTCACAGGCATCCAGATCAACCCGCTCCGTTTTTTCCGTATCCTCAGGCTCTGTCCTCAGGTCATGCTTCGTTCTGTGATCCTGCTGCGTCCTGCCGGCAAGCCAGTCCGCATTCTGCCCGGTCTGTCCCGCCGCAGTCTCCCCGCCGGCGCAGGCCGTGAGAAGCAGAGCCGCACACAGAACCAGGACACCCCGGGCCGCCCTGCCCGTTCTCTTTTCCTTCCTGTCTCTCTTCCACATATCTCTATTTTCCACCATACACCGCCGGTTTTTTCATCAGAACCGTTCCCGGAGCCGGCAACCCTTTCATGATGCCCGCTTTCCGGCGAAGCGGGACGCTTTTGTGACAAACCGCTCCAAAACACCGAGTCCTGCCGCCGCCAGAAGCGCCAGCGCGGAATAGCGGAACACAAAGCTGATATCATAAATGGAATAATAAACCGCTTCCCCCAGATAGTCCGTGGAAAAGCTGACGGTAGTCGCTCCCTTCATCACATAGAGCGCCGCGTACACCAGACAGGCGATGATCAGGTCATGTACCAGCCAGTTCACGACCGCCCTGCCTGTGGCTTTCCAGTCCACAAGCTCCTTCTCTCCCGCAATCTTCCACGTAACCATTCCCGGCACAAGCAGTAATAAAATAATGACACAAACCATTGTTTCCTCCCCTAAAAGCGGTGATCCGCTTTACAAGCCCTGCTGCGTTTCCTCCGGCGCAAAAACCGCCCGCAGGCAGATTCCTTCCTTTGTCACGGCAGCCTCGACCGTTTCCCTGTCGGACTCGTAAGTTCCCTGCCAGCCCACAAACCGATACCCTTTGGCGGGAACCGCTGTGGCCGTCACGGGATAGTCGGTGAAATAAACGCCCCGCCACTCCCCGTCACGCAGGTCAGGCGTAATGGTATTTAACAGAATCGTGCCGCCCTGCCCGGATACATCCGTCTGTCCGTTCAACCCGGCTCTATTTTCTGACACCCCTGTCATTCCCGACACACCTGTCACACAGGCAGTCTGCAGCATAACCTCCCCGGTCTCCCCGGAAAGTCCCAGCGCCTCCGCAAAATCCGGCACCACGTAATCCGGCCTTTTCTCATAAAACGTATCTATCACCCTGATATTTTCCCAAAACGTTTCCGGGGTGAATACCCCGTCGTTAAACCGGTGGTAGCTTTTCTCCATGGGCGCCGCGTAGACAGCCGCCATCTCATATAGTTTATCATGAACATCCCCATACGAAAAGTTTTTATTTGCCATATCCATAAAGGTCAGGGCAAACTGCCGCCGGAACGTTTCGTTTTCGATCAGATTGGACATCAGCGGCGTGGTCAGCGGCGTGCCGAACCAGTGGGCCTCCTCCAAAAACGGATTGGATTCATAAGTGCCCATACCATCGTCGTAAATGCCCGTGGACTCATCGGTATCATACACGCCCCAACGCCATCTCCCGTCATTGTATGCCTCCGTCCCGCCCTCAGCCCTGCTTCTCCAACAGCAGAGGTTATTCAGGGGCCAGTCCGTATTGGCAATGTAGATTTCAAAGCAGTAATGGTCGATAAAGCTCTGTATATCCATCATCCGCCCGATTTCCCGGTAAGCCTCCGGCTCAGACAGATCCGTCCTTTCGGCATACGATACCAGCTCCCGATAAAGCACCAGATCCTCATCTCTCCCGACCGATACACGGTTATCCTGCTTCACCAAAATTACCTCATCCTCGGAAAGCCCGTACTTTTCCTCAAAGTATCCCGCGCTGAAACGGGACTGTAAATTATAGAGTCCCCAGTATTCCCCATTTAAAAACAGGCTGCACGGTTCTCCCGGCTGCGTTTCCATATCCCGGTCCGCCACCAGCGACTGGTTGAACACATCGCGCAGCATGGTCACGTTCGTGTCGATGGAGCCGGACGTCCGAAGCATCTTTGACCACAGTCCCAGCGGATCTTCCCCGTACTCCTCCCTTGCATAAAAATTAAAACCCTTCTGGCGGAGATTTCTGGACGATCCGCCTCGCACCCTGACGCCGATTTTCTCCTCGCCCAGAAGCTTTCCCTGCGCGTCAAACAGCGCCGCCGTAACCGGCCTTTCCTTCGTCTTATCGGAATGGGTATAATTCGCCATAAAGGAACGCCATATCACACTCCCGTAATCCCAAGAACGTCCCTGCTCCCGGTATTCCTCCTGTTTTCGGTAATTCCTGTAATTCACCAGCCATTCCTGATAGTCATTGCCCAGCATATAGATGCCCCGGTCTCCGGAAAAGAAGTCCTCCGGCGCCACCGTCAGGGACAGCGTCATAATATCCTCATATCCCGTTTTTTCTTCAAATCCCACAAAATATACGGCCAATGCGGTTTCGCTGACCTGTCCCGTCCCGTCCGCCGCAACCGCCTTCACCACCGTGCCTTTGTCGATACGGTTCTTCGGCCGGTAATCCCCGTCCCGTGAAATGCCCCCGATATCGGCATAACGGTTCTCCCTGCCGCTGCCGTCCTCTATGACAAACGGCTCTGTATACAGCGTAGATTCCGCCGTCGGTTCGCTGCCGTCCGTGGTATAATAAATGCGCTGCCCCTGCCCCGCTGACAAAGCCAGCGCAAAGGGCTGTCCGTAAAAACCGCTGGCCGCCGAGAAGGAGGGTGCTTCCAGCGTGGGAACCACATAAGCCGCAAGGTTTTCGTTACTTTCTCCGGGACTGCCGTTTTTCACAACGCTCCAGGTATCCCGGCCGTCCTCCTGTCTGGCATAGGAAATGTCCGTCGCAAGGGGCGGCACCTCCACCCGGTCCACCGTATTTCCGCCGCTGTCCGCGAGGGTCAGGGTTTCTCCCGCCTCATTCAGGCGAAAGTCCAGATAAAAACAGATTTCCCCGCTTTCCTCATCCCTGCCCTGCCCGGCAAAGCCGTCCGCAAACAGCAGAAGATACGACCGCGGCTCTATCTCAACCTGCTTTAAACGGGCATTCTCCGAAAGCTCCTCCTGATCCGTCAGATACCAGCCGTCCAGCGACACTTTTGTAAAGGACGGGTTATACAGCTCTACATAATCGCTGCTTTTCCCTCTGCCGTCCAGAGCAAGGCTCAGATTATGGGCGCAGACCTCGTTAATCACCACATGCCGCTTCGCGTAGTCATCATAAAAGATCCCCGCAAGCAGAATGACCCACAGGCCGGAAAAGGCAAAAAGCAGCCTGCGTCCGCCATTTCCCGGGCCAATCCGCTTCTGTCGGCCAAACAGCCCCAGAACAAACGAGAAGCCGTATGCCCCCACAAAGCAGAAGACATACAGCAACAGGTTCGCATTATATTGCAGGGAAAAAACAGCGCCGCCAAAGAGCGCATACAGCGCTCCGAAAACGGCGGTAAGAATCAGCAGCGCATAGCAGAGCGTATCTGCCGCAAGCTGCAGCCGGTTCTTCTTTTCCCGGTTCCCGTTTCGCAGGGCAGCCGCTATAAAGCCCGGTATGATAAATAAAATAACGCCCGATACGATTTGCCACATATCACACCCTTATTTCGCCTGATACATTTCCTCATAATACTTCTGGTAATCGCCGCTCGTCACATTCCTCATCCAGTCCTCATGGGCAAAATACCACTCGATGGTGCGGCGGATGCCGTCCTTGAACATCGTCTCGGGCTCCCAGCCGATCTCCTCCCGGATCTTGTCAGGCGCAATCGCATAACGTCTGTCATGTCCCTTGCGGTCCTCCACATAGGTAATCAGATCCTCAGTCAGATGCGCCCTTCTCTCATCCGTCTCCGGGAGCATGTCGCGGAGCGTCTCTATGATGATCTTTACGATCTCAATGTTCTGCTTTTCATTGTGGCCGCCCACATTATACGTCTCAAAAAGCCGTCCCTTCTCCTGCACCATGTCGATGGCCTTGGCGTGATCCTCCACATAGAGCCAGTCGCGCACGTTTTTTCCATCCCCGTAGACAGGAAGCTTTTTACCCTGCAGCGCATTGTTGATGATCAGGGGAATCAGTTTCTCCGGGAACTGATACGGCCCGTAATTGTTGGAGCAGTTGGTAATGTTGGCAGGAAAATGGTAAGTGTCCATATACGCCTTCACCAGCATATCCGAGCCGGCCTTGCTGGCGGAATAAGGGCTGTGAGGCGCATAGGGCGTCGTCTCGTAAAAATACCCGCCGTCGTCCTCAAGAGAGCCGTACACCTCGTCGGTGGACACATGCAGGAACCGCTTGCCCTCCTGAAAACTGCCGTCCGGAAGCTCCCATGCCGCTTTCGCGCAGTTTAACATCACCGCCGTGCCGTACACGTTGGTCTGCACGAATACCTCGGGATTTTTGATGCTTCTGTCCACATGGCTCTCCGCCGCGAAATGAACGACCCTGTCGATCTCATTTTCGGCAAAAATCCTTTCGATGGCCTCTTTGTCGCAGATATCCGCCTTGACAAAGGTGTAATTATCCCTGTTCTCCACTTCCTTCAGATTCTCGGGATTGCCCGCGTAAGTCAGCGCGTCCACATTGATGATGCGGATTGTGTCGCCGTACTTCCCAAACATATAGTGAATATAGTTGGAGCCGATAAACCCTGCGCCTCCCGTTACCAGATAGGTTTTCATCCTTTTACTTCTGCCTCCTTCACATTTAATAGTTAACATAACTTATATTCATATCCACATTGGTGCTGATGCCGCTGACCTTTCCCTTGGAGGAATACTGCCACAGGTCGTAGCGGGTCGCCGTGTAAGTCGGCGCACTTGCATACTGCGCAAGCCACAGCTTATAGCTTGTCAGACTGGCCGTGTTGATCTTCTCGGTAAACCATGTCTTATTCGCATAAACGCCCGCCGATATGCCGGAATTCTGCACGGTCTGACAGAAAGTTCTGCAGACGGCGGTTCTGGTCTCACGGCTGATGCCGTCGGCTCTGCCGCCGCTGGCCTCCACATCGAGGAAAAGCGGATAGTTCAGACCATAGCCTTTCACCAGATCAATCGCCATGGAAGCCTCCTCCACGGCCTCCACCTCGTTGACCGCCTGACTGAAGAAGTACGCCCCCACTTTCAGGCCTGCCGCCTTTGCGCCCTTGATATTGCTTCTGAACTTGGGATCTTCCACCAGCACGCCCGTAGAGTAGCCGCGGTAGCCGCAGCGGATGATCACATAGGAAACGCCCGAGTTCTTCACCGCATTCCAGTCTATGTTGCCGTTGTGCTTGGACACGTCGATTCCCATGGCTCCCGAGCTTTTCGAAAGCTTCCCGTCACTGCCGAAGCTGTATTTCGCGCCCTGAATAACCTGTTCGCCTGTCACATAGTTTCCGTTTTTATCGTAAAAATAAACATGCCCGTCAATGGTCTGCCAGCCGGTATACTTATAGGCCGAGGATGTTTTCACTTTCTTATAGTATACCTCGTTGTCCCGTTCTATAAAATCCTGCCAGGTCGCCTCCACGTACTCCCCGGTGGAAGATCTCTTTCGGTAAAGCTGGTTGCCGTCCTTGTCCTTCAGCTTCGCGGAACCGTCCACCGCGGCGGTCTCCTTCACCACCTTGATCTTAAAAGATTCCTGAAGGTCATCGACGCCCTCCGGGTTTTCGCAGTTGACGCGGATTTTCACCTCGCCCTCGGCCACACCCGTCACCTCGCCCTTTCTGCTTACTTTGGCAATGTTCTCATCATCGCTGGTCCAGCTCACCTCGCCGCCCTTAGGGTCAGTCGCCGCAGTAAGCGTCACCGTTTTGCCGACCGCAACCTCTTTCTCACCGCTTATGGAAAGCTTGGTGTAGATCACTTTTTCTTTGTCTTTATCCTTGTCTTTATCCTTGTCCTTATCTTTGTCCTTGTCCTGTTCCTCGTCTTTATCCTTATCTTTGTCTCCGTCCTCTTTGTCCTGATCTTTCTTGTCCGAGCCCTCGTCCCCGGCTTCTTTCACCGTCACGGAACAGTTAAATTCCTGAATCATGCTGCCCACAGCCACCCGCGCCGTGACCGTTGTACTGCCTGCCGTAACTGCCGTAACCTTGCCGCCGTCCACCGTCGCGACGGAGGAATCCGCAACGCTCCAGTCCACCGAATATTCCACCTCACTGCTGCTGACAGATATTTTCAGGGAATCGCTCTTTCCCTTATCAAGGGTCATGCTGTCCTTATTAATAGATACCTTCACGTTATCGTAAGGATCTTCCTCTCCGTCCTCCACCATCCTGCGAAAGGCGCCGGCGGTCTTTGTGGGATCGGCAATCTTATCCTTTGGCACCTCTTCGTACTCTGTTTTATCATCCCCGATCGGTGTCTTTGTGGACTCCACCCATTCCACTGTATCCTGCAGAGCGGATTCCACTACGGTATTCTGCTGGGTAACTTCCTCCTTGGCCACATTGATTTCTGCCTCTGTCTTCACCTCGTCCGCCACATCCACCTTCTGGTAGGCGATCTTATCCGTCACCTTGACGCTGCTGCTCTTTGCGGGAAGCGCATACTTATCTGCCGCTCCTTCGGGCAGCGAAAGAAGCTTAACCTCATACGTTCCGGCAGCAATTCCCGTCTGGTAAATGATGCCATCCTTATCATCGTCCTTCCACTGAAAGCTCTTCGCCCCGGAAACCTCCACTTCAAAGGGCACGCCTCCGATCAGCTTGCCTGTCTCCTTATTGACAAACTTAATCTTCATGTCCGAGAGGATTGAGGTCAGATGAAGCTCTACTTCCACCTCGCCCTTTGCATCCTCCTGCCCCTTCTCTTCCTGCTCCTCTTCGGATTCTTCTTCCTCCACTTCAATCATGCTGCCAAGCTTCGCAGACTCCGACGCCGCCAGCAGGCCGCTCTCCCCGATTACGGAGATGCCTTCTATCTCCTCGCCCATATCAGCGAAAGCCGCCACCTGCTTTTCCACGGACTTTGCGTGAGCATAAATACCACCCGTGACAATCGCGCCCGCAAGCACAAGCACACCAAGCAGCGCCACCGCCACATCCAGCGCGCTCATCTCGCCGATAAAGTACATCAGGCGGGCAGCAAAGCCGTCCTCGTCATCATACTCATAGTCCTCATCCTCATAATCATCGTCTTCGTAATCCTCATCCCCGTAGTCCTCATCCTCATAATC
>CAMWPB010000001.1 GCA_947176065.1 uncultured Lachnospiraceae bacterium | reverse complement strand
GGATTGCCTCCTGAAAAAAGTTGCATGCTAATGCACCTGTCAGCGAAAGCAAAATACCCCCCCCCCGGTTTCCGCGTGTATTAAAAAAAAACTTAACCGTCAGATTTATGGTTAGCAGTCCTAACGTCATTGCCATCATATAGCTTGAACCCACAAACCAGTAAAAAACTTCTTTATAAATATTGGTATTTAAAAATACAAAGAGAAACAGCAGAATATATGCGGCGGTCACTTCTTTACTTTCTATTCCTAGCACCCGTCTGATCAATGTATGAATCAACGTACACAAAGAAATAATAAAAGCCAGAAATAACAGGATCATCTCTATTCCGATCCCAAAGCTTTCAAGTTCAAAATGAACGATTGGATTCAGGAGCGTTTCCGCAAACATATAGATCCACAACCCGGACTGATTTATATAGCGTCTGTTCGCATGGCTGATGCTGTCCATGAAAATAGTGCTCTTGCTGCATCCATACGCCATCGAAAAATCATCCGCTGAGGGAAGTGTATAGAATATCGTATATATCATGGGAAACAGCACCGCTGATATCAGCAGTACACAGATAATAAATTTCCAATTTTCCGTCAATTTCTTCTTCATCTTATTCATGAAACCTCCCTGGTCATCTTCATTCGCAGATCGTTCAGTCTGCACAATGCCTCACATATCGCAAACCATTTTCTCTTTACGGCAAATGCCAGTATTTTTTCCTTATACCCCCGATAGTCTGCCACACCGGTATTTTGTACCGCACTGTAGTAAGGTTCTCTCATACGTATCTGCATAAAGCGCTTTCTGCGCACACGATACCCTTCCGGATTGCTGCTGTTGCACAGATACAGCACAACACAGGTCCGTATATGCGTAGCCACGCGCTCCGCATATGCCTGCGCAAATCTCTCGTCCTCCTGCCCTGCCGCAAACTGACCGAACCATCGGTTCACAACATCGAATTTCTCAATGATATTCGGCTGGTATCTGCGCGTCACGGACTCCTGATTAATCTGATAGTAATAACCTACAATTGGGACATATATTCCTTTTTGTGCCTTGTCATAAACTAATAAGTTAAACGATATATCCTGTAATTTGGGAAAATCCGGGACAAATTCCAGATGATTGTCCGCCAGAAATTTTCTGTTATATATCTTATTCCAGATACAGGCCGGCTCCACTGTGTTCATCTCGTATTTATATTTTCCCAGCCTGTTGAGCGCTGACAACTGCAGTTCCTTAAAGTCTTCCCTGCCAAAGGCAATCTTCTTCTCACTGTGAACGACCGTTCTTACCTTATCCCCGGTGCAGACTGCATTCGTAAAAAATATAACCTCATACCCCTGCGACATATACTGCACAAGGTTAGCGCATATATCCTTGTCCACATAATCGTCCCCATCCACGAAATAGACCCATTCTCCCTGTGCTGCATGCAATCCGTTATTTCTCGCCGCATTAGCGCCCTGATTCTTCTGGTCAATCACCGTAATTCTATCGTCCCGCGCCGCATAGGAGCTGCATATTTCAAGACAGTTATCAGACGAGCCGTCATTGACCAGAATAATTTCAATCTCCTGCAGTGTCTGTCCCATCAGGCTCTCTATACATCTGTGAAGATATCTGCCCACGTTATAAATTGCTACAACAAATGACACTTTAACCAACTGCGTTCTCTCCCATTACCCCGGCAAACCTCGCCGCAATTTCCTTATAATCGTACCGGCTTACTAATTTTGTACCATTTCCGGCCAGCCTGCTTCCCAGCTCGTCATCGTGCAGCACCGCAAGGATGGCATCTGCCAGTTGATCCACATTCTTTTCTTCACACAGGAGCGCCGTCTCCTTATCCCGGAGCAACTCCCCCACTCCGCCGACCCCGCATGCCACAATGGGCAGCCCCGAAGCCAGCGCCTCCAGAACCACCACGCTCAAGCCCTCTTTGTCCCCGTCTTCCGCCGTGACAAAAGGAGCCGCAAATACATCAGCCGACGCATACATTTCCCGCAGCCGGTCGTGTGTCTGTGAACCTGCAAACCGAATCTTGTCTCCCTGGCTTTTTGCCTGCTCCATCAGAGATTCCTTCAGCGGACCGTCCCCCGCAATAATCAGGACGGCATCGATTTTCTTCATCGCTTCTATCAGGTATGCAACGCCCTTCTTTTCGGCAAGCCTGCCTACAAACAGCACTACCTTTTTTCCATCCTGCCCAAAGTAATTCTCTACGGCGTATTGACTGCCGAACTTAGACGTATCCACCCCCATGGAAATCACGCTCGGTTTTAATCCCGGAAGCAGCTTTTCAATCCGCGCTCTCAAATCCTCTGAAACTACAGTGACATGTCGGGCGCGCCTGAGACAGCGGATTTTCATTTTCTTTACCACTCCCGCATTCAATGAGGTTACATCACCGCCATGCCCCGTTACTATATACGGCTTCTTAAAAAAGGACTGTACAATCCCCTGCGGAATCAGCCAGTGGGCATGTACCATGTCATAATTTTTCAATCGCTTAAGCATTTGGAAATATAAAGCCAAAAACAGGAACGGAACCAAAACAATCCTGATTTTCTTTTCCTTAATTCTCGGTACAATAGCGCCGGGATAGCACAGCGTCTCCCACTTATGAACCGGAAAATAGTGATATCGGATTACCTCTACGCCGTCCAGAATTTCCTTTTCCTTCGCACCCGGGGCGCAGGGCACAAGCGCTGTCACGTCAAACCACTCTGTCAGATATTTGCACAAATCCAGCACAAACCGCGGTTCCGTATCCCCTTCCCATCTGGGAAAAGTGGATGCCGTCACCAAAAGCTTCTTCTTCCTCATTGCTCTTCTTCCCTTTTCCGCTCCGAGTCCCTGTCATACTCCAGCTTCCGCACGTGATACTGCACGTCTTCCAATATTCTGCGGTTAGCCGCAATGGTATCCGCAAGCAGGCCGATCACAAACGTGATAAAACCTATAATCAATAGCGTGCACGCCAAAATCAGCGACTGCACATGCCCGTTCCCTGTTCCGTTAAAATAAAAGACCAAAAACCGAATGCTGATTCCCAGTCCGATCAACGACGGTATCAGCGCTACAAGTGAAAAGCAGTACAACGGCTTGTACCACATAAACGCCCGCAGGATTGTCAGCATGGACTTCTTCACATATCCCCACATACTATGAAACAGCCGGGAGCTCCGCAGCTCAGGATTTGTCCGGATCGGCACACTCATAATAGCCATCTTGCTTCTGCCCGCCTGCACGATTGTCTCCAACGTATATGTGTAATCGTTGACCACATTGAGCCGCATGGCGGCTTCCCTGCTGAATGCGCGAAATCCACTCGGCGCGTCCGGGATATCCGTATGTGACGCTTTGCGCACCACCCAGCTTCCAAGATGCTGCAGCTTCTTTTTAATCGGAGAAAAGTGCTCTGTCTGGTCGATCGGACGTTCCCCGATAACCATATCCGCCTTGCCGTCAAGAATCGGACGTACAATAGTCTCAATATCGTCTCCACAATACTGATTGTCTGCATCCGTATTGACAATAATATCTGCCCCATAACGTAAGCACGCATCTATGCCTGCCATAAACCCCTTGGCAAGCCCTTTATTCTGTTTAAAATTGACCACATAATGAACGCCCCAGTTTTGCGCTACCTCTACGGTATTATCCCTGCTACCGTCATTGATAATCAGATACTCTATCTCATCTATGCCGTCAATGTGCTCGGGCAGATCATTTAATGCGATTTCCAGCGTTTCCGCCTCGTTATAACATGGAATTTGAATAATTAGCTTCATTTCTCCTCCGAGTCCTTAATAAACTCCATAAACCCTTCCTTGTTCTCCCTCGCGCTCTCCTTCGGCCTGCCAAGATCCGCTCTGGAATCCAGCGCCACCGGAATCTCCCAGAGAACCGGCCCTGTCTTCTCCTTGATCCGGCTCCCGATCTGATCCACTTCCTCCATCTTTTCCAGTCTGGACGTTTCGCGATATCCAGACGCCGCTGCCACCTGTGCAAAATCCGTTCCCTGACATCCTGTGGGCATCGCCCCTACGGATTCATGGGCCTGATTATTGATAACAACATGATAAAAATTTTCCGGCGCCTGTGCCGCAATAAACGGCAGCGCACCCATATGCATCAGCGCCGCGCCGTCGCCATCAATGCACAAAATCTTTTTGTCCTGTCGGTTATTCGCAATGCCCAGCGCAATCATGGACGCATGTCCCATCCCCCCAACAGTCATAAAAATATTGTCATGATTGCCGTATATTTTCTCACTCTGCTCATACAATTCTCTGGAAATCTTGCCTGTGGTAGACACAATCACCGTATCTTGGGACACGCCCCGCAAAATATGCCCCAGCACCTCCTCCCGCAGCATGGTATTTCCATTTTCCCATCCAAAAGGCTCCTCCTTCTCAAAGGTACCTTTCTTCACGATCACCGCAAACTGGTCGCCCTGCTTCAGGGTCTTTTGCGCCTCGGTCAGTATCTCATCCATTTCTTCGTCCGACGTATTCTGGTCGATCACGCGGTAAGGCACCGACAGGGTTTCAAACAGCTCACAGGTAATTTTTCCCTGAAACACGTGCTGCGGCTCATCCTTCACGCCCGGCTCCCCCCGCCAGCCTACAATAAACAATATGGGAACTCCGTATACATCTCTGTTGGCAAGCGATGCCAGCGGATTCACCGCATTGCCAATGCCGGAATTCTGCATATAGACGCAGGATGGTCTGGCTGTCGCAAGATAGGCGCCGATGGCAAGTCCCACTGCCGCGCCTTCATTGGCTGTCACGTAATGCCGTAAATTGCCCTGATAAGTCTGCACCCCATCGCAAAACTGTTTTAGGGTGGAATCCGGCACCCCTGTAATTGTCTGAATGCCCATTTTCTCTAAATTTTCTAATAATTCGGACGCTCTCATCGGTTCTCCCCGTTTTCCTTTGCACTATAAATTATCTGATTCCCATTTGACGAATTTCACTGCGCCTCCACCCTGTTCAGTTCCTCCACCGTATCTATCTCCACAAGCTGTCCTTCCGCCACGGGCTCTATGGTCAGCTTAAGCTTATCCAGATTCCGGTTCACCACATCATCCCAAAACAACTGGCTGTTTTCCTCAAGCGCATAAGCCTTTTCAATCTCTTCTCTCAATATCCCGGCATCCTCCTGCTTAAAATAGGATATGCCCACCATGTTGTAGGTATCTTTTCCTCCTTTGCCGACGCGTGAAATATAATCCCCATCCAGCTCAAACACCCAGTCGTCGGAATAGCCCGCCTGCATCCTTCCGAAATAGCAGGAATGCGTCAGCTCCTTCTTAAAAACCGCCGGATCAGCCACATACAGATCCGACTCGCAGATAAAACAGTCCGCTGTGCCAAGCGCCTCTCCCGCCGCATAAATGGAAGAAATGTTGTTTTTCGTCAGGTAGTCAGGATTATGGAGAATCCGCACCTGCGGATATTTTTCGCAAAGCGGAGCAAACTGCTCCCCCAGATACCCCGTCACAATATAAATCTCCTCCACAGGCCGCTCCAAAAGCCCGTCAATTACGGTCTCTATCATTGCCTTTCCATGCACCTTGATAAGCGGTTTCGGTACCGTATCTGTCAGCGGGCGCATACGGCTTCCCAGCCCGGCCGCCATCAGAATTGCTATTTCTCCCATGGTTCTGCCCCTCTAAATCTCATCAATCAGCCGTATGATATCCTTAAAAAGCATCAGCCCCGCATCCACTTCCAGGGCTCTGTGGTTTTTAAGAATCTCCACCGCAGTGCTTTGCATCGCCGGGAATGCGCTTCTGGTCAGCTGGTTCGCGTAGATCACGATATTTACCCCCGCCGCCGCCAGTTCCTCCTCCGTAATGCTGTTGAAGGAGGTAGGCACCACCACAATCGGCGTTTTTTCGTCCTTCTCCCGGAACAATCTGCAAAATTCCAGAATTTCATCCGGTGATTTTTTGCGGGAATGAATCATAATGCCGTCTGCACCGGCTTCTGTATAGGCAGACCCTCTTTCCAGTGCATCCTCCATCCCCCGCTCCAGAATCAGGCTCTCTATTCTGGCGATAATCATAAAATCCTCTGTCCGCAGCGCCTTTTTACCCGCGCTGATTTTCGCGCAGAAATTCTCGATGCTGTCCTGCGTCTGCTCTACTTCCGTGCCAAACAGGGAGTTTTTCTTAAGCCCCGTCTTATCCTCAATAATAACCGCGGATACGCCCATCCGCTCCAACGTCCGCACATTGTACACAAAATGCTCGATCAGTCCGCCCGTGTCCCCGTCCAGAATAATCGGCTTCGTCGTCACATCCATCACATCGTCGATCGTCCTTATTCTGGAAGACATGTCCACCAGCTCAATATCCGGCTTGCCCTTAGCAGTGGAATCGCAAAGGGAAGAAATCCACATGGCATCAAACTGATCCAGTCTGCCTCCCGTCTCCACTACCGTTTTCTCTGCAATCAGCCCGGTCAGCCCGGAATGCACCTCCAGCGTCTTGACAATCGGCCGCATGGCAATGAGCTGTCTGAGTCTTTTACGTCGAAACTCCGGCATCGCCAGCTTTTCCTTCATCTGGTCGTCAATTCTTTTGACGTTCTCATTGTAGGTGTAAGGAAGTTCAACCAGCTCGCCCCCAAGCCGCTCCAGATTCGCGATGACATTATCGCGGATCGCTCTCTCCGGCCCCTCCGACCAGTTATCACCGTGTACCACATAATCCGGCTTCACCTCCGCCAGAACCTGATCGTACATCACATCGCGCTGAACCATCACCTCTTTTACAAGTCCTGTCTCCCTGACG
Organism: uncultured Lachnospiraceae bacterium; assembly: GCA_947176065.1. Taxonomy (GTDB): domain Bacteria; phylum Bacillota; class Clostridia; order Lachnospirales; family Lachnospiraceae; genus UBA3282. The sequence continues at coordinate 176,222 of CAMWPB010000001.1, read as the reverse complement.
ATTTCCATCCGCTGTTCCAAGGATATAGTAGGGAACCTGTTGAAACCCACCATCGCCTCATCGGAGAGCACGCCCACATACACGTCACCATATTCAGACGCCCTTTTCAGAATGTTCATATGTCCTTCATGTATCACATCCGTGCAAAAGCATGTATATACTTTTTTAGCCATTCCGCATTCCCACCTTTATCCGTTTCAGTTATATTTAACTGGGACGGTAACCTCATATTTCCGAAGTGCCTCTTTAAATACAACGAAAAAGTCCTCGATATCTTTCCGGTCAATGGCGCCCAGTGCACACAACCGGAACATCCCAAGCTTCTCCACCTTGCCGGGATAGATCGTGAAACCTCTCTCATAGCAGTAATCGTGTATTTTTTCAAAATTCCAGTTCGCATCGTCAGGGTACAATGCCGCCGCCACCAGCCCGGACTCATTTCCCTCCGAAATATAAATCCGAAATCCCAGCCCGGTCAGGCCCTCTCTGATTGCCTTGAATACCCGGCAATGCCTTGCCCACTTCTCCGCTTCTCCCTCAGCAAAATATTCCACAAGCGCCTGCTTCACAGAATATATCACCTGTACCGGCGGGGTGAAATGCATTTCCCCGTGCGCTTTGGCATAGGCATACTGCATGTAAAGATTGCAGTAATAAGAACGTCTGGGGTATTCGGCGGACGCCTCAATCACGGATTTTTTCCCGATGATGAAAGATAATCCCGTCATGGCCATAATGCCCTTCTGCGCTGAGGCCATACAGAAATCCACTTCATCCTCCGCTATGTTAATGGGCCGCATCGCATAAGTAGATGTGGTGTCCACCACAAAAACGCCTCGATAGCGGTGTACCAGCGCGCCGATTTCCCTGATGGGATTTAGCAGCCCGGTTCCCGTCTCATGGTGTGTCGTATAGACCAATGCAATGTCGGGATTTTCCTTAAGCGTCTGCTCGATCAGCGCCAGATCCGGCTGCCTGTCCATCGGAAGCTTTAAATTGATAACGGGCAGTCCGTAATACTCACAGATCTCCGCCCCACGGCTGCTGTACGCGCCGTTGTTAATGATCAATATCTTTTTATTCTCCGGGAGCAGGGAGTTCAGGCAGATATCCATATTGATCGTGCCCGAACCGCAGAACAGAACCGCCGCATATTCTTCAGGGTCCGCATGTACAATGCGCAAAAGCCCTTCCTCCACTTCCCGCATAATAGAGACAAATTCTTTTTCACGAGGACATATATCGGGAACCACCTGCGCCATTTTCACCGTGTCGGTGGTGGTAGCCGGTCCCGGATTTAACAACACGTTTCTCCGAACCATATCAAACACCTCCTATGAGCCGGAACGCTTTACCAACTGATCGATGATATATTTCGCGCCGGCCTTTCCGCTCGTACCGTTATTATAGATATACTCTTCTTTCAACTTCTGCATAGAATCACGGGAAAACTGTTCATCCGCTAGGAGCTTGTCCACGGCGGATACAATCTCCCCTGCTATCTTCTCCGGCTCAACCGATATCCCCACCCTGTCCCGCAGCTCTATATCAATAGGAACCGTGTCTAACTCCCGATAGTCAGGGTTTACAATCTTCATCGGCGTGTTGATAAACAGCACCGGCTTTAACGTGGAAAAAGCATATTCAAAGGCGATGCTCGACCAGTCCGTGACAAGCAGATCCGCCATATAAACCGTTTTATTTGAGGAAAAATCCTTCTGGAAAGTCACATCATAAGCCTGATACTTCGCTGCCAGCGCGTCGATCCGCGCCTCAAAATGGCGCACATACTGCGGGTGCGGGCGGACGACAATATGATGCTTCGTCTGTACCAGCTCATCCAGCATCTGCCCGATGCACGAATCCAGTATATTATCCGCCTGCCAAGACGGGGCAATCAAAACGGTTTTCTGATCTTTCTGCGTCCCGCTGCCGCTCTCCTCCGAAACCATCTGCTCATAGGAAACCGTCATATTGTCAATCACAGAAGAGCCCCACTCAACCAGATTCTTTTTCGGCAGTCCGGCTTTTTCCTCGCGCTCTGCGATCTCCGCCCTGTTCTTCGGACCCGACGCGAAAATCGTATCAAAGTGATCCAGCGCGTTCTTGTGGAATGTCAGGTTGGAGCTGTTCACATCATGCGGCACATAGATATATTCAATGTCCTTCTTCACATAGGACCGCTTAAGCTGGAAGTTTTCCAGATCCGGCGTCGTCATGACCATAATCTCCGTCTCCATCTTCATCATCAGCACAATCATCCTGTTTTCGTTGATGTAGTAAGGCTTAAACTGGTCGCTCTCCATCTGAAAAACCTCATCCTCAGGATCGCTGGTAATATAGTGGATGACGATATTGGTACGCCGGATAATCTCCTCTACGATATTTTTATAATACTTATAAAAGCCGTTCTTCTCGGAATAAAATACAATCTTTTTGTCCTGCGTTTTCAGGAAACGTTTATAATCCGCCTTTCCTTTCGCGCGGTACGGATTTGACTTGTCCTCCTTCTGTTTCGCGGACATAAACGCCTTCGCTTTCCGAAGCTCCTCCTTGCTCTCCTCCAACGCCTCATAGTCGATATAGTCCTTCGGATTGATCCAGACATTTAAAAGAATCAACTGTACCACGGAGAGAATGTTGCTGCAGCTCCAGTAAAAGCCCACGCCAACGGAAACAAAAAAGCCCAGATACAGGGATAGCCCCACCGAAAACGCCATGGTGCCGTACTGGTTGACACGCCCCTGTTCCGATTGTAACACATTTGCCTTATTCTGCACATAGCACATGAAAAAAGCGGATAACGCCGCCAACAGAGGAATCACCAAAGTGATTCCTCCCGTCTGTACGGGAATATCCGTCAAATCCGTCCCCCTCTTTACAGCCTCCACTACGCCCATCAGCAGCGCAAGCTGAACAAAAAGCGGCACCAGATCCGCAAAGGGACTGTACTTCTCTCTTTTAAATAGTTTATACTGCTCCTCGGAGATGGCTTCCTGATTCCCGAAATAGGCCGCCTTGATATGATTCATCTCGGGCGACATGCGCACCGTCTTGATCGAATTTTTCTGTACCCAAACAGACAGCGGCAGTAAAATCACCTTCGTCAAAAAGGTAAAAATAAAAATTGCCACCCAGTAATTGCCGCAAAACCCGTAGCATAAATTAATGAGCCATAGCAGTCCGCCCACCACCGCATCTATTATTGTACCCATAACCGCCTCTTAATCGTCTACGTCCTTGAACTCAATCGCCGCGCTTTCCGTCTCTCCGCTCTTTTTATTTTTCTTGAAGAAAGCAAAAATTTTGTGTCTGAAAATGGTGAACGCCGCGCCCAGAGCAATCAGGACGCCCGCTACCGCCTGAATAATATAGGTGACCGCAGACGGATCGATATAAGCATGCGCCGGCATCGTAAAGAAATACCAGAAACAGCCTGCAAAATATGCGAATTTAAATACCTGCATCAATGTTTTTTTCATCAGCTAAAATCTCCTGTCAATTAATAACATATTTTATATTATACTTCACTTCCCGCGACTATGCAATTATCCAAGAACCTCCTCCTTCTGTCTCCGTATTGCCCCGCCGCCCGTTATCTCATAAATTTCATCACAGTTTCGAATCGTCGAAAGTCGATGCGCGATTATAATCAGTGTCTTATATCCGTGCAGGGCATCAATTGCCTCCATAACTGCGTTTTCCGTATCATTATCGAGCGCCGCCGTCGCCTCATCCAATATCAGAATATCAGGATCATTATAGAGCGCCCGCGCAATCGCTACACGCTGTTTCTGTCCGCCAGAAAAGCGAATGCCTCGCTCTCCCAGAATCGTTTCCAGGCCTTCCGGCAGCTCCGCTATCGTCGCGTCCAGCTGTGCCTGTTCCACCGCTCTGTGTATTTTTTCTTCATCAATATCCTTCTCCGCTATGCCAAAAGCAATATTTCTGCGAATGGTGTCATCCGTCAAAAATACTGTCTGCGGCACATAGCCTACGGTTTTTTTCCATGCATTCATCTCGTCATATATGCTGATTCCGTCAACCAGAATATCTCCCTGCGCCGGAACTAATAATCCCAGCATAATATCCGCCAAAGTAGATTTTCCGGCTCCGGATTGTCCGATAAAGGCCACCGATCTTCCTCTCGGTATCGTCAGCGACAAGTTTTCGATAACCGGCCTGTCTGCGCTCGGATACTGCCAATGTATATTCTCAAGCTGTATTTCACGCCGGAAATTCAGTTTCTCTATGGGCGCCTCTTCATCCGTCAGCTTCACTCTCGTTATTTTCTTAAAATTCTCCACTTCCTGCAGATTTCTATAAGTAGCGTTCAGAGCGGGAAAGGCGTAAAGCAATTGATTAAACCCTGCCGAAATTTTGCCTATTGACGGAAGAATGCGAAATGCCGCAATGGCAAACGTAGCAAGTTGTGGTATAAACCTCTCCGCGTCGCTTCCCCCTGCCATTTTCAACGCCACAACCGCAATCAATCCGCTCACACAGACCGCTTCAATCAAATGCGTGGGGCTCTCAGAGGCAACCGTTTTGACTACTTCCGCTTTCAACTGGCTGCTAAAAACCGTTTCATAGTTTTTTATAAAATAATCCTCTTTATGAAAAATAAGTACATCCTTGATTCCCTGAAAAGATTCATGTAAATACTTATTTACCTGAACCGTACATTCCCTGTAAAAATCCCCCACCCTTTTCATTTTCTTGCGGAAGAACAGAATCAGCACGGAAAGAGAAATTCCGGCAACGGCAACGACCCCGGCTGCCATCACCGCATCCGTGCGGAAAATGAAGATGCAGATGCAAAACGCGGTTAATATTTCCGCCAAAACCCGAAAAGACTGCACCAGCACTTCGTGAACACCGCTGACATCATACCCGATTCCCCGCAGTACATCCTCCGTGTTCACACCCAGAAAATATGTGTATTCCCTGTCCATATAAGAATGCATCATCTTGACTGACAACTCCCGTTTGACCATTGCCGCAAACTTCACTCTCACATAAGACAAAAGCACCATATATGCATTTTTGCCAATATAAATAATAATAACAGCCACCGAAAGCCATATGATCAACTGCAGTCCTGTCTCTATATGCAAAGCTTCGGCGATGGGTTTTACATACTGGTTTTGCAGCAGACGATCCGCCGCCAGAAAAGACTCCACCAGCGGAAAAATTATCGACACCCCCAGCGTCTCTACCAAAGCGCCTATGATCGTCATTACAAAAACCATAGCGCTGATTCTCTTCTGTTTCCCGTTTAAAATATAAATTAGTTTGCCGTATACGTCCTTAAGACTCGCTAAGTCTCTCCCGATAAAATTCATCTCCACCACCAGTTTTACCTTTAGTAAGAAATTTGATAACTACCCGTCATCTTTCCATCATGATCATAGAGATCCACCCTCAGATCTCCCTGTTCGTCCATCGGAATGATCACCCTGTCTTTAGATGTTACATCCGCTATTTCCTGATATTCCTCATCTTCTGTCCGTCTGTACACACAGTACCGCGCTTCCTGATCCTTGTTGCCCACAATCCGAAAAGCAATGCTTTTCTGCTCGCTGCTCTCCTCTACATCATAGCACAAGCCAAAAATCTGAGCCTCCATAGAATCCATTTTATCCGCATAACTGTCATAAAGCAATTCTTCTTCTGTCATCTTTCCGGTAAAAAAGTCAGAAAACAGTTCACTGAACTTCCGCGCTCCCGGCGTATTGATATGCTCATGATCAGAAAAGTTTTCCCTTGTACAGGAAAAATATTGTTCTTTGCAAAGATTAAAATCATAATACCTGATCTGCTTGTCCGCAAGAAAATCGTTCACTTGCGCAATATACGAATCGTAATTTCCCAGATCTGCCACCCGGTAATCTGTCATGGGAGCAGAATACAGGACAAGCTCTATATCATTTTTATCGCAATACTTAATAATTTTTTCCAGTGATTCTATATCATCTTCTGCAAAAACGGGAGTCGCTACAGTCCCCCATCCGCCTTTCCTTACAAAAACATTGTCCCCCGCTTCCACATCGCTGCCTATATATCCCTTACCTGCATAGTATTCTTTTTCCGATCCCGGCCATTCGTAGTTTACATACGCCTCTGTTCTTTTCGACGCTATAGTATCTGCTACATATCCCTTCTTAAAAAGCTTTTGCCAGTTTCTCCTGGCCGGAATCAGACCGTTAATCCAATAGTCCTTCCCACATCCATTTAACAGAAAACTAAATTTATTAAAAGACGGCCGCATATTATCACTGATCTGATATGTGGAAGTCAGCTCTGTCCGATCCTCGTGATTCATTCCGGCCAGCGCATAATACATTTCCACATATACCTTTTGCAGCCTGTTTTCTTTTCCAGCCTCCACCAGCAGCGCATAACTGCCATCCAGATACTGACAGGATGTTCCCGCGTTAAATGTATTTGCCTCAAATCCCCGATCCATCACCTCTGTGTTGATCGCCCTGTAACTATGGGACGATCCCAAAAACAAGATATCTATATTATCCTCCTGATGATACATCTCATGCAGCGTAACCCTTGTAAAAGAAGAATACAGATCATCCCGCACCAATATATAAGCAAAAAAACGGTTACTCAGCCATATCAGCGCAAGAAAGCACATCACACAGAAAAAGCTCTTGATTTCTCTATGAAATTTATTAAAACTGAAAATAGATGAATTGGCTTGCATCATACTCCGCACCATATATTCCAAACAATATTATACACCAAACCGCCGCCAGGTAAATCAGCCAGCGAACCCCCACCCTTCTTTTGTATATCATTTTTCGTATTTCTATCACTTTTTTTTCGTGCACTATATCAACAATTATCATGATCAGAAGGGCCGTCAGTAGGATCAGCCAATCATACCATTCGATTCCAACCCCTGACAGTCCGTCCCCACGAAATGACTTCGCCATCTGTCTGAAAATTCCTATTGCTGCCGAACAGGAAGGCGCACGGAAAAACACCCATGCTATGTCTACAAAAATAAAAGTGCCGATGAGCTTTACAATACCGGGCAGTCTACCCCTGCCTGAACTGTCCGCTTTTTCCCGCTTCCCTGAACGCAGCAGTGTATCCACATTCTGATAAATTCCGTGGAGCATCCCCCATGCAACGAAATGCCAGCTCGCGCCATGCCATAATCCGCTTGTAAGAAATACAATCATAGTATTCAGCAGTTTCCTAAGCTGCCCTTTCCTGCTTCCGCCCAGCGGAATATACAGATAATCCGTAAACCAGGACGTAAGCGACATATGCCATCTGCGCCAAAAGTCATGGATAGATGTGGCAAGATAGGGCTGCCTGAAATTATCGGAGAGTTGTATCCCCAATATCTGCGCGCTGCCTCTGGCAATAATGGTATAGCCGTTAAAGTCGCACAGTATCTGAAAAGCAAACATGACAGCCGCGATGGCCAGCTCAATAAATCCGAAGTCCCTATAGTGGTCAAATATACCGTCAACCAGATTAGCCGCCCTGTCTGCAATCACGATTTTTAAAAACATACCGTACAGCATGAGACACAAACCGTCCCGCATATTTTCCCAGGAAAAACTGCCTTTGCCCAACTCTTTGATCTGGGGCAGCAAACGGCCTGTACGCTCAATCGGCCCTGCCACAAGCTGCGGAAAAAACGATACAAACAGCGCGTAGCAGACCGGATTGGTTTCCGCCTTCACATCCCCTCTGTAAACATCACAGGTATAACTCAATGCCTGAAAAGTATAGAAAGAAATTCCTACCGGCAAAAGAAGGCTGAACGGAAGAGAAACCGACGTATGGAATATATTGTTCAGATTGTCCAATATCCATGCAAAGTATTTAAATAGTACAAGGATGCCGAGATTACTCACAAAGCTCGCCGCAACGATCAGCTTTGCCCTTACGCGGCTATAGCTGTCCCTGTCCCTGACATATTCTATCCCAATACCACTCAAGTAAGTAATCACTGTCGATGCAAACATCAGTATCGCATATTTAACATTCCAGCACATGTAAAAATAGTAGCTTACAACCAGAAGCCACACATGCCTGACTTTTCGCGGTATGAGATAATATACGAGCACCACTATCGGAAAAAACACCAAATAGTCAATACTGTTGAATAGCATCTATCTCCTCCATACGCCCAAACCCATATTTTAGAAACAAGTATACCACACAGTTACTGAATTGTTAAGCAATATATACGCTTTATCCTACATACAACATATAAAAAGGCGGACACCTCCGCCTTTTGCCAGCCAAACTCATTCAAAATAGCTTTCTTTTAAAAAGATATCATCATAGGTCAGTCTTGCAACAAGACGATATCCTTTGCCGATTATATATTCTCTAATATCCATCCGGGGTGTGATTACAATTTCTTCCGAACTTTCTATACATATACAGGTAATGTCTGTCTGCTCAAAATCTATTCCGTCAAGTACATTTATCTCATAAGTTTCTACGTCGATAAAAGCGACATCTACCTTTTTAATTCCCTTTTCATTTAAAAAATCAGTAAGCCGTACCTGGTCTACTTCATAAGTAAGACTCCCTTCTTCTTTAACTCCTTTAGCACCATCTCCCGCTTCCCCGACATGAGATAAGTAGTTGCTTTTATTCTCCGTAAACTGCACCTTCCCATTCTGGTCACCCACAGCTACATTATAGCACTTTGTGGTTCGAACCCCTTCCCATTTTTTTGCAAGACTGGCAATCGGCTCAAACGCCATTCCTGACCACCCATGTTTCTCAAATAAATAGGTATTATTTATAGCAATCGGATCGTTCGCTCCAATTTCCAGAAAAAAACCATCCGTCTTTTTGCCAAAAATCATATTTAGAATAAAAGCATCCTGCGCAGACTGAGAATAAGTCTCCATTTTAAAATGCTTTAACGTACCGCTATCGAAAAGGAAAGCTCCGGCCCCCTGAGAAATGTTTCCTCTCAGCAACTGTTTCCGTAATTCATGTGGCAAAAGTTTGAACAATCTATCATGAATTTTTCTCTTTACTGACTTTTTCATACAATAATAACCCCTTTCGGCAATTAATCTTTACCATTATACTCCATTCAGAAACGATATGCAATTATCTCGCACTCAAATTCTCTCCCGTTGGACGCTGCCGCGTTTATTCCACTGCACCGGCAAACTCACTCATATATGCCCAGGTCAAACAGATAGGTATACTCATACCCCTCCGTCAGAAGCAGCGCGCCCACCGTTGCGGAAACACAGCCCGCACACAGACACTGGCATCTTGCAAGAAGCATGGTCGTAACGAGATATTCCATGCCGGACTCATAGCCGCTTCCCCCGCGCTCATACTCTTCCCTGCCTGCCGATCCTCCCTGATAGTCTGCATATTCTGTTTTGTTTGCAATCAGCTTGTCGCCAAACCGTTCGGAAAATATGTGATAGAACGCCGCGTCCTCCGTTGCCAGAAAAACTTTTGTACACCCCTGTTCTCTGAAAATTTCTTCCGCCTTTAAAACGGCCTGCCCGGGTGTCGGCTGGATGGGATGGTTTTTCGGCTTACCATTCGCATAATCCGTACCCCTGCACTTCACACCCAACACCTTATCCGTCGGTGCAAATAATCTGTTATACGCTTCCTCCACTCTCTGCGACGCCCCGTCGCTCAAAACCATATATTTTCTGACAAGTTCCCGCCAGTATGCCAGTTCTCCCGTCCTTCCATACAAAAAATCCAAATCCAGATACGGAAACATGGGCGGCACCGCCCCGGAACCGACAATCACATTCCGGCTGTTTTGTATATCCCGCAGGGTGTATCCCGCGGGCTGCTTAAAATAATATTCCCATGCGTTCTCCCTGCCGAGTTTATCTTCCGACAGGTAAATATTAAAATCATTCTGCAAATCAACTACGGGGATATATCCCGCCTTGAGCGCATCGTCAATCCGCTGCAGATTTGTGAGGAACAGGGAAAACAATCCGCAATAACAGTCCCGCCTTCTTATCACGTAGAACGTTTTGTCTCTGTTTTCCTTCCCGCATTTTTTCCAATGTTCTTTCCAGTAATTCTCCTTTTTTCTCTCACGGCATCCCCGATAGCATTTCAGAACAGTGCTGCGCCACACCCGGGACAAAATCCTATATACTATATTTTTCTCCATCTTTAACAACAATTCCTTTCCCGTCAGACTGTATGCGCATAATCTGCTTATATCTGTTCTGATTCCATAAAATGGCGACATTTGTAATATTGGAATATCCGCAGATCAGATATTCACACTTATACAGAAACCATGCATCCTGCAGAACCTCTCTCCCCATCAGGTACTTGTGGTACTGTCTCGGATTTTCCACCTTTGTTTCATGAACGCCGGTTTTCCGTTTTTCCCCATGATCCCACACACGGAACGCCTCATTCATAAATAGTGTCCATCGTGAATCCCGGAACTCCTTCTCATACAACTCTTTGATATTATTTTCATCTGTAGCCAGAAAAACCTTTGTGATTTCCGGATTCTGTTCCAACATCCGATATGTCTGCGCCAAATAATCTTTCCCTGCCGCAGGCATAGGATGGCCGAGATTATTTTTCATATCCGTCCCGCGTATGTGGATGCCCAGCACATGCTCTGCCTTTCCGACGTTCTTGTCCCACTCCGCATTATATGCCGCTTTTAAATCTTCCCGCAGACGCATATTCTGATCAATGACCGGTGCATAATAGCGAATCATTTTCTCCGTCGGGAAACGATACACCGGCATACAAAATTTTTCTGCATACTTTTGCAGATATTTGTCCCTGCCCAGTATATATTTCCCGCTCGCATACGCCTCCTCCAGCGTCACTTTATCTATGTTCTGAAAATAATAATTCCATGCGTTATCGACTCCGTCCACTGCCGTTTCTTCGCTGTACAGTGTGGGATAATTTTTCATATCAACAACCGGAATATACCCAAGCCTGCGCGCCAGAACCACATGTCCCAAAACCCACATATAGTTTGAAAAAAATCCTGCTCCGCCTTCTGAGCGAATAATAACATAATATTTCGCTCCAATGCGTTTCCTGATGTAATATCCCTCCAAATTCCAGAAATCCTTTAACTCTTTTAACATAGCGCCTGCTTTTTCCAGCATAACTTGCATCTCCAATTATAAATTCAACTCCGTTTTCGGTTATGTCGCGCCCAACTGCCTGTAAACCTCCAAATGCTGGTTTGCGCACTTATCCCAGCTAAACTCCGCGGAGCGCTCCCGCCCCAAATCCAACAGTTTTCTGCGCGTATCCTCAGTGAAGGCCTCGCAGATTTTCTCTTCGATCATCTCCGCATCGTCCGGGTCGAAAAACAATACCGCATCTCCGCCGACCTCACGGAAACACTCTGTATCGGCCGCCACAACAGGACATTCGTTTTTCCACGCCTCCAAAATAGGAATGCCGAACCCCTCGGCCATGGATGGAAACACAAAACAAGAGGCATGTTGATACAACCATGTGAGTTCTTCATCGCTGGCAGCTACCTGCATGACCTTATCTCTGCAATTTTTCTCCCGAAAAACCGCCTCCTCTTCCGGCAGCAGTTCTCCACCGCCTACACAGACCAACCCCATATCATGGTTTTTACTCAGGATATTTGCAGCCGCCGGAGCAAATTTCATAAAATTCTTATATTTCACCCTAATTCCCACAAAGAGAATAAATCGTGGAAAACATGCATATTTCTGTTCTAGCTCTGCACTTTGAATTTCCTGCTTCCGGGAATCACAGCCATGGTGAATGACTACAATTTTATTCTGGTCAATCTGCGGATATATTTTGATAATATCTTTTTTTGTCGTATGCGAGACCGCAATAATTTTGTCCGCCCGTTCCATTAGCAGCTTCTTGTGCGCAATCGTTGCATTCCCCTCAAAATATTCCAAATAGTTCTCATGAATCATGTCGTGAACCGTAACTACCAGTTTCCCCTGAAAACCCTCTAAAAAATACGGGTTATAATATGTCGGGTGAAAAATAATATCTTTCCCGCCTTTTTCTGTTAATTTTTTATCATACCACCGATTAAATCTCACGATTCTGCGATACCATTTCTTATTATTGATCAGCCTGACCGGCTTATGGAAATAATCCGCAAAATAATAATTCAGGTTATGGATTACCGGAATGCGCATATCCACCTCCTCTTTCGGCATTCTGGTAACTACCTCATAAAAATATCTGGATATGCCCCCGTAATGCTGCATTAACATAATCTGATAATCATACATCAAGCGAATCATCTTTATGGCTGCGCCTCCTTCCTGCCTGCGGGAGATTCCCCGCTTATCTGTCAATTAGATTTCCTCTCCGAAAGCTCCCTCATATCCCGCTCCATCCAATCCACCTTATCCCTTATCCGGCATCCCTGCCCACAGACCCACTCGTACGCCGCCTGCCCCCTGCGGGCACGCTCTCCGGCATCGTAATACAGCTCTTCCATCGCCCGAGTCATCTGCGCCGCATCCTCCACGATATATGCCCCGTCAATTCTGTCATATATTCCCACATTGGTGCTGATGACCGGCATCCCGACAGCAGCCGCCTCGTGCGCCACAATCGGGTAATTCTCCGACAGACTGGAGCAGGTAAACACATCGCTTGTGCGGTACAGATCGATCACTTTCTCCCGGTCATAGCGGATACAAAACCGCACTTCCTTATCCGGCTGCCCGTGAAGCGTCTCTCCTATTACCTCCCGCAGATGTTCATAGTACGTGTTCTCCTCAAATCCCACCAGAATCAGTCTGCTCTTCCCTATCTCTGCCGCGGCAAACGCGCGGATCAGCATTTCCTGATTCTTATTCTGATTATAGTTCGCCACGAAAAGATAGCTGACGCACGCCTTTTCCTCATAACCATGCCGCATCTCCTCGCCAAAAAACCGGTCGTCGATGGCATTCTTAAGCACCCTGCCGTTGGTCAGCCCAAACTGCTCCGCGTACACGGCGGCATTGCTGTCCTCGGAAAGATAAATCGCCCTGTCAAACAGCCTGATATAGCGATACAGCCTCTTATAATATCTTTTTGCCCGGTATGCCGCCCACGCACCCACAATATCCCTTTTTTTGAGAAAACAGCCACAGGAAATTTCCGGCTTCCATGCGGAATAGCCGTGCGAATAGAAAACTTTCACACAATCCAGTTTTTTTAGGCATGGCATAATCCAATCAAGGGTCCAGGTCTGGGCACACACCACTACCAGCACATCCGGCGCAAAGTCCTTTACCGCCTTCCGATATACCCCTTTCGTGCTCTTCTGGTCCCGCCCCCTGATAAACAACGGCCATCTGGTATGCACACGCATTCTCCTGATTTTTACTCCGGCATGGTTGTCTTCTTCCGGCAGGATCTGCCGTCCCCCATCCCCTGCGCTGGTCAGCACGAACACTTCATGCCCTTTCGCCACCAGTCCTTCCGCCAGATAACTGGTAATGATCGTTACCCCGTCCTGAGAAGGCCAGTAGCAGGGCACCGCAAACATAATACGCATATAATTTCTGCTCCCTCGTCACTCCACTGTCTCCAAAATTTCCATAAGCCGCCGCGCCGTCGCCTCTATCGCAAACCTGCTCTCCCACAGTTCGTAGCTTCTGTCTTTCAGCGCCGCCATATCCCCTGCTTCCATACGGCACATTTCCTGAAGCGCCGCCGCCACTTCCTCTCCACCCGGATCATCTGAGAGCAAAGTGCCGTTTCCCTGTATCATCTCCGGGATGCCGCCCACCGAAGTGGCTATCACCGGAATACCGTAGGACATGGCTTCCATGACGGATACGGGTACGCCCTCTGTGGATGAGGTTGTGATAAAACAGTCTGTCTGCTCCGTCCCGTAGTAGCGGACTACCTCCTCATGTTCCATCTGTCCGGCAAAGGTATACTGTATAGTTTCTCTGTCTTTCAACCGCTCCGCGGCGTATTCCCGCAGGCTTTCCAGCCCCTCTCCGCCACCGATATGGATCCAGTGTATTTTTGTCTTTTCTACCTTCACTAACGCGAGCCCGTCCACAATACGCTCCACCCGTTTCAGGGGAATCACGGACGAACAGCTGAGGAGCTGCCATGTCCCATTAAACGGCGGCGGCATACGCCTTGCCGGAGCCTCCGTTCCCAGCGGGCACACATATAAAGGTGTGTCTGAAGGTTTGCGGCCCTGAATACGCTCCCGATAATAATTCAGCGCAAAGTCTCCCAAAAAAATCAGCCCATCCGTTCCCTTCTCCATCTGCCGTTTCAGGGGCTGCCTTGCTCCGGGCACTCTTTCGTGGTACAGGTCAAACCCATGGAGCCTTGAAAAAATCCTTACATTCGAATGCCACCGCCGTTCCATGACCATGCTATAGCAGTAATAGGTGTTCCAAAAGCTGTAATAAATCACAGGCTCCGTTCCCGCCAGCACCCCGCTCGCCCGGATTTCTTTCCGGTCCGCCTGCGCCTGCGCATAAAACGACAATGACTGATAAAACTGCTGCATAATTCCGCGCAGTGAAAAGCGCCCTTTCTGCATCTGCGGCTGTTTCTTTCCGCCTCCGCCCCTGCATATTTCACCGATCTCCTGCCAACCGTCGGCAGACAAAAGATAGGAAACGAGCGCCCGTACCTTATCCCCGGTACGGATATCAGGTCTGGGAAAGCACAACACCCGAATACCTTCCAAAAACTCCGGCTCCACATAGTCCAGCTTTCTCTGTTCCGCGTCCGCATGGGATATGACAGTAATGTCATATCGTTCCCGCAGCCGCTTTAGTTCAGGAAGAATAAAGGCTTTTTCGCCTGTATTATATGGAAAACTGTTTGTCGCCAAAATCAATTTCTTTTTCATCCGCTCACCGCATGGAAATAAACCTGATACCCAGAGATAGTACAAAGGAAACCGCCGCCGCGCCCACAACTGCCGCCGCGCCCACAATCCCGACATCCGTCAGCAAACATGCCGCACAAAGCAGCACAACCGTCAGTACGAGCATACACAGCAGGATATTGCGGTAAGTCACATTCTTTTGCACCGCCGCCTGTTTTGCCCTCGTCGCGTCATAAATCTGCCACTGCCTCTCAATATACTCCTTATAATAGGGGCTTTCTGCGGCATACTTCCACCAGATATGGTAACCCGGCACAAGAAACACGGGATTCCACGGCTTGCTGTAATCCTTGTAGGAAGAAAAATGGATAATCTTAGCCGTCCTTTCACAAGCCGCCACATAATCATATCCCAATTCCTGCATATACCGCTCGTTTTCGTCGATACAGGAAATTTCCCCGGGAACATACTTTATTTTCCCTTTAAACAGCAGCCCGAAAGTAAACTCCATCTGGGAGTTGCCCACATGCTTCTTCACAATCTCGTCTTTTGCCAGGATATCCTCCAGCGTAAAATCTTCCCTGATCCTCTTCACATCATACATGGACAGCACAAAAGTAAGGCAGTCCCCGCCGATCTTCGCCATAAAGTTTCGATGGTTCTGCGGCTTATGCTCCGGCCCGGGACAGATCGCATACGCCCCACCAAAATCCGTGCTGTAAATTTCCGAAAGATCGCCCACAATCACCGTATCCGACTCGATCACCAGAATCCGGTCCACATCCTCCGGCAAAAGCTCGTGGAACAGCCAGTAGCTTGACATCGTACCGATGGGCCAGTGGTCGTCCGCGTGTACCTGAATGTGACGGCTCGCCACCTGTTCGTCAAAGCGCAGGATAATAATATGGTTATCATACTGCCTTGCCAGCGCATACTCATGCAAAAGATCGGATTCCTCCAGATCCTCCGACACAATATACAGATAAATTTCCGCGTCGGGGTTGTTTTCAAACAGCGACTGTACCGCCACATACGCGTATTTATAGTTTTTTCTGCCTGTTGTCAGGTATACGTTCATTCTCATAGTGTCTGCCTGTTCTTTCTGGCGTTCTCGCTGGCGCTGAAGCTGTTTTTGTTGTGAAACAGCCCGTTGTCGATCAGACAGTAGTCCTCCCACGCCCCGTCGAACCATGCCCTGCGCATCACCCGCGCAAGAAAAGTGATGTTGGAGTAGCCGCACACAATCCCCTCACAGTGGGTCAGGGTATACTGGTCCCGCAGCACCTCCAGTCCCAGCTTATAGTGATGGTGTTCCCTCCCGGACCTGCTGAAAGCAATGGATTCCCCGCTGCCGTCGTCCCGGTAAGTGTCCTCATACACCTTCACCACATCTCCAAATTCTTTCCGAAACCGCTCCACCACGGCATTTTCGTCCGTCGCAAGGAAAATCTGCTCGTAATCCTTTGTATCCAACAGCTCCCGCACTTTCTCAATCTCCTGCTCCACCTGTACGGGTACGGGATGATTGTTGTAACCCTTATTAAAATCAGTGCCCCGGTAGTGCACCGCTATCGTCTTTTTCCGCCCTAAAAGTCTGGCATACTCCTCTTTCAAATATTTCTCTGTCTTATCGTTGTACCGAATGTATTTTTTCAGCATCCGCGCCATGGCGTCGATATAATCCTGCGACACGTCGTAGCTGACTGCGCCGTACAGCGCCTTGACCTGATTGCACTGCCACGGCGTCTGAAAGATCACATGGGCCGCATTTGCGATGGACGCCACTTCGGAAGCCGGTTGAAAATAATGCAGAAAAGCATTCTTTTCCCCGTCTATGCCGTCCGGCTCATAATAGACGTAACGCTCCCCCCATTGGATGTAGGGTGTAAATCCCCTCTCATCCGCAAAATGGAGCTTGATCAGCGTCATCCCCAATTCAGCAAAAAAACCTATGCCGTTCCCCGTCTCGTTGGCAGCATAGATCATACAACCTTTATATTCATCTCCAAAATGGCGCACCTCCAAAAAATCCGGGCTGTGATACCCGTTTAACACCATTTCCCGAAAATCCGCCTTACCGCTGTGTATCCTGCACCGATTCCAGAATACCAGCTTCTCTGATTTTTTCAAAAAATCCATCAGACCCATGAACGTTTGTCCTTCCCGCTCCCCTACACGCCGATTCCAAAAATCTCAGCCGTAAGCTTTTCCCATTCTCCCCGCTCCCGAAGCATGTGCTCAATGATATCCCGCACCGCGCCGTATCCGCCTTTCACGGCGGATACATAATCCGCCCGCTCCTTTACTTCCGCACAGGCATCCGCCGGACATCCCGCGAAACCGCTGCGGCTCATCCCCGGCAGATCGTTCAGGTCGTCTCCCAGATATCCTAATTCCTCCCAGGAAACACCCTGCTCACACAAAAACTGCTCCAGGTAGGGCACTTTATCCTTACAGTTCTGCACCAGAAAATCCACCTTCATCTCGCCCATGCGTCTCGTCGTGGCAGCGCACTCCCTGCCCGTGAGAACGAGGATTTTGATCCCGGCCTTTCGCGCCGCGAAAAATCCCGCCGCATCCTTGGTGCAGAATTTTTTGAGTTCATTTCCATGCTCATCATAGTAGATCCCCGCATCCGTCATAGTGCCGTCCACGTCGATGACAAGGTACTTTATCTTATGCCAGTCTTTCATTTTCCGGTTCCTTTCCCGTTATGCACAGGCATGCTGCATATTGCCCCGTTTGCCTTTTTCAATCTATTCCCCGCACTTATACAGTGATTCCGTCAGATAACAAATATTCATCTGCTTCTCCATCTGCGCCATACGCTCTTTGATCCGCTTATTCTCCTCTTCGCCTTTGGTATGCTGGCTTGCCATGTAATCGGCGACATAGTTCTCCCCGCTGCCCGCCCTGTATCCGTCAAATCCGGCGAGCGCAACGTCGGATACTTCCAGCTTTTTTAAGAGGCGCAGCAACATTATGACACTGTTGTCATATGACTTTGCCTCGTCAAAATGCAGATCCGTGTAGTTGACAATCAGCGGTTTCCTGCCGTCCAGTCTCTCATCCGCGCACATCTCCAAAAGATTTGATGTGACAACGAGCTCCGGCATATTCTTTTTGCCCGGCAGCATCTCAAACCGCATGGCATTACAGCAGAAAACATAGTCCGCCCGATAAGTATCCGGCACGAAATTTGCCGAAATGACCACCGGCTTCTCCTTTTCTATATAGGCTTCTACACTCTCCCTTTCCCTTATAATACTGGAGCCCGGCGCCAGAATCAGACATTTTTTACCCGACAGCTTCTCTGCCATGTCCTTAAGCGTCTGCGTATCGTCAACCGATTTGTTCTGAAAATCCTGATACAGTCCTTCGATATAAGCCTCATCATAGGCGGTCTTCTTTTTCTCCTCTATACTGCCCAGAATCTGGTTGATCTGCTTCGCCCGGAGCCGCCCCTTGTCTAACAGAAACTCCGCATAGTTGCGGTGCAGATTATATTTGGCTGACAATGCGTACGCCGTGCTGTAGCCCCATGGCTCTATCTGCTTCAGCCTTACAATATGATCGTCTATCCCGTCTAACACAGGATTCACATCATAATGCCCGGACTGACGCTTGTTCATATAGTCCATAATCAGCTCCATGCAGAGATTGCCCGGCGAACGTCCCATACCCAGCATGGACGCGTCAATCACGCAGTCCCTGTCGCTCGCCTTCATACCAATAAAGTCCTGCGCCAGAGAGTAAGACAGGGCAAGATTTTCGTGCAGGTGCAGACCGATCACGATATCTTTTCTCAGATTATGCTCAATCAGGGAATATATCCGCTGCAGATCGTCCTTCATCATGGAGCCGAAGGTATCCACGATGGAAAAGGCATGGGGCTGTATCTCGTTAATCTTTTGGAGCAGCCGCAGGATCATCTCGTCCGAATATCCCATGATGTTTATGGGATTCGCAAACACTTTGTAGCCCTTATCCTTCACCTTGCGGATATATTCCAGACCCTCGTCTATATCATAATCATGGAAAGTTACGCGCAGCGCGTCTATCGTTTTTCCGTCATAAGGCTCCAGCTTGTCTATGCTGTACTTATTATGCAAAGACATGGCAGTAAACTTTGTACTGCCGCGGTTTTCCGGCAGAATATTGGCAATCTCGGCACAATTGTTGTAGAGAGCCTTATTCCTGTCATAGCCGCAGTCCCGCAAAAAGCCGACCTCAATATAATCCACGCCGGACTCTATCAGTTTTGTCATGACATCCCGGATCGTGTATTCCCCAAAATTCCAGTCGTTGATGTACCCACCATCGCGGAGGGTGCAGTCTAATAATTTGATCTCTGACATAGCGCTCCTTCTAAATTTCTATATTAAGGCAAACATTTTCTGGCATATATTCTCTGTATCGGAGATATGAATTATAAAATTATTTCATCTCATATACAAAATGAGTATAGCACAACTCAGATTCCACTTCCACGAAATTCAACATTATTTTTCGTTCCGTTGTATAAATAGTTTTCCAAATTGATTCTGTCATTAATCTCATCCGGCAATATAATATGGTTGAGATTTAGTCCCTTTGCAACATGTTTTACAACAGAATATGTACCCCCATCCATTTCCTTTTCCATAATTGCAAGAACCTGCGACGGTGCATCCGTCAGCCGCTTTATATCTTCAAGCAATGCGGAAGACGGAACATATACATCATTTTCCTTGCTTAATCCAAGACAGAAGTTTACGCCTCCCATCACCTTATCCACCAAAAGATAAGGTCGAACATTATTATAATTACCAGTAATTCTCGTTATCTTCGTCACATCCATCAGCACCGGTAAAGCCGCCAGTTTCAAATGTGATGTACCGTCCTTCCTAAACCGAAACTCATCTAATCCCAATTTATTCTCTATACATTTCTTTTATAAAATACCACTTCTATAGAACGAATTTTATTATCCCGCCTTTCACGATAAATAATAATCATTTTTTTATTCAGAAGTTTTTGCTGATATCGCTTCGCGCAATTGAGTACTCGTCTTCGCGCATCTTCTTTGGTAAATTTCATAACTGTGTCCGCAGCCCTCCATAAATTTAAAGAGAGAGTAATAACACCACTGTGCTATATACTCTCTCTTTGTGGCTAATTTTAATGTTGTCTGCCAACGGCCAACTGTGCGTTGGTAAATGTTTCGGATTTTAGTGTTGTCCGCCAACGGTCAATCGCATGATTGACAAGCATATCAGATTTAAGTGTTAGCCCACTGGAAAAGCACGCTTTTCCTTTAATATTATTATATGCAAATCAATTTTTTATGTCAATAGACAGCCTCACCGTTTTCACAGCCGCCCTACACCGTCGGATTCGGATCCTTCATTGCATACAGCGCCTTCGCCATCTCATAGTCATACAGATCGTCGATATCTGCCGCCTCGCGCTTATTGATGACGAGCTGGTAATATTTCGGACCGTAATTGTAATGCCACTCCCTCACCTTCTCGGTGGGCGCAAGGTCAATGCCGTTGGTAAAATGATACATCATGGGAAGCTGCTCGGAATTTTTGTGCTCCAGTCCCATCTTGAAATTCAAAGGCCCGTTATCGTCCAGCAGATAAGTCTGATAAGGAGACACCGTAATCAGGGAATCATACCCCTCCTTCAGCTTCTCAAAATATACCTTGATCGCTTTCTCATACAGATAAGGCTCCACGCAGGGCGAAGTCGCGCAGGCATACAGAAGATGATCACCCTCGATGGTATCGCAAAGATACTCCAAAAACATACCGAAGGGCACGGATTCATTGGCGTACTGCTCCGGCCTTTTAATGGCCTTCACCCCGCATTTCTCCCCGATGGCGAGCATCTCGTCGGAGTCGGAGGACACGATGATCTCGTGCAGTCCCTTCACCTGTTTTAACTGCTCGATCTTGTGCTGTAATAAGTTGGAATCCCCGAAGGGTAAAATATTTTTATTCGGCAGTCTCGTGCTGTTCCCTTTTACCGGTACTACTGCAGTAATCTTATCGCTCATGTTCTTTTCCTCCGTTTCGCTTTTATTTTTCCTATTTGCTGCATTTTTCTTCTTTCCGGCTTCTCCTGCCTTTGACAGCAATTTCGCCGGATCTGTATTGCCGCTTCCTTCATGCGTCTCCTATTCTTACCGTTTTTCATCTAACTGCGCCGCTATCTTTTGCACGATTGCGGCAATTTCCTGCTCATTGGTACTCTCGATGACAAACCGCTTGTTCCGCTCCGCCTTCTGCCGCCGCAGGGCGCGCTGCTTCTCAATCCACTTGTTATGGCAGTTCTCGTCCGCCAGCATTTTCCGGTATCTGTCGTAAAACCAGTCCTGCTTCTGGAGCATTTTCTGAATCTTCACGCCTACGGGCTGTTTTTTACGATAGGAGCCAAGCTGTTCTCTCGTCAGCGCATAGGACGAATCGCGCAGCACCTCCTCCGCCATGTCCGCAAATTTCACATAGCTTGGCACATCGTCCACCAGATAAATATCGTTGATTGCCTCCCGCGAAATCGGAAACGGGCCTCCCTGTCCCACCGCCGACTGGTAAAACTGCTCGTAGCTCCTGATTTTTTCGCCTTTGCTGATCAGCTTCAGCTCATACCCGTCCGTCACCTCGTAAGGGAACAGAAGATAGCACATCTTGTCCGCAAAAAAAGCCTCCACAATGGTAGAGCTGTTGCCCGTATAAATAATATCGGAAGCCAGAATCCACTGCTTCACGGATTTCTCACTGATTACTTTGAAATTAGGGCATCGCTCTGCCACCTCGGACATGTGCTTTCCGATATGACCGGGATGGGGTCTGTAGATCACCACAATATCGTCCCGGTCGTTACACAGCTTTTCCATCCATTCCAGAATCGTTTTCTCGGACTGCATCATGAACGCGTAGTAATCGCGCCAGTCGTCCCCATGTCTTTTGCACATTCCGGCAATATACTGCTCGGTGAGGTTGTCCGCATAGAATGGCGAGGCAAAAAGCAGTACCTTTTTGTCCATCGGCAGACCATACTGTTTAAACAGCGCCTCCCGGCTCATATAATATCCCCGGAGGCTGCTTCTCAGAAAATCCATTCCCACATGTCCCACAACCTTAATATTGCGTTCGTCCATGTGCGCCGCCTTTAAGAGACGCCGCTTATTGGCCTCTCCCCAGGATACCCGCACTACCTCTCTGCCGATTCCCGTGTAATTCTTGAAAACGCCCGCCCGCTCATCTTTCGGATAGACGATGTTCTCCCACTGCATGTCGATCACCTTGTCGAAGGACACGAAATCCTTCGCATGCCACTCCAGGGAAGCATTCTGGTAACATGCCATCGTGGTGACCACTTTTGCATGATAGATCGGTTTGACCGCATCCAGCGCCTCCTCGTCCTCGATATGCTTAATAACGACTTTATAGCCCCGTCTTTCCAGCTCATATTTGATCAGGCACAGGTTTTCCAGCTCTCTTACCTTGTGCTCATAAATCATCAGGAAATCTACTTCTTCTGCCTGTCTTTTCATAATACTCCCCATTCCGAAGCGTTTTAAATAACCCGTTCAGCGCGATGACACGCTAACCTTCTGCCATGCCGCCCTCAAAGTACAGATACACCGCACTGAGCACCGTGAGCACCAGACTCTTTTCCGTAAAGGCGCCTTCCTTATAGAGTCTGCCCATATCATCCGCCAGCTCCCGTGGCAGAACGGCGCTTTTGATCCGCTCCTCAAACATCCCGTCCAGATATGCCCTGACCTTTTCATCCCGGCTATACCAGTAATCCATCGGATTCATGGAATCGGGATCCGGCCTGTGCAGCAGCCTGCGGCAGTATGCACATACCAGCCGCTGTGTTGTTTTCACTTTTCTTAAAAATATATGGCTCTTCTTCGGCTTGACACCGCCCCATTTCTCCCAGCCGAACTCCGCCGCACCCGGATATTTTTCCGCGATCCATCTCAGGTACAGTTTATCGTCCACACGGTACTCATAGGGAATGGAAAACGCCGTTTCCAGCATGTCCACGTCCGCAAAGGGCGAGGCGCACTCAATATAGTTCTGTCTGGTCATATAGGAAACCTGCATCCCCAGAAGCCCCCGCGTGTTCATGGCGAACGCCTCCTGCGTCTCATGCTGCGCAAGCACCTTTTCATCAAAGGTATAGCCCAGCTTCGTAGAGTAAGCATTGAGCCCGAACTGCGGCTTCGCGTATGCCGTCGCGCGATCCTTATAGTAACTGGCCATCGTGGGCCCGCCGATAATTCCCGTATGCTCTATCCCATAGCGCTCCGTGTTGACAGCCTTCAGCATCCTGTTGCCGCCTGTCATGCCATGGCAGATCGCCGCACCGTTATTTTTAAGCGTCATCTCGTCTACGTCATACATCCACCGCACATCGTCAAGGGCCCTGAAAAGGTATTCATGCCCCAAGTGCGCCGCAATTTTACCCGATATGACATCGTCCCGGTATCCAAGCTTACTGTAGGACAGATTCGTCTGCTCCGTATAGCCCATGTCGTGCGCAACCCAGCAGACCATGCGGCTGTCCAGCCCGGCGCTCAGGTCTACCAGATGCCTGTAGCCGTACTCCCTGTCTTTTTCGTATTCTCTTGCCACCGCCTGACGGAACGCCGCATCCAGCTTTAAAAGCGCCTCATCCTCCGTCATAGGCTGCTCGTGGCACCTGAGTTTATAGTACTGCGTGATGTCTGCCCCGTCCTGCGTAATTGTGGCATAGCATCCCGGCAGCAGACGGCGGATCTCCTTCACATAGGTGCTGTCGTCCAGCATGTACCCGTAGGACAGCATATATTTGGCCGCAGTCCCGTCAAAGCGGATGGCAATGCCGTTTGCCCGCAGAACGCGCACGATAAAATCCACGTAATTGGAAAAAACCCATCTGTCACCATCCGCATAATAATATAACGCCTTATTGGAAACGTGATCCGTATAAGCCGTAACCTGATCTGTCTCCTTATCGTAAAAGTAGCCGCAAAACGCGCCCCTCAGCCTGCTAAAATGGGCTGTCCTGTCTTCCTTCAGCGAGCAGGCAAAGGACTCCGGCCACTGCCCGAAGCCTGCGGGACAGAGGAATTCCTCTTTATTGTACACATAGCCGTCCAGAAAACAGATCTGATCTACGCCGGATAAAAAAATCTGATCCTGCGGAAATTTATTCAGCAGATTCCGATACTGTACACAGACACCCAAATCCATATATTCACCCAGACAGGTGATCCTCATATTCCGGCTGGCGGCAAGCCAGCCCCGCAGCTCTTTCCTCTCGTCCATATCCTCATCTCTGCCGTTTGTCAGGCACACTTCCTTTTATCCTTCAGCCTCCGGCTTTCCCGCGCATCTCCCGCGCAAATCAAATTCCCTGCCCGTAAGCGCCCTGTATCATTCCACAGCCTTTCTCACACTTTCACAGACGGATGCAATCTCCGCATCCTCCAGATAAGGGTGCATCGGCAGGGAAAGGCATCTGTCACAGACATATTCCGTATTTTCGCAGCGCTCCGCCCCGCAGAGCATCCCCGCAAAGGCCTCCTGTCTGTGCATCGGCTTCCTGTAATAAACCGCGCTCGGAATGCCGTCCGCCTTCATCTGCGCCATCACTTTATCCCGCTCTGCCGCATCCTTTAAGCAGATCGTATACTGCGCCCAGCCGGAACGGTTCCCATTCAGGATAACCGGCGTCTTCACAACATCCCGCAGTCGTTCGTCGTACGCCGCCGCCACACGGCCGCAGGCCGTTATCTCCTCCTCAAAAAACTTTAGTTTCTCTAAAAGCACCGCCGCCTGCAGCGTATCCAGTCGGGAGTTTAATCCGATCCTGATATTGTCATATTTGTCGCTGCCCTTTCCGTGCACATGCAGCGATCTGAGACGCTGCGCCCACTCTTCATTGTCAGTAAAAACAGCGCCGCCGTCCCCGTAGCATCCCAGCGGCTTCGCCGGGAAAAAGGAGGTGGTGGAGATATCCCCGAAACTGCACGTCTTCTGCTCTCCCGTCATACCGCCAAAGCTCTGAGCCGCATCTTCCAGCACAAGCAGTCCATATGTGTCCGCAACACGCCGCACCGCTTCATAATCGGCAGGCTGTCCGAACAGATCCACAGCCACCACCGCCTTTGGGTTCAGGTCCGTGTGGTGCAGCACATACTCCACGGCGTCCCGCAGACTGTCCGCACTGATATTAAAGGTATCCCTGTCAATGTCCACAAAAACCGGCACTGCGCCCGTCAGCGGAACGACCTCGCCGCTGGAGAAGAAGGTAAAATCCGGCACGAAAACCGCATCCCCCGCGCCAATCTCCCACGCCATCAGCGCAAGCTGCAGGGCATCCGTGCCGTTAGCGCAGGCGATGCAGTGGCCGACACCCACATACTCCGCCAGTTCCCTTTCCAGCCGCGTCACCTGAGGGCCGCTTATAAAATGCACGCCGTCTATGACCTCCTGCACCGCGCCGTCGATCTCTTTTTTATGCAGTTGGTACTGTCTCTTTAAATCCCGAAATTCCATACCTCTTACCCCGGTCTTCTTTTCTATTTTCCGATCAGGCCGCCCTCTTCCAGCGCCTTTATCATTTTTTCGGCCGCATGTCCGTCCCCGTAATACCTGGGACGCTCCTCTGGCCGCACACGCTCCGCCACAGCCGCAAAACGAAGCGCCTCCGCCACACTCTCCTCATCCTGCGGATTAAACTTATGAATCCACCCGTCACGCACCAGATCCTCCCACACATCAAGCTCCAGCATGAAAAGACATTTTGCTCCGGCGTAGGAGGATTCCTTGGACACGCCGCCGGAATCTGTCAGAATCATCTTCGCTCTGTTCATCAGCGTCACCATCTCCACATATCCGACCGGCTCTATGATCTCAAAATTGGCGATCGCCTCCGCCCGCTCAAGCAGACCGTAAGCTTCCAGACACTTTCTGGTGCGGGGATGCAGGGGACAGACCACTTTACATTCCAGCCGTTCCACCAGACGGAGGATGCTCTCCATCCGTTCCCTGTCCGCCGTATTCTCCTGCCTGTGCCAGGTCATGACAACGATCTCCTCATCGGACGCATCCTGACCGCCTGACGCCTTTTTTGCAATGGACAGATAGGTATCATACATAATGTCGCCCGTGATGTGCGCCAGATGCCCCAGCCCTT
Source organism: uncultured Lachnospiraceae bacterium (assembly GCA_947176065.1). GTDB lineage: Bacteria > Bacillota > Clostridia > Lachnospirales > Lachnospiraceae > UBA3282. Next base: position 150,199 of record CAMWPB010000001.1, on the reverse strand, counting down.
CCCTCTGTAAATTTTCCATGGATACGGCGTCCGGGCAGAACAGGATATCCGACAGGTGATCCGTCACGATCCGGTTGCACTCCTCCGGGTTCTCCTTATCATGCACCCTTGGCCCGGCCTCCACATGGGCAATCGGAATACACAGCTTCGCCGCCGTAACGGCGCCGGCCAGCGTGGTGTTGGTATCCCCGTACAAAATGACCAGCTCCGGCTTTCTGTCAAGCAGCTCCTGCTCCAGCCCCACCATCGTCTTCGCCGTCATCTGCGCATGACTGCCGCCGCCCGCCAGAAGATTCACTTCCGGCGCAGGTATTCCCAGCTCCTCAAAAAAAACATCGGACATATTCTCATCGTAATGCTGTCCGCTGTGAATGATATTCTGTTCATATCCCGCCTTTTCCAGTTCGTGATACAGCGGCGCCAATTTGATAAACTGGGGCCTGTTCCCTACAATATGTGTAATCATATGTTCCTTTCCACTCACTCCGTCCGCGCCTGATTTTCTGCTGACATGATATATTCCACTACCGGGCGCATTACCGCCTCCATGCTGACGTGCGTTAGCGCAAACTGCCTGATGGTGTCGGACAGCTCCTTCTTGCTTCCGGCCATACTCCTGACCTGTCCGTAAAACGCCACAATCTCCCGCGTATCTACCGGGCTTTCATCGTTGGCAAACACCTTCGCATACGGGTAATCCTCCGGCAGAACATCAATGGCACAGCCGGTAATCAGAGGCATTCCCTTGGCAAGGCACTCCCGGGATTTTAAGGCTCCCATCTTTCCGTAAAATTTAGCTTTATACATGCCGAAGGATACAAGGGCAATATCACAGATATCATACAGCCCGTCCAGCTCCTCCCCCGAAAGTGTGGGATAAAAATGCACATACTCTTCCAGCCGGTATTTCTGTGTGAGTTCCTGATAGAAAGGCTTTTCCGGCCCGTCACCCACCAGATGAAGCTCCACCCGCCATTCGGGCGTTCCTTCTCCGCCATAGTATGCCCGCAGTCCCTCTATGATACGCTCGTAGCCGTGATGCCGCTGCATAAAGGCGACACCGATGATATTGATATGTCTCTCCCGGAACTCTCCTGCGATCTGGGGAATGCTCTCCACACGAATGCCGTTCGAGGAGTGGATCGTGGGAATTCCGAAAATCACGTCGTCCTCCGTGTAGGTCACAAAACGGTCGACATATTTTTTCAGTCGGGGACGGTATAGCAGTTCTTTCAAATAAAAAGGCCATGCATTCCACTTGCCGAAATCATCCCTGTCGTATGGATAGGTAAAAAGTTCGACAATAATCAGGCATCGCGGATAACGCTCCTTAATCTTCTTCCAAAAACGAAAGTAAGCCCTGTCCGCAACTGTTCTCCTGACATAGAGAAAATCAGGGTTGTCCAGCTGCGCAAAGGCTTCCTCGTAATCTCTCGTGATAGAAGCTGTGGGAAAAAGCCCAAGCACCCGTGCCACAAGCGGACGGGCCGGGGTCCCGACCTCTATCTCCCGCATCTCGTAAAACTTTCGAAGCTCCTCCATCTGCATGTCAATTTTCTTGCTGACGCCTATGGACTGCCGCCCCTGAAAATGGATATAATATCCTTTTTTCATCATAGCATACTCCCTTTTTAATGTAAACATTTCAATAATACCGGGACTTTCCAAAGCGTCCCTCACGATAATCCCCAATTCCTTGCCGGGTGGCCCGGACAAGTTCATTTTTTCCGCGTATCAGCCACAGCATACAGCGTGCCATACGGTTCAGTGCATAGTAGGCCAGAAACAACGGATACCGCCCTCCCAAATGGAGTCTGCTGCACAAAAGCCAGTTGCGGGCGATATAGTAGGCGCAGAGCGGACTGTCCGCCCCGCGGGTGCTTGCCCCGACTTTGTGGTACATCACCGCACCCGGGCAGTAATAGACAGGGATGCCCCTCTCATGCAGGCGAAAGCTGTATTCGGTGTCCTCGTAGTAAAGAAAAAAACGGTCATCCAGCGTCCCCGCCTTCTCAATTACCTCCATCGGAATCCACAGGCAGCATCCCGTCGCAAAGCTTATCCTGCGCTCCTGCTCGTACTGCCCCTCATCCCTCTCATCAAGCCCGATATGCCGTGCTTTCCTGATCACGGAAGAAAAACTCCCTCCGGCGGACCAGAGCCGTTTCCTGTCGTCGCTGTAATAGATCTTCGGCACAATCACGCTGCCGGGATGCCTTTTCGCGCAGTCCCATAACCGGGAAAGCATATCCGGCGCAATCTCCGTATCATTGTTCAGGAGAAGCACCGCATCCGCCCCCCATTCCCCGGCGCGCCGGATTCCCACATTGTTTGCATAAGAAAATCCGTAATTATCATCCAGCCGTATAAGCTCCAGCCGCTCGTTCCCCGCATACTGCTCTTCCAACAGACGCATGGAATTATCCTGCGAGGCATTATCCGCCACAATGATCTTTAATTCCTCTATACCGCTGTTTGCCAGTATGGATTCGATGCACGCCTTATTAAATTTTTCCCCGTTATAATTTACTAAAATAACCGCCAGTTTCATAGCCGCTTTCTATCCTAGCTCCTTCGTCAGCAGTTCATAATACTTTCTGCTCAGCCTCATCTGATCATACAGGCTAAAATCCATCTCCGCAATCCTGTCAACCGGGTTCTTCATAACCTTGATCCACTCTTCCACATCGTAAGGATCTCTCACATAATTCGCCTTTTTCTGTGTCACTTCCGGGATACACGCCCTGTCCGTGGCAATCACCGTCGTGCCGAAAAGCATCGCCTCGATCGGCGGCATGCCGAATCCCTCAAACACACTGGGAAAAAGAAACGCCCGGCAGTAGCGGTACAGCGCATTCCTCTCGCCGTTCTCCACAAACCCTGTGAGCGTCACCTCCCGCTCCAGTCCCCTTTCGCGGATCTGTCTTTCCAGCTTCTCCCTGCTCTCCCCGTTCACCCCGGAAATCAGCAGTTTACACGGCAGATCCGTCCCTGTATTTTTAATCCGTTCCATCACGGCAATCAGCGTATCCAGATTCTTATGGGGAATCAGCTGCGCGACCGTATAATAAAATGCCTTTTCCGCCACATGATACTTTTCCGCAAGCTGCTCAAAGGCAGCGACTTCCTCCCTGTCTACTATGATCGGATTGTAGATGGTCGTAATCTTTTCGCTCTTTACATGATATTTTTCCCTGATATCGTCTCTCACCCAGTCAGATATCGCCACCAGATGTTTGGAAAAATGCGCGTCCAGCCACCAGCAGAGTCTGGAATACGCAATCTCGTGAAACGGGTGGTACTCAGGATAGTGAGCCGCCTGCAGATCATGAATGACATTGACATAGGTTACGCCGCCGTTAAACAGCGGACGGCAGTATACGGGCACAAAGCATTTACGGATGCCTCTCTTTCTGAGGAAACGGTTCTGGCAGAAAAAATTCCATAAAATCCGGCCCGCGATATTGGCGGAAACCACCTCCGTCTCCAAAAGGTCAATCCGCTTATCCCGCGCATAATGGCGAAACGTCTCCCGATTATCCTTCGACACCAGCAAAAAGAGATGAAAAGGCTCTTCAAGCCGCAAAAAACCGTCCAGTAAATTTCTGATATAAAACTCGGTGCCCCCTACCTTTTTAGGGCGGAGCCACAACAGATCCACCGCTATATCAAGCATTGTCATTCCTTTCCGGCCTCAAGAGCCTGTACACGCCGACCGGGTCTGCATCTGGCGGCGTGTCACTCCTCTGCCTCAGAATGTCCCGTACCGTACACCGTGATATCCCCGTTAAGCGGCTGCGTCCCGTCATACAGCGCTCCGTCCTCTGTGCGCCAGCCCTCAAACACCATGTCGTCCGACACGCTGCCGATCTCCCCGATTGGCAGCGCGCCCGGGCACTCCCCGGCAATCACACTCATATAAGTATCTCTCCGATAATCCTCCGCTATAAAATGTACGGTATGTATTTCCCTTCCTTCTATCCACACTTCATCCAAAAATACTTTACGCTCCCGCAGGAAATTTCTGACCACATCCACTCTTTGTCCAAGAGTCGTTTCCCCGCCGTATATCCCGGCCCATCGGATCTGATCCATCTCTCCCGACGCATACATCTCCGACGCGTAGGTATCAATCAGCTCATCACATATCTTCTGCATATAGTCCGAGAAAAATTCCTGATAGCACGCCTCAACCATCTGCTGAAATTCCGGGTGTCTGCTCAGATGCCAGAAAAAGACCGTGCCGTTGCCCCGCTGGCTTAAGTAACACAGGTTCCTCGCCGAGCTGTCAAACCCGTACACTTTCCCGTAACCCTTGTCATAATCCCACACCGGTCCTCCATAAAGTCTTTTGCTCACTGCATCCTCCGGCTTATAGAAAAAGGAGCTGGTCGCACCGCCGCCGTTGTTCTTGCACAGTTCCTCAATAATATACTTCTGTGCAAACGACCGCAGATCAATATAGTCCGTAAAGTGTATTCCCGTGTCGGGATTCATCCCGTCATCCGCAACAACCGCCCTCTCCATATCGCACACCAATCCGCTGATATAATCCACCTCAGCTTCCGAAGCATATTTCGGACTCTTGATTGTGTACTGATCGTGCAGAATCCCCGTCTCAAAGCCGCTAACCTCATTCGTAAATTTTTCCGACACATCCCGCTCCAGCAGATACCCGCCGGTAATGTCATGAGGATTCGTCTCCAAAACAACTCCCTTTTTATCGCCCTCGTCAAAGCGCTCCGCAAAGCTGATATCCTTATTCAGCCGTTTATTCTCCAGACTCAGATTAGCCGCCGGAATCCTCTCCTGATCAATCTCCACCTTCTCACACAACAGGTACATTCCATGATACGCATGATTTACATACAAATCTATATAACGCGACTCCGGCGCACCCTCCATACCGGCTGCGATCGCCATGTCATAGGTGATTTTATTGCGCAGATATGAGGTATCCTCCACATTGCTCAACAAAATCCAGTTTGCCGCACGTCCCATCCCCAAAAGATCTGCCGGATTTTTCAGCCTGATACCGTAGGACTTCTTCGGATATCCCCAGGTGGAATTGCCGCGCCCGGAAACGCGCTGCAGCTTATCCGCGCACACCATGCTGCCGTCCGCACCATAAAGCACCATTCTGCCTGGCTCCTCATAGTCCTTATCAGCGTCCACCATCTCCATGGAACCACTCTCCGTCTCCAAAAACAATGCCGGAAGGTTCAACGAATGCATAATCACCAGCATTCCCTCCGCCAGAGCCTCGTCCTTTCCCGTAAAGCGCATAGCATACTGTTTCCCAATCTCCAATTCACGCAGTACATCGCCGCTTTCTAAGACAGTTTTTACCCCCCCCCCTTCAGAAAAGGCCACCGCATCCGCACCCGTAAAGGATATTTTTACATTCCCCATATTGGCGTAGGACGGCAAAAACAGATAATTTACCTGCCCTTCCTTCTCCCGAAAGCACTGCAGCTCCTGCTGTGACCTGTCACTCTGCACCGTAAAGCACAGACTCTCCATGCAGTCGCCGGTATATTCTGTCCTTTTTGTCTCTTTCCGCTCCCAGACCACAGTCACCGCAATCAGCAGCAACAGACAGACCAGAAGCGCTCCTCGTTGTTTTTTCATTTTCTTCATTCCGTCCCGGATATTTCGTGGCTTCTGGCATACACCGTGATATTCTCCTCCACTGGCTCCGTCCCGTCAAAAAGGACACCATCCTCCGTATACCAGCCGTCAAATATTCGATCCTCGTCCTGCGTTCCCGGCGCTTCACCCGGCAGCCGTTCCAGCCGCTCTCCTTTTATTACACCCATATAATTGGTGATTCCGCCCTCTTCCGAGAAGAACCCCACCGTACAGACCTCCCGCTGTTTTGTCCATACCTCATCCAGAAACGGTTTGCGCGCCGACAGGAAATCACGAATCCGCTGTACCTCTCCCTCGTAATCCACGGACTCACCGTAAATTTCCTTCCAGCGGATCAGATCCATGTCCTTGGAAGCGCTGATCTCGGATACGTATCCGTCTATCTTTTCATCCTGAATCGTCTGTATGTAGTCAGCAAAAAATTCCCCATAGCAGGCCGACACCATCTGCCGGAACTCTTCATGCCTGTTCAGATGCCAAAAAAGCGTTGTGGGGTCAGTCCCTCTCTGCATCATATAACACAGGTCCTTGGTGGACTCGTTTATTCCCGTCAGATTGGCATACGCCTTATCGTAATCCCACACGGGTCCGGCAAACAGCTTTTTGCTGACCGAGTCATCCGGTTTATAGAAAAAAGAGCTGGTTGCGCCCGCGCCGTTGTTCTTGCACAATTCTTCCACAATATATTTCTGCGCGAAGGAACGCAGATCAATATAGTCGGTATAGTGCATCCCGTTTTCGGGATCCACTCCGTCTTCCGCAGAAACGGCCCGCTCCATACCGTTTACCAGACCGCTGATATAGTCTACCTGCGCCGCCGAAGCGTATGCAGGCTCTTTGACGGTATACAGTTCTTTCAACGTTTCCGTGTAAAATCCGCTGATTTCCTCGCGGAACTTTTCGACTACATCCCGCTCCAGCAGATATCCTCCCGTCAGATCACGCGGCTCTGCCAAAAGCGCCACGCCCTTCTGTCTCTCATTCTCAAAGCGCCCGCAGCTCTCTATATCCCTGTTCAGACTTTTATTTGCCGCCTCCAGATCTGCGATCGGCAGCCGCTCCGGGTCAATCTCCACCTTCTCGCAAAGCTGGTACATACCATGATACCTGTGATTGACATAGAGATCAACATACCGGGATTCAGGAGAGCCCTCCATCCCCGCCGCCACACCCATATCGTAGGTAATTTTATTGCGCAGATAAGAGCGGTCCTCCACATTGCTTAAGAGAATCCACTTATCGGCGCTCCCCATATCAAAGAGATCCGCCCTGTTTTTCAACCGGATGCCGTAGGATTTTTTCGAATAAGCCCAGGTGGAATTTCCCCGCCCGGAAATACGTTCCAGCCTATCCGCACACACCACGCTGCCATCCGCATCAAACAGAACGATTCTTCCTTTTTCCGCATAATTTTTATCCGCGTTGATCTGCTTCACAGAGCCGCTGTCCGTCTCCAGAAAAACAGCCGGGAGTCCGGCGGAATGCATGACGACTATCTTATGCTGCGCCAGCCGTTCCCCTTTCCTGTCGCAAAAATACAGCTCATAATCCTCTCCATAGTGCAGCTCACTGATGCTTCCGCCATTTTTAAGCGCAATCTCCCCGCTTTCTCCTGCAAAAACCACACTCTCCGCTCCCGCAAAGGAAATCTTCACGGCATCCGGCCTCGCATAGGAGGGCAGAAAGAGGTAACTGGTCCGTCCCTCCTGCTCCGTAAAACAGGCGATTGTCTGCTCCGACGCGGAATTGCCTAGAACAAAACGGAGGTTTTCCATGTAGTTACCTTCCCTCTGTACCCGGTTATATTCATCTTTTTCCATAAGCATAACGACCGCAGTCAGGAAAACAACAAAAAGAAGAAGAATCCCGTGCCGCCTCATCCTGTATACCATAACTTTTTCATAACTCCTCAGATTGATCCGTGCCGGCTATTCTGTGCGCTTCTTCTCCAGATCACGCACTCGCTTCTCTAAAATAGCCAGCTCCTGCGTCAGCGTCCTGATCTTACGGTTCTGTCTCGACGCAATCGAGGTCAGGGACAGCAGGATCATAATAATAAACCCGATGGCAAAGATAAACAGTCCGTTCATATTGTCCTGAATGCCGAATATATGGATGATCTTCACCAAAAGCTCCGGCACGGCAACCAGAATTCCCATCACCAGACCGGCCACCAGCCACAACAGCGTATATTTCAAATTAAGCGCTTTCTGCTTCAAAAAATACAGAATCACAACAAAATAGCAGAGCACCGCAATGATTAATGATAATCTCAGTGTAGCAGGTATCATACCCTTTACTCCTTCCCACGCGGATTCTGAATATCCTCCCGCTTTCCTCTGCGTATCCCATACCCCATACGGCAGATCAGTATCGCCAGCGTAACCTTAATCATATAGTAAATAGACTTTTTAAAAGTGATCGAGCTCGTTCCACCCTCCCGCGCACGCATCTGCACCGGCACCTCTTTGACCCTTCCCAAATGCATGATGGCGGCAACGATAGCCTCCGGCTCCGGGTAATCCATCGGATAATCCTCGCTGTAAATCTGAATAAACATTTTGTTCACCGCACGGTAACCGCTGGTCACATCCATGATACGTTTCCCGGTGGTCAGCCGGATCAGGGCGCTTAAGATATTAATACCCATTCTGCGGCTCGCGGAGGACTGGAAGCCTTCCTTTTCCAGAAAGCGGGAACCGATCACCACATCCGCCTCCCCGCTTAAAATCGGCGCAAGCATCCTGTCCAGATAGGCAATATCATGCTGCCCGTCGCCATCCATCTGCACGGCAATGTCGTAATCATACTTGCGGGCATAAACGTATCCCGCCTGCACCGCACCACCGATGCCCATATTGATGGGAAGATCCAGATATCGGAAACTTTCCCTCCGGCACAGTGCAAGCGTATGATCGGTGGACCCGTCATTCACCACCAGATAATCATACTGCGGCGCCTGCTCCATCATGTGATTCACCACGTGCACAATGTTTTCGGCCTCATTGTAGGCCGGTATGATAATTAAAACCTTTGCCTCTTTTTCTCGCTTCATATCCGCTTCCAACCCGATTTTCCCATCTATCCTTTCACTTGTGCGCAGTCTTCTTCCCAGCGCTCCAACGCTTCCACAAGCCCAATATCCTGCCGCGGATATAAAGATTCCACAGCTTCCGCAAAAGCACGTAATAGGCGATATAGAACATGCCAAAGGCATATACCAGATACCGCTGCTGCCCGAAAAACACCAGCGATATGACAAGCACCAGCACCAAATCCGTTCCCAGAATAAGGGCCATAAACTCCGCACTGCTCTCGGAAACCTTCCTGTCCACATACCCCCAGATCATCAGAGCTGCCGCTGACAGATAGAGAAAAAGCGTCGCCAGATGGCACAGGAGATAAATCGGCGCAATCTGGAAAAAGACAGTGCAGATAAATGCCTGCGGCAGCAGCATCAGCGTATGATAGAGAAAACGGCCAAAGTGCGCCTGCAGTAACTTTATCCCTATCGTCTGCAGACTGCGGTTCCAGACTTCATTGAATGCGCCGCTCCCGTAAGTCTCCGGATAATATTCCTGATAATACGGCACGCCCGCCGAAAGACAAGTCTTACCCGCCTGCCCGATACCGCCGACGATGTCCTTCCACATCCAGAGTCCCTTCTGCTCATAAGCATATCTCTGCCGTTCCTGGTCTACCGCCTCATAGAGAACCTCATACAGCCCGCGGACCATCCCATCCTCGAAAAGCCATATATCCTCCGCGTCCGCCTCATACATCCCTCTGGACAAAATAAGTGATGTGAACTGGCTTGTCTTAATCGACTGTCCTCCCGCTGCCGTTTCCTCCTGTTTACCCTGTATGGCCGCCTCGATTTCCTCTATTTCCCTGCTTCTTCCATCATCCGACACACTAAATTCCGCATAATATTCCGGCTCCTGCACTTTCATAATAAACGCATTGACCCGCATGTTATTTCTGATAATATCATGATACCCCGCCACCGTACGGGCGCTGATCCAGATACCGGACAAGCCGATCAGCACACAGCCCGCAAGTCCGACCAGAATTCCCGCCAGACGTTTTCTGCCCGTGCTGCCCTTTCGCCACATCACATACAGAAATACGATACCGCATACCCCGAATAAAATCTGGAGCTGGGAACGCAGCATCGTCAGCAAAAGCGTAACAACGTAAGAAACCACAGCCCACCTGATACGCTTTTCCCACACTGCGCGCAGCAAAAACAGCATCAACAGATAAAAGGCTGCATACGCCAGTCCCTCCGTAAGAACCGTCTGCGTCATCATCGCCTGCGGCAGCTCTGTCGTGAACGGAAGCAGTGACAGAAAGAACAGAAAATATCCTTCCATATACTGTAGAAAAAACTTGTTTTTGATCTCCCGCACAAACAGGATGATACAGACTGCGGAAAAGAGCGCCTGCTCCACAATCACATAATCCAGATATTTTTCCGTACCAAACAGACACTGGTTTAAAAAAAGAAAAATCGGATAAAGCGGCATAACCCCCTCGAAGCGCTCTATCCGCATATAGGAACCGCTGTCGTCAAACAGAACCGGCTCTCCCGAACCGACACACAGAAAAACAAAAAGAGCAAGCAAAACCAAAGAGCCGTAAAACAGCCGGTTTTTCTGCTTCGTATTCAGTTTTAACTTCCTTTTTGTATCCGCCATGCCCTTCTCCGCCTTATTCTCCAAACACCTCGGCCTTACTCCTCTGCACCACCTTACCGTCTCCCACCTCGTAAATCATATCTACGCTGCGGATCGTAGTCAGTCTGTGGGCGATGATAATCATGGTTTTTATGCCCTGCAGATGCTCGATTGCCTCCATAACCGCCGCTTCCGTCTCATTATCCAGAGCGGAAGTCGCCTCGTCAAGCACCAGAATTTCCGGATCATGATAGAGCGCTCTGGCAATACCGATACGCTGTCTCTGTCCGCCGGACAATCTGACGCCCCTGTCACCTACAATCGTATCCAGCCCATACGGCAGGCTGTCGATAAACTCCGTAAGCTGCGCCTTCTCCACCGCCCGTTGCACCGCCTGCTCGTCGATTTCCTTCTGCTTCACGCCAAACGCGATGTTATTGCGAATCGTATCGTCCGACAGATAGATCACCTGCGGAATATACCCGACCTGTGCGTGGAAGGTCTTCGGCTTCTCATGCACGTTGATCCGGTCCGCCAGAACCGCGCCCTTCTGAGGCGTGAGCAGACCAAGGATCACATCCACCATCGTCGTCTTGCCCGCGCCGGAAGCCCCGATAAAGGCCACGGTCTTTCCCTTCTCGATAAACAGGCTGGCATCGTCGATCACCGGCTCGTCCGTATCGGGATAATAATAAGTCACATGCCGCACTTCTATGCCTTTTTGTAAATTCCAGTCCTCTTTTACCTCATGATCCTGTTTGGACACATAATCGGCAATCTCCGTCAGATCGTGATAGACCAGATCCACGGAAGGTAGGGCGTAGAGAGTGTTCGTGGCGTGCTCGTTAATCCTGCCCACGCTCGGCATCAGCCGAAACGCCGCCAGTGCAAACGCGGTGAGCTGCGGCACAAAATACACCATGTCCGCCTCGCCAAAGAGCAGTTTCACAATAATTGCCACCAAAAGTCCCGATATCGCCACAGCCTCCACCACATATTTCGGTACAATGGAGATCGTCCTGGCAACCCGTAATCCTCTGGCGTATTTTGTATAATACTTATTATACTCGTCCGTAAAGAAACGCTCCCTCTCCAGAATCTTAATTTCCTTGATCCCGCCAAGCGCCTGATTCATCCACTGAAAAATCTTACCCTGATATCCCTGGTTGTCCTGCCCCAGCCTGCGGCTGTATTTCTTCGTAAAAAGCAGGAATGACCCCACGCAGACTACCAAAAGCCCCAACACGATAATCGTGATGGACTTGCTGACAGTCAAAAGATACACCATCATCACAAAACAGACCGCCAGCTCCGCTACCAGCTCGAGCGAATACAGGATAACCTGCATAAACTTGGACGTATCCTCCTGTAAGCTTCTCTGCAGCGTGGCGATATTCTTGTTCAGATGGAAGGTATACGGCTCTTTCATGTAGGTATCCAGAAGACGCGTGGAAAGCTTCATCTGCATATTGTAGGAGAACCGGTAAATATAGCTCTTCTCCACAATCAGATACACGTTCTTCACGATATAAATCACAATGATGCAGACGGACAGCCCTACCATAAACTCCTTGGCGGAGCGAAACCCAAACAGATCGTAGATCCGCTGCAGATACCATTTATCACGAATCGTCTGGGGTTTTTGTATAATGTTGATAAAGGGCATAAAAATCGTGACGCCCAAAAGCTCCAGAAAGCTTCCCACAACTACCGCCGAAAGGAGCGCCGCAATCTTCCACTTATCCTTCTTATCAAAAATATACCCCAGTTTTTTGAGCATTCCCGCTCTCGAATTACTGTTCTCTCCGCTCATCAATCAGCATACTCCTTCATCCTGCCGCTCCCACAGCCTTTGTATTTCCACACGGTCTTTTCTCAATCCCCTGCCTGCGCAAACAGCGCGCCGCAAAGATTGCTGTGCGAATCCTGACCGCTTATCTTCTTCGCCGGTATACCCGCCCATGTAGTTCCGGGCTCCGTAATATCCTTGGTCACGACGGCATTCGCCCCCACAGCCACATCGTCCGCTATACAGACGGCGCCGATCACCTTCACGCCGCTTCCGAAATAACAGTTATCCCCGATCACGGCCGCCTCATGGCTCCCGTTCGTCGCGCCGATGGTCACACCCTCCTGCAGACGGCAGTTTTTCCCGGCCCTCACATTGCCATGCACCACAATCGTCCCATAATGAGGAATCGAAAGCCCCGGCCCGAACACGTTCGGCGGAATCGTAAACCCGAGCCGCACACTCAGACGGTGAAACCAAACCTTATGCCATTTCCCGATCAGCTTTCCTGCCGGGCCGCGCCTGCAGTTCAGATCATACTCTACCTTTCGAAGCAGAATCTCAAACTTCCAGATCTCATCCCCAAAGAACCGGGGCCGCCCATCCTTTCCCCGCCCCAAAGCGAGCCGGTCCTGTTTTATATAATACTGATAAGTTTCCCTGCTGTCTATCATGCCCTTATTTTAACCTCATATCAATGTGTTTGATCTGCCAAAGAACAACCCGCCCGAGTGTCTTTCCTCTCACAATGCATGATACACCCTAACCTTAATCTGCTCCAGATACGCCGTATACCCCGCCGCCCGGTTCTCCTCCTCGCTGACAGACTCGTGCTTCTCCAATTTCATCTTCCCGGGCGCACGTCTCACAAACCACTCATACTCCATGTCAAGATTCCCGATATCCAGCACGCGGTATCCCCGCTCAAACAGCTCCACCGCCAGAAATTTCGCCGCCACGCCCACTGACAGCAAAAACAGCCTGTCCTTCCCGTAGGCCGTACAGGCATCCAGAATGGCAGGAACCGCCCCGTAGGCATCGCTGGGCGGGCAGATAATACGCTCTACGCTGCGGGCCGTATCAAGCAGGTCATTGCCGACGCCATTGTGCGTTCTCTCCCCTTCCACCACAACAACGTCTCTATTTTCCCATATTTTTCTTATTTTAGCAAATTGCGCACCACATTTGCTCCTGTCCCTGGCATAGTAATAGCCGCGCGAGACGAAAGTGCTGTAATAGCTCCGGCCGGAATCACAGTATTTTTCGTAAGTTTTTCTGCAAAAGAGTAGATGATCCTTCCAGAACTGTCTGCTGGCGCTGTGGTGATCCGACAGCGTGTCAAAGATATCCGGGATCGTCACCATCAGCTTTTCGTCGGGATAAGCCAGTATTTTCCGAAGTCCTTCCGCAATTTCCGGGCTGGCCTTCTGCAGCATCAGATCACCGCCCTTTATCATCACGATCTCCCCGTCCCCGAAGCGCACCATGCTCTTTTCCGTGCACAGAAGCTCGTCGATCGTCTCGTCGATGCCATGTACACTTATTCGATTGTGCAGGATGCCCTTTTCATAAAGGAAATAGGCAATCGCCGCCAGTATGTCCTTTGCTTTTTGTTTCATGTTTTTTCACTTATCCCGGAATTAGTGGTTCCGATTCTCCCTGATTCTCTCAGCGCAGATCTTTCTGCATGAGCTTCTCCCGCATCCCCGTTACCGTGTCAAAATAGGTCTTAAAGTTATATTTATCTACCACCGCACGATATCCTTCCGCTCCCATGGACAGCATCCGCTTCCGGTCTGACAGCATAACGTCCAGCTTAGAACACAGATCCGCCTCGTCACAGTCCCGGAACAGATAGCCCGAAACGCCGTCTTCCACGTAGCAGGACGTACCGTTGGTATCGCTGCAGATCACGGGCAGGGAATAGCTCATAGCCTCAAGCTGTGATACCGACGCCATCTCCAGCGTACTCGGAATCACGTACAGGTCCGCCGCCAGATACTCCCGCTCCATATCGCGCCTCGGCACGTTTGTTTTCACCGTGACCATCTTCTCCATGCGGTGCTCCCGCACATAATTTTTTACCTGTTCACAGTATGCTTTCTGAAAATGATTCGTGGCTTCCCCTACCAGCGTTACATGAAGCTCGTATTTATCCCGGAGCTGTTCTACTGCCCGCAAAAGCTCCAGATGATGCTTCCTGATTTCATACTTACCTATGCAGAGGATATGTATCCTGCCTTCGGCAAAATATGTCCGCTCTTCCGGCGCTCTCTGCGGGTTGACTACAAAGGGCACAAAATAATCGTTCTCCTTCACGGTCATCCCCTGCTTTTTTTCACCCATCACAGGCGTCATGCGAAGCGCCGGCGTCATACGGTCCACCAGACGGTGCCGCAGATCTGTCTTAGCCGGCTCTGACCAGAGCGGATTCTGGTTATAAAGAATACAGGGATATCCCTTCTTCTTACAAATATGGTAAGCCGCCATGGAATACACCGAGCGCTCCCGCAAAATGACCAGATCCGGCGCAAAGCTGCAGATCAGCTTTTTCAGCTTTCGCAGGGGCGGAAATCCATGCTGTATTTTAAACACAATGGCCGTCGGATCTTTCCTGTGGATCACCTTCACATACAGAAAATCAATGAGTTTATACAGCCATGAGTACCCCAATACAATGGGCGTCACACAGGTATAGTCTTCGATAACAGCCGCATAGTGGCTGATAAAGCGCACCTCATGCCCTAGCTCTGTCAGTCCCTTCATAATATCCATCTGGTTCGTGTGGTAACGCGGGGCCACATACAGAAATTTCATGCAATCCTCCAAAAATTATTTCTGTCCGATATATTTATTTTCTTTCAGGCTGTATCTGCCGCCCTTGAGAAATTTATGCTTAATCACCCACCATCCGGGCACCCAGATATACTTATGCATCGCCGGGGACGCGGAACCGATCATCCAGCAGTTTCTGTCACACTTTCTTGTACACTCCCGCACCTTCTCCGCCTGCTCGGAGTTCCAAAGCTCCTCCCAGCTCTGTTCCCGGAGATTTCCCATAACCGCCTTCTTCTCCATCCCGTTACAGGGAATCACGTCGCAGAAGGGATCGATGAAAAAGGCATTTTTCGACATGTCGCAGGGCAAAAGCCTCTTATTGCCGTAAATATAATTGATCAGCCCGTGGTTAAAGTAGGCGCGGAACCACTTTTTGGGCGATCTGCTCTTTAACAGCTCGTTAATCAGCTTCTCAAAATTCTGCGCCACTTTGTATTTGTCGTCTATCTTATTATCCGTCTTGCGGAAATAGAAGGAATTGTGCAAAGTCGCCGTGGCAAACTCCATCCCCATATCGTTGGCGATATTGTAAAGCGGCACCAGATCCTCACAGTTCATGTCCTGCACCGTCATACCAAAGCCCACGTCGGGATGCCCCATCTCCACCAGCGTCTTTAGCGTCTTATACCCTCTGTTAAAGCCGTCTGGAATCCCGCGGATTTTATCATTCGTCTCCTGTAGTCCTTCAATACTGATACGGATTCCCACCTTCGGAAACTCCCGGCACAGCGCAATGATACGATCCGTAAAATAACCGTTGGTAGATATGACAATCCTGTCGGATTTCTTGTAAAGCTCCCGCACAATGTCCGGGATATCCTGTCTGACAAAAGGCTCCCCGCCCGTAATATTCGTGAACGCCATCTCCGGCAGTTTTTTGATATCCTCCAGCGTGATCTCCTCATCAGGTCTGGTAGGATCCTTAAAGCAGTCGCACATATTACATCTCGCATTGCATCTGTATGTCACAATCACCGTGCCATATAATGTTCGTCTTGCCATAATCGCTACTCCTTTGTGTATCATTCCCTCCCTACTGGCCAAAACTCTAAGTTTATCTGTAAGGATTCCCGACATGCAGTCGGCACATATATGCCACACTGCCTTTGCGGAGGCAAATTGGATTTTCTTAATATTCTGTCCATAAACCAGCAATTTCGTGACATGGATGTCGCGAAAAGCCCGAAATGAGCCCGGATGGCGAATAGAGGGCGGTTGCGCCGCATAGCATAGCTTTCCCGGAATATTTAGAAAAGCCATTTGGCGCAGCCGCAGCGGGGCATATTTGTACCGACTGCCCGCACATATCCTTTACTGATATACAGTCTTTTCTATTTTATCACAATATTCCCCAATTGTATCGAATTTTATCTCTTTACAGTTTTCCCTATACTCCCGGCACAGTGCAGGCTGTTCCCACAGCTCCCTGATATGCGCTGTCAGCTCCTGCACATCTCCGCCCCGGAAAAGCTCTCCCGTCCTGCCCGCCTGTACCAGCTCCGGCGCGCCTCCCAGATCCGAAACCAGCACCGGCGTACCATACATCTGAGACTCCATCACGGAAAACGGGCCGTTCTCGTACCACTCGGAAGGGTAGACGGAAAACCGCGCCCCGGCAATCAGCCTGCGCAGGGCTTCCCCTGTCACAAACCCTTTATTCTCCACGTTTTTCACTTTTGACACCTGCTCTTCCAGCGGTCCTGACCCGGCAAACACGAACGGAATATCCGGCAGGGCTTCGCAGGCTTTCAAGAGTGTAGCGATCCCCTTCTCCTCGGAAAACCGGCCAAAGTAGAGCACATAATCAGACGCCGCATCTGCACCGCTCCCATTCTCTGCCCCCGTGCCGCAACGTTTCGCCGTGTCCATAGCCGCCGGTTCCCCGTCCTCCCGCTTTTTTGCCGCCCGCTCCACGAAATTGCGCATCATCACGGTTTTCTCCTCCAAAAGAGGATTGGTATCAAGCTGCTTTTTCATAAATGCGCTGGGACAGATAATAACGTCAACCATGCCGTAAGTCCTGCGCCACATATAAAATTTCGCCTCAATCGTCCCCAGCAGGCTTTTCGCACGCGAATTGTGAATACAACGGTTTTTGCTGCACGCGCCAAAATATCCGCCCCTGCATGCAAAGCATATCTTTCCCGTGGAGGGAATGCGCATCATATGATTGGGGCACACCCACTGGTAATCATGCGCCGTATACACAAGTTTCACTTTGCGGCCGCATCTTTTTTCGTAAGCGCGCACCGCATAGATCACCGAGGGCGTAAGCTGAAAGTTAATGTTATTCAGGTGCACCACGTCGGGATTCATATCCCGCAGCACCCTGCCCATTCTGCGCTTCGCCTCAAAGGAATATATAATTTTAAAAGGATAGAGAAGCTTTTGCAGCTTTCCCGTATGGAAATCCATATCAGACGTATAACTGTCTATCCTGTTTCCCACAATACGTCCTTCGTGTTCCATACCGAAATACTGTACTTCGTGTCCCCTCTTCTGTAATTCTTCCCCCAACCGAAAAATATAAGTCTCCGACCCGCCGTTTGGATATAGAAATTTATTGACCATTAATATTCTCATAATGTCTCCCTAACCGCTAATTTCTACAGAGAATACCGCTTCTCAGGTATTCTCTTGTGCGAAACATAGTACTTACAAGTCAGCTTTGCTGACTTTGTCCCTGTCCAATGGCGGGACGTCTTTAGAAGTACTTTTCGCACGGCTACTCCCACTTTGCGTTGTACAGCTCCATATCCTCATAAACGGGAATATAACTGCTGTAAGGCTCGCCGCCCCGCCTGTACGTCCAGCCCTGATACACGCCGCCGTCATAGTCCGGTGTATAGGAAAGCGGCTCCCCGTCCGGCGCTTCCACCGTCTCCACCACACCTTCGTAAACCGAAAAGGTAACCTGATGCATTTCCCCGCTTGCAGGAGCGGTAAAAGCTTCGTGCGGCACACCCCATCTGGCGCACAGACAATTCAGGCGGTTTGCAAGAAAGAATTTCGTATAATTTACATTTGCCTCAAAACTTTTATAACGCGGCATATCATTACCGGCAGCCCGGACACTTTCCCATCTGGCGTCGTCCATCGCCGCGGAGGCCCTGATCTGATCCGCATATCTGTCAATGCCCGTGCCTAACAGCTTTTCAAAAAAGGGCAGAACGCCCGCATACTCCTCCACAGTGCACTGATACATCTCAGGCGTCTCATAGAGCTTCTGGTACCAGTTAAGGGAGATTGCCAGCCGCTCGTTATTGTTCACAATGGTCTCCCCGTAATTCACAAAAAAGCCGTCGCTGTCGCTATCCTCGCCAAACGCATTATCATAATCCCACGCCGGGCCGGAATAGAGCTTTTCATCTCCCCTGTCCTTATAAAAATACATACTGGTGGAACCCGTGTCCATCTCCAATGCAATCTCGTCCACCAAAAACCTTTTGACAAAGCTTGTCAGATCCAGCTTCTCCCAGACCGCAGGGTCCACACTCTGCACGAGGGCATCAATTTCCTCCACATAATTTTGTATATAAGCCACCTGCTCCTTCGACGCATGGCGCGGCGAATTGATGGTAAAGAGATCCCCTCCGGAAAGGCGGAACCCGCTCTCCTCCACTTCCCAGTGCTTCGGATGGTCTTTCTCGATCAGATAACCGCCGTCTGTCTCAGTCCCATCCTCCAGAAGATATCCCTTATTGTCTTCCTCCACATACCTACTGGCCGTCCCCGCTTCTATGGAAACATTTTTTTGTTTATTAATCTTTTCCATATCGTATATACCAACACGGCCCGAGCCCACTGTCACGGATTCTGTCAAAAGATAAATGCCCCGGTACTCTCCATTCAAATACAGATCCACCCAGGTTCCCTGCGTGCTGTAGGAAAGTCCCAGCTCCTGCGCCAGATCCATGGCTATCTTATCGCCCATCCTGCTGCCCTCATTCCAGAGCGCCAAAAGCCGCCACCGGTCGCTCTCCCGCAGGCCGCAGAGAGGCTGATCCTCCTTCAGCTTAAGGGCATAAGGCTTTTTCTCAAACTCCCAGGTAGAGTTGCCCCTGCCGGATATCCGCGGCAGCTCGTCCTGATATTCCGTGACACCGTCCGCCTGCAATATGCAGATCCGTCCCGTCTCCTCGTTTTCCTTATTCTCATGCAGATAATCAAGCCCGCCGCTTGCCGTGTCGATAAACATGGCCGGAATATTCCCGGATTTCATAAAGCCTGTTTCGCATGTATACGTCTCATAGGAAGTGTCCGTAACCTGAAGCAGAAACTTACGTCCCTCTTCCCATGTAAAGGTATCTCCCTCCTGATAGAGCCGGCCATCTATCCGCACGCTGCTCCCGCCCAGATCACCCAGACGTATTTTATGATGGCTGACGCAGGAGGGCAGGAAAAAATACCCGGCTGTCTCCTCTTCCGCCTCCTCATCCTGCCACAGAAACACCCTGTTTTCGCTTTGCGCCGTGCGGACGCTGATACAGGGCTGTCCGTTCTCCACATGAAGCAGAACGCTATTCCTGTTCTTAAAGTACAGGCAGCATACCGCCGTCACAGCCGCCGCTGCCAGCAGAATGCCCATACATGTTCTCTTGCGCATCAAACGTTCTCCCTTTTTCCCGCTGCCTTCTCATACACGGCTAACGTCCTCTCCGTCACATCGTCCCAGTCGTATTTTCCGCAGATATAATCCACGCTCTCCTCACCCATGCGCCGCACCTCATCGGGATGCTCCAGCAGCCACGTAAGCTGTCTTCTCAAGTCTTTCACATTCCCCTTTTTGAATGTCCGGGCCTTATCCTCCACCACCTCCGTATTTTCACGGATGTCACTGACCAGACAGCAGGCGCCATAGCTCATGGCCTCCAGCAGCGTAAGCGCCATACCTTCCACGTCGCTCGGCAGCACAAAAGCGTACGCGTTGGCGTACAGTTCCTCCAAAACCTGTCCCTGCACAAAATCTGTCATCAGGATTCTCTCATCCTCCGCCGTCATCCGATGAATCTGTTCCATATAGCCATAAGCCTGGGAGCTGCCCCCGGCAATCACCAGTTTTTTATCCGTATCCAGCCCGGAAAACGCCTCGATCAGATAATGCAGTCCCTTCTCCGGCACAATGCGCGCAAGAAACAGGAAATAACCGTCCTTCTGCAGACCGTACTTTTCACCGATCACCGTCTGTCCCTGCGGCGCCGGTCTGTTAATTCCGTTTGGAATATAAGTAACCTTTCTGTTGTACGTCTCCCAAAAATACTCCTTTACATTGTCGGAAAGCACAATGATGTCGTCGGCGTATCTGGCCGCCATCTTCTCCCCGAACTTTATCACAAAGGAGGCGAAATTTCCCCATTTTGCTCTCTGCCAGTCAAGTCCGTGAATGGTAACCACAACCTTCCTTTTCAGAAAATGCGGCAGCCAGAGCATGGCGCAGGGGCCTTCCGCATGGTAGTGGATCACATCATACTGGTGAAAAAGCGCCATGATCGTCGCAAAAAAAGTATACACGATCGCGTTCAGGCTGCTTCTTCGAAAGGTAGGCACGATATAAACGCGGACGCCTTTGTAAAACTTCCGGCCCTTCCAGCCGTACTCCTGATCGTATTTTTTACCGGAGACATGATGGCCGAAACGGTTGTAAGCGTCCACGCGGTGGCCCATAGCCGCCATCCGCACGGAGAGTTCATCCACCACCACTTCCACGCCCCCCTCTCTGGAGGGAATCCGCTTATGGCCGATCATGGCGATGCGCATCCCGTTCTTTGCCGCTCTTTTTACCGCCTTTCCCTCGCGGCAGACATAATAGAGAAAAGCAAAATTCGTATTTAAGTATCTGGGCAGCATACGTTTGGGCTCGCGCAGAATCCGAAACACCCATTCCAGACACAGTCTCTGCATCCACATAGGCGCACGCTTGGTTGTGCCCGCCGTAAAATCAAAGGCCGCGCCTACGCCCAGCATCAACGCTTTTATCCTGTGGCGGTGCTCATACATCCACCACTCCTGCTTCGGCGCGCCAAGCGCCACCCAGACAAAATCGGCGCCGCTGTCGTTGATCCGCCTGACAATTTCCTCGTCCTCTTCCTTCGTCAGTTCCCGGAAGGGCGGAGAATACATGCCCGCAATCTGCAGCTTCGGATAGCGCCGAAGCAGAGCCGTCCGCAGGGCCTCCAGTGTCGCCTCCGTGCTGCCGTAAAAATAATGACGGTACCCCGTCTTCTGCGACAGATCAAGAATCGCCGGCATCAAATCCGGCCCCGGCACTCTGCGCGCCTGCGAAAATCCTCTTTTCCTGCTGACTATAGACAGGGGCTGTCCGTCGGGAAGCGCCATCGCCCCGCTGTTCTGCACGTTGCGGTAGGCTTTGTCCCGGTATGCCATCACCGTGGTGTGCACGTTGGAGACACAGATGTAATCGCCCTTTAACTCCTCCAGATTGTCCGTAATATAGGCGATCGTGTCCTCCATGTTCGTGACATTGATGTTTGTTCCCAAAATTTTGCAATAAGTTAACTCATGTTTCATGCGATTCCTCATTCCACTCCGTTATGCAGACCTATCATTGTGCCTTAGCCTTTATCATATCCCGAAATTTCCGTAACTACCATGGCCGATTTTCCCCGCCATCTTATCATATGCCACAGGATCGCGGCGGCAGCTCCAAGCATTGCGCCAAGCAGCAGACTTCCCACATAATAGCGCGCCGTCTCCAGCTTCACGGCTTTTCCCGACACAATCTGCATCGGCGTCTGCGCGTCCACATAGTTCATAACCCGATACCCCTCATAGGCCGGATCGTCTTCACTCTCCAGATAAACGCTCGTCTCCTCCAGACCGTCCGTATAGAAACGCTGTACCACATACCCCGCAGGCTCCTGATAAAGCAGCGCGCATAAAATTCCGCCCACCGCCGCACCTGCTGCCACCGCACACAGAATCCTGCCCCTGTGCGCATGGCAGCACGCCCGTACATGAAGCAGCATATGATCCGGCAGCCCGGAAAACGGAACCGTTACCAGACTCCGGCGCTGCGTCAGCCGGGAAAGCAGACAATATTCCTTCTCGCCCTCCTTTTGCAAAAACAGCAGCGCCCCCAGGAAAAGCAGTGTGATATTTTTGAAGGATGTGTTAAACAGCAGTTGTTCCGTCCACCCTGCGCCCAAAAAACATACCAGAATCACCAGCTCCCTCGTCCGCTGCTTATGGGTATCATAAAACAGCAGGGCAAAATAACCCAGCAAAATAATAATCGTGGGAATCAGCCCGTAATTGATATAGCACCAGACATAGGAATTGTCCAGCGTCATGGAGGACTTGACAACCTTGGAGACATCCGCCCCGAACAGACTCCGGTACTCCGATTTCAAAAACTGCTCCGCCAGCCAGATCCTCGTATTGACCATAAAATTAATCTTCTCCACAAAGTGGCTGATCCGATGCCAGCTCAGGTAGAAGGGCAGGACAAAGGACATCAGCAGGCAGACCGGCAGCACCAGATTCGCCAGTATCTTTTCCCCGATACCGAATCTGGGACGGAATCTGATATAAAAACAGCCCGTCAGCATAACCGCCACAATGCCCAAGCCCGTGTAACTGATGGAATAGAAAAATACAAGAAGATTTCCGGCCATAAGAAGCGCATACTGCTTAAAGCCATAGGTTTCCTCCAGCTCCCATATCATCAATGCACAGAGCATCAGATACGTAATGTGCAGAATGTTCGGATGCGTAAACCCGAGACTCCAGCGGAAAATATGTCCCAATCCCATCTTGGCGTGTACCCGGTAAACGGTGTGCTCCAGGAAGAAAAAGGAAACCGAAGAGAGCGCCACCGCGCAGACGGCCCATACCCAGAGCGCAATGTGGAACACCTTTTTCACAGAAATATCTTTCATGCCAAGCACCGTGAATGCCACAAAAAAAATGGCGATCTGCCGCGATTCATAATAAATCACCGCCACAAGGGCCAGAAACACAATCTGCAAAACCAACTGCCATTTCGTATATGACGTCAGAAGAATTTTCAAAAAGCCCAGAACGAGCGCAGGCAGGACAAGCAGATAAAAGAGCTTCTGTCCCTCGTAAAATCCCAGTCCTTTCGCCAGTGACAGGAGAACGAAAAAACCGTAGTAACACGCCTCCTGTATGGTAATTGTCTTTTCAAACTTTTTATATCGTTCCATCGTCCCATTCCTCAAATACTACAGCCCGGTCTTTCACTCACCCTGCCTGCCCGTCCGTCTGCAGCACCTCCAGCGCCGGCCCCAGTGACCACGGATATGCGCCGTAACGCTGCGGGTACTGGGAAAAGCCCTCGCACTCTCCTGAACAGCGGTACACCCGGCCGTCCCTTACCGACCGCTCCAGCGCCTGCCTCCCCGCTCTCAGGGCATTCTCATATGTTTCACCCGACAGGATGCCGATTTCCATCCCCTGCCTTAAACCGGCGCAGATCATCCCTGTGGCGGAAGTGTCCGCAGGTCCCTCCGCTGCCTCGAGCTGCCATGAAAAACAGCCGTCCTGCCTCTGACAGGCAATCGCCGCATCCGCAAGCGCGGTACAGGGCGCCGCCAGCCTCTCCCTGCCGTACGTCGAAATCATACAGCCCGTCATCCCCCGAATCAGCCATCCGACAGCCCTTCCCCAGCCGATGATCCCGTATTTTAAGCCGTCCGTCATGTCATAACCGTGATAAGGAAGTCCCGACTTGCCGTCCATACCGTATGACAAAAAATTCACAATCTGCAAAACCGCCAATTCCTTATATTCCGGCCGGTCAAACATCTCGCCATACCGATAGAGAAACGGACAGGACAGCCCGATACCGTCCACAAAAACTGTCTTTTCCCCGTTTGCAGGCCGATAGAGAAAGCTCCCCGCCGCGTCTGCGGGATGAGCCGCGCCGTAAGAAGCCAGCTTATCCACCGCATTTTTAAGCAGTTCTTCGGACATGCCTGCTCCGAAATCCGTTTTCTTTTCCCACACTGCCTGATGCAGGTGTAACAAGGTCTCCCCGGAAAGCAGATCATCCAGAACCACAATAGGCATCCCCTTTTTTTGCCATCTCCCGTAATATGCCGCAAGGGCCTGGTCTATCATGACAATGGTGCTCCCGGCATCCGCAGATTTCGCAAATTCCTCCCTGCAATGCCACAACCCCGACGCCAACAGCCCGGTGGGCCAGAAAATGGGATCTTCCCCCGGCGTCTTTCGACGGAGAATCAGGCGTTTCGCCAGATCCCTGCACTTTTCCCGCCTGTCTGGCACACCGTACTCCAAAAGTTCCTTACAAGCATTCTCGATCAGAGGAATCTTATTCATGCAAACCTCCTTTGTTCCTGTCCTATGACGGAACATCTTTAGAAGTACTTCTCACTTTGGCCACCGCGTTCCACAGATAGGAAAACTCCTCCGTCCTGTGGAATACCACCAGAAATACCAGATTATAAAACAGTGTGATCAAAATCACCATCAGGGCAAAGGAAAGGATCGTGACCTCCCCCATGACCGCATGGCGGATCGGCGTAATCACCGCTCCCACCGCCAGAATCACCCCGATATATTTCAGGGAATCCCTGAAATAGGCTCCCGCGCTTTTTCCAAAGCACACCCGGTAGATAATCCCGGGACGGATCAGGTTAGCCATAATACCTGACACAAGCGTCCCCACATAGACACCCGTCACACCGATTTTTATCACCAGCACAATCGATACCACCAGATTGACGGCTCCCTGTATTAACGGCAAAAACCTGTCCTGCTCGAAAAGTCCCGATGCGATCTTGAAATTGAGGAGCACCGTGCGGCCGCCCTTCAGATAAAAATCCATCACCAGAAGGGTCACCGTCACCTGCGGCAGCGTCCAACTGCCGTCGCGCAGCCACACCCCGCCGATAAAAGGCGTAAGCAGATGAAAGAAGCCCACTGCGCCGAAACCGAAGAGCCAGCAGGCGAAAAAGCGATACACCTTGAAGAGCAGATACTGCCTCTCCTTAGACTCCGTAGCCACCACATTGCCGAAACCCGAGATCACGGAATCAAATATAATATTAACGAAATTTCCCACATAAGTAATGATGTAGACATAGTTGTCCACAATCGCCGCCGTGTCCACACTGACAAAGGACGAAATAATGATCTTGTCCGTCTGCAGTCTGGCCACATCCCCGATCTTATGACAGATCAACGCCTTTGTCTTGGTGGCGACTATCTGCGTTTCCTCCGCCGTAAGCTTCTTCACATCCTTGTCCCGCAGATAAGGATACAGCCTGTTCAGATAGGCTGTCACAAAAATCTTCTGCAAAAGCTCCACAACAGACTGTGCCAGCAGATAAAACAAAAAATTCCTGAAAAGCAGCAGAACCGCAATCTGGACTGCGGCTGTCACTATCTTCGTCAGGGTAGTGATATTGGTCTGGATATAATTTTTCTGCTCCGCATTCACCAGACTGTATTTATAGGTGACAAAATAGCTGATCACCGTGTTAAACAGGAACAGATAATAGTAAAGCGTCAGCTCCCCCACGGTCAGGCTG
The DNA here is from genome assembly GCA_947176065.1 of uncultured Lachnospiraceae bacterium. Classification (GTDB taxonomy): domain Bacteria; phylum Bacillota; class Clostridia; order Lachnospirales; family Lachnospiraceae; genus UBA3282. Next base: position 124,703 of record CAMWPB010000001.1, on the reverse strand, counting down.
CCCGGATTTTTCAGAATGTACTTCAAAAAAGGGGAAATCGAGATTCCCAAAACCGCGATCACGCCCGCGATGGTCAGATACGCCTTCTTGTAAAAGCGCATGTAGGACTTGATCTTTTCAATATTGCGCTCCGCCACCGGCTTGTAGAGGCTGTAGTTTAAGGCCGTGCCGATCCCCAGCTCCGTCAGCGAAAGGACGCTTAATACATCCGTATAAACGCCGTTTACCCCCGAGAGCGTCCTGCCCAGCATATAGATAAAGACCGTCCGCTGGATAAAATTAACCAACAGGATGACCAGATTGCTGATATATCCGAATATGATATTTTTTCCGGCTTTCTGTATTCTGCCCATAATTCATTCACTTTCAGTCATGGAGACTCTTCCACAGCCTGCGGAGCTCTTCCCCCGCCTCAGCCGCTTTTTTACAGTAATCCGGCATAATCTCCTGTAACCGTCCCCGAATCTCGCCCTCTCTTTCCATCATCCACTCAAAGGCGCCGATCAGCTCCTCCGGGTTGGAAAGTGTCTGCACGGGCAGCACATAGTGCTCCGGGTCGCCAAAGAGATCCTTCGCGATGCCTCTGGCCTTTACGGAATAGCCCACCACCAACGTGGGAACCATGGAAGAATAGGCGGCGATGGTCGCGTGTGTTCTGGCTCCGATAAAGGCCCTGCATTTGGAAATCACATATTTGATTTTCTGGCAGGACATGTCCTCAAATTTCACAACACGGTCATTTCCCTGATAAACGCCGTAAAGCTCATTTATCGTCAGTCTGTCGTCATTGTTCTTCCACATCACATGGGGAATCAGCGCGATATGACAGTCCGTGGTCTCCAGAATATGGTCGATCAGCTTACGATAATTCATAATCGTAATGCCGCTCTTTTCCTCATATTTGAGAATCATCGGACTGATATTGATGCCAATGGTATTCCCCTCGCTAAAGCCGAAGGGAAGTTTCGTTTTCTCCGGCTCCAGTGCAAACGCCGGATCGGGAAACTGCTTCACATTCTCTGTCACCCCGGCCGCCGCAAGGGCCTCCGTCGTGATCGACTCCCTCGGGGTAATCAGCGCATACCGTTTCATGTCCTCCACCACCGCTGTCTCCTGCAAAAGCGCCGGCTCCAGAGAGCAGCCCCAGAGAACGGTCTTTGCACCCGCCCTGTTAAACGCGCTGTTGGCCGTGACTGCCTCCTTCTTTGACAGCTCGTAGCAGTACATATCCCCACCGATCGAGAGATAGAGGGGCGCCAGATTTTTACCCATCACCTCGCGGAAACGATAGCGCATAAAGGATTCGGGATCGTGAAAAACCTTCCGCCAGACATAATACCACACATGGGCAAAAAAATGCTCCGCGATCTTGCGCTCCTGCAGAATATCGCAGAGAGGTTCCACCGAATAATGCCTGTCCTCCTGCTCACTGTTCGTCACCAGAAGCTTAGGTATTTCTTCTATCATATGACAGGTGCTGTTGACAATCGCTTCACAGCCGTGATTGCCGCTGCCGCCATGCAGATACATCACTATTTTGTCGTTACCGTATTCCATGCTGATCCCTTCCAAACCATTTTCTCTGAGTATACCATCAATCGTCCCTCATATCAAATAACTGTTCCCTCCGGGGTGACAAGCGTCCATCCGGCCCACAGAGCCTTCATCTGTTCGGGGACGCAGATCTGGGTGTTTTTGTGAATGGAAGGACGCAGCATCATCTTGTCGGGATTTCCGTTCAAACGCGCCCCCCAGAAGCTGAAGGTGCTGTTTGCGCAGATATTATGTCTGCAGCGGCTCATCAACTGCATGTCATAGAAGCTGTCCTCACCCCTGTTCCAGTCCACAATGCGAAATTCCTTACCGGCAAAATGCGCCCGCACATAATCCGCGTCATCCGAAAAGACATAGAAAACCGCACTGGGGCATCTCTCTTTTATATAGCTGACACAAGTGTCATAATACACCTCTGTGCAGATGCCGCCAAACATAGCCGCATTGGCAGCGTCCAAATAATCCCCCCTGCGGACATGGATGCTGACAGAAGGCCGGGCCTCCATCTCTTCCATGGCCTCCCGGTTTCTGGCATCTTTGCTTTCAGGAAAGCGTATCGTTTCCCGAAGCCCTTCCAAAATATCCGCGTAATATGCCTCACAGGCCCAATACCCGACCAGATAGCGGTTCTGCCACGAAAATATCTGCGGATGATACATTTCCGATTCCTCAAACAGCGGCGCCTTGGCCGGCATAAGCCGCTTCTTCATCTTCTCCGCAAAGCCCGCTTCCTCCTCATAAGCTCTCCCGAGAAGCGCCCGCACCTCCTCCCCGGAAGCCGTCTGAAAGGGCAGTCCTTCGAAATCGGAGAGCGCAAACTTTCTGGGCGCCGCAGCCGACTCCTGATTTTTTTGCGAAAACCAAGAGAGATCCAGCTTTGTCTCCACGCCCAGACTCTGAAATTTTCTAAACAGCGCGTACTGCTGCAGTTGATTGCCCAGCCCGCCCATAACTCTTATCACGATCATGCCTGTCCATGTTTCCTTTCCCGCCGCTTTCCCTTAGAATGAGAATCACTTTCGATCATAGATGCGCAGTATCATTCTCAGCACCCGCAACAGCATACCGCCGGGATACAGCGCCCCCATATACAAAAGCTGGTTTGCGCGCTCCGTCACCGCAATCGGCGTATTCTGCAGCAATGTTTTGATCTTCTCCTCCCCGAAAATCCTTTGAATCCGCGTTCGGTAATCCTTCCCGGGGGCACGCAGCTCGTTCTTCATCACATACAAAAGCATGTAACAGTATTCGCGGGCCACCGCGTCTGCGGCGTCCGGCGCTTTTTTCTCCTCCGCCGTCCGCTTCACGGCCTCCATCAGCCGCTCCACGCCCGCAAAAAGTCCCTCGTCGTAACCGTGCACCAGCGACCCTTCCACGTAGCGGTAATGATAGTAAAAGGCATCCTTCATAATCACCACCCGGCTGCTCGAAAGCAGGGCCGGATACATCAGATTCGTGTCATCCCCGAAACGGAGACTGTAATCATAGTATGCTTCATTGCCCGAAAAAACGGATTTTTCACACAGCTTCATGCACCGTGACAGCGGGACTACCTTCCTTTCCTCGCCGATCAGCTTCGCCTTAATCTGCTCCCGCAGCCTGTCGCCCTCATAGATTTCGGACGCCGCACCGCTCTTTACCCACTCTGATCCGTGCTGTTTCTCCACCACATGATCGCAGCAGACAATCTCCCCCGGCACGCCCGCCAGACGATCAGCCATCTGCGCAAGCGTCTCCGGCTCCAGATAATCGTCACTGTCCACAAACATATAATACCCGCCCAAGGCCCTCTCCATGCCTGCCACGCAGGCCGCCGTGGGGCCGCCGTTCTTCTGATGGATGACCCGCACCCTTGTATCTGCCTGCCCAAACTCATCGCAGACTGCACCGCTTTTATCCGTGGACTCGTCGTCCACCAGAATCACCTCGATCCGCCGATAGGTCTGCTCCAGAATGCTGTCCACACATTCCCGCAGATACGCCTCCTTATTATACACCGGCACGATTATGCTGATTAACGGATGTATCCTCTTCATACGCTTTCCCGCTTTCTCTGTTTTCCTGTTCCTTACCATGTATACCGGGTCCGGTAAGCAGTGCCCGGACCTTTTATCCTATTTCCGAAAAAATTTACGGCAGCCGTACAGCCACACATAAAGCCTGGGCACCCGGGCGAAAAGTCTCACCTTGATTCCATAGCCGGCAGGCAGATAACGATAGCATTCCCTCGCCCTGGCTATTTCCTTCAATTTCCTGTGGCAGACCTGCAGATACTCTTTCGCCTTCCTGCGCTCTTTCCCGGAAAGCATGGCAATCTTTCCCGCCGTCAGCATGACCGCCACCATAATCTGTGCGTCCGTCTGGGCCGACAGGGACGCGTCCCGCTTCACAATCAGTTCCCGGGCCATCTCCCAGCAGTAAATCTGATCCATATAATCCGGCGTAAAGGGCCTGCGCATCGCGCCGCCAGGATTCTGATAATACCCGTAGCCGGGATAAGCCGTCTCCACAGCCCGCCTCATACGCGGCAGAAGCTCCACAAGAAACAGCATATCCTCACCGATAGTCAGTCCCTCAAGGAACCGTACCTGTCCGATCAGATCCCGTCTGTAGAGCTTACTCCAGCAGCGGGTATTCCCCCGCAGAATATTTTCCTTCAAATAGGAATCGCTGTCATATACCTTCCCGGCATCGGGGCCCGTCAGTTCCTCCGGCATTTCTTTCTCCGCCCGAAGCCGTTCCCACTCCTCGGGCGTCCCCCATGCGGCAAAACTGCAGCCCGCCATATCGCTGTCCGTCCGACACAACAGGCCGTGCAGACTCTTAAGCACCCCGGGCCGCAGCCTGTCGTCAGCGTCCACAAACATGACATAAGCGCCCCGTGCCTGCTCCAGTCCACGGTTCCGCGCCACCGAAACACCCAGATCCGGCAGCGTAATGACCCGCAGGCAGTCATGCAGTCCGCACAGCCGGTCACAAAGCTCTGCCGTGTTGTCTGTAGAGCCGTCATTTACGATCAGCACCTCCAACGCTTCGCAGTCCTGCGCCAGAATGCTGTCGATGCATTCTTCCAAATAAGAAGCCCCGTTGTGAACCGGGACAATCACGCTGATCTGATCCACTTTTCCTCATACTCCCTTGTTTTCCGATGAGATCGGGACATACACTGTTTCTCTTTTTTGATAACAAATGGTATGGGCCGGCACATCTTTTTTAATAACACTGCCTGCCGCTATCACACAGTCGTCTCCGATATGCACATCTTTTAAGATGGTGCAGTTTGCGCCAATCCAGACACGGTCTCCAATTGTGATTTCACCAACCAGAAACTCCTCGCCCTGATTTTTAAAATTATGGTCATGGTCAACAATGACTACGTTATTGCCAAATCTACAGTAATCACCTATTTTGATATGCCCCATACACGTAATGCAGCCGCCGATCGCATAGATGACATGATTTCCTATCTCCAACCGGCCATCGCCTGCACAGATAAAATGCATCTTGCCCCTGTTCTCGTTTCTCTCCCCAAAACTCATACGTCCGTTTTTGGACATTTCAAGATAGACATGGTCAAATCCCTGAATCCATGGCATCTTAAGCCGGGAGCCGTAACGGCACTTCCAATAAGCTATTTTAAACAGACTTTTTGCAGCCTTTAACTTTACATTCATTTTGTCAAGCACGCCTTTCTGTAAGTCTCTTCCAATTTCTGCAGATGCATTTGTAAACTGTATTTCTGTTCTACTGTCTCCCTTGCCGCTTCTCCCATATTGCGGCATAACCCTTCATCCTGTATCAGCCCGCTGACATCTTCGGCCATAGCGGCCAGATCACCGGGCGCTTCCAGAAATCCGTTCCTTCTGTGAGCGATTAACTGTGGGATTCCTCCTACCGTTGTCGTAACAACGCCTAAGCCATAACCCATTGCCTCCAAAACCGCCATCGGCATACCTTCGTTATAACTCGGAAACAGAAAGACCGCGCTTTGCTGTAGCAGCTTTTCCTTCTCCCGCCCCCGCACCCATCCTGTAAATGTTACGTCGGATAGAAGATTTTTTTCGCCAAACGCCTCTCTTATCTGCTTCATCTGCCCATCTCCTGCCATCACAAGCTGCGCATCCGGGCATTTCCGCTTCACGCCTTCAAAAATGACAGGAATGTCATAACACCCTTTTCTCTCTTCCAGAGCGCCAAGAAACAGGATCTGGTTCTGCCGCCTCTCCACATGATATGGTTTCTCCGGCAAAACGCAATAATTCTCTACCACATCGATTCTGTCAGCCGGAACAATCTGTGCTATTTTTTCTTTCCATTCTTCCGACAGTACAATGAACCGTGTACATTTCCGATAAACGCTGCGCACCCTCCTCTTTTTGGATGCAGACGCTTTCTCATAGAAACTGTCAAACTCCGCCCCGTGGATATGGTTCACCACAGGAATGCTTCGTGACGCGCTCCAAAGGATAAAGGGCATTTTCCGATAAAAGCTCGGCCCGAAAGATGAATGGATATGCACCAGATCCGGGCAGTCTTTTCTGAGCAGTCTGCAAAACGCAGCATATCCTTTCAGCGCCTTTTTCAGCTTGTCCCACTTGCTGCCGTTCTGATAGGATTCAATATAGGTGATACGGCAGCGCTTCTCCAGCTCACTTCCCCGATAACCGTTCACCACAGAGGCAATCCCGCCCTGCACGGCCTCATTCGGCACAATCATACATACATGCACACTCAATCCTCCTGCATCTCTCTATCGGAACCTGTCTGCCTCCGGGCAAACGCTTATTTTGACCCTCTGCCGGTCAACACCACCCACACTGTCTGGAACAAAATCTTGATATCCAGTCCCAGCGTCCAGTTGTCAATATATTCCAGATCCAGCTTCACAACCTCGTCAAAGTCCACGATCTCGCTTCTTCCGCTGATCTGCCAGAGCCCCGTGAGTCCCGGCGTCATACTGATTCTTCGCCTGTAGTGGGAATTATACTGCTCGAACTCGCCCTCCGTCGGCGGTCTGGTGCCCACCAGACTCATATCTCCCTTAACGATATTAAAAAACTGCGGCAGCTCGTCAATGCTTGTCTTTCTGATAAATTTCCCGACCTTCGTAATACGCGGATCATTTTCCATCTTAAACATAAGACCCTGCATCTCATTCTGCGCTTCCAGCTCTTTCTTTCTTGCCTCCGCGTCCATATACATGGAGCGGAACTTATAAATCTTAAAACGGCGGCCGTTTTTACCGATTCTGGTCTGTGCAAAGAGAACCGGCCCCGGCGAGTCCAGCTTAATGGCGGCTGCCACAAAGGGCGTGGCAACAATCGTGATCAGGCATCCCACCAGACCGCCCACAATGTCAATCAGCCGTTTCACCACCATGCGCCTGTAGTCGAAATGGTTGATGGAATAAGTCACCACCGTAAATCCGGCAAAGCTTCCCACCCGTACTTCCTTGCTCGGTCTTTCTATGATATCTATATTGTAGTGGCAGGCCACGCCCATGGATTCCAGATCATAGATAATATGCTTGACATAGGCCATATCTTCATCCGGCAGGCTTATAAACACCTCATCAAGGGGCATCTGTCTGGCCATGGAGAGCACATTTTCCCGGTCTGCGTTCACCTCAATCCCTTCTGCCGTTTCACCCTTCCTGTCCTTGTCCACACAGGCCAGTGCCACAATCTCATAGTTGATATCCATGGCCTCCTTCAGTTTGGACAGGGTTTTTTCCATCACCGCATCCTTCGTGACAATCATGATCTTGACGATATTGGACTTGGCCGTGAACCAGACCCGCAGCGCCTTCTTCATGGCGAGCCGCACAAACCATACGATAAAAATATTCAGAATGGCAAAATAGCCCATCACCAGACGGGAAACGTCCGCGCCCCTTTGCAGCATGAAAAGAAAGGCCATAACGGACAGTTCCATAAAGACATTGAATTTGGTAACCGCTATAAATTCGACCAGAACGCCTCTTTTTATAAACTCCCTGTTCCAGTCAAACAGAAAGCTGTAAATCGTACAGAACAGCAAAAAGCCGATACATACCACAAAGTGAAGCTCCGGCTCCATGACTCTGGAAAACTTCCGGTACCGTATCAGGATGGCGATGATATATGCTGAAGCGATGCTGCACAGATCCGTGAGAAGCAACAGGTAGCTCTCTATCAGTTTCATTTTACGATTCATAGGAATACCTCAATTTTAGATTTCGGTATTTATTTTACCACAAACTTTCTCTTCCCGCCACCGCCGCCTCACATCCCATCATCATAAGCAGATAGTTCCTTCCGATGTAGACGGAGATCATATGGGCCTCCACCACCGTGTACACCGCAAACATCACAAAGAGCGCAAGCCCGCAGGCGTCCCGCCTGCGCCAGAGCCTCCACAGGAGAATCAGGTTCGCCGCCACATACAAAATCCCCGGAATCACACCGTAGCGGTAAAATACCTTAACCCACCCCATATCAAAATAATAATTCATATTGTTTTCGCAGGAAAAGGCCGACCATGTCTGAATCATGCCGTCATTGTTGTCAGAGTCCGTCAGTGATATGATCCTGCCGCTGATATGGCGGTCGATTTTGCCGAGCAGCACAATATGCTCATTGTCACGGGGATTACAGAAGAAAAACTCGTTCCACTGGGCATCCCTCACCCGCTGGGCGCAGACTGCCGCGTCCACGGAAAAGGCGATACACAGAATAAATACAAGCAGGCCGCAGACATAGAGAATCGTCTTCCTTTGCAGGCGCTTCACAAAGGTCAGCAGACAGGCGCCCAGAATAAACGCCGCCGTAATCAACATACTGGTCTTGGAGCGTGTCAGCAGATAGACGCCCACGTTTAACAGCATCAGAAACAGGTAGCTGTACCATCTCATCCGGTCAAACCAAACATAAACGCCAAGCGCCGCCAGCATAAAAAACATGCAGGAGAGCGAGTTCGGGTGTCCCATCCCCAGCGTATAACGGGTTTCCTCCGCCGCTTCCTCCCCGATATAGCGGGTGGTTTCCGCAGCCTCGTGCCCGAAAGCCTGTGTCAGACTGATATCTCCATAGACCCCCGTCACGGAAAGAGCCACAATGGCAAGACACCCTGCCAGAGTCACATAAAACGTATATTTCAGGGCTTCTTTCACGGGAATACCTTTGCAGGCCGCCACAAAAGTCACCACGCGGATGATATCGTTGGCACCCGTCACCCGGTAGGAAATAAAGCCCACCGCCTCCATCGCAAGTATAAGCGCCCACTCCCGCCGTTCATAGCGCGTAAGCAGGAGCTTACACGCAAACAGAAGAAAAGTCAGCCGAAACAGATACCCCTCAATGGGATTGATATAATTGCTCTTATCGACAATCACCATCAACAGCTCTATGGTCAGTCCGATATAAAAAATCGAGTGCCCGCGCACTCGATTCCGAGAATGCTCCGCATTCTCCCCGAATGGTTGACGCTGTCGCATTTGTTGAATCAATTTACGAGCCAGACGGGGAACCGGGCTTTCCTCCCGCAGCCGTCTGTAGAGATCCTTTATCATAGTTCCTTCCCACCATTCTTACCGCCGCAGGATTTTTGCCGCCGCCCCGTGCGCCCTGCGCAGCCACTGTTTTCCCGCAAGCTTTGTCCTCTTCCATAAGATCCCCGCCGGACTGATTTCCGGGGCAATCAGGAAATCGTACTCCTCCCTGTGTTCCCGCAGATACGCGGGAAAACTCTTATCGATCTGTACCCGGACAAACTTTGCATCCCGGTCAAAAATATCCTCGCCGCAAAGCAGTCTGTCCACCGCTTCATTTAAATAACGTTTGCTATTATATTCCGAGTGCGCCGCCGCCTGTACCTTCACACCGATGCGCTTCGCCACGTCCCGCTCGCCGTCACCGCCCATATAACCAAAGTGCCAGCCGCCGTCCGCAACGCGCACACTGCGGGGATCTCCGGGAGACACCTCGCGCAGATACACGATCCCTTCCTTTGGCAGTTCCGAATAACTGCATATCTTCGTGCCAAGCCACTGTCTTTTCGCCACACCCGGAAACTCCCCCGTAATGGACAAAAGATTTCCTGACACTTCTTCCATATTTAAAAAACAGTAAAACATGCGCTGTGCCAGATGGTAAATCTTTCCGGGTTCAAACGCTTCGATCAACCGTACCAGCGTCTCCGGATTCGGAATCTCGTCCACATCGCTGAAAATAATAATATCCTCCGGCTTACAGCCGGAAAGTCCACGGATCAACTGGTTTTTCTGAAACTTGTCCCGCTCGTGGGTGGTCACCCCCTCCATGGGGGAATTCTCCACCGCCACATACCGTATCTTTTCCTCAAATTCCGCAAAAAGCCTCCTGTTTTCCGCAAAAATCATCCGTTTCGGCTCCCCCGAAAACGTGACAGAAGCCTCCTCGATCACAAAAAAGTCCACGTAAGGCGCCATAATCTGCATACGCAGCTTCAAGATATCCAGTTCATTAAAAAAAGGAATGCAGTCATATACCATATGTTATTTTATCCTTTCATCCGCCTTCGAAACGTATTAGTTCAGCCCACCTTCCTCTATCTGTCAAATTCATGCAAGCCTGATTTGCCAGACAGATTCGGTCTGGCTGAACTGTTACGCCAGAACAGCAGCGGTCTCACCAGATCCTTACACTTCTGCCATCTGCCCTTCCACGGATTTTTGAACTGCGGGTACTGCGCGTTTCTGCCCCGCCACTTATGAAACAGAAAAGGCTTCTCCACATCCATGATCTCGGGGATCATATGCTCGTGGCCGAAATATTTCGCCACCTCAATGGGCGCAAACCGCATTCCCGCCTCCTCGATCACATTGCGGTATTTACAACAGAGAAAAATGTCCTCGTTATACTCGTCCTCCTCCTCGATCTTCTCCCACTTGAGTCCGGCCTTCGCGGGAAAATCCATAAGCCGTTTACTGCGGATCGACACACTGTTTCCCACCCGGACCAGTTCTCCCTTCGCGTCCCGGTAAGAGTAGTCGTTTTGTGGCAGCGGCCATGGGGAGCCGATATAATCATAGTCCAGAAACGCATCCTGCCAGCTCTCGGGATGCACCACGAAACCGTCCGCATGAACGATGAGCGCGTACTCCGTATGGATGTGTTCGCCCAGCTCGTACACCATTTTGTAGTTAAACTTGTCGATATCGTCCAGTTTTGAAGTGTGGGAATATCGGATATTTTTCGGCAGGGAAAGCGGCTTTCTATGGGTGATAAGCACCACGTCGCCAAAGGTAATCCCCCGCATACTGTATTCCATGGCGCGGATCGTCTCATACACATTCACGCTGGTCATAGCCGCCAGCGTCACGTTCGCGAGATTCAATTTTTGTCCCACAGTTTGATTCATAGTGTATTCCTCTCAGCCAGCTCAGAGAATGCCTGTTCTTTCCTTTTCACTCTGTGGCTTATTCATAGATTTCCTTTCCTGCTTCTTCGTCGCTGCGCACATTGTTTTTGTGGTAATACCGCGCAACCGCCAGATTCATCCAGTTTCCCTCATCCTCGCTCAGATCGGTGAAGTCAAAGAGGGCCGGCCTCGCGCTGTAGGGAGCGACCACTACCTCGGTGACATTCTCATCCGTGTAAAGCGCATGCCGCTCCATTGCCTCCTGATAAAAGGTCTGCGCTTCCCCCTTTGCCACGGAGCGCAGGGCGGAAATACTCGTGTATGTGTTCTTGTCCGCCGTAAGCACCCACACGCCGAGGAGCAATAGCAGGCACACCATGCTCATGCGGCTCCCCGCCCGCTCCAAAAACAGGCCCAGAGCCTCCGCAGCGCCGTCCTCCCGCCGCTGTCTGTGGGAAAAATACCCCATCCAGTACGCCGTCACCAGCAAAACCGCCAGATAATAGGTCATCTGTATGATATTATCCACCCGGGAAAGCCCCACCATACCCACCGCATAGAGGGTGGGCGTAAACATGGCCGAAATCACGCAGTACGCCCCCGCCGTCACCAGAACGGGATGGGAAAAATCTTTTCCGGACGCTTTCATCCTTTTCCACAAAAGCGGCAAAAGCAAAAGCCATAGGAGCACCACAAACACCGGCGTCCAGCGGATCGCAAACACCGCTGTGTTATAAAACGACAGGGCAATCGCCTTCACGGCGGAATAGCCCTCATCCATATCAATGCTTCCCCGTTTTCCGTTGCCGGGGGCAAGAATGTTTACCAAGAATCCGGCGCTCCCTGTCAAAAAAGGAACAATAACGCACGCTATTCTATCCTTCTTCTGAAAGAAAGCATAGCAGACGAGAAACGCCATAAGCACCTCTGCCTGCAGTCCTGTCACCAGATTGCCGCCGCCGACAATCACCGCCAGAACAGCCGCCGCCCCACAGCTCACATACGCCCGCCCTTTCTTTTCCGCCCAGAGACTCCCTGCGCACAGCGTGAGCAAAAAGAACCAGACAGACTGCATCAGCACATAGTGGGTAGAGCCGTTGTACCAGTAAATTCCCTCAAAAGGGGCTTCTATCACCTGATAAAATACAAACAGCAGAAGCGTCATGGCAAGGGACGCACTTTCCTTTTCGCAGTCAAGCCACCTGACCAGAATATGCCGTCCCAGCACGAAAGAGGATGACGCAAACATACCGATCATCAGAATCGGAACCACCCACGCAATATCATAATTAAAATTCATGGGACACATTCCCATCAGGAAGCAGGATATATAAGTGCCCTGCCAATCCTGATAAAAGTCCATGTTCTGCCGCCAGGCCTCCTGCACAGAGGCCGCAAAAGACCCCGTCGCCTGCCAGACGTCGTGCACCCGCCTGCCGTAATCATAGTCGTCGATGCACATCACATTATATTTTCCCAGCCATAACAGTGGAATCAGCGACAGAAGTAAAAGCCCCGCCGCCAGAAATACCGCCCGTCTGCCGCTCAAAAAATTCTCAGCCTTTTCCCAAACCTTCATCCAAATCCGCCTTTTTCTATGCTCCCGCATTCCGCGCCAATGCCGGTTCACGCCGGATGCGCCAGCTTTTTCAGCCTTCTTTCCACGCCTCTTCCTATCTTGCACAGATACGCCTTCTTATAAATATACCACGCGCGGAGTCTCATAAGCTGCAGTCTCATGCCCGTCGGCCTTTTGTTTACATCCGCATACTTCTTAGACCGCTTCTTGTAAGCCGCCAGCTCCTCCCGGCACTCCTTGTCCGTATACACCCGGCCCCTGCGGTCCATATAATGCCATCCCTCGTAAATATTCTGCTCCGACGCCCAATAGCCGTCGGACACATTATGTCTCGCCCAATACTTCGGAGCCAGAATATACTGTACCGTATCGCTGGTAAACGCGGGGAAATACGCAAAGGAAGAGTTTGCAAGCAATAGATAACGCGCGTTCTTTATAATAGAGTAATCCTTGGCAAGATCAAAATTATAAGCCGGAATGCCGGGCAGAAACTTGTTTGCCTCCCGCACATCGTTCGTGATAATCATAAACTCCATGTTCGGATTGATCCGCCGCATCTGCCGCATTCCCTGTATCCAGTAGCGTTTGCGCAGATAAAGCTCCGGCGAACCCATATAATCGCTGCAACGAAGATGCAGGATACAGAGATTGTCACGGCTGTACTCCCTGCAGTCATACTCCGCCTTTACCTTAAGCCACTCCCGGATCTGTGCCTTATGGGAGATGAAATATTCTTCCGCCTGCAGATTTCCGTAAAGGAGCGTGCCGTCCTCCACCTCGAAAAGCTGTCTGTCCGCATCCGTGACGTACACGCCGTGGGTCAGATCATGGGGGGAATTTCCCGCAAAAAGACGGGTTTCCTTCTCATGATAGACCTTCTGGTAGTCCTCTTTTTTCGAGGGGACGCCCATATCCAAGTCCATAAAATACAGCCCGCAGTCGCTGTGCATATTGTTGGCAAAGTGCTCCGGGTCAAGCACGCTGAACTGATACCCCAGATCCTGCGCGATACATCTGGCTGTCACATAGAAAAACAGCTGATTCCCCAGCCCGAAACCTTCCTGTGTCTCGATTCCTAACATTTATCCCTCCGTTTTGAAACGTTCCTGCGGCAGCATTGGCCATTATTCCGGCACGTCACTGTGCCAGACTTGTCTGCGTAATTTTCTCATTCTCTACCTTATATATCACGTCGCACTTGGCAATGGTATTCAGGCGGTGGGCGATAATCACCATCGTCTTTTTGCCATGGAAGCTGTTTACGGCCTCCATCACCGCCGACTCCGTATCCCCGTCCAACGCGGAGGTCGCCTCGTCAAAGACCAGAATCTCAGGATTATGATAGAGCGCTCTGGCGATTCCCAGCCTCTGTCTTTGTCCGCCGGAAATTCTGACACCCCTATCACCTATTGTCGTTTCCAGTCCCTCCGGCAGCTCCTCCACAAAGCTCTTAAGCTGTGCCTCCTCCAGCACTTCCCAGATCCGATTATCGTCGATCTTGTCCGCGTCGATACCGAAAGCGATATTATCCCGGATGGACTCGTCAATCAGGTAGATGGACTGGGGAATATAGCCGATCTTGGAAAGCCACGAAGGATAGTTCTCAAAAATATCCCTGCCGTCGCAGGTGATCGTTCCCGACTGCACATGCAAAAGTCCCAGCAGAATATCCACAATGGTGGATTTACCCGCACCCGACGGTCCCATAATACCAACCGACTGTCCCTTTTTGACCTCCATGTGCGCGTCCGTAAAAATAGGCTTGTCCGTGTTCGGGTAAGTATAGCTGATATGGTCCAGCACAATCTTATCCGTCAGCGCAAGCGGCGCCTTTTCCTCTTTCTGCTCTCCCGTGAGCCCCGTCACACTGCCGTTCACATCCCACTTCATATTTTCCGTCAGATTCTCATACAGATAATCCAGACAGGGCTGCGCATATGCAATCTCGGACAGATACGTATTGATGCGGTTCGTGGCAGGCATCACCCGCACCGCCGCGGCTGCAAATGCCATAAGCTGGGGCATCAGCACAGTGATATCTCCGTCCTCCAGCACATAAACAAGGATAAAGGACATCATTGCCGCGATAAAAACCGTCTCAATCAGAAGCCGGGGCGTATTGTTCATCACCGCATAGTTTCTCGCCACATTGGCGCCGACGGCGCCGCTCTCGTAGTAATTGCGCACAAAAAATTCTTCCCGGTGCAGCACCTTTACATCCTTTAATCCGTAAATGGACTGGATTCTCCACTTGGCAATCCGCGACTGAATCGCCTGATTCTTGCGTCCGATGGCATTCAGACGTGGCTTTAACACTCTGGTAATCACCAGGGTCATACCAAGAAACAGCACACCGCATCCGATCGCTATCAGCGGACTCATCCACATCAACACGATACAGATCGACACCGCCACCACGACCTCCGTAGTCATCTGGATCAACACCAGTATCAGCTGGAACGCATTGGGAATATCGCTGTCCGTCAGTCGGAAAACCGTGGGAATATCAGCGCCCAGATAGTCTTCATAAGGACGGCCTAAAAACTCCCGCATGACCCGGCTGATCATCCGATTACGGTTTCTCGTCACAAAAGTATTCTGTACATATGTCAGGAACAGCAGATACACATTTTTAAATACAAAAATGCCAATCAATGCCCCCAGCATACAGATAATCAGCGTTCTTGATGAATCAATCCCGAAAAAGGCGACGATTCCGCTTAGCAGCTCGTTCTCCATAATTTTATCCGGCGCCATGACCGCCTCCGCCACAGGAAGCATCATAGAGACGCCAAGCGTCTCCAGAATACCGCCGATCAGGATCAGAAAAGCCAGACCGCCAAGCTGCCAGAACTGCTTTCTGTCAAAAAGATATGCGATTTTATGCAGCAGGCCCACCTGCGCCTGACTCTGTTTCTTCATAATATATAGTGGTTCCTTCCAAATGATATGTTTACTCCTGCGGAATTAAAATTTTCTCCATGTCCGCACGGTAGAAGTCTCTGTTCTCCGCTCCGTTCAGCCAGCGCTGCGGCGCCAGAACCGTTTTATCGGGATTCTTATTCAAATAGGAAGCCCACCAGCTAAAGCTGCTGTTTGCGAGAATATGATGTTTACAGCGGCTCATCAAAAGAAATTCCGCGTAATCATGATCTCCCGCCCCCGGCAGATCAATCCATGTGATATCCGCTGTAGAAAACATGCGCCGTGCACAGTCCGCCGTCCCCACGCTTCCATCCTGCCCTTCTGCCGTCTGCCGCTTTGTCTCTGCCCTGTCCGATCCTAACTGCCGTTCTGCCCATGCCCTGTCATTGGTAAAAAGAAAGAACCGGCACCCCGGATATCTCTCCCGCATCTGACGGATTCCTTCTATATAATAGGCGTCCGTACAGATCCCGCCGTACAGCTTCTGGTTTTCGGGCGTGAGATAGTCTCCTCTGCGGACATGTACGCTTACAGAACACTCGTTATCTATTTCCTGCAAATACTGCCGGACGGATTTTCGCTCCCTGCCGTTTCCGCTTCGGCCGCCCCTTTGTCTCTCCGCATTTCCGCTCTCACCGACACTTAACACGCCAGCCTGTCTCAGGTACGCCACCAGCCTGTCCGTATCGTAGACCTCCCGCACCTGCTCCTCCACCGGCTGAAAATACTTTTCCGTCTGCCAGTAGCCTTCCAGATAAATGTCGTCCCATGTCAGCACTTCCGGGATAAAAAGCTTACCTTCTTCAAAGTATGACTTTTTATGTCTGCCGAAAAGTTTCCGTCTCACCCGATGCCACGGCCGCATAGAGGAGTCGAGCATCTTTTTCAGTTCCTCCCCGGTGGGCCGCTCGTATGTGATCCCGAAAGGAGCAAGAGCCGGTATTCTCTGGGTGTCCTCCGCAAAGCCGGACACGTCATCGATTTTGACTTCTCTGCCAAGGCTTTTCAGTTGCAAATATAGGGCGTACTGGAACATCTGGTTGCCCAAGCCGCCCGCAAGTTGTATAATTACCATCTTTATCCTTTATAAAACACACGTTATTTATATATCCCAAGAAGCCGTTTCACTTTCACTTTACAGGGAATCACTACCTGTTCGTCCCACCAAATTTTCCTGCAGTACGCACCGGGCGAACGGTAAAAGAGTTTCAACTTCTTTCGGTCTCTCGAATCCGCTATGGATGATCGGAACGCTTCTTCCGCCCGCTTTCTGTCCCTCACCAGAATTTCCTGCAGCCGCCGCATATATTCCCCGCCATCCTCCACCCGGGAAAGGTTGCCGTAAAAAAGCAGAAGCCTTTTATAGAAAAAGTAGTCGTGCGTCAAAGCCAGATCCTCTCTGCCAAGCTTTTTCAACAGTCTGGTCTTTTCATAGTAGGCCGGAATCTGATCCGTAAAAGTGCGCGAATTGATCCGGCAGTTCATAATGCTGTCCTCTCTGTCTATTATATAGTTATACATGGCAATGTCAAGGTAAATGCAACGTCCGGCCCGCGCCAGCGCCTCCGTCGCGAACACAATATCTTCGTACCAGCGGCCCTCGGGAAACGGATTTCCAATCAACAGCTCCTTTCGGTACAGTTTGTTCCACGCCGCGTTCTGAATCGCATACTCTTCCCGCTCCTCCACATAAACCGTAAGAGCCTCCTGCCCCTCAAAGAGAACCGCCCTGTCCACCGATCCGTCAAACGTCCGTGTGCGGGAAATCTGGCGGTAACGGCAGACTGCCAGATCGGCCTGCCGGTCTTTCAATGCGGAAAACAGCTTCTCGTACATATCCGGGTCAATCCAGTCGTCTCCATCCACAAAGCCGATATAGTTCCCTCTCGCCCTCGCGATCCCCATATTCCGCGCATGGGCAAGGCCGCCGTTCTCCTCATGGATCACCTGCACGCGCGCATCGTCTTCGGCCAGTTCATCCAGAATCCGCCCGGTACCATCCACTGAGCCGTCGTCCACCACAATAATCTCCAGATTGCGGTAGGTCTGCTCACAGACGGAGCGGACACCTCTTTCAATATAAGCTTCTATATTATAAGCGGCAACAATTACGGAAATCAATTCCGTCTGGTCTTCCTCACACAACTTAGGCGGCCGGTACTGCTCCAAAATTTCCACGACTTTACCCCTGCCTTTCTCTCCTTGTTCTTATCTCCAGTATGATCCACCTTAATGAACCTTATGTTTCTTTTATCTAAACTTCCATATGCAATATTGTCATCAGTCGACGCATCCACCACTACGCCTCTTATTTATATTAATATCTTGCGATATTCTTTATTTCATGTTATACGCTTTGTTATTTTATAAAATAAATAACGCTGGACTCCTGTTATTAATTACCTTTCCAAAAAACGGGTTTTCTGCAATAACATTCGTTTTTATGCATTAAATAACGCCGATTAGTTATATTACAATTTAATTTTTCTTTCCACCCACCACTCTTGGAATACCAGAATGTACCAAATTTGCGGTCTCCAGACATTTTTTATAATATAATCATCCCATAACTTCTTTACGGCAGCGGTGTCAAACAGTCCCTGCTCGGTCAAAAGGGAGGGCGACAGCAGACTCTCCGCCCACTCTCTCAGCTCCTTCTGCTTCAGCCAGAGATGCAGTGGAATGGAAAACCCTTTTTTGGGCCGCTCCATCAGTTCCCGGGGCACATAGCGGTAAAGAATGTCTCTCAGAATCTTTTTGCTGACCCCGCCGCTCTGCCGGTAAGAGAGGGGCAGCGTCCACGCAAATTCTACCACGTCCTTATCCAGCATCGGCACTCGCGTTTCCAGCGACACCGCCATCGCCGTCCTGTCCACCTTAGTCAGGATATCGTCAGGATGGTACATCAGCAGATCCATCAGCATCAGGTTATGCTGCCCTTCCTCCAGCAGCCCGGATGGATAGGTATCCATCCATGTCTGTCCCGCCCTGCGGGTCTGTATGTCATCCCAGCGCCCGAAACCAGACGGACTGTCGGCTATCCCCCTCCTGATCAGTCCAAGCCCTTCTCCGATCTCTGATCGCAGATACATGTCCTCTATGGACTTCGCTCCCAGAAGCCTTGCGCGGGTAGCCAGCGAAGTATTTCCCGATGCGGCAAGCCCCAGCACAGCGCTTGCGGGACGTCGCAGGACGCCCGGTATTTTCCTCACCTTATTCCAGATGCGGTCGATAGAATAATAGGTGTTATATCCACAGAAAAGCTCGTCCCCGCCGTCCCCGCTCAGAGATACCGTCACATGCTCCCTCGTAATTTTGCTTACCAGATAAGTGGGAATCTGGGAAGAATCCGCGAACGGTTCGCCGAACATCCCCGACAGCGTGGGAATCACCCGCTTCGCATCCTCCTCCGTGATATAGACTTCCGTGTGCTCCGTCCCCAGATGGGAGGCAATCTCCTTTGCCACCGGCGCTTCGTTATACTGTTCTTCCCACATGCCCACGGTAAAGGTTCTGACCTTCTGCGCACTCTGTGCCTGCATCAGCGACACCACCGTGCTGCTGTCGATCCCGGCTGACAAAAATGCGCCCACCGGCACATCCGCCACCATCTGTCCCCGAATGGATTCCCGCAGGAGACGCTCCAGCTCTTCGGCCGCCTCCGTCTCACTTCCGCGAAAGAGATTTTTCTGTCCAATAACAGCCGTTTCCGTCATCGACCAATAGCTCTCGATCTCCGGTTTGTCAAATGGTAATTTAATCCTTAATGTTTTTCCCGGCTCCAGCTTCCAGATCCCACGGTATACGGTATAAGGGGCCGGAATGTAACCATAACGCATGTAATCGCCCATAATTTCTGCATTGACTGAATTGGTAAATCCATCCAGCGCGGCAATCGAACCGAGGTCCGACGCGAAAACAAAACACTTATCATTTCCGCCGTTATTTATATCATCTTTTAATATTCCATAAAATAACGGTTTCTCTCCAACTCTGTCCCGCGCAAGAAATAACGTATGTTCTTCCCTGTCAAACAACGCAATCGCAAACATTCCCTTTGCTATTTTCAGTGTATCCTTCAGGCCGTACGCCGCAATCGCCTCCAGAAGCGTTTCTGTGTCGGAGGTCCCCCGAAAGGCGGGTACCTTTCCTTCCGCCAACAATTTCTTTCGGATGGCAGCATGATTGTATATCTCCCCGTTGTAGGCAATCACATATCTGCCGTCGCAAGACACCATGGGCTGCGCTCCCGCAGGCGACAGATCCACGATCGCAAGCCGCCTGTGCCCCAGCACCACCCTGTGGTCGTCCGAAGCCCATACACCCGAAGCGTCAGGCCCCCGATGGTACATTTTATCGCACATCCGCTCAATATTCTTCTGCCAGTCTCCCTTAAAATTGCAAAAGCCCGCAATTCCACACATATGTTATTTTATTCCTTTCCCGTATTCTTCAATTATGCCTGCCATTTTGTAGAGTATATTGCGCAAATAGTATAAGCATAAGCAGACCCTTGGAAAACGCCGGTACTTGGCGAGGTCTTTTCAAGCCTAGTACCGCTGCGTTTGGAGCGGAGCGCAAGCGCGTCTGCATTGCTTATACTATTTGCGCTTTCTCAACCTACTCTTCGTATTGCGCATAATCTTCATTCGCAATCCGCTCCCTGATCGTCCTGACCGCCTCATCCTGCCTCGCCTGCCAAAGCTCGTAGGAAGCGTCCCACGAATCATACGCAGCGTCTCCCCGATGGTCAGGGAGCGCGTAGCGGCCTGTCAGATACTCTTTCAGGAAATCCGTACACTTCTGGGCTCCCACCGCGTTGGTGTGGCTGCCATAATCCGCGAAATCCTCCTCGAAGATAATACCGATCTCTTCATAGTAATCGTTCATATTCAGGAAGGCATAGCCGCTTTCTTCCACGATCCCGGCCATGTAGTTGAACATCTGCTGCTCCTTCAGCGATTCCCCATAGGGGGAGACGATAAACAGCGCCTCCTTCCCCTCCTCCTTCAAGTAGGCCAGCAGATCCCGCAGATATGCCTCCTGCTCCACGGGTATCGCCTGAACGCCCTCCGCGCCGCCGCAGTCCGGCATCGGCTGGGGGCCCACTTCATCACGGAAGGTATAGCCCTTCAACGGGTGGCTGTGACAGTAGAACATATTCGCCCACTCAGAGGGGAGCGCCAGCATTTTCCAATTTGTGTGATACTTCATAATGTCTATATAATAGCTTAAACGGCCTTCCCCGTCGTCCTCCGGCACCAGCCCCCGTATCGTCCTGATCCGCTGGGGAGAATAGCGCAGATTGTCCGTCACGCCCCGGGTATAGGCCATATTTTCCATCAGTCCCGCCTCTTCCATCGTAAACATGCGCATCTCAAAAATATAGAGCGCGGGCGACTGGGTTTTCTCCGCCTCCTCCGCCAGATAACGCATGGCCGCCGGACGCTGTACATTGGTTGACAGCGGATACATCGCGATTCCCGTCTCCCCCCACAGCTTCGGCGCCGCATAATAGGGAAATACCGGGCTGGAGCCGATGATCACAACGTCCAGCGAATCCTTCTTTTCCGCGTAAAAGCCCGCAAAGCGATCCTTCACATCCCCATTTGTCCTCACCATATAGGACACCGGCCAGAGAATAGCCAGAAACAGCAGCACAAAAACCACTGCCTGCAGCGCTTCGCGCCGCCCCTTTCCGGGTTCCTTCCCGTCTTTTTCCTTTTCCGCCGAAATCCGCGGCTTTTCATCTCCTGTTTGCTTTTTCTTATTCACAGAAGCTCTCCTTTTTATATCGCCCGTTATTTATGAATAATATGTTCAAAATACTCTTTCCACAGCGGATTGACACGCTCCGGCGCAAGTCTTTCCTGAATCCGCGCCGCCTCCCGGCCAAGCCTGTCCGCATAATCCGTGTCCCCCAAAAACCTGTCCATGGCACGGACCAACGCTCCCTGATCTCCCGCCGGAATCACCAGACCGTTCACGCCGTCCTTCACCAGCTCCTCCGTACCGCCGCTCGGCACATCCGTTGCAATTACGGGTAATCCAAGCGCCAGCGCCTCAATGAGTGCATTGGAGACACCTTCCGAATAGGATGTCAGCAAAAACAGCGATGCCTGCCCAATGCGCGCCGCCACGTCCTGCACCACGCCGGGAAGGGAAACCCGCCCCCCGATTCCAAGCTCTGTCGCCGTTTCTTCTAAATAAGAATGCAGCTCTCCGTCGCCGTAGATCACAAGCGTGTAATCCGGGTATTTGTCCTTCAAAGCCGCAAACGCGCGAATCTGCATCTCATGATTTTTATTAGCGTCCATGCGTCCCACAGAGACGATTCTCTTTTCCCGCAGGCCCTCATATCTCGGTCTGATAAAGGCGGGATTCAGGGAATTTGGCAGGATTACGGCTTTCTCCCCCACCTTCCTGCAAAAGAAGCTTCTGGACCGCTCCGTCTGCAAAACAATCCCCGCCGCACGGGAAAAGAGGATATCCGCCAGCAGGCGCATGGCTCTTGAGGGATATTCCTCCCCGGCCTCCCCCACTACCGACACCACAGCCTTCGTTTTTGTCCCCATAGTGGTGACCACCGTCATAAAATTATTTTTCCCAATGCAGGACAGCACAAGATCCGGCTTCTGCTCTTTCCATATCACATGTAATTTATTGAGCCTCCTCAGAAAATTAACTACCCGGCTTGCGGACACTTTTTCTTCTCCGATATCGGACAGGATTCTTTCAATGCCATCCGGCAGATCGTACTCCTCCTCCTTCTGATATTGTGTCACCATAACGACGCGATATCCTTCCGTCTGAAAGTACTCGGCCAGATTTACAAACACACGTTCTGCCCCTCCCTTGCGGAGCGAGCCAATATAGAAGGCTATTTTTTTTCGTTCATTCTTTTCGCTCATAGGCTTGCATAAATTCCTTCATTTCTCGACAAATTACACCTGTTTCGAATGGTTTTCCTGCATTTTTCGACCAAAATCAGCAGAAATTGCATTTTTAATTAAATTCTCTTTTAGTTTCTCCCATTTAAAACTATTGATAATTCACTTTATTTTCTGAAAATTCTTTTCCATTTTCATCTGGATAACATTCGCAATCCTTTCATTTTTTAAGATTTCACTTGTTACTATTTTCGTGAAAGCACGCATACCACTGCTGAAAGACAAAGAAAGCCCAAATCAGCCCAGAGTAATTTTCTCCCGTCCCGCGCCCCCTGTCTCCTGTCTCAAGGTAGCTTTTCACCATCCTCGACACATACGTTTCATCGAATAAATTTTGACGTTTCAGGAAGTTATATTCCGTGTAACATAACAGTTGTTCTCTCAGTGGTCCTCTGAGCCACTGGTCAAGCGGCACACCAAATCCTTTCTTCGGACGCTCCAGCAGCTCCCTCGGCATATAGTCGTAGGCAATTTCCTTTAAAATATGTTTTTTGTCCCCCGCCGCATATTTATAGGAATGGGGAATCCGATAGGAAAAATCCATCACATCCGGGTCAAGAATCGGGCATCTCGCCTCCAGCGAATACTTCATGGATGCGCGGTCCATTTTGCAGAGAATATCCCCCGGCAGATAAGTGTCCATATCCAGAAGCATCCTGCAGATCTGCCAGTCCCTGACAGAATAAGTGCTCTCCACGGGATAATGCACCGGCAATACGCGTTTCCCTGAGGGCAGCATGCCCACCATGTCCCGTGCCATCCCGGGATAATTTCCCGCACCGAACTGCGTCTTTGTCTCCCGGCTCCTGTTTCCGGCGATCACGCGCACCTTAAAGGGCAGTTTTTCTTCCGGGAAAAGCCTCCTTACGCCCGGCAGGCCGCACAGCCCATGAACCATGCTGCCCAGCGCGTCCAGTCTCTGCGCCTGTGCCACTTTCTCATAGATATGATAACCGCAGTAAAACTCATCCCCGCCGTCGCCTGACAGGGCCACTGTCACCTGCTCTTTTGCAAGTTTACAGACTAACATCGTCGGGATCTGGGACGGATCGGCAAAGGGTTCATCATAGTACTTCGGAATGCTCTCCACCATCTGCAGCATGTCCGCCTCACCGATCATCAGCTCTGTGTGGTCCGTTCCCAGATAGTCCGCCACCGCCCTGGCATAGGGCGCCTCGTTATAGTTTTCCTCATAAAACCCGATAGAAAAGGTCTTAACAGGCTCACTGGAATGCGCCTGCGCCATCGCCGTCACCAGAGAGGAGTCATACCCGCCGCTTAAGAATGTCCCTAGCGGCACATCCGCAATCATGCGAAGCGACACAGCGCGCCGCAAAAGCGTCTTCAACTGCTCCTTCGCCTCCTCATAGCTTTTTACGGGCTGTTTCGACGCCCCTGCGTAAGCCTCCTTCACGCTCCAGTAATTCCATGTGCTGATCTGTCCGCCCTGAAACCTGAGCACCGCGCCCGGCGCCAGCTTATAAACATTCTCATAGACGCTTTCAGGCGCATTGATATACTGCTGATAGAGATAGCGTGAGAGCACGCCCCTGTCAATCTCTGCCTGAAAATCCGGGCATGCAATAATCGGCTTTAACTCCGACGCAAACACAAGCTCCTCCCGCTCATACCAGTAATATAGAGGCTTCTTGCCGATGCGGTCGCGGATCAGGTAAACCGCCTCCTCTTCCCGGTCGAAAAGGGCGATGGCGAACATCCCGTTAAACCGGTTTACACAGGAAACGCCCCATTTTAAATAGGCGGCTATGATAACTTCCGTATCGCAGTCCGACCGGAAGGGATAGTCCGCCAGTTCTTCTCTCAATTCTCTGAAATTATAAATTTCCCCATTGTAAACCACAATGACACGCTCATCCGCCGAGTGCATGGGCTGATGTCCCAAGGCCGAAAGGTCAAGAATGGAAAGCCTCCTCTGCGCAAGCCCCACAAAGTAGCCTCCGGCCATCTCATAGCGCTCCTCCCCGCTGTCGTCGGGGCCTCTGTGATACATCGTATCATTCATTCGCTTTAACTGCTCAGGCGTGACCTCCCGTTTTCTTATATACCCGCATATTCCGCACATGGTTTTCTCCTTCCACAGTTCAGCACACGCCCATCATCTTCCCGCCAAACCCATGCTAGCATGGTTTGTCTGTCAGATTCAGTCTGGCTGAACTGTTAAGAAAGTATTCTTTATATTCCCCGAAATCCTTGCATTCATTGTCCACGGATTCCACCAGCTCCTCATATTTCTCCTGCATAAGCGCCCGGTAATTGTTGAAATTATCATAGCCCTCTTTACACCACGCAAAAGGGTGCGTCAAAATCTGTACCTTGTCGTAACCCGTAATATTCGCCTCATCGGGATACCCGTAGCGCCAGATGTGGTTGGCGTCCGACATATATTTTACAGCCAGTTTCGTATCATCCGTTATTTTATCTGCATAGGTAAAAAACTCGTCCTGATACGCATTGAGCAGACCGTCGAGCTTGATATTCTCCCTGAGCACGTCGTTGGAGGGCCTGTGCACGGAAAATTCCGTGATGGCAAAGCCGAACATCTCGCTTAAAATATCAATTTCCATGCGGATGCGCTTTCTGATCTGCTCCATATCCGTCATGCCGTTTAAGGCAAAGTGGAGACCGATCTGCTGTCCTCTCTCGTGCATATCCTTTATGATATCCATATTCTTCCGGGAAAGAATATTGTAGGAATTGTTTGTCCACTGGAAAAAGAAGGTGGATGTAAAATCCATGCTCTGCTCCACTTTTGCAAGCTGCCACGCCCGCTCCACACTGTACTCCACATCATGGCGCATAATAATGAAAGAGTCCCGCTTTAACGCCTCCGCGTAGCCGCACTGACGGCCTGTAGACTTTATAATCCTGATCATTTCCCTGTAATCGTCAAATGAAAACATAGTTCCCTCCGCTCCCGGGCCTTCCAGCCTCTACCCGTAAATGAATACAAAACCCAGCATATATTTGAATTGTAATAAGTTTACCACACTTTGCCAAAAACCGCTACTGCTCCCGCCGCACTGACCGCTTCCCGTAATATGCGGCGATCCCCTGATTCACCCAGCCATTTTCATCCTCGTCAATATAAAAGCACTCAAAATCCTCGATATACTCCGGCATTTCCAGCACCACATCCTCCTCCGGGCATGTCTCCAGATAATCGTAAATTGCGGCACATTTTTCATAATACTCCCTGTAACTTCCGTTGTGCACATAGCGCGCCACCCGATACAGCGGCAGCTCCTCCACGGACAGCGGCGTGACAATCAAAGCCGCCAGACAGATATAGAGTAAAACCGCAGCCGTGCGCCCGTCTGACGGCAGACCGCAAAGCCTGTGACCGCAGACGCCCAGAAACAACGCCAGATTTAACAGCGATATGACCATGGCCGTGTCTATTATAAAATAACACCTGTTTGGAACGTAATACCCGCCATAGCCAAGAGCCACAGGAAAATAGGCCACAAGCCCTGCCAAAAGCGCAAGCGCCGTGGCAACGCCGTACTCCCGGAAAGCAATCCGGCATCTTCCCGACAAATACACACCTGCCGCAATCATCAGCAGGAATACCAGTCCAAACATAGTCGTCCGAAACAGTCTGCCCGACTCCTCCACAAACATACGCACAGTATAGACCATGGCCTGTCCGAAATGCAGACCCGCTCCCGCCGTCCCGTCATGTCTGGAAAAATTACCGGGTGCGGCCACATTGATCAGCGCACCGGCAAAGCCTGCCGCAAAAACCGCCAGATTATACCGGGACACCTTCCCCGTAGAGAGAAAAAAAACAGCCGTCAGCACCAGCGCCATATAACATCCCACGCCCGCCACCGCCAGCGAACCGCCTGATGAGAGAAAGAAAAGAACCGCCGCGATTCCCGCACAGGCTTTTTTCCCGCGGGGACTTCTCTTTTCTTTATTCATAAGGAGTAACAACAGCAATGCAATGAGCAAAAGAGAAAAAGGCATACTGTACGCCACCGCCCCGGAAAACCAAAAATAAATCTCCGCATAGACGTCCGCATTCAGCACAGTCAGAAAGAACAGCGTAAGTATCACAAACCGCAGGGACATAAAGCTCCTGCCCCCGCCTGCCGTTTCCCTGTCGCAAGTACCTTCCGGTTGAAAAAAGGAAAGCCCCTCCCACAAAAGAGCTGCCAGCGAAACGAGAAACAGCAGCGCGTTCCCCACCATCACCGCCCGAAGCTGGGGCAGGCCAAAATTATTGATCGGTGAGAGAAACGCCTGCAAAAACATGGAAAACCAGGTTCCCTGCCAGTCCATGTACAAATCCTTTACATACAGAAGAGACGCCGCAAAATACTGCGGCAGCGAAACATGAAACGCCCCCACTCTCACGCCGTGGGTAAAGTCATCCCCGCTGAGCACCGTATAACCGGCCCCCGCCGCGAAAACGACGATCGTAACCAATATTAAAATAACACACGCTATCGAAAGTATAATATCCGCAGTCCTTTTTCCACTCACTCTGTTACTCCCTCCGTTCAGCACACGCCCATTCGCAAAATCGCGCTTACAGCGCTTTTCGCTGTTTCACAAGCTCAGATTGAGCATAGCTCAATCGGCTCATTATGCGGGCGCTCCCTCAGACCATCATCTGCCCGTCAAATTCATGCAAGCATGATTTGTCTTGCAGATTCGGTCTGGCTGAACTGTTGTTAAAAGCTTTGGTATAAAAATGCCGCCGTATCGTAACTGCCGCCATAAATCCCCGTAATCAGCAAAAGCAGCGCCACACCGTAATAACAGCACCATCTGAGGGGCATCGGGCAGCCGGCAAGCATGCGCCGCACATCCTTCCCCCGCTCCTCCCATATCGAAACCGCAAGCCACAGCAGACAGACCGCCGCCAGCAGCAAAAACCCATACTTACTAAGCCCGTAAGATGTCACGCTCAAAATTCCCTCTTTCATGCGGAAATCCGTAAGCAGCGCCCGGTAAATCTCACCCGCCTGAGAGAGACTCCCGGAGCGGATCAGTACATCCGCCACAAACACAATCGCCCACGTTCTGGCCATGGTAAAGAATCCATAAATTTTTCCTTCTTTTATATGAAGTTTCTTCTTCCATACACCGTATTGCGGTTCCAACACGAGAGAAACGCACATAATAACACCATAATAAACGCCCCAGAGTATATAACTCACCGTTCTGCCGTGCCACATACCCGTCAGCAGCCAGACAAGCATGGTTCCGATCACGCCGGTCACATGCTTTCCCATCTTTGGCCATCTTTTCTTCGACGCCTTACCGATTTTCCGCCCCGTCCCGGACATGACAAAAGAAAACATCACATAATCCTTAAACCACATCCCCAGCGTGATGTGCCATCTGCGCCAAAATTCCGCCACGGACTTGGAAAAATATGGTCTTTTGAAGTTCTCAGCAAGGGATATGTCGAAAGTTTCGCTGATTCCCAGCACCATATCCATATATCCCGAAAAATCCGCGTAAAGCTGCAGCATATAGAGAACCACCGCCAGCGCGTAAATGCTGCCCGGCAGTCCGTCTTCCGCGCCCCCGAACACATTTCCAACAAAGAGATTGATCCTGTCCGCAATCACCAGCTTTTTAAACGCGCCCCAGACAAACCGCTGCACGCCGAAAAGCATCCGCTCATAATCAAAGACATGCTCCCGCTCAAATTCTTCCTGCAATTTCGCATAACGGTTAAAGGGTCCCTGTGTAATGGCCGGGAAATAGGCCAGAAACAGAAAAAGTCTGACGGGATTTTCCTGCGCCCTGCATTGTTCCCGTCCCACATCCACCACATAGCCGATGGCCGTCAACGTATAAAAGGATATCCCCAAAGGCATCACCACACGGGCAAAAAAGGCGTCGCTTCCGGGTGTGGTCAGCCCCAGCTTCTGTAAAAAGGGCAGTATCACAACCATGTATTTCGTGCAGAGCAGAATGCCAAGGCTCCACACAAAATAAAGGATTTGAACGCGTCTTCTGCGCCTCTCAAATCCCTGCTTCACCGTCTTTTTCCGCTCCTTATCCGCAATATCCGAAAGTGCCTTTTTCTGCGCCTCCAGACTATGCGCCAGATAAATGCCGCAGCCGTAGGCGCCCGCCCCCGTCAAAAGAATCCCAATCGGAATTCCGCCCGTACCTGCCACGTAAAACAGGCCGCTCATCACGGCCAGAATCATCCACTGGCGCTTTCCCGGCGCCAGATAGTAGAGGGCAAAGGTAATCACCCACAGTATCACGAAACTGCTCGATATAAACTGCATATTAGAACTCCTAAGTTTCTCACTCTTCCAGCAGGCGTGCCACCAGCTCTATGACCGCCTCCTTGTTCCTGAAATTCTCCGCCACCACATACTTGGCGTCAATTTCGATATCGAAGGCGTCCTCCAGCTCACTCACAATATTAATCACCGTGAAGGAATCGATCACGCCCTCCTCCATCATATTGTCGCCCGTGTAGTCGAGAGCTTCCTCACAATATTCCTCCAGTATTTCCAAAACCTTTTCTTCCATAGCTGATGTCCTTTCCTGTTAATCGAATATATGTTAAGTGTACAAATAGGATAATCATAAGCAGACCCTTGGAAAACGTTGGTACTTAGCGAGGTTCTTTCGAGCTTAGTACCGTTACGTTTGGAGCGGAGCGAAAGCGCGTCTGCGTTGATTATGCTATTTGTACATTTCCAACATACAATACTTTATCTTGAGCAAATTCCCGTCCGCAAGGGGCAGATGCAGCATGTCCGCCTCCTCTTTCCTCTTTTCAGGGGCAATCTTACGATACCGCAGGATCTCCGCCCGCACCCCCGCAACCTCCGTCTGCAGCGGCGGGAATATCCCGCTTTTCCCGTAATCCACGCTGCGAAGAAGGCGGTACAGTTTCTCAGGCTCCTCCGCCAGATTCAGAAAACCGTCCCCCGGTATCTCAGTCGAGCGGTACATCCGTCTCCCCGGCTGCATCTCCTGCGGCTTCGCCTTCACATTCTCCTGCATCACGCCGTCAAAGCACTCGTAAAATCCCTCACAGGCCAGATCCATCAACCGTTCCGTCAGCTCATAGGCCTTCGTGTCGGAACCAATCTCACAGCTCTTCTGGATGATGATATTTCCCTCATCCACCCCTGCCGTCACATAATGCCACGTGATGCCGGTCCGCTCCTCGCCCCGATAAATAACCCAGCTCGGCGCGTTCCTTCCGGGATAATCCGGCAAAAGCGCATTGTGAAAATTAATGATCGTAATATTTTCTTTCTCCACCAGTGCGGCCGGAAACAAAAAATTGTTACTGGCGGAGACAATGAGCGTTTTCTCCTGTATTTCAGCAAGATAATCGGCAAGCTCCCGCTTGTCCGGCATAGAGGCGAAAGGAATGCCTCTCTCCCTGCAGATCTGTCCCGTTATGCTCAGAGCGTGCGGCTCGTGCTCGATAAACGCCAGCTCATAGCCATAGTCTGCCCGCCTGTCGTGTATATACTTCAGTACCTCCCCAGCAGCCTTACCATATCCGATCACTACGATCCGTGTGAAATTTGTTTTCATAGTCTCCATTTCATATCGCATGTTATTATTTATGGTTTACGTCTGCATCAGCCGGGATGAAAATGAAATTCTCAAGGAGCCCCTAAAGTAACGCCAGCGCTTAACGAGGTTTTGTCTAGTTTAGCGTCTGCTGCGTTACGGTCGGAGCGAAAGCGCGGCGACGGAGATTTTCATTTTCATCCCAGCAGCAAATTATGATATAATATATTCTTTCAGCTTTACCCGGTCGATCTTCCCGTTGGCGTTAATCGGCATCTTCTCCACACGGATCACCTTATTCGGCAGCATATACTCCGGCACCAGATGTGAAATCTTTTCATTGATGTACGCCTTGTCCAGCTCCTCCTCGATAAAGAGCACAATCTTCTGACGTTTCTCGTCATAGAGACAGCAGTTTAAGGAAATTTCCGGCAGCGAAGACACCGCCGTCTCAATCTCTCCCAGCTCGATCCTGTGCCCCATATGCTTGATCTGGAAATCCTTCCGGGAAAGATAGATCAGCTCCCCGCGCTCGTTATATTTCACCACATCCCCGGTCCGGTAGATCAGCTCCGGCACCGCCTGATTCAGAGGATTCTGTACAAACGCTTCCTTCGTCTTCTCCGGGTTTTTATAATATCCCATAGACAGGGACGTGCCTCTGACGCAAAGCTCGCCCGGCTCTTCCCCTGTCACCGGCTCATTTTTCTCATTTAACACAAGAATGTCCGTGTTCGGCATGGGAAATCCGATGGGAAGCGGTTCTTCGTCCGAAAACTCGTGGTCTACCATATAATAAGTGCAGGCGTCCGTAATCTCCGTGGGGCCGTACAGATTCGCGTACTGTACGTCCGGCAGGAATCTGCGCCATACATTGAGCTGCTTGTTGGGCATAACCTCGCCGCAGAACAGCACCCGCCGCAGCGTGTCAGACAAATCCACATTTTTAAACGCCTTGAGCTTTGCCACCACAATCAGCGCAGAGGGTACCCAGAAAATGGTATTGATTTTCTTTTCCTTCAGATACTCCAGAAGGGGCACCGGCTGGGCAAACAGGGGTTTCGGAATAATATAAGTCGTCGCGCCCGTTTTCAGGGTGCTGTAAATATCCAGAATGGAATTGTCAAAATAGAACGGCGCCTGATTGCCGAAGCTGTCCTTCTCCGTGACGGCAAAGGTTTCCGTCACCCAATCTATGTAGTCGATCACCGCCCTGTGGTTGATCGTCACGCCCTTCGGCACGCCTGTGGAGCCGGAAGTAAACAGCACATACAGAAGGTCGGTGTCAATGCCCTTCCCGCGCGCCGCCTCCAGAGCCGCTTCCCGCGCGGCTGATTCCTGCCCCGCCCCAACATCGGACGCTAACACCTCCTCAAGCAGCAGGAAATCACCTTTATAGTCATACGCCGAAAAAACCTCCCGCAAAGCTCCTGTGGTGATAACTACGGCAGGCTCCAAAACCTCCAATATCTTATTGACACGGCTTCCCGGCATATCCACGTCGATGGGGGAATAAAAATTGCAGCTATAAGCCGCTCCCATAAAGGAAACCAGCACGTCCACGCCCTTTTCCAGAAAAACGGCCACAGGCTTTTTAAACAGCCCTCTCTCCGTCAGCTCGCAGGCGATGGCTCTGGCCTGCGTCCGCAATTCACTGAAAGTAATTTCCTTCTTCTCATCCGCGTATGCCGTTTTATCAGGAAAACGTCCGGCTGTCTCATCCAGCCAGTAGGTAACGTTTGCTTTCATGTCATCCTCATTTCCATAAATCCATGCAGCCGACAGCACCCTTTCCGAAATCTGCCGCCGGCAAAACTGCCCGCGCTTTTTCCGCCCGGTGCGCACTGCCCCGACGCCTTATCTTGGCAGTATCACGGGATAGTAGGTCTCCGCCGTCTTCTCCGTCTTTACATGATAAACATCGTACAAATCCGCCATCTCAAGGCCGCATCCCGCCGGGTCGTAGGAGCCGTAGAGCGCAATCCCCTTCTCTACCGCCAGATTCTTCACCCTTTCCTCCACCTCCAGCGTGATCTGAAAAGCCTCCTCAGATTCTATGTAATTATACATCATGGGCGAATAGGGTGGCAAGTATAAAATGACCTCCACACCCGCCTCCAGCAGATAGTCCGCCAGTTCGGAAAGCCGCGAAAAATGCCCCTCGTCAATCTCTGCGTAGTCCGTCATCCGATAGACCACATGCTCCTCCATGGCCTGTTCCGTCATCTCCTCCACGTCCGCAGGGTTTACCTCCCGCAGCTCCCGCTGATAACTGACACTCCCATCACAATGTTTGAGATACCCCTCCGTCTCCCAATCGTCCGTATAGGAAACGCTAAACCGCTTTCTGTCGGGAAGCAGGGTGACATTATAGCGGAAATAATCTAAGGAGAGCGTTTTCCCCCAGTCCCGGCCCGTATCTTTACGCGGACGCGCCAGCTCCGGCGACAGCTTTCCATCCAGAGTCAATGACATATAATCGGCATAACTTCCCAGTTCCTTCCACTTCTCGTTGTCATGGCTTTTGTTAAACAGAAAAGCGTCCACGCCGATCACCGCGGTCTCCGGCAGCCTGTCCTGCGACACCGCTATGCCCGCCACCGCCAGCAGATCATAGATCGTGGCCTCGGAAAGCCCCGCATTGTAGAAGGACTCCGTTCCAAACATGGTATGGTCAAAGGTATACACCCGGCTGGAGCCAAGAACCATAATCTGCGGCGCCTCTTCCATATCTTTCAGCCGCGCCGCCAGCAGGTTCCTGTCGTTGTAGTCAGAGTCCTCCAACCCCTCCACATGCTTCCCCGCCGCCATCTGCGCCGCAATTTCGTCGTAGGTGACGCGCAGAAGAGCATACGAATCCACATACCAGTTGACCCATCCTGTGAAAATGAAAAGCGGCAGGAGAAAGAGCGCCGCCTTGAGCCATTTTTTAATCATTCGTAACCTCGCAAATTTTTTATCATACAACGTCTATACCAAATGAGTAATATACCCTTAAATTACTGAATTTCTACTTCCCCTATATTCATATCCTGTTCATTATCTTGTTCATTCATAATACAGTCCGTTATTCCTCCCTCTGCCCTAACTGAGCTTTTGCATTCACGATTGCCTGCAACAACTTTTTCTCCAACACTTCTTTTGGCGGCATCTTGGTCAAATACTGCGCTACATGTATGCTGCCATTATCAAGTTCCATAAGTTCTATTGTCTCCTGTGACTTCTCCGCACATAATATTAATGCGACCGGTTTTTCTTCCCCTTCTCCCCTCTCATACTTTTCAAGCCACCGAAGGTACAATTCAACTTGTCCCTTATCCTGTGGTTCGAATTCCCCCAGTTTCAGCTCAATCAAAACCAAGCGTCGTAATGTCCGATGAAAAAACAATAAGTCCATGTAGTAATCCTTGCCGTCAAGAACAAAATGTTTTTGTCTGGCTAAAAAGGCGAAATCTGATCCCATTTCCAAAATAAATTTTTCTAATTGGGCAAGAATAGCATTCTCCAAATTTTTTTCGCTATATGTGTCCTTCAATCCAAGAAAATCTAACATATAGGGATCCCGGTAAAACATATCCAACGACATTTTCTTTTCTTCACTTAATTCCTTAATTTCATTCTTTATCGTCTCATCGGGTTTTCTCGATATTGCTGTGCGCTCATAAAGCATGGAATTCTTACGCTCACGTAATGTCCGAACTGACCAGTTTTCATTTTTGCACATCGCCGCATAAAAATTTCTTTGTATCTCATCTTTAATCGGCAATAATACAAGGAAATGCGACCATGTTAATTGTTGTGACAGTGTCACAACTTTTTCATAATCCGGAAATTCCTGATAAAAATTTATCATTCGAGAAATGGCTGGTTTGTCAAATCCAGAGCCATAATCAGCAGACAGTCTCTTGCTAATTTCAAGAACCACTCTTTTCCCATATTCCGGCTTATTCGTACCTGTTATCTCTTCGCTTAATCTTTTTCCAATTCCCCAATATAAGGAAACCATCGCATCATTAACAACTCGCTTAACATCACCCTTTTTCTGCTTTATCAAAGCATCTATCTCTTCATATACATGCTCAAAAACATCCGATAATATTACCCCGTCTTTCATCGACACCACCTTCTAAAAAAGTTGTGACAGTGTCACAACTTTTAAAAAATAACACCTCTTTACACATTTACCACAAATATAATGTTAAAACATTCATTTTTTTATACTATTGCGACACATCCGCAACTTTTCAACCAGCCTCCCGCCCAAACGCAACACTGAACAAAAACGGCAGCGCCACAAACACCCCGTACGCATAACGGAACTCATTGTACACAGGCGTCGCCAACAGCAGGCTCACCAAAAGCATCACACAGGGCACAAAGGCAATCGCCCGCCGCCCCCTGTAAAGCGCGCAGGCAAGCGCGAACAACAGCAGCCACGTATTCATTCCCAGACTCCACACTTTGTTGTAAAATGTCTGAAACCACTGCAGAAACTCCCCCATGGCCAGACTGTCGTCATAGCTGAAAACCTTCCTCCTGCTCTCAATGCCAAAGGGATTTTCCACCATGAAATACTCGCTGTAAAGAACCTGATCATGGGGAATATGTAAGGCGTAATACCCTGCCGTCTGTCTGATCTCCGCTTCCAGATAAAGCATGGAATTGCGAAGCCCCGCTTTCAGCCAGAGCTCTGCATAGGCCCCCTTGTTATCCGCAATGATCTGCTGGCGGCCGTGCTCGCGTATATAATTTTTTGTCATATCAAACAAGTAGGGATTGTAATAGTCGTCGATCTGCTCCAGCGGTACCACCGCTTCCAGCATGGCCACTTCCTCCTCCCTGAGATTCCCGCCTCTGACATAGGTACAGAGCAGATGCTGGGTTGGCATGGTCAGGCTCTCGATGGTATCCGGCGGCGCCACACGGAGCGCACTCAGAACCGGCCCCTGCCAGAGCAGATAGCAGGCCAGCACCGATGCCGCCGCCAAATACATACCCTGTCTCTCCCGGGTCTCATAAGCTTGGTTTCTTCCACCGCTTTTCCCGCTCCCCACGCTGAGTCCGCCGGCTCCGCCTGTCTTTCTTCCTGCCAGAAGCTGTGACAGGATCAGCAGAAAAGTCGTCCCCAAAAAGACAAAAATGCCATTGCTCCGAAGCAGGCAGACCGACAGGCCCGTCCCAAAAAACAGAAGCCACCGTCGTCCGCCAGACATCCCGGAATCTTTCTCCTGCCCGTCCGCGCGGGACAAAGCCTCTGTCCGCCCGCCGCAGTTTTTTACCGCCCACACAAAGAGCAGGAAAGCCGCCGTAAACCATGCGTCCTTACCCATACAGATGCTGAACATCCCATTGACCGGGAGAAGGGCATAGAAAAGCAGCGCAAATATGAGCCAGAGAATCCTTGTGCCCCGCCGGTACAAAAGATACAGATAAAACCCGAATACCGCCGCCGTGAGCGCCATCTGAAAAAACGTATAAAGAGCCACCGCCGCCGTATAATTATGAAAAAGGCCATAACCCACCGTCAGAAATACTTTGATGATGAGCGTATGGAAATAGGGATGATGATTGGACTTTGCCGCCATCCCCAGCGCCTGCTCCATCTGCCACACCGCATCGTTGTTAAACCATGTCGGATAATACATAAGATAGTATGGCAGGTAACTGAAAAGGCACAACAGGGAAAAGATAAGCCAGATCCACCAATGTCCCTGCCGACTCTTCCCCGGCGGAAACAGTCTGCTATAAAACGCCTGCACACCCGACGGCAGACACTCCACCAGAACCGCCCCGTTCTCCAAAAGAAAGCCCGCCGCGAGCAGTACGGCAAAGCTGCCCACCGCCCAGAGCACAAGCCGTCCCAGATTCTGCGCATTGCTGTAGTCCACGGAACCCTGCCAGTTCCCCAGCACCACAAAACAGGCGTAACAGAGGGCAAAGGGAAGCAGGAGAAGAACCCTGCGTACCGTGGGGCGTTGTATTTTTATATCCTTATCCGATTCCATCCGTTATCCTCCGTGCCCCGTCAATCGTTCTTCCCGCCATCATCTTTTATGCTTCTTACGATATGTTTCGCATACTTCGTCAATATAATCCCGCCACTGTCCGTAAATCGCCTCATCGTTGGCTCTTTCCGCGATCTTTCTGGCATTTCTCCCAAGTCTTTCGGCAAACGCCGGATCCTCGATCAGCCGGTTGATGCCCTCTTCCATCGCTTTCTGATCCTTGATGGGAATCAACAGACCGTCTACTTCATTGGTCATAATCGTACGGGGGCCGCCGCAGGGACAGTCCGTTGCCACAATGGGCAGACCAAGCGCCATCGCCTCCATCAGGGCATTCGGCAGTCCCTCCCAGTCCGAGCTGAACGCAAAGAGCGCCGCATCCGGGAGCTGTTTTTCCAGACTGTCGCTGGCACCCATCAGATGCACATAATCCTGCGCCTGCAGCTCCTCTATCGTTTTCTCCAGAAGCTCCTTCGTACCGTCCTCCGTGTCCCTGCCGTATATTTTCAGATCATAGTCCGGGTGCTTTTTATGCACTTCATGAAAAGCCCGGATCAGCATAACCTGATTTTTGAAATCCACCAGCCGCCCCGACTGCACCACCGTTTTCGTGCGTTTTTCCGGCTCCGGCACGCCGATGTATTTGGGATTCAGCGGATTCAGGATAATGCGCGAATTTTTCTGTAGTCTGGGCGCAAAGAACTCTCTTGCCCCTTCCGTCTGGAAAACACAGCCGTCTGCTCTCGGAAAAAGGAACGGAATCTGCACCTTATCAAAGGGTCTGTCATAATGCCCCACCGGGTCTGTGCGTATGGAAATCAGCACCGGGATCTTCATAAAGAAAGCCGCCGTCAGCCCCCGATAGAGAGCCTTTCTGGCAAACGGTATCAGAATATCCGGCTTTTCCTTCTTTAAAAACTGTTTCAGATAGCGGATACGCAGAAAAAACTGGGTCAGGCGGTTTTTCTTCTCGTCCCCCGGCCGCAGTCCCACATGCACACGCCGCACCCTCTCGTCGATCCAAAATTCATCCTCGCCCTGCCAC
The DNA here is from genome assembly GCA_947176065.1 of uncultured Lachnospiraceae bacterium. Lineage (GTDB taxonomy): Bacteria > Bacillota > Clostridia > Lachnospirales > Lachnospiraceae > UBA3282. Next base: position 87,731 of record CAMWPB010000001.1, on the reverse strand, counting down.
TCCGTAGCGATAAGCACCTCATAGCCGTTCTGCACAAAACGGTTGGACAGGTTTGACACCACACGCTCGGCGCCGCCCTGTTCCAGACAATTTAAGTGAAAAGCAATCTTACGAACCATTTTTCCTCCATCAGCCGATCGACCATTCCCTGATCTTGCGGATATATTCTTCTCTGGAAAAGACACCCGCCCGCTCCACCGACAGCTTGCGGTAGCGCGCCATCTCCTCCTCATTTTCCAAAAGAGAAACCACCCGGGCCGCCGTGTTTTTCTCTTCCTCCTCTATATGGGAGGCATCCATATCCGGGTCCTTTCCCATATTCGGCACCAGAACGCCGTATTTTCCATCAAAGATCTCCGCGGGCCCGGTCATGCAGTCCGTGGCCACCGCCGGAAGTCCCATTGCCATCGCCTCCACCAGCGCATTGGGAAATCCCTCCCAATAAGAAGTCAGAAGATAGAGCGCCCCCCTCTTCAAATACGGATACGGATTTTTCTGCAGTCCGGCAAAACACACCGCATCCGCAATACCCAGATCATCCGCAAGCTTCCGATACACCGTAAATTCCCCCTTGCCGATGATAAGGAGTCTGGTGTCGGGCAGCTCCCTGTGAACCAGCGAAAAGATTTTCAGCAGATGCCAGAAGCCCTTGACCACATCCTCCCGTCCCATGGAAACAATGATGCGGCCGTCCCGCCACGGGAGTTGCGCCTCCCCCTCCTCCGCGCGCGCCCGAATCTGCGCAATGTCAAAAAAGCCCTGCAATGTGTACGTATGGCCGCAGCCATACTTCTTTTCAATCATCCCCCGCAGCGTCTCCGAACAGCACAAAAGCCTGTCCGCCTTCTTACAGAAAAGCCCCAGCCAGGAGCTGTCCATATCCATATAACTCATAATGCCGAGCCAGCATTTCGCTCCCTTTCCCGAAAAGAGCCGCCCGGCAAACACGTTGGCCAGATTGGCCGTGGGGCCGAAGCTGTAGGCTATGTCGATCTGTTCCTTCCTTTTCAGCCGCTTCAGCCTGTATCCCCTCCGAAGCACATTGAGAACCTTGGCGAGCTTTCCGGGCCGGCTTGGCAGTCCCAGATCCGTTACGGGAATATCCTCCACGTCGAAATCTATGTTTCTGGAATCAAATATGGCAATCCGCACATCAAAGTACGGTTTTAAAACAACCGCCGTCATTGCGCATACTTTTTCCGAACCTCCCTGATGCAGGGAGGGCACGATCAGCAAAAGTTTTTTCATATATGTGAGCTGTCTCCTGTCAGATAAAAATGGCTGTACCCCTGTGCCTGCGTCCGCACGTCAAATCCGGCATCCCGCATCTCCTGTGCCGTATCCCTGCGGGCATCATCCGCCTGTGAAAGAATTTCTTCTGCCCATCGCGCAGGCGGCTCCTCTATGCTCAGATAAGTGACCAGATCCGTGGCCTTCGCCTCTCTCGTGACGGTGTCCGACACCAAACAGCGAAGCCCCGCTGCCTGTGCTTCCACCAAAACGCCCGGCAGTCCCTCAAAAAAGGAGGGCAGAAGGAAAATGTCCATGGCCTGATAAAAACGCTGCGCGTCCCTGCGGTTTCCCAGAAAGCTCACCCGGTCCGCAATCCCAAGCCGCCTGCATTTTTCTTCCATCGCAGGCCGGTCTTCTCCGTCCCCCAGAAGGAGCAGTCGGACGTCCGGCCTTTTCCCGCATACCGCCGCAAAGACATCCAGCAGATAGGGATGGTTTTTCTGATACTCAAAGCGGCCCACATGGCCAAGCACAAGCTCCCCGGCTATGCCAAGCTCTGCCCTGGTCTCCTGCCTTATCTTTTCATTGTAAATAAATCTGCCCACGTCGATGGCATTGTAAATCACTTTGACCTGTCCCGCACGCATGGCCTCCTCGCCGAATACATCCTGCCCTGCAAACACGGAACAGGCGAAACAAAAGTCCGCCTTTTTTACAAGACCCCGCCTAAAAAAACGGGTCGCAATCCCCTTTAATCCTTTCACCACGCCCGCGTTTCTTGCATGGGCGACCGCAACAGGCACCCCTGCCTTCCTGGCAACAGGCAGATAGATCCCGGCTGTGCTGGTCATATGCCCCTGCACCACCCGGAATTCCCTGTGCGCCGCAAAAAAGGCCTTCACCGCCTTTCTGTAAGAGAAATAATTATATACCTTAAACTTCGGGAGTGCATAAATATGTCCTCCCATAGCCTGTATTTCCTCATCGTAAAACTGCGGTTTTCTGACATATCCGTCATTTTTTCTCTGCAGCGCCGCACCGCCGCCAGTCTGTCCCACTTCCCGAAAGCCGTTCTTCACATCGGAATCATGTACCAAAAAGTCAAACTGAATCTCCTCGCGGTCCATCTGCCTGTAAAGATCCATAATACGGCTCTCTGCGCCGCCAAGTCCCACGCCGCCAAGCACGTGCAGCACATGTATCGGTTTCGTCATATCAGAATGTCCCCCGCTTTCAGCGTCAGACTGCTCTCATAGCGGTCAATCAGAAGCGACCCGTCCACCGTCCGCACCACGGGCTTTCCGTCAAATACATCAATCACCTCACCCGGCGCATAGGCCGAGAAGTCAATCATCTCATCAAAAGGATGTGCCTCCCAGACACGCACCTCCTGCTCCCCACAGTAGGCAAACGCACCCGGAAAGGGCGCCGCCACACCGCGGATCAGATTATAAATATCACGTGTTCTTTTATGAAAATCAATTTTCCCGTCCGCTGCCGTGCGCTTCTCATACCAGGAATCAAAATCCCTGGAATCCCTGCGTATCTCGATATGCCCGCTCTCATAGGCCGCCAGCAGCTTACGGATCAGCCGTTTGGAACAGATCATGTTCTTGTACTGCGCCGTGCGGATATCGTCGTGGGGCGTGATGGAAAACATCTCCGTGGCAAACACATTGGGGCTGTCCGCCTTCTCGTCATAGCGGAACAGGTTCAGATTAAAACGGGTGTCCCCCAGAATCACCGACCAGTTTAAGGGCGAGCGTCCTCTGCCAAACGGCAGATAGCCGCTGTTGCCGTGGAAACCGTAGATCCCGTATTGAAAACAGTCCAGCACCGAGGCCGGAATCAGCCGCTGCCATCCCATGGAAATGCCGATATCAAACACATTCTCCCGCATCAGCTTCTGTGTCTTTTCATCTGTCAGGAAATAGCTGTCCGCCTCATGCACGGGAATCCCGTACTTTTCCGTCAGCACAGACAGACCCTTATATCCCGAAACCTGATTTTTCTTCGTCACCTCCGGGCTGATCGTAATGACCAGATCCACAGGGCATATTTCGTTCTGAATAAAATTGACGATATTCTCCGAGGTGTCTTTCACCCCAAATACTACCACTCGATATTTCATATCCGTCATCCTCTCCGAATTGGCACATCTTCTCTTTACTGGATCAAATGCTCTTCTCCATACTGAATTTAGCAGGCAGCGGCTTCCCTTTATTTAAGGTATGCCCTGTACCAGTCGATTGCAAGCCCGATCCCCTGCTCAAAATCATAGGACGGATCGTAGCCGAGAAGCTTCCGCGCCTTGCTGATATCCGCGTTGGAATCCCGCACGTCGCCTGCCCTCGGCGGGCCGAAATGCGGTGCCACCGTAACGCCCAGCGCCTGACAGAGCTGTTCGTACATGTCAACCAGATACAGCCGTCCGCCCGCACCGATATTAAAGGCCTCCCCGGCCGCCTCGCTTGACGCTTTGCAGGCGCGCAGATTCGCCTCTATCACATTGTCAATATAAGTAAAATCGCGGGACTGTCTGCCGTCCCCGTTGATGGTTGGCGTCTCCCCATGGAGAAGCTGTTTGATAAACTTGGGGATAACCGCCGCGTACGCACCGTCCGGATCCTGTCTGCGGCCAAATACATTGAAATAGCGGAGGCCGTAAGTATCAAGCCCGTACAGTTTTTTGTAAAGCCGCCCGTATTCCTCGTCCGTCTTCTTGGTCAGGGCATAGGGAGAGATCACATTTCCCTCCTGCCCCTCTCTCTTGGGAAGCTCTGTGGAATCCCCGTAAACCGAAGAGCTGGACGCATAGACAAACTTTTTGACCCCGCACTGCGTTGCCGCCTCCATCATATTTAAGGTGCCCCGGATATTAATCTCCTCGTAAAGAATCGGCATCTCCATACTTCTCGGCACGCTTCCCCAAGCCGCCTGATGGAGCACGTATGCCACGCCCTCGCAGGCTGACTCGCAAGTCTTAAAGTCCCGGATGTCTCCCTCTATGAAGGTAAAGCCCTCTTTCCCCATAAAGGGTTCAATGTTTTCATATTTTCCCGTGGACAGATCGTCCAGACAGCGCACCGTACAGCCCATGTCAAGCAGCGCCTCACAGAGGTTCGAGCCGATAAAGCCCGCGCCGCCCGTCACAAGAAATGCCGTTCCCTTTTCAAATATAATGTCCTGATAGCCCATTTTTACCTCCTGCCAAAGCAGCCCGCGCTCTTACACCGGCCGCCGATTTATCAATCACATATTTTCCATAACAGCTTATTCTCACACACTTCCCTGATCAGCAGGTATAGCGCGATATAAAACAGCGAAAATCCATAAATCATATACCGCGACAGACACATGATCGTGATCGACGTCGCGCACACGTTAGCCGCAATAAACAATAGCGCCGTTCCCATAACGACCGCCGCCTGAAACCGTTTTTTGACAAGCATCTGCCACAGCAGAAGGCAGACTGCCAGCAGGTACAGAAAGAGTGCGGCAAAATTGATCAAAGGATGTACCACCGCGATGCTCCTGACAAAACCGTTCCGGCATAAAAGGATATAATCGTACAGCCACTGTCCGAAGCAGGCCGGCAGAAGCTTCTTTATCATCTTTCCCGCCATCTCGTCGGACATACTGCTCTGCTCGTAATAATCCACCTCTCCCAGACCGAAATAATAGGCCGACAGCTCCGCCTCCAGTATCTGGAATTTCAGAACATCATGGTTTTCCTCCAGATAAGACGCCCGCTCGTCAATGCTGTCCCCGGCGTACGCATGGTTCAGTCTCTGTTCCATCGCCTTGCGGTAAAAGCTGTCAAAAAAGGCCTGCTCCAGATCACCTTCCTCAAAGACCTCCCTGTCCTCCTCATCGCAGGCATACATCACATTGGTCAGCGTATTCACCTGCCCGTAAGTATTGCCCATAAAATACCCGGTGACCCCGTAATTATAAACATGCACTGTCAGATCCCGCAAAAGAAAAACAAGGATCACAGCCGACGCGCACATGAATAACATCCGATATTTTTTACGCAGTATCACGCGAATCCCCAGAAGGAGCGCCCACAAAAGAATTGTGGTCATCATCTGTCCCCTGGTCATGGAGAGCAGATAGGCAAAAAGCAGCGCAAACACCGCGTCACGCCCTTTCCCCTCGAAAAGCATCCGCAGAAGAAAATATACAAATATGGTAAAAAGTGGGATGCACAGCCCCTCGCTCATCACCGAATTTTCCAAAAAAATTTTCAGTGCCGACACATACCGCGTAATCAGATGCGGCAAAAGCTGCAGCGCCACAACCAGAAGCTCCTCCCACAGCCGCAGGCCAAACCGCCTTGCCAGATACTCCGCAAGCGCCGTGATCCCCACAGCCGTGAGTATTCCCTGCCCGGCCATCGCCGCCGTCAGATACCCTTCTCCACAGACAGCCCGGAATGCCGCCAGATAGAGCGGATAAAGCGGTTCCCTGTGAATATGCATCGTGATATATTGTTCGGAATCATTATAAACCCCGACCCCGCCGACTGCAAGCAGCCCCCCAAAAAAGATGAGGAGCCCTGTGAAAAGATACAGAGCCCTTTTTTTATTTCTACCCACATTATCCCCCACGATTCTCCGGCGCGAGACTTAGAAGTTCTTCTCGCGCGCCTACAATCTCCAATACCGATAATCCTCTGTCAGATATTCTTTGCGGTCCAGTATACCCTTCAAGTCCATCAATACTTTTCTCTTGTGCGCCGGATTATAAAAGGAGGAAATCTTCTCCTTGTCAAGACCCAGGAACTGTTCGTGTGCCACAGCGATAACCAGCGCGTCCACATCCCTGATATCCTCCATTGTCTGGAACGTAATCCCGTAAAGCCGCTCCGCCTCGGCAGCATCCGCCGCAGGGTCAACCACAATGGGAACGATTCCGTACTCCCCAAGTTCCCTGTAAATGTCGATCACCTTCGTGTTTCTCGTATCCGGGCAGTTCTCCTTAAAGGTAAAGCCCAAAATCGCCACCTTAGCATGTTTGACAGAAATATTCGCTTTAATCAGCGCTTTCACCAGACTCTCCGCCACATATTTTCCCATGTCGTCATTGATCCGCCTGCCGGAGAGGATGATTTGGGAGTGGTACCCAAGCTGCTCCGCCTTGTAAGTCAGATAGTACGGATCTACACCGATACAGTGTCCGCCCACAAGCCCCGGCATAAAGGGCAGGAAGTTCCATTTTGTCCCCGCTGCCTCCAACACGGATTTGGTATCGATTCCCATCTTGTGGAAGATGATTGAAAGTTCATTCATAAACGCAATATTGATATCTCTCTGGCTGTTCTCAATGACCTTGGCCGCCTCCGCCACCTTGATGGATTCCGCGCGATGAACCCCCACTTCCACCACCAGCTCGTAAACCTTCGCAACCGTTTCAAGGGTTTCCCCGTCCATGCCCGATACAATTTTCGTGATTGTCTCCAGCCTGTGTACTTTGTCACCCGGATTGATACGCTCGGGAGAATACCCGATCTTAAAATCCACGCCGCACTTTAAGCCGGACTCTTTCTCCAAAATCGGCACACAGATATCCTCCGTCACGCCGGGATATACCGTGGACTCAAACACCACCACGGAACCTTTTGTCAGATTCTGCCCCAGAATACGGCTTGCCCCTTCCACCGGGGAAAGATCCGGCGTATGGTCGTCATTGACAGGCGTAGGCACCGCCACAATATGGAACTTAGCCTCCTTAAGCTTTGCGGGATCAGCCGTGAAATCCACCTTCGTATTACGGATCACCTCGTCTCCCACCTCGTTTGTGGGATCAATGCCGTTTTTGTACAGGCCAATCTTTTCCTCGTTTAAGTCAAAACCAACCACTTTGATCTTTTTCGCAAAGGCCACCGCAATCGGCATACCCACATAACCAAGTCCCACCAGAGAGAGCTTTTCCTCCCCGCTTACCAGCTTTTCGTATAAGTCCATTTATTGCCTCCATCTCCGATTCTGCGTATCGGTTTTATTCCCACCATTATATACATGACCATCCGGCCTTTATTTCTGACTGCTATCCGGCTACTGCCCCAGAATCAGCCCGGCCTCGTCCATATAAGCCGCCGTCACCAGCTTCCGGTCAAATTCCCGCTCCATCTTCTCTCTGCCGCGCCGCCCCATCTCCTCCCGTTCCTCCGTGGAAAGGGCAAGAAATTTCTTCATCGCCGCAATCAGCTCCTCCGAATTTCCCGGCGTAAAGCCAAAACCCGTCACGCCTTCCTCAAACGCCTCCCTGCAGCCGCTGATATTCGAAGCAATCACCGGCCTGCCCGTAGCCGCGCCCTCGATCAGCGCGTTGGACATGCCCTCGTGGAAGGACGCCACCACAATGGCGTCAGCCGCCGCCAGATACGCATGCACCTGGGTGTGAAAACCGATCTGCGTAATCACGCCTTCTTTGTCCAAATCATCCAGAAGTTCCTGATAATCCTCGTCACAGTAACCCATGATATCAAAAAATACCCGGTCGCTATGTAAACGCTGCGCCGCCTCTATATACTCAAGGATCCCCCGCTCCTTCATAACCCGCCCCACAAAGAGAAAATGCGTCTTCTCCCTGACGGGATACGGCTCAAACTTATGTTTTTCCAGATTCACCCCGGAGCCCATGACCATCCGTTCCTTTTTCCCCGCAATGCCCATCTTTCGAAAGATGCCCCTGTTCTCCTCATTCTGAAAGAACACACAGGCCGCCCGTTTCAGGCCTGCGCGGTACATCCCCACAATCAGCTTAAGCAGCGGACCCGTCCTGTCAAAAGCGCCCCCCAGCCCCGTGATCGTGGCAATATAGGGGATCTTCCTCATGCCTGCCGCAAATCCGCCGTAGACATTGGGTTTGATGGTATAAGTCACCACCAGATCAGGCCCTATCTCCTTCATCATTTTAACGTAAGCGCGGTATAACTTCAAGTCCTCCAGCGGATTGATTCCCCTGCGGTTGATCGGCGTCTCTATGAGATGACACCCTGCCGCCTCCAGCTCCATGCCTTTCACGTCGTCCGGCACACTCACCCAGACTTCATATTCTGCGCAGAGCGCCTCTATAAATTCACCCCGGAAGTCATACAGGCCGCCGGAAGAATTCGTCAGAACCAAAACCTTTTTCATAAGAACAATGACACCTTTCCCAAACCTCAAAATAAATCTGAATGTGTTCCAGTACGGAATAGAAATAGTTCGAGCGCATCCTGGCTAATGCGGTATATAAGAAGCCAATCCGGCTCGACATGACATTCACGAAATCCGCTGTAATTCCCGGTCAATCCATGATCGCGGTATTTTTCATCCAGTTTCTGTTCACGCGCCAGCACATTGACAACATCCCGCAGATACTCCATATTACAGCCTCGTTTTTTCGCCAGCTTCAAATCTCTTTTGAACCGATTAGACGGTACGATCTCAAGCATCCGCAAGCACCTCATCTACCAGCTCATCAAAACTTTGATACCTCTTGTAACTGCCCGGATTCTTTTTCATCTCCTCATATTCATTAAGCGCCGCTCTGGTCTCCGCATTTGGTATAGAACGCTTCAATTCAAACGGAATGCCATCATGGTTGACCGCTGAACGCAAAAACATATTGATTGCAGAGGACATATTTAACCCAAGGTCGTTAAAAAGCGCCTCCGCCTCCTGTTTTAACACGGAATCCACGCGCACATTAATATTTGTTGTAGCCATACTATCACCTCTTTACTACCATTATATCCTCGCGCGCAAACATCGTCAACAAAACAAATGAATTTGTTTTGCATTGTACCACCATTGTTTGCACTTTTCATGCAGAAAAATACTACGGTACAATCTCCTCCCCCGACATATCCCGTATCATCACCTCATTAAACTTCATCATGCAGATCCCTTCTTTATAGTCCCCGATCCGCACCTCGTTCACCTGCCCGTCCAGATTGCGGATCACCGCCGCGGGCATATTCACGCCGCAGGCGTATGCGTGGGGATACCCGCCGCCAAAACGGGGATTGACTTCCGAAATATAGTACACGCCGTCAATCTCAAATATATCGATATCTATCATACCGCGAAAACCGCATTCCTCCACAAAATCCCGGATCAGTGCAAACAGCTTCTCATCTTTGAAGGACACCGACTTATCCGTCTCCCCAGCCCGCATCTTGATCTTCTTTTTCACGAAAATATCCGTACATTTCCCGGATATCATGTCCACGTACACATCCGCACCGAACTCTGTACCGTCCATATACTCCTGCACCATCAGATCGTCATAGAGATCGCAGAGCACCTCAATTTCCTTTTTGCTCCCCACCTTATTGATATGGATGCTGGCGCTGCCCCGCACAGGCTTCACAAAGACCGGGTAAGAAATCTCCCCGCTTTCCTCCGCCCGGTAGAAGGCCTCTTTCTCTATATAGCATTTCGCTGTAGGTATCTGCATGTTCCGAAGCATTTCAAACATCCTGTACTTGTCAAAGCATGTCTCCACCAGCTCATAATCGGAAACAATGGGCGTCGTCCCCACCGACAGGAACCGCTCCCGCTCCTTTGCCAGAAGAGAAAGCTCCGGGTCAATCAGGGAAAACACACCCGCAATCTTTTCCTTATTACAGATATCCAAAACCACATCCAGATATCCCGGCTCCGTGATCCTGGGCACCAGATAAAAGGCGTCAGCCTCATACACCGCCGGCGCCAGATTGGAGCAGTCCGTGGCGATCACTCTGCCCTTGCCCGCCAGCTCCTTCTTAAAATACTGCACCACCTTATCGCGGGTGCCCGCGCTCAAAATCAAAATATTCATGCCTCTAAACTCCCTGTTTCCTCAAGCCGCTTCTTTCTGATCTCCGCAAAATTTCCTTCCGCCGCGCTGGTGTCCTCCGCCACCTCGTCGGTATGCCCCAGCACCGTCTGCACCGTCATCCACAGCACCTTCATATCCATGCCGAAGGTCAGATGCTCCACATACTCCACATCCTTCTGAAACCGCCTGTCCCAATCAAGGAAATTGCGCCCGCTGACCTGCGCAAGCCCCGTCAGCCCCGGGCGTACGCTGTGTCTCAGGCGCTCGCGTTCCGTGTAGTAGGGCAGATAAGAGACGAGCAGGGGCCTTGGCCCGATCACGCTCATATCGCCCTTCAAAATATTAAAAAGCTCCGGCAGCTCGTCCAGACTCGTGGCCCGCAGAAATTTCCCGAACTTCGTAAGCCGCACGGCGTCCGGCAAAAGCTCCCCCTTCTCATCCCGCGCATCCGTCATGGTGCGGAACTTACATAAGGTAAAAATTTTCTCATCCTTCCCCGGTCTCTCCTGTTTGAACAAAACCGGGCTTCCCAGCTTCACCCGCACCAGAACCGCCAGAACGGCCAGTATGGGACTGAGCACGATAATGCCGCACAGGGACAGCAGGAAATCCAGACATCTCTTGCTATATTTCTTATACATATATTGTTCCTCTCTGGGGATAAATTATAGCATATATAAAACCAATTGTCTCCTTTTTTCCCAAGACAACATTGATTTACATTCATACAGGCTGTATAATATTTACAACAACACGATGATTCCTCACGGAGAAATTGTGCAAAAAACAAAACATATCGTAATAAGGAGGTAGCCCGATGAAGGAACTTATTAAAATTCACTCCAAAAGCCATCCCAATATTGAATTAAAAGCAATACACGGACATTTTGTAACTCCCAGCTCCCATATCAATTACTTTTTGGATATGACCACGCTGAAAACAAGATTGAGTGAAGCATCTACCGCCGCAAAGGAACTGAGCCGCCAGATCATGCTGTCTACCGTGGTAGATACGATCGTCTGTATAGACGGCTGTGAGATCATCGGCGCATTCCTGGCGGAGGAACTGACAAGAGCCGGCGTCTATTCCCGCAATGCCCACCAGACGATCTATATTGTCACCCCCGAATACTCCACTTCCGGCCAGATGTTGTTCCGCGATAATTATCTGCCCATGATCAGGGACAAGAATATACTGCTTCTGCTCGCAAGCGCAACCACAGGCCGTACTGTCACCAAGGCGGTACAGACCCTGACCTATTATGGCGCGACCATCAGCAGCGTAAGTGCGATTTTCAGTGCCGCCAATTCTGTGGCAGGCATTCCGGTCAATGCCCTGTTCACCACATCGGACATTCCCGAATACAAGACTTACAGCTCGGAGGAATGCGCATTGTGCAAAGAGAAACAGCCTATTGACGCTTTTGCAAATGCATTTGGATATTCCGCAATACAGTAGGCAGTCAGCTAAAAGGAAACGGCATACAAAAGCCACAGTTATTGCTGCAGATTTTCTTTTTTGAAAAGCTGCTTGATAACTGTGGTTTTGTTATAGCAAAAACAAGCGGCCGCAAAATCAGTTCCCCGATTCCAGCTCCTTCATAAAATACAGCACCAGATCATCATCGTTACGGCATGCCGCATTCGGCTCGCACACCTTATCGTCATACCACACGCCGCTGCCGTCGGGAATATACCCGCGTTTCACATACATTCTCTGGGCGCTGCCGTAACCGCTGTGTAATCCCACGCCCAGACATACCCGATCACTGTACTTCCCGGCAATCTGCTCCGCCACGTCCATAAGCTTACTGCCGATTCCGTGACGCCTGTATTTCTCAAGGACACCGAAATCCACAATTTCGGGATAACCTTTACCCGCATATGCGCCCCACTCAGATACGGGATAAACATTAATGTATCCCGCCACCCTTCCCTGGTACTCCGCCACCAGAACGGAAGCATTCTTTTCCTGCCTGTCCCGCAGACGCATCTCGTATTTATCGACGCTCGCGTTCCACCCCTGTGCAATCTCCTCCGCAGTGATAACCGCCGCATCCTCCTGCTGCATGTCCCGGATGGTGATGTTTTCATCCGCGTAATATATTTTATTATGCTGTTCTGCCATTCTGTTCTCCCTTCTTCTCATATCATACTATGATCTGCCGCAGAATAACCTTTTATCAATATACTTATCATAGAACCAACTGTAAAAAAGTAAAGTTATTTTGATACATCAAAATAACTTTAACATTTTAATCTCATATTACTGTCTACTTTACATCTTTATATAATGCGTAATAATCCGCCTCCATATTATCCGCATACCTGGCATAAAACCGTTTCGCATCATCCAGCGCCTTATTATAGATACGATCCCCCAGCATCTCCTGAAAGAAATCCAGTATTTTCCCCGTTCCGATGATCCCCAGCTCCAGATCATGCTCTTCTTTAAAAAAAGCCGCAATCTCGTCGCACAGCCGAACCTTGTCCTTCTCCTCAAATATGTCCATCATTCGATACTCCTTTCGCGCGGCCACGTAGAAATTGACACCCGCCTGCACCACACACCCTTAAAACAGCTCTTTCACCGTGCGGATAATCGCCTCCATCTCCTCCTCCGTGTTCTTGATGTCGCTTGGCAGACACAATCCCCTCGCAAAGATATCCTCACCTACGCTGCTGCCGTCCTCATTGTGCGCAAAGAAATCACATTCCGCAAAAACCGGCTGCATATGCATGGGTTTCCAGATCGGCCTGCATTCCGCCTTAAGCTTTTCCTCAAGCGCATCCATAACCATATCCGGCGTCACGCCGCTGTCCGCCGCAATCGCCATGCCGGAAAGCCAGTTATTCGCATCCCCTTTCGGGTTCATGGGATTCATCTGTATCGCGGGCACATCCGCAAATTCCCTGCAGTACTGCTCGTAAATGGCCTTCTTTTTCGCCTTGTGCTCCTCCAGATGCATCAGCTGTCCCCGGCCGATTCCGGCCGTCACATTGCTCATGCGGTAATTATAACCGATCTGCGAATGCTGGTAATGTCTTGCCTGGTCTCTTGCCTGCGTCGCCAGAAAAGTAACCTTTTTCGCGGCGTCCTCCTCGGCCGATACAAACATGCCGCCTCCCGAGGTGGTGATGATCTTATTGCCATTAAAAGAATAGATTCCGTATTTTCCAAAGGTACCTGTATGCCTTCCCTGATATGTGCTTCCAAGGGACTCCGCCGCATCCTCTATCATCGGCGTGCCATGCGCCCCGCAGATTTCCATAATCTCATCAAGCTTGGCGGGCGTGCCGTACAGATGTACACAGATCACCGCCTTTGGATTCGGGTATTTCTCATAGGCGCGTCTTAACGCCTCCGGGGACATATTCCATGTATCCGGCTCCGCATCAATAAATACGGGCGTACCGTTTTCGTATACAATCGGGTTGCAGGACGCAGAAAAGGTCAGATCCGACACAAACACCACATCCCCCTGCCGTACACCCAGAAGCCGCAGCGCCATATGGATCGCCGCCGTGCCGGAAGCTAACGCCGCCGCATGACCGCATCCCGTATATTCGGCAATCTCCTTCTCAAATGCATTTACGTTCGGCCCCAGAGGCGCCACCCAGTTCGTGTCAAATGCCTCCTGCACAAATCTCTGCTCATCCCCATGCATGGTGGGGGAGGAAAGATAAATTCGTTTCTTTTCCATGATTTTGACCCTCCTAAAATCCGATGTTCAGCTATAATGATAAGTCGGCACGATTTCCTGAATCAGCGGTCTGATATCTGAGCTTTCAATCTGACACTCATCTTTCAGCGCCTTTAGCTGCGCGAAAAATTCATACTCGTCCAGTTCGATCGGCTTGCCGATATGAATCATCCTGTTCGCCGTATCCTTCATGCCTTCCTCGTCCATCAGAAGCTCCTCGTAGAGCTTTTCCCCGGGACGAAGACCCGTAAATTCAATCTTGATATCTTCACCCACACGATAGCCCGAAAGCTTAATCAGGTTTTCCGCCAGAGAAAGGATTTTCACGGGTTCTCCCATATCAAGGACAAAAATTTCCCCGCCCCTTGCGTACGCGCCGGCCTGCAGAACCAGCGACACCGCCTCGGGAATGGTCATAAAGTAGCGTATGATATCCGGGTGGGTGACCGTCACCGGCCCGCCCGCCGCGATCTGCTTTCGGAAAAGCGGAATCACACTGCCGTTACTGCCCAGCACATTGCCGAAGCGCACCGCCACAAATTCCGTTTCATAATGCTTGTCAAAGGTCTGGATAATCATTTCGCAGATCCGTTTGCTGGCTCCCATGATATTCGTGGGATTCACCGCCTTGTCGGTGGAGATCATAACAAACCGCTGGACGCCGCTCATAGCCGCTGCCTGTGCCGTCTTAAAGGTGCCGAAAACATTGTTCTTGATCGCCTCGGTGGGGCTGTCCTCCATCAGCGGCACATGCTTGTGGGCCGCCGCATGGTAAACGATGTCCGGCTTATACTCGGAGAAAATAAAGTTCATCCGGTTCGTATTTCGCACGGAGGCGATAAGCACCACCAGATTCAGCTCGGGGTATTTCTGTTTCAGCTCCTGCTGCACATCATATACCGAGTTCTCGTAAATATCCACAATTACCAGCTGTTTCGGTCTGTGGGTCGCGATCTGTCTGCAAAGTTCGCTGCCTATGGAACCGCCGCCGCCGGTGACAAGCACCACCTTCCCCTGCACATAGCCGAGAATGGAGTCCATATCGACGCTGATCGGATCCCTGCCGAGCAGATCCTCCAGCTCCACATCCCGCAGCTTACTCACATTGACCTCGCCGTTTACAAGCTGGTACATGCCGGGAAGGGAACGCAGCTTACAGTTTGTGTCCTTACAGATTTCCAGTATTTCCCGGATCTCCGTCCTCGGTGCGGAGGGCATGGCCACAATGATCTCGTCCACATCATAGATATCCGCGCACTCCACGATCTTGTCCCGGCCGCCGGCGACCTTGATCCCCTGAATATATTTCCCCCATTTTCCCTTATCGTCATCGATGATACATTTGATGACCATAGTGGAAAAATTGCTGTTTACAATCTCCTTGATGATCAGATTGGCAGCCTCGCCCGCACCGATCACCATAACCGAGATCATATTCTTTTTATTCTGCTGCTTATGCTTTAATCCGCGGAAAAACCGATAGGAAAACCGGCTTGCAAAGATGCAGACCACCAGAACGGCCATATACGCGGGATAGTAGCTTCTCGGCACCGCCCGGGTCGTCACCTTGAAAAACTGCAGGCCGACCGCGTCCGCCAGCGTTGACAGCACACAGGCCACCACGATATTCTGCAGCTCCGTCTCCCCCGCAAAAGCCCAGAGGCTGCTGTAGAGACGCATCAGATAAAAAATAACCAGTGTTATCAAAATATTGAGCAAAAGAAAACGTTCAATTGGCTGTGTGAAATGCCTCGGAATTTCGTCGAGGTGAAAATCGTAACGCCACAGAATCGCCATATAGCTTGCAAGGACAATACTGATAATATCGTATATAATCAGGCATGTCCGTCTGTAAAACAGTTTTGCGTTAAAAGGTTTTCTTATTTTTTCCATTTTTACACCTTTGTATCGTGTTCTTACGTTCTCCACAGTATATGCTTCGACCTGTATTACATCCTTTCCGGTATCTCATCCACCCGTATATCCGTGAGCAGCGGCCCCATCACGAGAAGCAGACAGTACGCGATGGGACAGCAGGGATGGAAAATCCACTCCGTCAGCCCGGCCACCGCAAAGAGAACGAGGAGCGCCAGCGGAAACAGCGCACACTCCCTGTCCTCCCTGTGCCTCCGATAGTAGAAAGCCGCCTGCACAAGCGTCCCGATTCCCAGCAGAAGGAATACGCCGCCCACGAAAATGCCATGGTCATAGGCCACCTGCAAATAAATATTGTGGGCATGGGCCAGATAATTGCCGTCAGGCTCCATCACTCCCATATCGTCATGTCCCGTTTTGTTCAATCTCTCGTAATAGCGTTCAAATATATATAACCTGCCGTTCGTATAAGACTCTTCTTCCTCTTCTTCCGCGGATGCCGCCATATCCTCTGCGGACGCAAGCAGTATCCTTCCCCCGTTTTCCAGATAAGGACTCCGGTACTCTGACTCCCCGTCCGCCTTGCTGAAATAGAGAAACGCATTCAGACACCTTTCCTGCGGAATCCCCAGCACCTTCATCTGGAAGGTCTGAATAAAGCGCTCCACCGTAATGTAATAATAGGAATCCATATCCCTGCCATGCACAAGCTCCGAGGGAAAGTCCTCGATCTCATGGGCCCGGATATCGGCCGCCACGGCGGGAATCGTTCTCTGCGCCGTAAACATCACAGGAAAGCTTATGATAACGGAAAGTATCATCAGCCCCATTCCCCGCAGGAAGCGCCGCCACTTTTCCCGAAACGGAAGCGCCTTCCCTGAAAAGAAAGCCACCGGAATCACCATAACCGCCGTCACAAAGATGGCCAGATACCCGGTTCTCGACAGCGTAAACAGCAGATACATGGCGGAAACGCCAAGCACCGAGAGCTCCTTATAAGTCCCCGCCAGAGAAGGCCGCCGCCCGTAGGCATCCAGAAATTTAACCAGCGCCGCGCACACCGCCAGCGCCAGATATACGGCGGAAATCGTCACCGTGTGGAAATGGAAGGGATAACGGTAATACTGAAAATACATATAAGGCCTGTGCAGCAGGCAGTAGCCCACTGTCAGAACAAAATGCAGCAGGATGCCGTTGACTATATTGTGCAGCAAAACCGTCCGTTTTACCCCCGAAGCCATCCGCAGATAGTAAAGCGTGAAACAGCAGACGAGAAAAATGGGCCATCCCCTTGTATTCCGATACAGGATAATCAATGCAAAAAAAGCACCGACAAGAATGCCGTATGGTACGGAAATTCTTTTGATTTTCCTCCCAAAAAGCAGTTTCAGGGTATTCAGGATCACAAATCCTGCAAGAACGCCTGCCCAGACCGTCAGCTTCAGGGCCTTAAGCTCCAACTCCCCCAGCTCCGCCAGACCCGTCTGCGCGCTTTTCTCTATCAGAGCCGCCAGCGCGTCCCGGTAATACATGGGCGCGGCCACCGCAGCCGCCACGCCGTAGACCAGCGTACTCCAGCAAAAAAACTCCTTCTTCCGATATGTCACAATCAATGCCAGAGCAAAGAAAATGAGCACCTGCCTGTAAGCCACCGTATGATGAATCTCATACAACGCGTTCATATAATTGCAGCATCCCCAGACCGCCCCGGCAAACATCACGGACTGCAGGTCATCCTGCCACCTCTCGCGAAGCACCGCAAAGGCCGTCCTGTCCGAGGCAAGCCCGGTTCTGTCGTGATTCACCGCATAAAACGCCGCCGCTGCCGCAAAAACCACCCCTGTCTCATAAAACAGGATGGAATAAATATCTGTCGTTAAAAGACGGCACGGCCCGATTGCTACCCCTGCCGCAACAGCCGCCGCAGCAATCAGCGGATTTAAGACAAAGCGCATGGCCCGGTCCACCGTAAGCAGGGTGTTTTTCTCCGGGCGTCTCTTATAATAAGCCGCAGTGAGCAGGGAAGTGAGTACACCCACAAGCAGAAAAGCCGCATCCAGAACGAATGTCTTTCCCTTCCGCAGAGGAACCTCATAGACATAATCCGCGATCATGCACCGCTCCGTGTCCTCCACGCCGTCATAATAGACCGCACCGATATAAATATTCGTATTTTCCCC
This sequence comes from uncultured Lachnospiraceae bacterium, assembly GCA_947176065.1. GTDB lineage: Bacteria > Bacillota > Clostridia > Lachnospirales > Lachnospiraceae > UBA3282. The sequence goes on along the minus strand of CAMWPB010000001.1, from coordinate 69,925 downwards.
CGCGTTATCGGCATAAGCCACATGAAATTCGGATTCCACTCCCTGCAGCAGAAGATAGTAGTCCCGTCCCACTTCCGTGTCGATATTTACCTGTACGCGGCAATAGCCGGGAATCGTCTCCATATCCCCGGTATCAATCACCTGCTGCATCAGCGTCTGCATGGACGCATCGCGGAGCACAAAATTGAACTTGTCCCCCCTTGTCCAGTCAGCCAGATAAATCTCGATCTCTTTCAGTCTGTCATACTGTGCAATAAATCTCTGCTGCACCACACAATCTGCGTTAACCGCCTCAGAGACTGCCGCCTGCTGCCTGCCGCTTTCAGCCCGCACTTCCTCGTGAATCAGACGGAGCGGCCAGAGAATCAGCGCCGCACACACGGCCAATATCCAGACCGTGCCGCAAATGGCCTGTTTTTTATTTAAAATTCGGTTCATAATTTTCCTCACTCGCGTACATAGTGTACCACGTTTGGGACGTTTTTACAAATCAAGTCCCTTCGCCTCGTCACATCCCAGAATAATATTCATACACTGAATGGCCGCGCCTGACGCGCCCTTTCCCAAATTGTCAAACTGCGAGGAAACTACTATGCGCTCCTCGTTTCCCGTCACATAAATTTTCAGTCCGTCCCAGCCGGACAATCCGTTCCCGGCCAAAAATCCGCCGGCCGCAGTCTCGTCGTCCGCAGCGCTCACCTGAATGAACTGTTTGTTCCGATAATATTCTGCATAATAATCCAGCAGCGGTTCCGGCGCCATCTTTTTTGTCAGCATGTCCGCATAAAGCTGCACGGAAACCACCATGCCGCTGTAATAGTCGTCTATGATCGGGGAAAACAGGGGCGTGCGCGCAAGCCCTGTGATCTTCTTCATTTCCTTCAGATGTTTGTGCTGCTGCGTCAGCGCATACTCCCTTCCCGCCGACAATTCCTTCGGCCTGTCCGCGCTCTCATAAGCCGCTATGGTTCTCTTCCCGGCCCCGCTGTATCCCGAAATAGCAAAACAGCTTACCGGGTAATCTTTGGGAAGAATCCCCCCCGTGATCAGCGGATACACCAGCGAGATAAACCCGGTGGCATAGCACCCCGGAACCGCCACGCGCTTTCCTTCCTTAATGGCGGTTTTATGGGCATCCGACAGCTCCGGGAATCCATAAGCCCAGCCTTCCTCCGTGCGGTGCGCAGTAGATGCGTCGATAATTATTACATCTTCATTCTCCGCAAGTGCAGCGGACTCCCTTGCCGCCTCGTCCGGCAGGCAGAGGAAAGTAATATCCGAGGCACGCATCATTTTCTTTCGCTCCTCAGGATCTTTTCTAAGCTCTGGATTAATGTGCAATAACTCTATATCGTCACGTTTCTGAAACCGTTCGTTAATTCTCAAACCCGTCGTTCCTTCGCTTCCGTCGATAAAAACTTTTGTTTTCATAAATTTTTTCTGCCTTTCTATACTTTTCAGTAAATTGTACACCGTTTTTTAGTGTGTATCAATATATTTTGCTTCTCTGCCGAAACCCATCTGCATAACTGCCAGAAACAGCGGCAGCGCATACCAGAAAAAAAGCACATACCTTGGCAGATAAGTGGGACCGAGAAGCACCGTCAGCCATATAAGGAAAATCGGCAAAAAGGGATACAGCAATTCATATCTTCTGTTGTTTAGCAGCCATGCAAACAGAAAGGCATACAGCCAGAACATGGCTCCCGGAGAAAAGAGCCAGGAAACCACGGGCACCTTCTCCTTCCAGACTTCCAGGGACAGCTTGCGGTACACCTCATCCAGCCACGGGATTTTACTCTCCCTGACGCCCGGCAGCTCCACCTCATAGCCGAAATAGGAATTATCCTGATAGGTAAAGGTAAATACCGTGTTCCCCCCGTACACATTAATGACGGTGTCAGGATACCAGAAGCCATATGAGGTCATCCACCATGCATTCAGATAAATCAGGGGCTTTTTCATGCCGACACGTAGCCAGAGCTTTGCATATTTCCCCTTATCCCGCGAGAAAGCCCCGTTGTCAAAACGGTATTTTACCGGGTCGGAAAGCCGCGGCGTGTACAGGGAAAGCGCCTCCTCATCCAAAACCTCGTAAAGCGTCTCAAGATCCTCCCCGGAAAAGGCCTCCGGTGCATACCGATATGTTCTGGCAAGCTGCTGGATCGGCACGGTCAACAGCTCCTGATATTCGGAGTCATCCGCATGGAGCGCCGCTTTCAGCCCGCCCTTTACCAGCATACACCCCGCCACTGCGCAGACCGCCAGAAGGAGCAGCCGGCCCCGTCCCTTTTTCTGCGCAAGAAGCAGCAGGGGAATCATCACCAGAAAGGCATAAAAACCATTGTTGCGAAAAAGCATCATTCCCATGCCGCTCACCACAAAGAGAATCTGCCAGCCCCTTGTCTCAAAAAACGTCCCGCCCGCGCCCAGCTCCAGAAGACAGACAAGCAGCAACAGCAATGACAGCGTAAACAGCGCGTCCTTTGCGGAGCACAGGGTAAACATTACCACCGTGGGAAACAGTCCCAGCCAGACAAGACCGAGCAGCCGCAGCCCGCGGGAAATCTTTTTTTTGCGAAGATAAGAGAAAAGAAAGGTGAAAACACCTGCCGCCAGAACCATCTGAAAAACCGTATAGCAGGCGATACCCAGATTGTAGGAATCCGTCAGTTTATGCACGCCGCATATGATTCCGCCAAGGAGCAGCACATGCACAAGGGGATGATGCGTGGAGAATGCCCTTGTCGCGACCTGTATATATTCATCCTGGGCGTCGTATACAAAAAATCCCGGATATACCGCTAAAAAAACAGGCAGCCAGCATAAAAGCAGAAAAAGAAAGGAAAGGACGTCGGCATATCCGCCCGCCCCTTCAATTCCCTTTGTTATTGTCCAAAAAAGTTTCCCGCCTTCCCTTCGCTCCCTCTTCCCAAACGAATCAGGCAGGAGCCACAAAAGGCGCACCATTCCCGTAAAAATGACGCTCAGCGCCACCAGCCGGAGCCATAGCGTTACGTCCCTTACATCTACATTCTCCACGCTGTCCAGCCGCGCGCCGAACAGTACTGCCGCCGAAAACAAAAGAGAAAAGACGCCCACAATCAGAAGGCTTCTCTTAGCATCTCGTTTTTTATCACTCCGCATCTCTCTCATCCACACTCTCTCTGATCACATACTGGGGGGAATTGTTCATGGAAATATAAATCCGCCCGATGTACTCGCCGATAATCCCCAGCATCAGAAGAATCAGCCCGCAAAAAAATACCATTGACGCCATCAACGCGCTGAATCCCACCGGCACCTCCGGGTTTAAAAACTTTTTCAGCACGGTATAAATCCCATAGATAAATCCTCCACAGGCAGAAGCTACGCCGATCACCGTGGCAATCCGCAGCGGTTTTACGCTGAACGCCGTGAACCCGTTAAACCACAGTCCCAAAAGTTTCCCCATCGTGTACCCGGAAGTTCCGATCTCGCGCTCCCTGTGGGTCACTTCCACATTCGCAATCCTTTTCGTGGCGCGCAGCACCAGCCCGATCACATAGGGATAAGGATTTTCATAACGGATCAGCTCCTGTGCGATAAACCGTTTCATGGCGAAATAGCTGGAAATATACAGCTCCTTTGGCTTTCCCAGCATTATCCGGGTCATCCGCTCGTTTACCCTGCTGCCAAAATTCCTGAAAAACGAATGCTGTTTATGCGTGTATTTGGCATAGACAACGTCGTAACCTTCTTCCAGTTTCACCAGCAGTTTTCCGACTTCTTCTGCAGGCGTCTGTCCGTCGTCATCCAGACAGACCACCACATCGCCGCGCACATGACGAAATCCCGCCATAAGCGCCGCGTGCTGCCCGAAATTTCTGGCCAGGTTCACACCGCAAATGTCCTTCCGCCCCGCACACAGACTACGTATCACATCGAAGGTGTCATCCGGCGAAGCGTCGTTGACAAGCACAATTTCATACGCATACCCGGATAATTCCTTCATCGCCGCATCAATCTCTTCCACCACCCTGCCAATCGTCTGGGCCGACCGATAGCAGGGAATCACAAAACTGACCAACTGCTTCATATTTTCTCCATTCCGAGCCGCTTCACACGCTCCCACGCGCCGCGCTCTGTCTCCATAAAGAAGACCGTTCGTTCTCCCTGTTCCAATTTAACGCGTTCCCGCTTATCTTCTATCATTTGAAAGCCTGCTTTCTCATAGCTTTTCCACGCTCCCGTATTACCTTCCACAAAACGCAGAAATATTTTTTTCAGACCCAGCGTCTCAAATCCGTACTCCAGCATCAATCGGGCGGCCGCCGTACCATATCCTCTGCCCAGAGCCTCCTCCTCGCCGATAAAAACGCCATACTCCGCCGTTTCTTTTTCCCTGTCAATATCCCGCAGATAAACGCTGCCTATTTCTCTGTCCGCCACACAGATGATAAACTGTGCCACATGCCCCGGCTCCACCTGCTCTCTGAGCCAGGCCATATGCCCCTCCTCCGTAAAAGGCTTCTGATAAATAAAATTTTTTCTCACAAATTCTTTGTTCCGCCATTCCACGACCTTCGCCGTATCCGCCGCCGTAATCGGCCGCAGATTTACCTTCTCTGCACTCATCTGCCTCTCCTCATGAAATGGGAATAACCTGATATACGCCATAGTTTTCCCCGATCCTGTCATAGGCTTCGACATACACGGTCAGCCCCTTTTCGGCATAGGGAACTTCAAACCATGTAAGCCCCCGCAGGCTTACTTCCTCATCCGACATGATAAAGGCCGCCTTTCCTTCCGCCAGCGCATCCGCCGCTTCCTCTATGCCGAAATCCGCAAGCTTTTTTCGGTACAACGGGCTCTTACACATCCAGCCTCCGGCAATGTCATAATTGGCAATCGTATTCTCCCTGCACTCCAAAAGTTTTCCCGAGAAGGCCACCGTGGAGTAGACGTCCTCGAAATAAAATGTGTCCGGATGCGCCCGGCAGTAGGCGTCTATGGCCTCCCATTCCCGGTTGATTTCCTGGCGCCCTGCCTGATCAGCCTGTACTGCGGGTAAGCCCTTCCACAGTCCCCAGACAGAGAGGAGGAAAAGAACCGCCGCCGCACTGCATAACAGGGATCGGGCCGCGGCAAAACCGCCCCGGCGATTTGCCGAGAATACCGCGCCCGGCGCAGTTTTCCCGGAAACCGGTATCTCACGCCATATATGCCACAAAAACAACCCGGCCAGCAGACAGAATTCCACCAGATAAAGAGGATGTGTGATCCGCTCGGGATCCCGTCCCCGCATTAGGATAAACATCCACAGAGCGCTTCTCACCAAAACAAGCAAAAGAAGCTGCACCGCCGCAGTGAGCAGCTTCCGAACATCCCGCCACAGCAAAAGAATCATTGATATTACATTTGCCCCATATCCCAGAATCACCAGCAGATTATAAGGCGCATCGCCGCCGTGAAAACTTCGGTAACGGTAAAGCAGCAGCTTTTCCTTAAAAATTGCGCCCCAGTCTCTCGCGCCGCCCACATGCTCCCTCGCATAATCCGCCACATCCGAGAGCATCTGCGCATCGATTTTCTCATCGAGACCGAAGTTGTAATTTTTCAGCAGAATCTGTGCGCCCACAGAGACGCCAAGACTTTCCAAATCCGTATCGAAAGGCTTCTCCGGCAGCACCTCTGGATAAAAGTCATAAATTGCCGTCCTGTCGTCAAAGAACTGACGAAACTCCCGCCACTCTCCGTCATAGGCAAGGCTGTCCGCCCCAATGGATATCCCCATACCTGCCAGCAGAAGCAGGAGCAGCCCCACATATTTCTGCATCGTTTTTCCTGCAAAAACAGGTCTGTCCGCCCACCAGCAAAAAAGCCCTGCAAGTCCCAGAAAAGGCAGGGTGAGCAGTGCCATCTCCGACCGGAGCTGAAAAGCCAGCAGGAAAAGAAGCAGCGCCGGCAGGCTCTTTATCAGAAACGCTTTCACGGAAAGCGGTGCGGACGGCTTCCCGAAAAGCGCCCCCTCCGGCATCGTCAGAAAAAGAAAAGCAGCCGCTCCCACGAGCATGCCGCAGGTAATTGTGTACTGCACATTAACCATATGGGTCAACCATATGCCCCACTGAAAAACCGCCAGCAGGAAAAGGCAGCACAGCTTCCCGGCCAGACGCCGTCGCGTACCACTTCCATCTGCGCCTGCACCGTCCCTAAACGCCCTTTCCCGTGCACAAAAAACGTCCGCCAGTGTGCACATCCTGACGCCCACCAGAAAGAAACAGCCAAACTGACATAACAGCAGAAACGCCCCATACCACGGAAAGGAGCCGCAGATCCGATAGCCCAGCGCTATCAGTGCCCCCAGCGGATAGAGCGTCTGCATATTGTGGCCGTCCGGCGTACCACTGTAGACCCCGGACATAATGTCCCGCATCATGGTATCGTCATTTAAATCAAAATAGAAGTCAAAGAACAGGCCCATCAGGAGCGCACTTGCTCCCGTGACAGCAAACGCCAGTATACAGTTTTTATATCCCACATCAGTTTGACGCATAAAATGCCTTTACCTGCTCCGCAATATATTCTGTCTCATCCGCCGTCAGCTTGTAGAACAGCGGCAGCCGCAAAAGTCTCTCGCTCTCTTTCGTAGTGTACTTGTCCTCACCGTAAAACCGCCCGTACTTTTTCCCGGCAGGCGCGGAGTGCAGCGGCACATAATGAAACACCGCCAAAATATCTTTTTCTTTCAAATACGCAATCAGGCGGCTTCTCTCCTCCATATCCCTGGTCTTAATATAAAACATATGGGCATTGTGCACACAGTGCGCCGGGATATAGGGAAGTTCAATTCTTCCGGCATCCGCAAGCGGCTTAAGCAGCTCCAGATACTGGTTCCATCTGTCCATTCTGGCCTGCGTAATCTCTTTTGCCTGCTCTAACTGCGCGTACAGATATGCCGCGTTCATATCGCTCGGCAAATAGGAGGAACCGTACTCCTGCCAGCGGTACTTATCCACCTGTCCTCTATAATACTTACTTCGATCCGTTCCCTTTTCCCTGTAAATCTCCGCATCTTCAATGTATTTTTCATCGCGGATCAGCAAGGCGCCGCCCTCACCCATGCTTAAGTTTTTCGTCTCGTGGAAACTGAAACAGCCGAACTCACCGAAGGTTCCCAGCGGTTTCCCCTTATAGGACGCCATAATGCCCTGCGCAGCGTCCTCCACCACCATCAGGTGATGCCTCTTAGCAATATCCATGATGGCATCCATCTCGCATCCCACACCCGCATAGTGCACAGGTGCGATCACTTTTGTGCGCTCTGTAATGGCATCCTCAATCAGCTTTTCATCTATGTTCATGGTGTCCGGACGAATATCCACAAATACCACCGTGGCGCCCCGCAGCACAAACGCATCCGCTGTGGACACAAACGTGTAGGAGGGCAGGATAACCTCATCCCCCGGCTTAATCTCCGCCAAAAGCGCCGCCAGCTCCGTGGCGTGGGTGCAGGAAGTGGTGAGCAGGCACTTGGCCGTGCCGGTCTGCGCCTCGATCCACTCGCTGCATTTTTTCGTAAAAGGCCCGTCACCGCAAATCTTCTGGTTTTCCACGGCCTCCTTCATATATTCAAACTCTTTCCCCGTGAAGGGGGGGACATTAAAATTGATCATGTTTTTCCAGCTCCCAATGCAATTGCCTGTTTCATAACCGCTTGCTTTTCCTCGTGCCCATTATATCATACTTTTATGTCTGTAAACATTATGTTTGCGCACATAACGTTCAAACAGGCTTATTTACCTAATCCTTCCCATTACTTCATATAAACCACATACCGCATATTCCCAAATTGCTCCGTGTACCCGTAATGCCTGATCCACTCCCCCAGAATCCGCTGTTTTTCATCCTTAGCCATGGCCTCCATATCCACACCGAACCAGTTGATGGCCTCACCGTCATCGCTCCAGTAAGCCGCCACAGCCGAGGATACAATTATGACCGGCAGTTCCCCGCCTGCCATGATCTCCTTTTCTGCTTCCGCAAGATCCCGCGTGTACTCTGTCATGCGGTAGGAATCTAAATCCGGCCAGCCGGTGGAAAGCGCCGGCGGCATGTCCAGCAGATAATGAAGCCCGGGCAGTTCGTCATAAGCAATCATTTCCCTGCCTGTCAGACCTTCCTCCTCTATGAATGCGGACAGTTCCTCCAAAAGCGCGCCGTTTTCCAGTGTTGTATAGACACCCGCCGCCTTTTCCGGCCTCTCTACACGCTTTTCTCTGGGTTCTCCATAAATGCCGTCCTGAAAAACGAAATTTGCATGGGAACCGATGCTCTGCACCGTAACAAACAGAATCAGCAGCGCCACCGGCGCACGCCACACAAAAGCATAGCCCTCTCCGCTCCGCTGTCGCCTGGCATCTGCCACCCACAGCAGAAAGGGCGCCGCCACAAACAGATTATTGATAATCGGATACAAGTCGTTGTTGCTGCCAAGAGGCGTCAGAAATATCTGCAAAAGCACAAACGCCGCCAGTATCTTCTGCTCTGCGCGCACCCTTTTTCCAATCAGACACAGTATTGCCGCCGCGATTGTCACCAAAAGCAGCAGCACCGCGGGATAATAGATACTGCCGTTGCCGTATTGATAATACCGGAAATGGAACATCCCCCTGCCCCAGTAAAAGCGGAGCAGCACCAGAAGAAGCAGTATATATGCCGCCTTGATCATAATCCCCGTTACTCTATATGCATTCCATCCTGCCGAAATAACATTCGCCCGCCCGCCCGCCGGCGCATCGGTTTTTCCTCCGCTCTGCTGTCCCGCTTTCTCCCCTGCGCCGTATAACCGCTCCCGCGCAAAAAATGCCAGCCCTGCCGCAGCGGCGCACACCCCTGCGAATACCAGCCAGTATAACCCTTTGCCATAATCTCCCAACATACCGCTCAGCATCGAAGTTGGTTTGTAGTCAACCGCCTGCCCGGTCATGGCAAACATCGTGCGCACCATATCAGGATAGGCCGTGAGTCCATAACAAATGCAGATCACAGCCAAAGGCACGCCAAAGCCGACAACGTAGCCAAGCAGACACCACCCTGTAACCCCGAAAAGTTCCCGCCATGGCAGGGGCCGTTTTTCCGTTTCCCGGCCGCCGGTGCCGTCCGGCCGTCTGTCAAGCAGCACAATCCCATACCACACCGCCAGAATCAAGGCTGACTGCACCACATTCGGCATCCGCACCGCCACATTGGCCCCCAGACAGACGCCCGCCGCCGTAAAACAAAGCCGCTGTCTTTTGCCGCATGCCTTATCACCGCCTGTCAGCCCCTGACAGAGAAGCAGAACCGCCGCTGTCATCAAAAAATATGTCAGATAATTGTACAGAACCGTTGACGGGCACCAGCAAAGTCCCAGCGCAAGAAACTCCCCAAAAAACAGCAATGGTGCAGCTATTCGTTTTCTCAATCCGAAATAAACCGCGAGCGCCGTCGCAGACTGCACCATCGTAGTATAACATTTCATGCCGAGAAGCGTCCCCCCAAAGGGAAGATGCATCAGCAGCCATCCCGTCACATTGGACAGAAAAGTGGCCACCATCCAGGTCCCATTCATGGAATCGAAATACTGAAAATTGGTCAGACTGTACGTTGAATCCGCCACATCAACTCCCTGATTGACCGTGAGAAACGGATACAGCAGAAGAACAGCCGGAAACAGCCATTTTTCTATGAAATTGTGATATTTACGATATGTGCCCACGAACCGGTACCCCCGAAATCTACTCCGCAGCCGCTTGATTTCCTGCTTTCTAAAACTCAAAAATCCAGCCGCTTCGCGTCTGTCGCGCTCCGCGCTCCCTGATTTTTTCGTTATCATGTTAGGTGAAATCAAATGTCTGCTCCGCAGCCGCTTGATTTCCTGCTAACATGATACAGTATGGACAAATGTCCTCGTAGCGCCCGTCTTTCATTCGAAAACCGCCCGGAATCGTGCCAAGCTGCGTAAAGCCGATTCTCTCATACAAATGTCTGGCGTGGGTATTGGACGCGACGACCGCATTGAACTGTAAAACCCGAAACCCGATCCGCCGGGCCTGTCCGATACAGTCAAGTACCAGCTTTTCTCCGATATGCTGTCCCCTGCTGCGCGACGCCACGGCATAGCTCGCATTGCATATATGCCCGCATCTGCCCACATTATTGGGGTGCAGAATATATAACCCTAAAATTTCCCCGTTTTCCTCTTTTTCCGCAACCCCGCAGTAGCTCTGTTCCCCAAAAAACGCGGCTCCTGTCTGCTCTCCCAGCAAATCTTCCTGCGGAAAAGCAATGCCCTCCTCCACCACCTCGTTCCAAATGGCAATCATTGCCGGAAGATCCTTTTCCTGATATTCTCTCACAATCATAATCTCACCTCACCGTCATCATGCGCCGAAACACCCACGCCCGCACCAGATCCACCGCCGTCCCAACTGCATACACCGCCAGCACACACAGAATCATATGCGGTACAAAGAGAAAGCTTTCCCCCATGTTCTCCACGCCAAGCCACTTCATCCACTCATACCGCACCAGAATATGCTCATGCAGAAGATATACGCCGAACGTATACGGCGCCAGTTTTCTCACCGCCCCGGCAAAACGTCCTTCCGCGATGTCCAGATTTTTAAACATATAGAAAAAGGAAACCGCGCCCGCAAGACACAACAGATGATTGTAAGAATAGAGCATGTCCGCATAATAGGTAAAGGCGGCGCGCCCGCTGAAGCCAAGCGTATTGGAGCAAATCGCCAGCAGCCATATGCACAGGCAGCAAATAAGATACCCTGCCACCGCATGGGACTGCTTTTCCAGCCACTGAATGCCGTATTTCCTTATATAACCCGCTACTGCAAACAGACACAGAAACCACCCGAAATCATAGCCGTAGTGATCCGTTACAAGATGCACGGGAAGAATGCTCTTTTCCAGCGAAAAAAACGCCAGCAGAAACGCCAGCAGCAGCTGCAAGTCACGCTTTTCCATCTTTTCCATGCCAGCCGCCAGAAAGGGCGCAAACAGGTACATCACAAGATACGCCGTCGCAAACCAGTAATGCTCCGTCCCCAGCGGGAATGCGAAGCCAAGCCAGTCATAAACGCCTAGCCGGGAAACGGACGGATCCCCAATCACAAAAAGAAAAACGGGAATCAACAGGGAATAAAAAAGAACCTGAGAAAGCAGCGTCCCTATTCGACCCGGCTTCCATCCCGATTCCGCCAAAAAATACCCGGAGAGCAACACATAGCAGTTCACCGCCACAATACAGAAGGCCTCAATCAGCCACGCAAAAACACCGGCAGGATTTTCTTGTGCGTCAAAGGGAAAGGGCACCGCAATCCCGCCCTTCACCAGATAATGAAGCGAGATAATCATAAGCATTGCCACAATGCGCAGCAGCTCGAAATTCGCCTTTCTATTACTTACCACTCCCATACGCCCTGCCTCTTCTTTTCCCAATCCCTTTCTCCATTTACCACACGCCATGTTTTCTGACCGATACGTTGTCCAGGTATCGTCGCAGCCTCATAACAGCGTATCAGTCCGCTTTTTCGGAAGTGTCTTTGAATATCCATATTTTACTGAGCACATAGTTCGCCAGAATCACGATCACCTGACAGACCAGCTTGGAGATCTTGTCGTTTACCGCCAAAAGATCCACCAGCACGTACATCAGCGCAAGCTCCAGCACCTCCGTAGCCACTCTCGCGCCGATAAAGGAGACAAACTCCCTCACAACGGAGGCCTTCTCCTTATTCTGGCTCTTAAAAACAAAGGTTCTGTTCGTCCAGTAGGCAAACACCACCGTCAATACCCAGGACAGCCCGGTCGCCGCCATATAGTGCATGGCAATGGCATCCGCAAAAATAAAATACAGAATATAATTCAACACGAAAGCCAGAAATCCAAAGATCAGATAGTTGATCCCCTCCTCGTGCTTCTTATACAGTCCCCATCCGAAATCCCATAACTTTTTTATCATGCGCTCTTACCTCTCACTAAACATACGGCGGGATCGCTTCCCTCTCAGCCCGCTCCTGTTCATCTCTCTCTGGAAATGGCGCCCGCCGCAACCCGGTACACCATATCGCACTTCTCTATGGTCTGCAGTCTGTGCGCTATAATAACCAGCGTCTTCCTTCCATGCAGCCTGTTGATGGAATCCATAATAGCCGCCTCCGTCTCATTGTCCAGCGCGGAAGTCGCCTCGTCCAGCACAAGCACCTCCGGGTCTTCATAGAGCGCTCTGGCAATGCTGATCCGCTGCCTCTGCCCGCCGGATATGCGGATGCCCCGCTCCCCGATCCCGGTCTCCACACCATCCGGCAGACTCTTTACAAAATTGTCCAGAGCAGCTTCCTTCAAAGCGCGCCAGACCTTCTCGTCGTCAATCTCCTCCTCCGGCACGCCGAAAGCCACGTTCTTACGGATGGAGTCGTCTATCATAAAAATAGTCTGTGGAATATAACCGATGTTCTTAAGCCATGCGGCATAATGCCCGCTGACATCCGTGCCGTCCGCCAGAATCCGTCCGCTCTCCATCTGCAAAAGCCCCAGCAGAATATCCACAATCGTCGTTTTACCCGCACCCGTGACGCCCACGATGCCCACCGAAGCGCCGATCGGTATCTCCATGTCCGCATGGTTAAAAATCAGCGTCTCCGTATTCGGATATTTATAAGTGATATCTTCCAGCCGGATCAGTTTTTCCAGCGGAAGTTTTTCCACGCTCTGCCGTTGCTTATAGGCTTCCGCGTCATAGGTCACACTGCCGTCATGAATCTCTTCCTGCAGATTATCGCTGACTCCCATAAAGAAAGGCTCAAAGTAGGAAATAGAGGTCTGATAATTATTAATCCGGTTCACGCTGGGAAGCAGACGCATGGCAGCCGCTGCCAGAGCCGAAAGCTGTGGCAGAAGCTCTTTTAACTGTGTCCCCTGCCCGATGGACAGGACAAAATACCCCACCATCCCGGCAATACATACCGTCTCGATCAAAAGCCTCGGAGTCGCGTTAAACAGATTATATTTCTGCACAGAGCTGACATACCCCGCCCCGCACTTTGCATATTCGTTGATGAAATAATTCTCCTTACGGCCGATCTTGATTTCCTTAATTCCCATCACCGACTGTTCGATCCATTTATACAGCCCGCTGTAATAGTCCTGATTGTCCTGCCCGGCCTTAATCATAATAGGCTTAAGCACCCTTTTGATCACAAACAGGAGCGCAACCATAAGCGCCGCCACCGTCACAATCATCATCGCGTCAGAATAGAGAAACAGCGCCACTACCAGACAGACAAAGACAATACACTCGCTGAAAAGCTGCAGGCAGCTTAAAATCAGACCATACATATTGTTTACGTCGGATGTGATATTGCGCTGGATAACGGATGTGTCCGCATTCAGATAATACTCGTAGGGCCGCTGCATAAAATTGATCATCATGCGTCTCGAAGTCGCAAACTGGTTCGTGTAGACAAACTTCAACTGCGCTTTCTGCTGAAAGAAGAGATAAATATTTTTGATTACCGTCATACCCACAAAAGCGAGCAGCAGAAACATGGCAAACTGGGCGCTGCTCTCCATCCCCAGCGTCTCGTAAACCGACGAGAGGAGGTCGCTCTCCCCGACCGCATCCGGGTCCATCACCACTGTCACAATGGGCACCAGCATGGAAACGCCCAGACTTTCCAGCACACCGCCGATCAGCATCATTATGATAAGCGCAGCCATGGCACGCTTCTGCCTGCCATCCAGCAGAATATTCATTTTCTTCAAGATTTTCAGCATAATGTATTTCCTTTTTCAGACTAAACTGTTATCGAGTATACCACAAGTGCGCACCGTGCGCAAATTTCCGTTCTGCACGGATTCGGTCTGGCTGAACTGCTATCCAATCTCCTCGTTCTGCCGATGCAGCTTCGGATCTTCGTACTGATCCATAAAATCCTCTCCCAGATAGACAATCTCCTGCGCGAAGCGGATATTCCTCACCACCGTAAAGACAGAAATCACCCGGCGGAAGGTCAGTCCCTCAATATAATTTAACACTTCCATCGGAAATTTTCGGTCAAGCACGATATGCTCCGAAAATTTCCCTTCATAGTCCAAAAGGTCTCTGGGATGCGGCTTAATCAAAATCACAGACGCCGCCCCCTCTATTTGACCATATAAGTCAATACAATCCCTGAAAATCCGCTCACGCACCGAAAGCTCGCACAACGGTTCCGTCAAAAGAAGAATATTGTCCTTTCCCGTGGCAAGCTTTTCCTGTATTTCCCCTATATTGGCAATAAACAACCGAACCAGCAGCGCCTGATCTTCCTTCGTAAGCGCATCCGCCAGCTCCTGTCTGGATTTTTCGATATATTTTGGACAGGGATAGGGCAGGACGGAGATATCGTTGACCTCCATATCCAGACAGTACTTCCCCCATCCATTCTGAATAAAAATGAGATTCAGGGACGCGAGAAACGCTTTCAGCTTAAAATGCCCCCTGTTGTCATATCGGGCGGTATCGTAAGTGCTGATGCAGTCCAGGCCGTCCTCCAGCGCATGGTAGTGTATTCTTTTATAGCTCAGATAATAGCCGATCGGATCGGAATCGCAGAACACATAAATATCTTTATATTCCTTAAAGTCCACCGGCACATAAGGCTCCTGTGCTTTTCCCAAAAGCTTTGTGTAACGGATGCGGGCAAGGAGATTGAAAAAAAGATTTCCCCTGTCCACATGATATTTCATGATTTCGGGGAAATTGACGTCCTCCTTCTCCTCGAACATATACACCGCTTCAAAAAGCCCGCAGGCCTTTGCCCTCGCTTCCAGATCCCCAAAATCGTTGGACATGGTACTCATAATAAGGGTGGCGTTTCCCCGCTTTTCCCGCTCCAGATTCAATTCCTTTAAGCACGCCACATACACATGGTAATACGTGTGGCAGACATAAATTCTATCCTTCATATGTTATCTCCACACCGATCTGCGCCATCACCTGTTTTCCAAGTTCCATGGCCTGTTCCGGCGTCTCTCCCGTCGTGATCACATGGCCCAGCCTGTCATTGCTGGAATGCGTCCCCTGCACACGGTCCCCTGCCCTTTTATAGAGGCTGATTTCCTCAACGCCAGCCAGCCCGTAAAGAGCGTCCGGCACAGTTATCCCGCTAATCACGCCCTCCTGACCGTCGCCTGTCTCATTGCTCACGGAGATGAAATGGATCGCCGCACCGCGATTCCACTTGGGGGTCAGATCAGGCGTTTCTCCCGTCGCCAAAAGCACCGAAGCCCCCACCATATCGATGCCCGTCGAAAGCGGCACCAGTCTGGAAGTAATAAAGTCGCCGCCCAGTCTCGCCGCCAGCTCCACGATCTTCGGCCCCTCCTCCGTCACCTTGATCTCCACATGGGCAGGCGCATTCTCGATGCCGACCGCCCTGACCGCCTGCGCCGCTACTTTCCGTATCTGCTCCTGTGTCTCCGCGTCAAGGCCGCTGGGCTCACAGTGCGCCAGTTCCACAAAATAAGGGGGCGGCGTGATATACTTATCCGTAATTGTAAGAATATGCGGCTCGCCCGCTGTCACCATGATTTCCACGCTGACCTCCGGGCCGTGCATGTATTCCTCCACCATCACCGTGCCGTTTCGGGCATTTTCCCTGCTGTAGCGATATATTTTATCTTTGATCTCCCTATGATATGCAGCCAGCCTTGCCGCTCTCTCTTCGCGGGAAAATGTTTCACACTCCAGCTGTATCTCGTGCCCTCCCTGATATAATTTATAATCCAGGTGCACCACGCCCCGGCTCCCCGCATTATCCGCCGGCTTTACAATACAGTTCCCGTCCAGCTTATCCACCGCCTCCGAAAAAGCCGCATAGTCCGTAGCCGCATAATATTCCGGTATCGGTACGCCGCATTCTTTCAACCGGTCTCTCATCCTGCTTTTTATGGTGGCACAGAGCGCGTTCTCGTAGGACAGATCCGGCCGCTTCCCCAGCTTCTCATTGACATAAGCCGCCGTCCGCACCGGGCCGTCGCTGGTGGAAGTGATCACCACGTCCGGCCGGTAAATAAGCGCCTGCCGGTAAACTTCCTCCTGATCCAGTGTGCTCACCACAAGCTTTATATCTGCCAGTTCAAATCCGACCGCCTTCTCATTATAGTCCACGCAAATGACCTGATAGCCCAATTCTTTCGCTTTTTTGATCGCCGGAACCTGCAGTTCACTTGCGCCCAGAATCATCATTTTTTTCTGCATTTCTTCCACTTCGCTTCTCTCCATCAAAGCACATTCCACACTATTCTACATATTTCCAATCCATCGGCGTCCCCCTGGAGATGTCACATCGCGCCCGTTTTCCCAGCACCTCCTCATAGTACATAGGCGCCATACCGAAAGCCGGCCGTATGGAACGCATATTTCTCTCTGTAAAAATCTCTCCCTTTTTCATATCTTCCGTGACAAACAGAGAACGTCCTTCCTCCCTGCTTCTCTCCTGCTTTTCCGTCAGACGATAGGTCACTTTACCCAACGCTTTTTCTACAATGCGGATTTCATCCACCATCTTTTTAAACTCCGCAGGCTCCATGGAAAAGGCTCCATCCGGCCCGCCGTCCGCTCTGGAAAGCGTAAAATGTTTCTCCACCATCCTCGCGCCGAGAGCCACCGCAGCCACCGCTACAGCGGAACCCATGCTGTGATCGGAAAGCCCCGTCAAACAATCGAAAGTCTCAGCCATGTGGGGAATGACTTTGATGTTCATATCCTCATAGGGCGTCGGATAAGTAGCCACGCATTTCAGGAGTATAATCTGCTCATTCCCCTCCTCCCTGCACGTTTTCACCGCCCTCTCAATATCCTCCAAATGTGCGAGTCCTGTAGCCATGATCACAGGCTTGCCCTGCCTTGCAATCTTACGAAGAAGGGGAATATCCCAAATTTCAGGGGAAGCAACTTTATAGGCCGGCATCTTCATCTCCTCCATAAAATCCACCGACGTAAAGTCAAAGGGAGAAGAAAAACAGTCCATCCCCAGATCGTTTGCCAGCTTCATGAGCTTCGGCTGCCACTCCCAGGGCGTATAAGCCTCCCGAAACAGCTCATAGCACGTCTGTCCGTCCCAGATCGTTCCCTGCGTAATCTGAAAGTATTCGTTGTCGCAATCCATGGTGATGGTGTCAGCCGTGTAGGTCTGAAGTTTCACCGCATCGGCGCCCGCCTCTTTCGCCGCCCGTATAATCGCCTCGGCCCTGTCATAGTCCTGTAAGTGGTTTGCCGACATCTCCGCCACAATATAAGTGGGTTCACCCTCCCCGATCAATCGGCTGCCGATTTTTATTTTCTGCTGTGCCATAAATTCTTCCCTTTCCTCTGCCAACTGTCCGTTTTCACAGCACTGTTACCATTCAGGCATCCGTCTGCGGGCAGCTTTGCCGCATCATCCGAAATTTCATTTCCGCCAACGCCAGATCCGACGGATTGTCTATATCCTGCACCTCCGTCTCCGGCACAACAACAGGCAGATATCCGTCCGGCAGATCACCCCCGCAGGCCAGATACCGCTTCACATGATAACAGTAAAACTGCCCGCTGTCATGGTACACCGGCTCCAAATCCTGAGACCGTTTCATGGCGTTTTCAGGATAGCAGTACACAAGTTTCCCCTCCCGGATCGCCATGCCCCGCTGGGGCGGAAAGGAATAGCGAACCACAGGCATCACTCCCGAGGCGTCCCGCTCCACTAAAAGTTTCATGGCTTCCGTAAGCTTTTCAGCCGTCACAAAGGGCGCGGTCGGATAAATGCATGCCATATAATCAAAGTTCTCTCCCCGCTCCTTATAAGTCCGCAGGACCTCCATGAGCACATCATCCGTGGTTGCAAAGTCCCCTGACGTCTCCTCACTTCTCATAAAGGGAACCGCCGCCCCCGCTTCCCGCGCGATCCGCGCAATCTCTTCGTCATCGGTGGAGACCATGACTTCTCGGAATATCCCCGACTGTAAGGCCGCCTCAATACCGTAAACTAACATCGGCTTTCCCATAAATTCTTTGATATTTTTCCCCGGAATCCGCTTGCTTCCGCCCCGGGCGGTGATAATTGCCACTGCGTTTAACTCTGTTACCATTCCATTCTCTCTTTCCTGCGTTTATTTCCAATACTGCAAAAGCTTTTCTTCCGCCCGGTTTTCCCTTAAAAACTTCTCATGGAATCCACAACTTCCGTGTGATTCTGGACGGAATAACGTTTTACCCCCTCACAGTTTCATAATCTCCGCCGCAATCCGTTCCGCCCCCTTACCGTCCGTCACCCGGGCAAGTTTTTCCTTCATGCGTTCCCGGAGCGCGGCATCCGCCACCAGCCTTTTCAGACTCTCGCAGACCGCTTCCATACAGCGCTCCCTGTCCTGCACGATATCCCCGGCGAAGAGCATCCGCTCCTCCTCCTCAAAAAATTCCCTGTCATAGCGCTGGTTATCCGCCGACTGGAAAAATACCGTAGGAACCCGCATTGCACTCAGTTCAAACAGCATCGTGCCCGCCGCGGAAACCGCCGCGTCGCAGTCCGCCATCAATCCGGCCATATCAAGGCAGGGACGGTATACCTTCACGTTTTCATGCGTCCTTGCGAACTCCTCAATGGCATCGCCCTGTGGATGGTATACACCCACCACCGCATGAAAAACAACCGGCTTCAGCTCTTCCATCTGCGCCGCCCGCTGCAAAACGCCGAGAATGGCATTCTGCGCATCCCCGCCGCCGCTTGACAAAAGCACGGAAAAACCTTTGCTCTCACTCTGCGCATCCCTGATCTGGCTCACGCCAAACTCCTCCCTCAGGGGCACATACTCCGTCCCCAGAAGCAGTTTTGTCTTATCTCCATAAGTCTCCTGATAAGGAAAACGTGTGTGATACGCATTATAATTAATCAGGGCGTCCACAGGAAAAACCTGCTCAAAGCAGTCATCGATACATACCAGCTTCACAAGTTCCCGCAGTCCCTCAAAATAGGCGGGCGTCGCCTGATAGGAATCCACCAGAAGCGTCTTTATCCCTCCCAGTTTCAGAACCTCCCGCAGTACCGGCAGTTCCTCCTCCATACGGTCCCACCGCGTATGCAGACAGACATGCTCCATCCCCGCCCGGGAAAGCATATCTTCCGCCTGCCCGTCAGCCGTGATAAACAATACCTGACCGCCCCTCCTTTTAATCTGCTCCGCTATCGTAATACAGCGCATGATATGGCCCGTGGCCACTGTCCCGTTAGCGTCCGCGCGAATACCAATTACAGGCTGTTTTTCATATAAGGCAAGTATTTCTGCAATCCGCTCCATCTCCGCAGCCCCGTAGCGCTGGTCGATGGGCAGCGCCAGCATATGCCCGAAAATATATGCCGCGCCCCCTTCCAGAAAATCTTTGTTCTCTTCTCCCACCGGCCAAAGCACCGGCGCGTAAACACCGCGTTCCGCCAGAAATCTCTGTAAACTGTCACGCTCCTTCGCATAAACCGGCAGATAGAGGGGCGCCTGCGCCTCCTCCCTTAGCAGTATGGGCCAAAGTCTTTTCATACCGCATATGCCGTCATACAGCGTACGATAATTTTCCGTTCTTTGCCGGCGCGCCTCCTCCTCATTTACATTAGAAAGAATGTCCGCAGATATGCCTGAAATACGCCGCACGCCCCGATAACAGTCAAGCGCATTTTCCAGTAATCGGTTCTGCTTCAGATACTCCGCCTTCCTCGGCAGCCAGCCCGCCGTCAGCGCTCCCCCTGTCCTTCTCTCTTTTTCCCGCAGATACTCCCATTTCTGAACGAGCGGTGCCAGCCGTTCTCTGGCATACGTCTCTCCCGTCTCCATCACATCCTTTGCCAAAGGAATATCCGCCGCCACAAATCCGCCGTCGGGAACCGCATACCATTTCCGCAGGCTCCCCACCACAAAATCAGCGTCCTTTCCCGCCTCTTCCAGATAGTAGGACTGCGTCACATCCTCCATCACCAGCACACCGTTTTTTCTGAGGGCAGACAATTGCCCGCGAAGTCCCGCACAGGTGTCTGTCCCGTAATACGGGTGAAGGAAAATAAGGCCGGGCGTATGCTCCAACGCCAGACGGAAAATTTCCTCCCCGGTCGTCTCCAAATCCCTGTCCACAGGATAAAAAACCAGCTCCCAGCCCCGGTGCAGGAATGGCAGGAAAACGCTGTCGCACATATAAGCCGGCATCAGGCAGCGCTTCGGTATCTCCGGTCTTTCCCGTTCCAGGCTGACCAGAGCCAGCGCAATCGCCTCTCTGCCGGAGGCCGTAAAACAGCTCTGCTTCTTCCCGTACTTATTCACCTGCCCGAGATGAAGCGCATCCGTGTCCCCGCCTTTTCTTACTGTGGCGGGATTTATCTCAAAAATACTTCCGATTTCCATAAACAGTCCTCCGCCCGGTCTCTGTCGACAGTCCAGCCTGCGGCTTTCCTGTCAGAGAATCTGCCATTCCAAATCGCCTACGGCGAGGGCAGATTCTCTTTCGGCCAAATTTATACATTCTTACGGACTTTGCAGCAAGTGCAAAGTCCTGAGCCATGGTTTCCCTTCACGTCACGGTGTTCTCCCATGTCTCTTCCTGAAGTTCCGGTACGCCCACAGCAGCTTATAATACGCCATAAACCACAGCGTGGAGCGCATCTGCATACGGATCAGCTTCTTCTCCTCCGCATGGGTTCGTTCCATATAGTACGGATTCTCCTGAAAATTTGGAAAGCGGCAGCGCATTTCCTCCCCCAGCTTCTTCACAAAGCGGTACTTTGTCCGTTTCACTCCCGCCATGTAAGTAAACAGCGTATTCACATAAAAGAGCAGCGTAAAGCTGTACTCGAGCTCCGGCCTGTATTTATCCAGAAAATCGTGCCGCTCGGCCTCCTTTAGCATCAGCCTGCCCGCCTCGCAGCGGTCCTCACAGCGTTTCTCCGAAATGGTATGCACCGTGGAGGATTCATGCTGATAATAATAATACAGCGGTTCCTCAATATACTCAAAATGATTCGCCAGCACCAGATAAGAATTACCCAGCGCATTGTCCTCATAAAAAATATGCTCGGGAAACCAGAGCGCGTGATCCAGAATCATGGAACGGCGGAATATCTTCACCACCAGACTGCCGCCGTCCAGAATCAGGCTCCGCCTTTTCCCGTCATCCAGAACCCCCGTCTGGCTGCTTTTATTATTATGCACCACCTGTCCCACTTGCATGGAATGCTCCGACGTAAGACAGTAATCGCATCCCACAAGATCCGCTCCCGTGCTTTCCGCCCGTTTGATCAGGCGCTCATACATGTCGGGCGTAATCCAGTCATCGCTGTCAATAAATCCGATCCACTCTCCCTGCGCCAATTTTAATCCGGCATTCTTCGCGCCTCCCTGATGCTTATTCTCTTCCAGATGCAGTGCACGGAATTTCCCGGGAAAGCGTTTCTCATAATCCTTCAGTATCTCCCACGATTCGTCGGTGGAGCAGTCGTCCACCGCAATGATCTCATAGTCCGCCACGGTCTGCGCCACAAGCGAGTCCAGACAGTATTCCAACTTTTTCTCCGCCGCCATATTGAAGACAGGCACGACAATGCTAAGTTTCATTCGATTCCGCCACCTCCGCCCTTTGCTTCCGGGCTTTAAAAATTCTTTTCACGCAACAGTACAGAATTGTCAGCGCAGACACCACATCCGCCGCTACAAATCCCCACACCGGCCCGTAACGCACATAAATCCGGTGCTCCGCGCCGTCGCCATTTACAAAAAACCGCATCCGGCCGCCGTCGCCCCGCTCAATCTTCACAGGCTGTCCCGTCTCATCCTGCGCCCGGTATCCCAGGTAATTTTGCAGGGGCAGCTCAATATATGCCTCCGAGGACACAGCCGTGTAGGACACAGCCGCCTTCGTCCCCTCCTTCTTATAATCACGCACAGACACATCACCGATATCCGATAAAACCACGCTGGTCGTCAGTTTATCATCCGTTGCATCCATCAGCCGCCACTCGTGGGGATAAAACAGGCCAACGCTGGTGCCAAGCTTCGTCTCGTGCCCCTTGGAGGCTGCCGACTGCGCGTCTTTATAGGGCACATGATTGTTGTCGGTAGGTACCGTAATAATAACCAGAAGATTCAGGCCGACCAACATCGCCGCAATCACATTCCGATAAGGCTTCAAAAACTCTGATCTGGCAAGGCAGGCCGCCCCCACAAAGAGAAAACACGCCGACGCCGGCCCCAGAAACCGCCACGGAAACTGCAGCATCGTAGCGATGTTTCTGAAAAAATCATTCGCCATAAGCGCCCTGCTCGGAAAATACCCCGTGGTCAGAAAAACAAATATGCCGCCGAGCACGAAGAGGTAGAGCGTATAGCCGTCAGCCTCACTTACCCGCCCGCGCTTTTCACACAGAAGATAAATAACGCCGATCCCCAGACACCCTAAAAGGGCAAGCCCCAGCGAAAAATACTGCTTATTATACAGGCTTAAGCTCTGCGTCATGTTGGAGAGGTTGATCGACTGCTCATAGTAACCGCTCCACCGCAAAACCTCCTTATCCAGTTCCTCATTATAATAATAGTACAAAAAGGGCACCACATACCAGAGATTTAGCAGGACGGTAAGCGCCGCCGCCTTTAAAAGCTCTATATACCGTTTCTCCTTCGCAATGCGCACACAGTACAGAAGCACGGTAACCGCACAGACCGCCGCCACATAAGTCACGCTCAGGATATGGCTCTGCAGGGCGCCCGAAAAGCCGATAACAAGAAAATACCATTTTTTCCGATCCCCCATAACGATATGATAGAGACCCGCAATCACCATCGGCCAGAAAACAAGAGCCAGTATCTCTCCCAGATCCCCTCTGGAGAGCATATTGGTAAAACGGTAGGGCATCAGCGTATAGAGCACCACGGCCAGCAGCACGCTCCGTCTGGATTTCACCATGGATTTCACCGCTGCGTAAGCGCACACTGCCGCGCCCAGATTGGACAGAAAAAGCAATACCTTGTAAGAAAAAGCCAGAGATACCCTGCATATCCGCAAGAATGCGCCTATGTACAAAAACAGATAGGGATACATGGCGTTCATGTACCCGTTATTCTGCAGTCCGTCAGGCAGAATATTTACAGGAATCACCTGTCCGTCCAGCATGCCGTCCTTAAGCCCTTCCAGTCTGGCCAGATGATAGCAGAGATCATCCGCATTGTAGAGGTAAGTCTGCATAATCGGGGTGGTGGCAAGAAGAGCTGCTCCAAGAATCACGCAGGCATCCACAAGCCCTTCCCCGGAAATCCTTCTGCCGCTTTTCAGATACAGCCAGCCCGCAAGGTGCGCAAGCAGAAAAACCGCAATTAAAAAATAGGTGTCCGTGTAGAAAAGCGTATGGGGCGTGATGGAAAATTTCCTGAGTGTGAGCGTACCGTTCCCGCTGTAGTTTACCCGAAACTGCAATTCCTTCGCGTCTCTGGAAAGTGCAAAATCCGCCGTCAGCTCCTTTTTCTCAGGTTCCATCGGCCAGGCCGCGATCTTGTTCCCCTGCTCCCACAGTTCCAGCACGCTGTCCTTTTGGTCTGCGCTGTAGCTCATGGAGACCGTATATGTTCCCCTGTTCATGACATAGTTGGGCGTGCTGGCCACCGAGCTGTATCCGGCCATAATATCTCCCAGAGTCTGCATATCCTCCGAGTCAATCAGTCCCGCAGCCTTTTTGATTACCAGCGCATTCTCCGTATTAATCAGGCCCATGGAATGCTGCAGCTCGATTCCGTTGTAGACAATAGGCTGTTTCCCCTCGTCCCCCAGCCATAAAAGCACGATAAACAGCACCGCCAGCGCTGCATATATGATTTTTGCCTTCAGTGATATTTCTTCTGTCATTTTTCCCTGTGTTCCTTTGTTCTTCCGTTATGATCCCCGTATGATCTACACACGGTAAAAATCCACGATTTTCTTCACCGCCCTGATTACGCTCTCCACATCCTCATCGGTCATCGCGTAGTAGAGCGGCAGAGAAATGATTTCCTCATAGAGCTTTTCCGCATTGGGACAAAGCCCCCGTTTATATCCCAGCTTTTCATAATAAGGAAAATAGTAGGTCGGTATGTAATGTACGTTACAGCATACATTTTCCGCTGCCAGCGCTTCAAAAAACCGCTTTCTGTCAATGCGCAGTTTCTCCGGCACAAGGCGCAGCATATACAGGTGCCTCGTGGTATCCGACTCCGGAATTTCCCGCTGGACAAAAAGCGCCGGCAGCCCGGAAAACGCCTCGTCGTAACGCTTCACAATCTCTTTTCTGCGGCGGCCAAACAGGGACAGCTTATCTAACTGGCTGATAATCAGCGCCGCCTGCATATCCGTTATGCGGTAATTAAAACCGAGATCGATCTGCTCATAGTACCATGGTCCGTCCGGCTCATGCTCCATCAGACTCTCATCCCTTGTTATACCGTGCGCGCGATATAAAAGCAGCTTTTTATAAAGCGCTTCGTCGTTTGTCAGCACCGCGCCGCCCTCGCCGCCCGTCACGGTCTTGACAGGGTGAAAGCTGAATGTAGTCATATCGGACAGGGAGCCGTTTGGCTGTCCCTTATATTTTGTACCGATCACATGGGCGCCGTCCTCTATCAGAACCAGCCCGTGCTTTTTGCAGATCGCGCGGAGCGGATCCAATGCCACAGATTGACCTGTGTAGTCAACAACAACCACCGCTTTTGTGGCAGGCGTGACGGCAGCCTCCACACACGCCGGGTCGATATTGTAGGTTTCGGGATCAATATCCGCAAAAACAGGCCTCGCCCCGCAGTAGAGCGCACAGTTCGCAGAGGCCGCAAAGGTGATCGGTGTGGTAATGACCTCATCCCCCTCTTTCACGCCTGCTGCCAGCGCCGCCATATGCAGAGCTGCCGTACCGTTAGCACAAGCCACTGCATACTTTGCCCCCGTCAGCTCGCAGAGCCTGTTTTCCAACTCCCCGATCTTCGGCCCGCAGGTCAGGTAATCGCTTCTCATCACCTCCACCACAGCCTGTATATCCGCCTCGTCTATATACTGGTGGCCGTAAAAAATCGGAGTCTCCCTGACGGGTTTCCCGCCCTCTATCGCCGGTTTTTCCATTTCTTTTCCTCCATAAGAAATCGAGCGCCATGGTTTACACTGCCGCAATTTTCTATAGGATAAGCAAAGAATGCCCGTTTTTCAGGCATTCTTTCACATTATCCCCTATTTTTCCAGTTCCACATCTTTTAAAAGTGTGCGGATATCATCCACACCAAGCCACTCGGTGTTGTTGTCGGAGCTGTAGTGGAAGCCCTCCGCCACTTTCTTTCCCGATAGATCCGGCTGCTGTCTGTTGTTCCATGTCATCTGCGGATACACGATAAAATGCTTGTCATACTCATAGGTGGTCGCCGAGTCCTCCGTTGTCACCATGATCTCATGCAACTTCTCTCCCGGTCTGATGCCGGTTTCCCTGAGTTTACACCCCGGCAACATTGCCTCCGCCAGATCGGTGATTTTAAAGGAAGGAATCTTGCTGATAAAGGTTTCCCCGCCGTTGGCCTCCGCCAGCGCCTTAATCACCAGCTCCACGCCCTGCGTCAGACTGATCCAGAACCGGGTCATGCGCAGATCCGTAATGGGAAGCTCTTTCGCCCCCTCCTGAATCAGCTTGTGGAAGAAGGGAATGACAGAACCGCGACTGCCCGCCACATTTCCATATCTCACGATAGAAAAGTTGATATCCTTCGTGCCCACATAAGCGTTCGCCGCCACAAAGAGCTTGTCCGAGACAAGCTTCGTCCCACCGTAAAGGTTTACCGGGTTCACCGCTTTATCCGTAGACAGCGCCACTACCTTGTGCACTCCCGTATCCAGAGCCGCGTCAATCACGTTCATGGCGCCGTGGATATTGGTCTTAATGGCTTCGTTGGGGTTATACTCGCAGGCGGGCACCTGCTTTAAGGCCGCCGCATGAATGATATAATCCACACCCTCGCAGGCGCGTTTTAAACGCTCCACATCGCGCACGTCGCCAATGAAAAACCGCAGCTTTTCCTCGTACTCCTTGAACTCATTCGCCATCATCCACTGTTTAAATTCATCTCTCGAATAGATGATTATTTTTTTCGGTTCATAGTGGGACAGCACGTATCTGGTAAAACATTTTCCGAAGGAACCCGTCCCCCCGGTAATCAGTATGGTTTTATCCTTTAACATAAATCTCCTTCCTAATCTCAAAATCCACGGACAGGCAAGCTCGTCCTGGAGAATGCCGCTTTTCGCATTTCTCACACTATACCAAGTTCCCTGAACGCCTTTTCATAAGGCGCCCTGCAAAGCCCCTTCTCCGTGATAATACCTGTAATCAGAGAATGGTCTGTCACATCGAACGCGGGATTATACACCTTCACGCCCTCCGGCGCCATCCGCTCCTTATACCACATTTCGGTGACCTCTGACGCCTCCCGCTCCTCAATGGGAATCTGCTCCCCCGTCGAAAGCGACATATCTATGGTGGAGCTTGGCGCGCACACATAGAAAGGAATCCCATAATGCTGCGCCAGCACCGCCACCCCGGAGGTGCCGATTTTATTCGCGGTATCACCGTTTGCCGCCACCCGGTCGCAGCCCACAAATACCAGATTTACAAGCCCGCTTTTCATCACGGTGGAGGCCATATTGTCACAGATCAAAGTCGTATCGATACCCGCGCCGTGCAGCTCGAAGGCCGTCAGTCTGGCTCCCTGCAGCAGAGGTCTTGTCTCATCACAGTATACCCGGAAGTCCGTCATCCCATGCTCCAACGCCACATACATGGGCGCGGTGGCCGTACCGTATTTCGCGGTAGCCAGCGTACCCGCGTTACAGTGGGTAAGAATCCCGTCCCCCGGCCGAAGCAGCCCAAAACCGATCTCCCCGATGCTGCGGCTGATCGCCACATCCTCATCCCGGATGGCCTGTGCCTCACGAAAAAGAATATCCTTAATTTTCTCCACAGGCTGTTCAGCATGCGCCAGCAGAGTACGCTCCATCCTGTCTAACGCCCAGAACAGATTAACCGCCGTGGGACGCGAAGAAGCCAGATATTCCTTCTGCTTCCTGAAAGCGGCAAGAAAGCATTCATACTCCTGCGTTTCAATGCGGGATGCGGTAAGCGCTATCCCATAAGCGGCGCACACGCCGATAGCCGGCGCCCCTCTGACCCGCAAATAGCGGATTGCTTCAAAAATATCTTCGATTTTATCTATCCGCAGCACCCTGACCGTGCCCGGCAGCAGCGTCTGATCCAGTATTTCCAGACAGCTTCTGTCCCCGGAGAGGCGGACTGTGTCCAATTTCAGTGCATCCATATCTTGTCCTCTATATTTGTCGTTCAGCACGCGCCGTTCAGCACACGCCATTCGCAAAATCGCATCTTCGATGCTCTCCGCTGTTTCACAGCTTCTTTTGCTCATAAACAGGCGTTCCCTCAGAGAATCATCCGCCTGTCAAATTCGTGCAAGCCCGATTTGCCAGTCAAACGATTCTCTGGCTGAACTGGCAACATCTACATTATAGGCAGTTTCCGCAGGTGTGTCAACGTATTTCAGCCTGCGCTTCCCACTCGTCCCGGGGTATGGCCACCAGCGACTTTTTCCTGAAAAACAGCGCCATTTTCCGATTCGTCCATTCGTCTTTATCAAGCGTTATTGGCATATGTACAAGCGGACCCTGCTCTCCTACAATAAAAGGCACCACCGCATCCTCCACGCTCTCATCCGTCAAAATCCCGGTAAGCTCATCCATCTGTTCCTTGTAGACAGCCGCCCCTCCCGTGCGGATATAATGATAGCACACATAATCCGTACTGTTTTTCAGATCCTTGCGGCAGATAACAAGAAGCACCAGCGCCGCCCCAAAGCCCGCCCCGTATACCGGCAGGCGCAGCTTTTCAACCCTGCTGCCGCGCTTTTCACAAATCCATCCCAGCCCGTAAAGAAGACTTCCGAACAGCGCCAGAATGAATACCCAGAAAATAGTGTTGGGAACGCCCACGGAAACCGATCCGTCTTCGATTGACCCGCCTACAAACACGACCGGCCAGTACACCCCGCAGTATGTCCCCCACAAATACAGGATCACCAGAGCGGGACAGGGAAAGTGCAGATGCAGCGCAGTAACCTTCTCCCGCAGCATATCCCACAAAAAAACCGCGATTACAAGCATGGCCGCCACAGCCACCGGGTAATCCCCAAAGGACTCCCACATCCCCTGCATACCCTGTACCAGCGCCTTGCCGACCGCCTGTACCATTCCCGCCGCCGTGACATGATATCCCTCTCCGCCCCGCACCGCATTGCCCGGCGCCAGCGCGCTGACCAAAAGTCCCGCCACCTCCAGCGCCATGGGGGCCAGCATGAAGAGTACCCTGCGGTCTCTGTGATAGAACAGGACGACAAACAGCAAAAACAGGCAAAGTCCCAGAATCGCCGCCAGATAATTCGTCCCGCCCAAAAGAAACATCCACAGTGCCGCCCAAAACAGATCCCGTTTCCGAAAACGCTCCACAAATCGAAGGAAACGGGCGCAGGCAAACATAGCAAGCGCAAAGGGCACCGTATAGTGCGCCGCTCCATTATACCAGAAAAACGCCGAAGTCTGATACGGTACGAACTGAATCAGCACAAACAGCAGGATTGCATCGAGCAACAGAAAATCCCGCCCGGACATTTGCAAAAGCCGCACCAGCAGACAGTATAGAAAATCCGATACGCCGACGATCAGCAGTCCCGTCATGAGAACCGGGACAATCCGATATGCGTCATGCGAAAAAACTTCCGGCTGCAATGAGAACAGGAAAACCGAAAACCACGTTCCCTGCCACGAATCATAATACTTCTTCACACTTGCAAACGCCGCCCGTAAAACCTGCCACAGCGAATGGGTATCCACCCATGCCAGATGGGTCAGAAGGCCAAAAGACCAGTCGTCTCCCGACGCCCGGTCAACGCCCGCCAGCGCAAAAACAGGGAACAGGCTCACCACAAAGACGATAACTGCCGCCCAGGTAAAAGGCGTTCTGATATCCCACATTTTTATAGTATCCATCCAGTTTTTTTTCATTCCGTCAATTCCCCCGTCCAGTTTACCGCATCCTCCATTCTGCTGTTTTCTCCCTGCAAAACTGCCTCACACGACTCCTTTAACGGGACAGATCATACACATCACAATATTTTTCTTCAAACGCCAGCTGCAGACCGTTCTGTACAGACGCACCGTCGTTTTGGGGAAGTCTGGCAAGCTGCTCCCTGATGTCCGCTCCTTTTGCCAGATAGACCACCAGCGAAGCGGCAGTTTCGATTTTCTCATCCACAATCGGCTCTGTACCGTCTGCCGCCACAAAATAGACGCCCGGGTATTCCAGCAGTTCATCTGCCACGTCCCAGATACACCATTCCTCTCCGGGCCGGTAAAAATAAACCGCAGGCGTATGCGCTGCTGCCCGCTCCGCTGCCCGGGCAGTCTGCTCCCGGTCTTCCGGGTAGAGAAATACCACATCCGCCCCCACATAACTCAGCGCGACCACTGCCACACAAAAAAATGCCGCCAGCCCGGCCGTTCTTTTTTCATACCCGGTGCCCCAAACCGACAAAAAACCTCGCAAGACTTTCGCCGCTCCCAGACCCAGAAGCATCACTGCAATCCCGTAAATCGGAAGCTGATAGCGGTTAGAAGTCTCCCCCAGCAAAAGCGCGGTCTTGGATACCGCCAGAAAATAACCCGCCGCGGTAAAGAGCAGCATATAAAACACCGTGCCGAAAAAATTTCCCGACTCCTCAGGCCGCCCGCCCTGCAGACTGTTCGCCTTCCCCGTGCTCTCCTTCCGCCTTTTCCCTGCGCCGGCCACGCGCACTGCCGCAGCCGCGGCAAGAAACAGAAGCATCAGCCCCAGCAGACCACCGAACACATACCTGCTCATCAGATCCCAGAAAAAAGAAATCCGTTCAAAGGTATTCGACAGATCCAAAAAATTCTCCGTCGCCTGCGCCCCCCGCTGTCCCCGGAACATCTGACCCGGAAAAGCCGGATAGGTCAGATAGGCCAAAACAAAGGCCGCTCCCTGAAACAGGCCGTACCACAGGCAGTTCCCGATTGCCCTGTCCCGCCGCAGAAGCCACAGACCAAACGCCGCCGCCAGAAAAAACAGAAAGATAAAATAATAATACTGCGTCAGAAAACCCACATAAGTCACCGCTGCCATGGCAAGGAGCGTTTTCACGGGAAGCCGGGATCTGCACTGCACATCCGCCGCTCTGCCGCCTTCCTTCCCTTCTGCGCCGCCCTGCAGCCTCAGCACGGCCCGCACATGCAAAACCGCACAGAGCAGCACGAAGGCCGTCAGCATTTCATACATCCTGATAAACACCACACCGCTCATGGCCGCAGGGCTGAAGCCATAGACAAACATCACGAGAAACGGCAGCCGCCGGTCCTTTCCCGCAGTCAAATATGACAAATATGTCAGTAATACAAGATTCATGCCGTGAAAAAAGAGATTGACTGACAGCCCGATCCACTTTGAAAATACGCCCGGCACCAAGGAAGCCACCGTATGAAACACCCAGTAATACATGGGCGGGTGCACGTCCCATGACTGCACCTGTTTTACCAGTCCGTACTGAAACCGCTCCTCAGGGAGCACCACAAATTCATTGCGGTACGCATCCTGCTCCATCCATTTCCCGTCCTCCACATAAAACCCGTTTGTCCGCGCCGTGGAATAGTAAGTATAAAACTCGTCCTCATGGAATCCCTGTTTCTGAGTGCAGAACCAGAATGCCGCCGCCATCTGCAGAACCCAGAGTATGACGAAGCACGCAACATATTTTGTTTTCCCTCTACTATCCTTCCGCTCGCCCATACCCGTTTCCTGTTTTTACAGCGTCCGCCGCATCCGTTCTTTTTCGTTCAAGATTCCTGCCGCTGTTCCTGCTTTTCCCTCAGTCTCATCTTCCGCCCGTGCACGCCCCTGACCGTCCGGGGCGCCGCCGTAAGCAGCAGCAGATAGACTCTGTTTTTCCCCGTCAGATAAGGATTTTTTATGGTATCTCCTATGTGCCGCCGCAGATACGTTTTCACATTTTTATAAAATGCATTCTGAGCATTCATCTGGGAAAGCGGCACATGCAGCATGTAATCCAGTCTCTGATAAAGATTAAACCGCACCGCATACTCATGCAGCGCTGGGTATTTCCGGTCCACAAGCGCCTGCACTTTGTCCGCGTTTTCCACAATATCCAGAAACACCCGGGAGAAGCTGTCCTTCGTCCGTTTTCTGGTGGTGCTCTCCTGTCTGCACACCACATGGTAGCCCTGCTTCGGCAAAATGCCGATTCCCGGAATCTCCTGCAGAATTTCCAAAAGCAGCCGGAAATCCTCGTTCAGCTCGCCTTCGGGAAACCGGTGCTGTGCAAAGATTTCCTTTGGAAACAGCTTTGTGCAAAAGGAGCTGTCCCCCCGGTGTAGAAGAAGTTCTTTTATAAAAGTTTCCGAGTCACAGAACCGTTCTTTCTCCGGCGGCATACAGACGTCCGGCAGCCGCTTTCCCGTCTCGTCCACCTCGTCGCGTGATATCTGCGCCACAGGGTACTCTCCCTTGCCCAGCGCGAAAACCAGCTCCTCATACACATAGGAATCTATATAGTCGTCGCTGTCCACGAATCCGATATAATCCCCGGACGCCATCGAAAGCCCCGCATTTCTGGCGGAAGAAGCGCCGCCGTTTTCCTTGTGACAAACGACAATGCGCGCATCCTCCGCCGCCAGCCGCTCACAGAGCCGGTCCGTACCGTCAGTGGATCCATCGTCAATCAAAAGAATCTCCAGATTTTCGTATGTCTGGGCACAGAGGGAACGCACACATCTTTCCAGACAGTTTATGGAATTGTAAACCGGCACGATCACACTGACCTTTTTTGACATAGCCCATTCCTTCCTCATGTTCCCGCGGACGTCCGGCATCATCCCGGAACACCCAAATCCCGGCGTCCCGCGCCCGGTTTGATGATGGGAGCCTCGCTCAACGGCCCTTCCTCCTCCGGGCAGATTCTCCCCTGACGCATACCATCCACAAACCGCAAAAGTGCGGAGGCCGCATGTTCCGCGTTCCACACATCCCGGATTGTCTCATATGCGGCGCGTCCCATATCCCGCCGCTCCTCCCAATTTTCAAAGAGATCCAACACCAGCGTCTCCATTTTTTCATAGCGGCCTCCGGGATAAAGCAGACCGTTTTCTCCATGACGGATCAGATAGGGTGCCGCCCCCACGCGGGCGTCCACTACTTCTACGCAGCCGCTGTTCATGCCTTCGTTGACCACCGCGCCCCAGCCTTCCAGATGATTGCTGGTAAAAAGGTGAATGTGGCATTTCTCCATCACATCCCGCACCTGCTCCGGTTTCGTATAGCCATAAAACACAAAATCATCCGAAAGCCCTTCGCGTTCCACCTCTTCTTTTATCGCAGGCTCCATCTCACCGCCGCCCAGCATGTGCATACGGTATTCATATCCCTTCTTTCGCAGCGTTTTGCCGAGACGCACCGCGTACTCCGGGTGCTTTAAGGGGATAAACCGCCCCGCCCAGACAATGTTTAGCGGCCCATCCTTTGGTTTCAGCGCCGCGAATGTCTCGTCATCGTAAATCCGCAGTCTGGTAAAATAGCCCCACTTAAACAGCCTGCCCGGGTATGCGCCGATCAGGTGAAAGTCCGATGCCGCGTAAGCTCCTGCACAGAGCATACAGATATTCTGCCCCCGGTATCTGATATGCTCCCGGTATTTCGCCACAAGACCTCTGGGGGAAACCGCCTTCCACTGTCCTTCCCGGTACAGCCGCTCACTCACGCGCAGGGTGGTCTTTCCCGAACGAAGTCTCGGCGTTACGATATCTTCCCTGCCTGTCCAGCCAAAAAGCACCACATCGCTTTCCATAATCCGTTTCAGGCACTCATATTCTTCCTGATAGAGGCACATGACATAAGGAATTTCGTTCACATCAACGCTCCACCCCATCTCCACACGCTCCGCCTCCATAGGCATGGTCTGGATGAAGACAAAGCCCTTCCCCAGCCGCTTATAAAGCGCCTCGCAAAAGGGGAGCTGATGGTGGTTGATGTAGTTTGATACAAACGTAAATGTCATGTTATATTTTTCCTCCTACGGAGAATGCCGCATTTTGGCATTCTCCCGGGTGAAACTTAGAAGTTCTCCGCGAAACAGCCCTTGCTGTGAGCGGCTAGAACTTCTTTTCACCCTGTTCCAGCATCTCCCGGTAAATATGCATCAGGCGGTAGTAATTCTGATCCGCGTCATGGTTGATGCGGGCATGTTTTCTGGCATTGTCGGAAAGTCTGTCCACAATGGCTTCCTTGGTAAACACCTCGATAATACTGTCCGCCAGCGCATCCACGTCTCCGGGCGGGTAGAGGAACCCGTCCCCGCCGTCCGTCAGAATGTTATGTATGCCGCCCACATTGGCCGCCACACAGGGAACGCCCAAAAGCATCGCCTCTCCCACGGAATTGGGAGAATTTTCCAAAACGGAAGGGCAGACGAAAACCTGACAGCTCAGATACTGCTTTTTCATCTCCTCCGCGTCTATCCGTCCAAGCATATTGATCTTTTCTTCCAGATGATTTTCCCGGATCAGTTTCTTCAAATATTTGCCATAAGCCGGCAGCTTCAGCGCATCCTTCCACGTCTCCGCCTTCAAAATATCCGCACCCGCCACATAAACTTCTGTGTCCGGGAACTGTTCCAGAATCTTAGGCATCGCCTGCAGCAGATAATGGAAGCCCTTAAGCGGATAATCGCCCTGACTCAAAAAAATCCGATTGGTCTGGCAGTTATATTTACTCCATCTGTCACGGTAAAACACGCTGCGCAGCGTTTCGTTCAGGAAATGATAAGTCGCGTCAGGGTTGATTTTCGCCGTCTCCGCCCGGTCGAAATCCGTGCGGCCCGCGATATGCCCCACCCGCCTGATGGCCTCAATTTCATATTCGCCGCGTTTCTCAAACTTTTTCTGCTGCTGCCTGATGCTGTCCTTCCTGACCACATCACGGAAGGTACTCTTTCTCTGTACTTTCACCGGCAGATCCGCCATATACACCTTCGCAATAGCCGAGACAAGTCCCTGAATGCCGATCATCGTCCTCTCCGGCCGGTCAAACACCTTAATCGACGCCAGTGCATGCGGAAATTCCGTGCCGAACACATGCAGGATATCCGGCTCAAAGTCATTGATAATCAGTTGAAAATGCTTCTCCAGCGCCGTATCATAGCGTTCCGGCGCAGTCAGATCCTCCACAAAACCGTAACAGTGACAGGATATATTCTCCCCCAGAGGCATCATACGGTCAAAATTCCCCAGCGACTCGTCCACCGGGAACGCGATGCCCAGCTCGATGCGGTTCCTCTCCTGTTCCATCACCACCCTGTCAAGCAGACCGGAAAGCCACCCCTCCCTGTTGCTGCAGGGAAGATTTAATCTTTTTGCAATCGCCGGCAGCATAATATTGCACACCCACAAAACTTTCATTTGTACCTACCCCCATGTTAAATTTTCATCCTGCTGTCTGTCACCACGGGCGGCTCAAGTCTATCGCTGCCCTCCGCCCTGTGTCACTCTGTACAAGCCCGTCTTTATTTTCTGGTAAACATCCGCCGTCGCCTTATGGGACGCCAGATATGTCCGGAGCGGTGCAAGCGTCAATAGCATAATCAGCCTGTATCTGAGAATCTGCCCCCGCCCCATGTATTTCTTCACGATATGCGCGTGTTCCGCAGCGGAGCGTTTCCTGTTCGCTACGTTTTCCGAAAACCCTTCTCCCTCGTAGGAAGCCACGGTAAACGGCATATAAACCATAGCCGCGCGCGCCCTGTAGTAGCACCAGAGAAAATGCTCATAATCTGCCCGAACTCTGTAGCATGTCCGAAACCCCCGTTTCACAAGAAGCCGCCTGTCATAAAAGCAGGCCTGATGGCAGGGCACATTGCGGTAACAGGCAAAATCGTCTATCACAGGATTGGACATCACATACGCACCCGTGGCCCGCTCTCTGATATTGCCGTAGAAAATCCGTGGCGGCCGTCTTCGTCCTGCTCCCTGTTTCCGCAGTCCGTCCGCGCAGAGCGTCCTGTCGCTTTTCTCTATCTCCCGCTTTACCGCTGCAAGCACCTCTTCATCCGCAAAGTAATCGCCGCAGTTTAAAAAAAACAAATACTTCCCCGCCGCGTGGGAAACTGCCCGGTTCATGGCATCGTAAATACCCTCGTCCCGCTCTCTAAAAAGTTTTAAATCCGTTCCGGCGGACAGCTTTTCCACCGAACCGTCCGTGGAGAGACCGTCCTGCACGATGATTTCATAATCGTCTTCTGTCTGCCCCCGGATGCTTGCAATCGTCTTCTGTAATTTTTCGCCTGCGTTGTAGCAGACTACGATAATGCTGAAAGTTTTTTTAGTTGACATCTGATAGTATCTCCACCATCTCGTGAAAGAAAAATGTTTTGTAGGGCAGAATCAATACCCCGTCGTTCGCTCCCTTTTTCAGGTACATGGCAAAATACAGCACCGCCGCCAGTAAGATTCCTGCCCGGAAAAGCCGCCGCCATTTTTTGTCCGGCACAGCCTTTAACAGCATCGGCAGAAACAAAATCTGACTCACCATCAGATAATATCCGATCCGTGAAATAATGGGCAGAAAAGAGCAGAACACATAGAGAACAAGCGCTCCCAAATTTAAGTACGTGTAAAACCAAAAACGCTGGTTCCACTCCTTCTCTTCCTCTATATTTGTGGCATTTTCTGTGCCGTTTATGCCTGTTTCACACCCGGTATTTTTTGTAATTTCGCCACTTTCCGTCTCTCCTGCCGTTATGGTTTTGCGACCCTCTTCGCGGCGCCGCAGCAGATACACGATCCCTGCAAAGAAAAGAACCGCCGCACACCGCAGAATACTGATATAGCTTGTGCCGCCTTCCAGATACTCTGTGTCCTCATAAGTAGGATACAGAAAAATCACCAGTTTCAAGTAAAAATCCTGCAAAAACAAAAATGTGGTACAGAAAACAGCCGCAATGGCAAGCTGCCACTTTTTCCAGGGCAGAGACGCCAGAAAATAAAGTGGAATCACTACCAGAAGCGACTTGTGGAACGCCGCGCCCAAAAGAATCAGAACCACAAACCTTCCCCACTGCTTTCGCAGCACAAATTTCATGGAGTAGAGCGCAAGCGCAAGCGCAAGATAGTAGCGCACCGTGCTGAAGGTCTGGAAATAATAGCCCAGCGTCATAAAAAGGAAAAAGGCAAGCCCGAATTCATCACTCTGCTCATACATGGCAAGCAGGAAAAACAACGCCGTCACAAAGGAATAAAAGGCAAATACCAACAAAAAATTTTCGTAACCCGACAATCCGTAAATCAGTCTGACCAGAAGATTAAATCCGATCTCCGTAGGCACATAGGCGTCACAGTTGACCAGATGCATAAACTCCACATACTTCGCATAATCATTGCCCACATTGAGCCTGCAAGCGGAGAGCAAAAACAGAATCAGAAAAATCGCTGTCAGACAGACGCGGTTACAGAGCTGCTGTCTGGTAAGCGTATGAGATTGTCTCCTTGGATGATTGTCCACCAGACTTGCAAGCAGCGCCGTGACAACCGCAACCGTGATATATAAAATCATCTGCCGCGCGCCTCCCGCACGCCTGCGCGCATCATACGAAACGCTTTCCTGACCGGAATTTCCCGGCACATGGTCTCCCTGTGCGCCCACAAAAACCGCAGGGAAAGAGGAACCGCTAGTTTCCCGTAGAGATAATGGTAAAGCACGCCCCTGTCACGGAAAAACTTTTCATGATACCCGGAAAACCATGTGGACTCCCGCTCCTGCTCCCTGCCGATACATGCGGTATGCGCGTAAATCCGAAGCCCCGCTTTCAGACAATCCCGCAAAAACAGGCTGTCCTCCCCGTTGCTGTACTTTGCGCCGCCGCCAAAAAGCAGGGAATACTGCACATTCGCCCTGCGCAGGGCATTTAGTTTACCCGAAATGCTGTAAGCCGGATATCTGCCGTAATTGCGGTAGGTAATCCTGCGGATCTCCCGGTTCCAATAGGTTCTGCGCGAAGCGGCAACCTCCACGTTAAAAAGAATCAGATCCGCGTCGGGCAGAGACTCGTAAGCCCTGCGAATCTTTTCCGCGTAATCCGCCCTCAGTACAATATCCTCATCAGAAAAAAGCACCACGTCCCCGGACGCGTGCAAAAGCGCGGTATTTCGGCTTAACCCCACCCCCCGTTCCGGCATGGAAAAGCATTTCACGCTTCCTCCCTGCACCGCAAACGTCTCATAGGCATAACGGTCGCACTGGTTTACCAGCACCGCATCCGTTGCT
The DNA here is from genome assembly GCA_947176065.1 of uncultured Lachnospiraceae bacterium. GTDB lineage: Bacteria > Bacillota > Clostridia > Lachnospirales > Lachnospiraceae > UBA3282. The sequence continues at coordinate 32,432 of CAMWPB010000001.1, read as the reverse complement.
ATATGCATTTGTGGGATAAGCTCCGCGGCATTTTTATGAACCGCAGAAACCAAAACCTCAAGTTTCATTGTTTCTCCAATCTCTTTCCCGACAGCCCCAAGCGCTCTCGTCTATTTTTCCGCAATCTCCCTGCGCGTAAAAAAAGCGCTTCCGTAATATCTTCGCAAAAACCGCGTGTCGCAATCCCGTATCGCCACACCGCACAGCGCACAGTCCTGCACCTTCAACTGCCCGATCACATAGGCCATAAAGGAGCCGTGCACCGCGCCAAAGGGCAGAGACAGTACCACGCCTCCCGCCCCCCGCATGTCCCGAAGCTCCTCACCGGAAAAGGACTTGTCCTTATCCAATTCGCAGATTCGGATATCTCCCAGCTTTTCCCGCAAATAGGCAAGATTCTTTTCATAATCCTGTTCCAGCGTTTCCGCCTCGGAAACATAGCCCACAAATGACACATCCGTCACTTTCTGGACGTCTCCCGCCACAAAAACCCGGTCATCCATCACATAGTAAAGTGAAAACCCAAGAAGACTGATAAACAGCCCCAGAAACGCGCCCACAAACACAGCCTGCGCCATCCGGCTGTCCGCCACCACAAGACCCGCCTCCGTCTCCCGGATCGCGTGGATTTCCAAAAACTCCTTCGCCTGCCCGCCATATGTCTCAAGCGCCTGCACCGCCGCGCTAAGAATCGCGTCCGTGCGCTCCGCCCTGTTGGTCGTAACCGTAATCGTAAGCAGTCGGATATCCGAGAGAATCTCCGCCTTTATGGCCGCCTCCGCCTCCTCTCGGGTATAATCCGCCGGAAGATTTTGAAGCGTCAGCTCCATAATCGGGTCGGCCGCCATCAGATCATTCCACGTATAACCGTTGTATGCCTGATAAACCTCCCCCGTCTCGTCCGCCGCAAAATCCAGATATACCTTCGCAAACGCCTGATACTCCCGCTCCGACTCCGGCACCGTGCGCACCCCCGCATAAACCAGCGCCCCCAAAAGCGCACATCCGATCACTGCGCCGAGAATCAGTGAAATTTTTCCCATCAGACAGATCATATATTTTTTCAGATCCATAGCATCATTTACATAGTTCCTGTCTTTCATAACGTAAATCCTTCCACTCTACCCATATACAGCCGTACAGGCAGCGTTTCATTATACTCCGCCAGCCCAGCGAAGCGAAGGCTGTCAACCCCCAGCGCAGGAGACAGGCGGTTTCTTAAGGAGCCCCTTGAAAAACGTCGGTACTTAGCGAGGTCTTTTCGAGCTTAGTACCGCTACGTTTGGAACGGAGCGAAAGCGCGGCGACGTAGAAACCGCCTGTCTCCTGCGCGTCGCCATATCACCCTGTCACTCTTGCCCTACTTCATCGCCGTCGTCTGGTTCGTGTCCACACCCTCCGTACTCTCCGGCTTAATCAGAATTTTCAGCGTCAGCAGCATCAGCTTCAAATCCAGCCACACGGAATACTGCTCGATATAAGTCAGATCGAGCTTCAGTTTATCGTAGGGGGTTGTATTATATTTCCCGTAAACCTGCGCATAGCCCGCAAGCCCGGCCTTCACCTTCATGCGGAAAGCAAACTCCGGCATCTCCTCCATATACTGCGCAATGATCTCCGGCCTTTCCGGTCTGGGACCGATAAAGGACATCTCCCCCTTTAAAATATTAAAAAGCTGGGGCAGCTCGTCGATCCTCGTGGCACGGATAAACTTCCCTACAGGTGTGATGCGGGAATCGTTTTTGGATGCCAGCCTTGCCACGCCGTCCTTCTCCGCGTCCACCCGCATACTCCTGAATTTCAAAATATAAAATTCCTTTCTGTCCCGGGTACAGCGGATCTGCTTATAAAAAACGGGACCGCCGTCATAAAGCTTGATCGCCGCCGCCGTAACCAGCATAAAAGGGGACGCAATCACCAGAAGCAGCACCGAGCAGATCAGATCAATCAGCCGTTTCGCCGCCCGCTGTTCCGCCTTGAGGGAATACTCCCTTGTCAGATAAATGGGCGTGTCAAACAAGTGGAGCTGATCCGCCCCCCGGATAAGCACATCGGTAATCTTCGGCATCGTGTACACCCGCACCGAAAGGCTGTAACAGTATTTTAACAGAGCATTCCGGTCCACCGCGGAAATATCCCAAAGTACCACCGCGCCGTAACCGCATACAATTTCCGCCTTAATCTTTTCCATGCCAGCAGAAATATTTATCGCCTTTTTAATCTTGTACTTATCTTTTCTTGTCTCAAATTTCCTTACGATATCATCAATCGGCCTTTCCCCGTGCACAATCAGTATTTCCCTCGGCGGAAAAGCTTTATAATAGCAGGCATTGCAAAAAAATACCCACACACCCGCAAGCGCCGTCTGGATCAGCATCGTCCAGACAATAGGACGCACGTCCACCACCCAGTTTGCCATCAGGGAAATCTGAAAATAGGAAATCACATTGACAATGAGCAGGGAAAACAGTTCCGAAATGAACACGTCCACAGGTTTCAGATAGCCGATCTTCAGCGCGCCGTATGTATTCGCAAAGAAAAACAACAGCACGAAATAGATCAGAAGAATCAGCACATGCCCCTTGAAATAGAACCGAAAATTCCTGTATGTTCTCAGAAACGGGTAGTACGCCTCCAGCCAGAAGAAAGCATAAACTGCTGTCTGGAAGATCAGCCCGATAAAAGAAAGCTGTAAAATAATCAGTCTTTTTATGGTTTCCACTTTTTTCATGGTCTTAAATCCGCCTCATCGTCGCCCTGTAAGCCCAGAACACAAAATAGAACGTGCTGGACAGTACAGAGAGCTTCTCCTGTCTGCGGTACAGATTCCAGATCCGTTTCACCGCCTTAAGTTTATTGGAAGACAGAGACCGCGCCGGTCTTCTGTAGACCGCAAGCACCTCGTCAAGTCCGCATGCTTCATATCCTGCACGCAGAATCTGCCACCACGCCGCCGTGTCCTCGCTCGCCACCTGCGGCATCCGTATCAGCTCATCCGGGATCATGTCCCGGTCAAGCACAACGGTAGTCGTAAAAATAACCGTCCGCGACAGCGCCTTTTTATAGGTCAGCGTCTGCGGCACATGAACCACCTTACCCGTAGGCCTGGCCGACTCGTCGCCGAACTCATAGGCGGAAAACACAAAACCCGCCCGCATTTTTCTCATAAAGGAAAGTTGTTTTTCCAGCTTGTCCGGCACCCAGATATCGTCCGCGTCAAGAAAGGCAATGTACCTCCCGCCCGCCAGATCTATTCCCGTGTTGCGCGCCGCGGCAGCGCCCTCGTTTTTATTTTTACATATAAGTAAAACTCTTTTCTCTTCGCCACATAAATATTCCTCCATGCGGCCTATATTTTCAAAAGCTGCCGCCACCGGGCAGTGCCTGTATGCGGAGAGCGCTTTTTCTATCACCTCCACACTGCCATCCCCGGAGCAATCATCCACCAGCAGCAGCTCCCATCTGCCGTATGTCTGCGAAAACACCATCCCTATGGTATCCGCAATGTAGGCCGAAGCCCGGTACACCGGCACGATAATGCTGACCAGCCCGTTTTCTTTATCCTTCAACTTCCTGTCCCCCGATCTCTTCCCTGACCAGATAGATCGGTCTTCTCTTCACTTCCATATAGGTCTTGGATAAGTATTGCCCGACAATCCCCAGACAAAACAACTGCACGCCGCTGACCATCATAATAATACAGACCAGAGACGGCCAGCCGGAAGTCGGATCGCCAAATATAAGTTTCCGCACAATCGTCACAATAATGATAACAAAGGCAACCAGACAGAAGAACACGCCCGCTACGGACGCTATGGTCAGAGGCACCGTGGAAAAAGCGATGATCCCCTCAATGGAATACAGGAACAGCTTCCAGAAGGACCATTTCGTCTCACCCTTTCTGCGCTCCACATTTTCATATTCCAGCCATTTGGTTTTGTAGCCCACCCAGCCGAAAATCCCCTTGGTAAAGCGGTTATACTCCGTCATGGACAGAATCGCATCCACCACCTGTCTTGTCATCAGGCGATAATCCCTGGCGCCGTCCACAATCTCCGTCCGTGAAATCTTATTCATAAGTTTGTAGAACATCCTCGCAAAAAAGGAACGGATAACAGGTTCCCCTTTTCTGGTCACACGTCTGGTCGCCACCGAATCATATCCCTGCTCGATATAGGAGTACATCTCCGGCAAAAGGGACGGCGGATCCTGTAAATCCGCGTCCATCAGCACCGCCAGATCGCCCCTGCATTTCTGCAGGCCGGCATAGATCGCCGCCTCCTTCCCGAAATTGCGGGAAAAAGAAATAAGGCGGACTCTCCCGTCCTCCTCGTGGAGCTTCCTCACCTCACAAACCGTCTGATCCCGGGAGCCGTCATCCACATATATTATTTCAAGCTCTAAATGCTTCTCGCGGAAAAAATCCGCATTCCTGCATAACTCATCATAAAAATCCCTGACATTCTCCTCTTCATTGTAACAGGGTACGATGACGCTGAGTAGTTTCATAAAATAGTCTCCTCCAATGGTAAGTTTACCACATTTGCATAAAAAAAGGAAGAGACGCGTCTCTTCCCTCACATTTCATATCAGATTGTTTTTCAAACGTATGTAATCCGCTACAACGGCGATATATTCACTGTTCGTCGGTCTGGTATACTCCAGCGTGTTGCTGTAGCCGAACAGTTCTTCAAAGAGTTCGCTGTTTCCCCTCTCCCACGATACCTCAATCGCATTGCGGATTGCACGTTCAATCTTCGTGTCCGTGGTCTGGTACATCTTTGCAAGATCAGGATAAAGCAGCTTCGTCACACTCCCGACCAGCTCCATGTCCTCCACGCACATTCCCACCGCGCTCCGCAAAAACTGGTATCCACGCAAATGTGCCGGTATGCCAAGTTCCAGCATAAAATCGGATATGGTTCTCTCAAGCTCCCTCGGACTAATCATATTCCGTTGTGTCATTCCCCTCTTACTCCTTTGCAATCATATTCAATATGCCAAATGTAGTTTATCGTTTCATTCGACATAATACCAAAAAAACATTGCACTGTAAACGGTAATTTATCGCGTTGGGGAAAATTTTTTTACAAAAAAGCGCTTCCTTCGTAAAATATATCCTACATTCTCGCCTCGCGGACGTTTTGTTTAAACCACTCGTAGGCCAGCTTTACACCCTCCTCAAGTTCCACCTTATGCTGCCAGCCGAGTCCGTGCAGCTTCGTCACATCCGTAAGTTTCCTGGGCGTACCGTCGGGCATTGTCTGATCCCAGACAATTTGTCCCGTGTATCCTACCGCTTTTTTCACCGTCTCCGCCAGCTCCCTGATCGTAACCTCCTTGCCGGTGCCGATATTGACATGCTGTTCCCCGCTGTAATTCTCCAGCAGGAACACACAGGCGTCCGCCATATCATCCACATATAAAAACTCGCGAAGCGGCGTGCCGGTTCCCCACAGCATAACCGTAGGATCGCCGTTCACCTTCGCCTCATGGAACTTACGGATCATGGCAGGCATCACGTGGGAGCCTTCCAGATCATAATTATCATGGGGCCCATAAAGGTTGGTGGGCATACAGCTGATGAAATCGTCCCCGTGCTGCCGCTTATAAAACTTACACATTTCAAGCCCTGCAATTTTCGCAATGGCATAGGCCTCGTTTGTCTCCTCCAAAGGACCTGTCAGCAGCGCGTCCTCCGGGATCGGCTGGGGCGCCATTCTGGGATAAATACAGGTACTCCCCAAAAACAGAAGCTTCTTCACGTGATATTCATGACAGCAATGAATGACGTTACACTGAATCTGCATATTCTCGTAGGCAAACTCCGCAGGCGCGGTGTTGTTCGCATTGATGCCGCCCACCTTGGCCGCCGCCAGAACTACCACGTCGGGGCGCTCTGTCTCAAAAAACTCCCGCACCGCTTGTTGACTGGTCAAGTCAAGTTCTCTGTGCGTCCTGCCGATGATGTTCTCATATCCCTTTTCCTGTAAAGACCGCACAATCGCGCTTCCTACCAATCCCCTGTGTCCCGCCACATAAATTTTATCTGTCTTATTCATAATAATATCCGTCTCCGTTTCCCTGTTTATACCCTGTTTCGTCAAATTCCCGCTTCCGCTGTTTCTATTGTATTATAGAAGAAAAATATATAGATTGCAACGGTTACTCCACCGCCCGAAATCCTTCTGCCATTTCCTCCCCCAAAAACGCAATCCGCGCCTCGGACGGGGAAGAAGGGAAAGCCTCATACCCCACTCTGTCACCCTCCACGGGACAGTAAAAGATAACGTCCTCTATCCTGTAAGTATAGGTTTCATAGTTTTCGTAATCCTTCTGGACAAGCCAGTAATCATTCACATAAGCGCCAATGGTTTCCCACGCCAGCGCAAAACCTTTGTAGACCAGAATCAGAATCACAAAAGCGGAAACCACACGGCCCGCCGCAAGCCGCCATCCCCGGCCGCCCTGCGCTTTCTCACCGCGCCGCCCGCCGCCTGTCGCAGGGTGCAGCACCATGTCCAAAATGCCGCCAAACACTACCGCCGCCGTCAGATACACCCAGACACAGCCGTAGCGGATCAACGGCGAAGTGCAGAGCCAGAACACAAAGGAGGCCGACACCGTCGCCTGTACGGTGAGAAAAGCCGGGAATACCACACTGCCCCTTCTCCACGCAAGATAAACCGCCTCCAATAAGAACACCGCCACTGCCGCCGCGGCTGCCGTCACAAGAAGCTTATCGCTCCCCGCCAGTGTCCGCAGCCATCCGGGCAGCCATTCCCGCACCGGCATATCGAACTGCGTCACATCCGTGTAGCCCCTGCCCCAGACCTGTATTTCCCTTGCGTCATAATCCGCCAGTCCTTTCGGGATTTTCCAGACCACATCAAACAAATCTATCTGTGTGAACGGATAGACCAGCCACCCTGAAATCAACACATTTCGGATAAAGAAGGGGACTGCCGTCAAAAGCCCAAGTCCCAGATAAACGCCCGTCTCTTTCCACCGTCTCTCCCGCAAAAGGCGGCAGGCCGGATAAACCGTGAGCAGAAGAATCAACGCCGCCGACAGCTTCACCGTCATCAGGAATACGCCAAGCACGCACAAAAGCCCGTAGGGCAGAACCGCCTCTTCCCCGATCTCCACAAGATCCAGCCACTTTATCACTATATAAAATGCCACTAACACCATAAAATAATCCGAGGCCGGGGAAATCATTTCATCAAAAATATTAACCAGATAATACACGCACATCACTCTGGCCAAACCGCTCGCCCAAAACCGCCCCGTCCGCAATGTTTTTCCGATTGGGAGGCAGACCGCCGCCAGCAGAAACGCAAGCCATCCCGCGGTGCAGTGGTAGGACTGCCCGCCCAGAAAAGCCATGCTGTAAAGGGCGGACAGTGCAAAGGAAGAACTGTTGTAGGCCAGTCTGCAATGCAGATTGCCAAGCCCCTTCACCACACCATACTCCTCGATCCAGCGGATACTCTGCGCATGATAAAGCCCCGTGTCATAATGGATCATTCCCCGGGAAGCGCCGTAGGCAAATAGCAGAAACAGAACCGCCGCCGCACAAAACCCCGGCCAGCCAATTTGCCCGGCTCCTGTGGCGCCGCCGCCATTCTCCGCCCGTTTCCCTGCCGGAAAAAACCTTCGTACCGCAGCCACAATCCCTTTTTGATCCGCCAGCACAGTGAAGAGACAAAAAAAGCAGAGTATTACATTGGCCAGCATTCCCACGCCTGCAAACAGACTGAAAAACTGCGCGTAAACCGTCACACATACAAGCCCGCACATAAAATACGAATCCGCTGCAATATTCTCTGTACATTCGTGCGCATAATAAGGAAGGTGCCGCGTGAGTACACGCAGCACACCATATCCGATTATAAATGTAGTTGTACCAATGTAAAGCCAGATCAAAATTACCGACAGCATATCTTCACTTTTCGCTTTCGCAGCCGCGCGCAAACCCTGTGGTTACGCATTTTCCTTTTTCTTATATTCCTCGCAGCTCATCCCCGCGATTTCTTTCAAGTCCGCGTCCATCATCATGGATACCAGACCCTTAAAGTCTACCTTGCGCTTCCAGCCAAGCTCCTTCTCGGCTTTCGCACAGTTGCCCCACAAAAACTCCACCTCTGCCGGGCGATAGAACTCAGGATTCACATCCACAAGCAGACGGCCGCTCGCAGCATCATAGCCTTTCTCATTCACGCCGGTGCCTTCCCATCTGATCTGAATGCCAAGCTCCTCAAAAGCCGCCTCCACAAACTCCCTCACCGTGTGCGTCTCGTTAGTCGCCAGCACAAAATCGTCGGGCTTGTCCTGCTGCAGCATCAGCCACATGCCCTCTATATAATCGCCCGCAAAGCCCCAGTCTCTCTTCGCGTTCATATTGCCGAGGGACAGTTTCTCCTGCCTGCCTGCAATAATATTCGCAATGGCCAGCGTGATCTTTCTCGTCACAAAGTTCTCGCCGCGTCTGGGCGACTCGTGATTGAACAAAATGCCATTGCAGGCAAACATATTATAAGACTCTCTGTAATTTACCGTAATCCAGTAAGAATAAAGCTTCGCCGCCCCGTAAGGACTCTTCGGATAAAAAGGCGTCTTCTCGCTCTGCGGCGCCGTCTCCGGAATGCCGCCGAAAAGCTCCGACGTGGACGCCTGATAATATCTGCACGTTCCGCCGTTTACACGAATCGCCTCCAGGAGCTTTAACGTGCTTACGCCCGTGGCCTCCGCCGTGTACTCGGGCACCTCGAAGGACACGCCCACATGGGACTGCGCCGCCAGATTATATACTTCCGTAGGACGGATCTCCGCAATCAGCCGCATGAGATTGCTGGAGTCTGTGGTATCTGCATAGTGCAGGAAAAATTTAACCTTATGGTAATCCGATTCGATCAGGTGATCTATCCTTCCCGTGTTTGCAATGCTGTGCCTGCGGATCAGGCCGTGTACCTCATATCCTTTTTCCAGTAGGAACTCCGCCAGATAAGAGCCGTCCTGTCCTGTGATTCCTGTAATCAATGCTATATTTTGCATATTTTCTATCCTTCCTATTTCCTTTGCGTAAAAAATTGTCAGCAAGCCGCCTTTTTCCAGCTTTCGTCTGCGCTTCCGAGCCGCAGTGCAAGCTCGATTCCGTTTCTCTACATCTCGCTCGCGGGCTTCGCCCTATGCATCCGCAATCTGAAAAAATTGTCAGCAAGCTGCCATTTTTTCAGCTTTCGTCTGCGCACTGCTCATTGCCATCGCGAACATTTTCTCATAAAATGCGCCTTATGTCAAAGATAACATGGCGCTTCGGTGCCTTTGTTCCTCTCACGGCTGCCCAAGGTAATCAGCGATGGCGTCGTGCCAGTCAGCAAACGTAAAGTCTGTTGTCATTTTGAACATATAATTTTCCAGAATAGAATAGGCCGGGCGCTTAACTGCCGCACCGTATTCCTCCGAGGTGATCGCTTCTACCACGGTCTTTTTTCCCGCCAGGCGGAAAATCTCCTCCGTAAACTGCGCCCAGCTGCAATCCCCCTCGCAGGTGGCATGGAACAGTCCGTAATTCTCCGTGGGCAGCAGATAGGCGATGGCTTTCGCAAGTTCTTTTGCGCTGGTGGGCGATCCCACCTGATCCCGCACGACCCTTACCTTATCGTTCGTCTCGGAGAGCCGCAGCATCGTCTTTACAAAGTTCTTTCCGTCTCCATACAGCCAGGCCGTACGCAGAATAAAATGCCGGTCGCTAAACTCTTTTACAAACTCCTCACCCGCCAGCTTCGTCCTGCCGTATGCGCCCTGCGGTCCTGTGGGGTCGGTTTCCTTATAGGGTCTTGTCCCGTTTCCATCAAACACATAGTCCGTGGAAATATGCATCAGCTTGGCCCCCGTCTCGTTGGCCGCTATACTTAGGTTGCGCGCGCCGACAGCATTTATGCGAAAGGCCAGATCCTCCTCCTTCTCACAGGCCTCCACCGCTGTGTATGCCGCGCAGTTGATGATCGCATAGGGCTTAATCTCCCTCGCAAACTTCATCACCTCGTCTATCTTCGTGATGTCCAGTTCCCCCACATCCGTGTTGACCAGCTCGTATTCCGTACTGTCCGCGTATTCCAGATTGATCGCCCGTCCAAGCTGTCCGTTACAGCCTGTTACGATTATTTTCTTCATATCTGTTTCATCCTTTCCCCGATTTCCTGTCAGCCTTTCGGCTGCTCCGCCGCATTTATGATTTATTTTAACACATTCGGAAAGAGACATACACATGATTTTTCCAAAAAGCATTTCAGTTTTCCGAAAAGCCCTTTATGATCCCCCGCATCCCGACGGCAATCCCAAGAGACACCATCCCGGCAAACAAAACCACTACATACTCAAACCCATTGCAGAGTTCAAACAAAACGCCGTACATGGCGTTACCCAGCGGCTGCGCGCACATGGCCACGGTCATGATAACCGCAATCACCTTACCCAGAAGATGCGGCGGTGTCACCGTCTGGAAAAACGTCATCATCTGTATCGTAAAGATTGTACAGCATGTCATAATAGCAAAGCAGCCCGCCGTCAAAATCATATAGTTTAACATGCCGGACGAAAACAGTGCCAGTGACAGGGCGATGGGGAACAGGCAGATCGCGGAAATAACAATCAGCATGCCCGCCTTCTTAACGGAAAGCCTTTTTGCAAAAACGCCCGCGCAGATACCTCCGGCAAGCCCGCCCGCTGCCAGAAGCCCTTCCGCAAATCCATAAAGTCTGTTCGCCTGCGCCGCATCCAGATCAATCACCTCTGTCACAAGATAGGGCATCGCCACCGTAATCATTGAAGACAGAAACAGATTAATTCCGCAGACCGCCAGAACCGCCTTTCCAATCACTGGCCTATCCCTGCGGATAAAGCGGACACTCTGCGAAAAATCCGACTGAACCATCTTCCACATGCTGCCCTCCGAAGCCTGCCTCTGAAAAGGAATGTGGATAAAGATTTCCATAACCGCCGAGAGCACAAAGCACGTCATGCACACCCAAAGCACCGGCCTGAGCCCATAAGCGCTGTACACAATCCCACCCAGCACAGGACCAAGCAGCGCCGCAAAAGAACTTATGGTATTTACAATGGAATTGGCCTCCATGATGTGGTCCGTCCCCACAAGCGCCGGTATGGCCGCCTGCACGGAAGGCTGGTAGGCTCCCGCGATTCCGTACAAAACCATCAGTGTGGCCGTCAGCAGGACTACAAGATTGACCCCGTCCATAAGAAGGCAGAACGTCAGAATTAACGCCGCCGTGAAAAAATCCAGTATGACCATGACGTTTCTTTTATTTACCCTATCCGCAACGATACCGCCCACAGGTGAAAGCAGGATAGACGGAATAAACGCGCACGCCATCACCGTACCGTAAAGTGCCGAAGATCCTGTCTGATTTAAGAGATACAACGGCAGGGCAAACCGCAGCGCCGCATTTCCAAAAAGGGAAATAATCTGTCCGATCACCACAAGTATAAAATCCTTTGAAAATAGTTTTTGATTCATTCTTTCATACTCCTTTTCTTATTTTAATACCAACCGTCGGTATGTATATTATTAAAATAATTCTGCCCCTTTTACCGGGCAGAATCATTTTCTTTCTATTTACTTCTCTGGTAAATCGCCGTCAGTTCCCGCATCCTTGCCATCATTTCCTCATCCACAATATCCAGTCCCATTCCCTTAAGCATCTGGTCAAACACCAGAAACTTACGGTACGTTTCTTCCTCGGAGTTATCAAATATCATTGGATTGATCCAGACATTTGCCACAAGTGAGATCAATTCCGCAAGCTGCTCAGGATACTCCGCAGCGATAGAGCCGTCTGCAATGCCCTCCCTGATAATCGGCAGAATATACTCCGGCGCCGTCAGTTCTATGGTTTCATACAAGAGGCTGGCAAGAAGCTTCGGATTATTATAAAAGCTGGGAGCTGTTTTAAAGATATCGTTCTGCACAGAACGGCACAGCGAAGACCGGAACAATGTTCTCAGCTTTTCTATTCCATTCAGGTCTTTGCGTTCAAGAATACCTACAAGTTTCTGATTGGATTCCTCCAGCATCCTGTCCGTGACCGCATCCAGAAGTTCCTCTTTCGACTTAAAATGGTGATAGATGGCACCCTTGCTCAACCCGCCCAGATTGTCGATGATATCCTGAATGGACGTATGTTCATACCCCTTTTCCAAAAACAGACGGCCTGCAACATCCAAAATCAAATTGACCGTTTCCTCCGGGTACTTATTCCTTGCCATGTCTTCCCTCCCAATACATACTATCAGTATGTTTACTACATTATCATACCAACGGTATGTTTGTCAATCCCCCCTGTTCCGCATGACAAAATCCGCTTTTCTTACGTAAAAATTGTGTATTTTTTAAGATTTTAAATAGTGACTCCCCCTGCCTGTTATGTTAAAATGTACGCGTTGGCAATGAGCAGTGCCAAAGATGGCAGAGACAAATCGACTGCTTGCAGGCGAATTTGTCTGTGACTTCTTTGATAGGGCGAAGCCCGCGAGCGAGATGCAGTGAAACGAAATCGAGCACGCACTGCGGGGTAAAGCAATGCGAAGCCCGCGAGCGAGATGCAGTGAAACGAAATCGAGCACGCACTGCGGCGTAAAGCAATAGCGCCCCCGCCAGCAAGATGCAGCGAAGCGAAATCGAGCACTGCAATTACACTAAGGAGGATTTACACCAAGCATGAAGAGATTACAAGTTTTACTTCTGGTCACCCTGTCTTCTGCCCTGCTTTTATCCGGCTGCGGTAAGAAAGAGGAAGAAACGCCGAAGGTTGAAGCGCCTGTCGTGGAACAGATCATCGACGATCTCCCCGAAGAGGAGGAAGAGCCGGAAGAAGCAGAACCGGAAGAAACGGACGAGGACGTGCCCCCCGAGGAGGGCATGGTGCGAAGCCGTATCACCAACGAATGGGTAGATGAGGAGGTCAACAATACAAGACCCCTTGCGATTATGACTCCCAACACAAAAACCGCATCCCACTACGGCATTTCCAACGCGGATGTTGTGTACGAATGTAATGTGGAAGGAAGCATTACCCGGCTGATGTGGATTATTCAGGACTGGAAAAATGCTGACAAACTCGGCAACATCAGAAGCTGCCGCGATTATTATGTGTACTGGGCCTTTGAATGGGACGCCCTCTACGTTCATTTCGGCGGCCCCTTCTACATAGACGAGGTAATCAAACGCACAGACGATATCGACGGTAAGACAAGCAGCAACTTTTTCCGGGATCAGAACGCGAAAAATTCTACCGACAACGCTTTCATAGATGCGGCCGGTGTGCTTGCCGATGTGGAAAAGCTGGGCTACACCAGCCAGATGCGCGACGGTTACGCCGACGAGCAACATTACCGTTTCGCTCCCGTAAACGAGCCTAACGACTTGTCTCAGTACAGCGACGCTATAACGGCAAACAGGGTGGACATGTCCCCCACCTATCCCGTCACCAACTGCTATTTCGTCTACAACAGCGATACCGGGCTTTATGAAAGATTCCAACATCTTTCCGGCTCCTCGGACGGCCCGCATACGGACATGGCCACAGGAAAACAGCTTACGTTCAAAAATATTCTCGTGCAGAACACCTACTATGAAGTGCGCGACGACAAAGGCTATCTGGCATTCCAATGCCACGACACCACAAGAGACGGCTGGTTTTTCACAAACGGCAAGGGCATTCATGTAAACTGGGAAAAAACCTCCGATTACGGTGCCACAAGATACTACGACGATGCCGGGAATGAAATCGAATTAAACACCGGCAAAACCATGGTATGCATCGTGGAGGACGGAGATTCCTTCCTCGTGGATGATCAGGAAATAAAATAACCAAAAGAAAACATGGCAAAAGGGAGTGTCAAAACAGACGCTCCCTTTTATAAACCTTCTGTATCAGCAGATTAGTCAGAATTGAAAAAGCAAATACCCTGCATCCTGTGGAATCCAGATTCCATCTTCCCCGTAAGGCTGTACCATCTTCACCATGGCGCTCCCGCCGTCCGCCGAAAAAAAGACCGTCACTTCCACGCTGCCGTCATCCTGCCTGCTGCCCGCCGTCAATGTCAAGTCCTTCTCCGCCGAAGATAAATTCAAGAGAGATCTGGCCGCAGTCTCCGGCGCAAACAAATCCTGATAATATTCTCTGTTTTCCAACGCATTTTCATTGAGAGCCTCCCCGGTACCATTGGTCAGATAGTCGATGGGAGTCCCGTTAATGCCCGCTCCATATGCCTCCGCAAAACCCCCGCTGCCGGAAATGTTGTCGTATACCCAATTCGCGCTGCTCCCTTTTACCCGGTATTGCCCATCCTCCTTCACCCAGGTCAAAGCCTCCCGCCATACCGTCACATGGGGATCTGACGTCCATGCATAGTACTGAATCACCGTCTGGTTCTCCGCGCACTCCACGATATAGTAGTCCTTCTCGCTGTCCCAAGGCCAAGGGCTTGACCAGCCGAAACTGTAATTCCCCGCTTCCCCGCTCAAAAGCTCCCCATCTATCAATTCTTCTCTCATCTGTTGCGTACTGAGATCCACAATCGCGTTCCCATCCCGGTCACAGACCGCTTTCGCCCACTCGTCCGCCGCCTGCTGCAATTCCCTGTTTTCCACTGCTGCCGGCCCAAGTCCCCCGTTTCCCGCATCCACCGTCTTTGGATCGGTGCCGAGAACTACCGCCGCCACCGCAACCGTCGCCAGTGCAATTCCTGTCACGACAGGTTTCGGTCTGCGCCAATGCATTACATTTTTAATGCGCGTCTTCGTGTCGCCCTCTCCGAAAGCCAGCGGCGTACCGCCCGGAAACAGTCTGCCCGTCGCCAGATTCAGCAGGGAAGTCGAATAATCCGCGCGGATATCCTGCCCCATCTTCCGCATAACCGCCTCATCACAGGACATCTCCATATCCTTCCCGGACAGATAATAGGCCGCCCAGACCAACGGATGAAACCAGTACACCGCCAGCGCAAAAAAGGAAAGAATCCTTATGATGTGATCTCCTCTGCGGATATGCGTCCTCTCATGAAGGATAATATAATCCATCTCCTTATCCTGCAAGGAAGACGGCAGATAAATCCGCGGATGTATCAGCCCGATCACAAAGGGCGTGGGCACATAGTCTGACTGGTAAATATTCTCGCGCAGCCGCACTGCTCCCTTCAGTCTGCGGGATAAGAGAACCAGACTGACCGCACCATACAGGAACATTGCCGCAATCCCTGCTGCCCAGATACGGGATACGACCCATAGCCGGGATATACCGGAAAGCCGTTCCCACCGCTCTGTGCTGGGAGTCCTCTCACCCTCCTGCAAATCCCCCACCGCTAAAGGCTCCCCATCTGCCTGCACCGCCGTGGAAACATCCGCCTCCATCATCTGTATCTGTGCCGCATCTTCCTCTACAAATGCTCCCAGAAGTGATATGGAGGACGTAAAGACAAAGGGACACAAAAGCCGGTAAAGCACCAGTCCCCATAAAAGATAGCTGCACAGCTTCGGCGCACGCTTAAGCAGAACCCGAAGCAGCAAAACGGCCACAACTATCACACCAGTTACCATACTGCGCTGTATCGTCTCCAAAAACATATTCTCCAACATCCGCTCATCCTCCTAACACTCCCCGTTTTTCTCGATAATCTCCTTAAGTTCCCTGATTTCCTCCTCGGACAGTTTATTCCTCGAAGTAAAAGCCGCCAGAAATTTCGGCAGGGAACCGCTGAACGACTCGTCCACAAACCGCTTACTCTGCATGGCATGAAATTCTTCCCTGCCCACAAGGGAAGTAACCGTCCCCTTCTCATTCCGAAACAGCTCCCTGTCGCATAGTCTGCGAAGAATCGTGAATGTCGTAGATTTCTTCCAGTTTAGTTCCCTTTCACATAATTTCACCAGTTCTCCCGATGAGATCGGTTCATTGTCCCAGATCAGATTTGCGAACCGCATCTCCACCTCGCCTAATTTGTACTCTGCCATCTCTGCCCCTTTCCGTGTTTACCCTAACGACTACATATACCTTACAGCAAAAATCCAACAGTAAAATTGGTCTACAATGTGTAAACCCTATCTGTAGTTTACACATTGTAGACCAGTTTGTCAATCCGGTTTTTGTAGTTGTCCAGTCACACTTAATCACTCCGCTTGACTTCACATTCTCAATTCCGTCAAGATGTCTGTCTTTTGCTGCCGGATTATGAACTGCTACACCAAATTGCATATCCAGAAAATACAATTAATCTTCTGGGATGCGCAGTAAGCATAAGAAATAGCTTACATTTTGGGGAAGATAGATATATAATAAAGCAACGACAAAATCGGAACTGTTTAGGTAGGTAAAAAAATGGAGAAGTGGAGAGAACTTTTAAAAGGTAAGCCTGTGAGATACTGGATTCGGATTGAAATTGAAGAAATAATAAAGGAAAAATCAGTCGACAGAAAACGGTTTTATGAATATCCAAAAACAAACTATCAGCAAATTATAAATGAATTTTATTATGCATTTGTAGATTATAAGAAGTACCCCAAAGTTGAGCTAAATTATTGCTGGCTGCATTTTAGGCAGGAACTGAAAGAGATAGGTTGTGTTAGTGAAGCGATTGGTTGGGAACGTATGCTCGCCAAAATAAAAGAATTGTTATCTTATGATTGGAATAAAAAGATTTATCTGATTCTTTCTAATGGTTGGGTTTATGAAGGATATATAGATACTATGATTGATGTCCTTAATGAAGTTGATGGATTGTTGGAAGATTTTTATATTGTTACTCCGCAATTTGATCAATTTGCAGCATACACTGATGATGGTCAGTGCTTATGTTTTTATGAAAAATAATACCACCTTGTCTGGTAGTAGGAAATGAGACTGTTATGAAAACTTTGATATTAAATGGTTCTCCAAGAATAAATGGTGATACGAGCAGACTTATTAAGAAATTTACTGAAAAAAAGATAGATGAGTATAAAATTATTGATGCATATAGATGTAATATTTCGGCTTGTCTTGATTGTCGGGACTGTTGGAAAAACAATGGCTGCTCAATAAATGATGAAATGCAGGATATATATAAATACATACAGGAATGCGATAACATTTTAATTGCTTCACCGCTCTATTTTTCGGAGTTGACTGGAAAATTATTAGATGTTGGAAGCAGACTTCAAACATATTTTTGCTTCTCTTTTACAGAGTAGATTCAACCATTAGGGAAAATAAAAAACATCAAAAAAGCAACCGCGACTTTGGCGAGTGAGGTTGCTAATTTGATTAGTTACTTATAAACCAAGTATTTTTGAATGAAAAAAGTCTGTACTGCACTTGGCATTAAATACCGATACAGCCATCAGATACGGTTTACAGTTGCTACAATGCTGTATGAAAATAACGTCCTTATCACTCAATTAAGCCTTTTATGAGGTCATAGCAACACAAATACCACATGGCACTATATAAGGCAGTCTAAGCCCGCTCAGACGACCTTAGAAACCATGAAAGCCGCTCTGGACCCAGATTAATACACCTACATACAAAAAAATGGAGAAGTGCCCATTTTATCACTTCTCCAAGAGGCGCAGACCGGATTTGAACCGGTGAATCAGGGTGTTGCAGACCCACGCCTTACCGCTTGGCTACTGCGCCGTATTTTATTAACACAGGTCGTATGACCAATGACTCCAACGGGAATCGAACCCGTGTTACCGCCGTGAAAGGGCGATGTCTTAACCGCTTGACCATGGAGCCTGACGAAAGGCTTCATGTAGCCTTAACGTATGCTATAATACCACATCCCACGACTTTTGACAAGGGAAATTTCAAATAAATTTCTCTTCTGCACCGCCCTGCTTTATTATATTCACGATCGGATAAAATGTTCTGTCAAATCTTTCTTCCTAATACCGCTACAGCCCGCATATCCTCCGAAATCCGGCACACAAGCTTCCCGTCTTCCACTCTGACATCCGCCTCCGCATCAGAGTAAACTTCCTCGATCCGATACGTGCCGTCTGCGGGAAGAGGCACTTCCAAGGCTCCCTCATGCGCCCCGTTAAAGCTGTGGAATACTGCCAGCAGTCCGTCTTTCTTCTCATCCTCCACACTGCCCTCTGTCCGCAAAAGACACTGCCAGCCTTTCGGATGCCGCCAGCTTTCCACCTTCGGCCCGTAAAGCCTGCTGAAGCCGTTCTTGATGATGGGCGCCGCCTTTTTATAGAACGCAATGCCGCGGTCGATTACATCCCACTGCTGCGCTGTCAGCTTCGTCACATCCCCCGACAGGCACATTCTGCCCAGAAAAGTATTGGCGATGGAGTATGCGATTCTCTTTAAGGAATCCTGCCCCCGGATCACGGCCCATATCTGGCTCTGCCTCGGTAGAATCACGCGGTGCAGGGCCGCCGCGATAATCGGAATCTCCTCGCACTCATGAGCATCCGAGAAGGAGGCCATGCTGCACTCGCTCATCATGAGCGGCTCCAGCTTGTGTCCGCCCGAGGAGCAGTTTTCCAAAATAAAACCGGGGATTCTCTCTTTCACCTTTCGGATAAAAGCAAGCGACGCCTCCATATTCTGCCGCAGTCCCTCGCCCAGAGACTCGGCCCCATCGCAGCCCACGCCGATGGTATCGTTGTAATCCATCTTCATATAGGAAAAGCCATACTTCTCCAAAGTGCCGATCACGCGCTCTTCCAGATAATCCTGTACCCAATCCTGTCTCATATCCCAGAATCTTCTCATAGATGTGGTCAGCGGCGCACCGTTTCTCGTAAGCAGATGCTCCGTCTTCTGGTAGCTCTCCGCCTTCTCTCCCACATTGTCAATCTCAAACCAGATACCGGGCTTCATTCCATGGGCTTTGATTGCATTCACCGTCTTGTCAAGTCCTTCCGGGAACAGCTCCTTCGACACGAGGTAATCTCCCATCGCCACATCCCAGGGAACGCCCTCCTGCTTATACCAGCCGCAGTCTATCACGAAATAAGAAAAGCCCTTATCCTTGATGGCGTCCAGAATGCCGCAAATATTTTCGTGGGAAGGACAGCCCCAGGTGGTACAATACTCGTTGAAAATGATCGGAAGCTCCTGCTCCGACGCCGGCCCCTGATTCACCGCGTTCTCCACTGCCGCCGTCATCCTCTGGGAAATTTCGTCAATGCCGCCGCCTCTGCACACGGACAGAATCGCCGTGGGCGTCACAAAGGTTTCGCCCGGTGCGATCTCCTTCATCCAGTGGCCGAAATCATAATCCGCCAGTCCGCCGGAGAGATTCACATCGTCGCCCCTCCTGTAGACTTCCATCTGCCAGCTTGCGTTGTGACAGATCTGCGCACCCCAGAAAAGATCCGAGTTCACATCTTCCATCACCGCGTAGGGAAAATAACCGTTCACGGGCATGGAGCCCACCTGCCCGAAGCGCTCGCAGCGCACCGCATGGCCGCCCCAGGAAGGCTCAAGCTGCAAATCCTCAATCACCTGAGATTCCTCTCTCCCCTCCATGCTCCAAACGCTTCTGATACGGTGCAGTTTCAGTTTCCCTGTCTCGTCCGCTCCCACGAAAGGCGATATGCCCCCCAGTGAAAAACTGGACAGAAGCTCCAAACCCGCTTTCTCCTTCGATACATTTTCAAACTCCGTGTGGGAGAGCAGACTTTTCTTGCCCTCTTTCCAGCGCAGGAAATGTCTGTAACGATACCCTCTGGCATCCGCCAATGTAGTGCAGATCACCGTCTCCCCATTACCCTGCTTCTTCTCCTGAGATTCAAATACAAGAGCCGCCACAGAGGCATTCTGCCGCATGGTTCTTCCCCCGGCGTAACCGCCGGCATAGGCATCCCCCACAAGCTTCACCTGCACCAGAGAATCCGGATAAGGTTTCTCCCTGTAAGCCACCTCGTAAGCCGTATCTGCGGGGAGCAGAACAAGCTCCATGCTCCCCGTCTCCTCGTCCTGCACATAGCAGGCCTTCATATCCCCCAATATAAATTCACTGTATGCCTTTTTCATCCGAATCCTCCAATCCATACAGAGAATGCCGTTCTTTGGCATTCTCTCACGCGAAACTTAGTACTTCTTGGCGTCCCGTCCAATGGCGGGACGTCTTTAGAAGTACTTTTCGCGTTAACCTTTGACCGCTCCCACCGTCATACCTTTGATAAAGTACTTCTGCAGACTCAGAAACAGAATGGAAATCGGCAGCACTGACACAACAATGGCCGCCATTGCCGTCGTATAATCACTGGCCTGCGCCGAGAACAGGGACTGTATTGCTACCGTCAACGTCTTCAAGCCTTTCTTGCTCACATACAGACTTGCCAGCAGATAGTCGTTCCAGATCTGGAAGGCCTGCATAATAATCAGCGTGGCAAAGGCCGGTTTTAACAGCGGAAACACGATCACAAAATAGGTTTTCACCACCGAGCAGCCGTCTATGCGCGCCGCCTCCTCCAGTTCCAGCGGAACCGTGGACATAAAACTGTTCATCAGAAATACGCCAAAGGAAATACCTGTCGCAACATACATAAATATAATACCATATCTTGTATTGGTCAGGTGCATTTTGTAACCGATCGTATAAATCGGCAAAAACAGCGCCTGAAAAGGAATCAGGATGCCAATCACAAAATAGACGAAGGAAAACTTAAAAAACTTACCCTTGCCTCTGGAAATCGCCCATGCCGTAACACCGCACAGAAGCGCCAGAAGCAGTACACTAATCGCCGTATAAATAAACGTATTCGTAAAGGTGGTCGTCAGATTCAATTTCTTTAAGGCTGCCTCGTAATTCGCCCACTGCAGGGAATCCGGCAGCTTTAACGGGCTGGTCAGATACAGCTCCTTCTTCGTCTTGAAAGAGTAATTCAATATCACAAACAGCGGAAAGAGGAAAACCAACGCCACAACCGTCATCACAACCTGCACCGCAAAGGTACTCATCGTATAAGGCTTGCTCGTAATATCCTCAGATTGTTTTGAGCGTCCGAATTTTGCCATTATGACTGCACCTCCTTACTCTTTAATCCCTTCACCTGTATCATCGCTACCATCAGCAGAATCACAACCAACGTCACCGACATGGCGGAACCGTAGCCGTACTGTCTGCCGCTGATAGCTGTCGCGTAAATCATCTGTATCACAGAGGTGGATGCTCTGCCCGGCCCGCCGCCTGTAGAGGATACCAACAGATCATACACCTTGAGGGAACCCGTTGTGATACCCACCACGCATATGGTGATTGCCGGTGCAAGCATCGGAATCGTCACATTAAAAAACCGCTGTACGGCGTTTGCCCCGTCCACCTTTGCCGCCTCATAAAGGTCGGAGGGCACGGACTGGAGACCCGCCAGATATATTAACATCCAGTAACCGATCCACTGCCAGTTGTTTGCAATGACCAGACCTCTCAACACGGTTTTTCCGTCGCCGAACAGTAAAAAGTTAATATTTGTCCCGAAGATCTCATTCAGTTCCGGCAGCACATTGGAATACAGTTTCAGCCAGACGAAACCGACGATAACCGCGCTGACCAGACAGGGAATAAACAGAATTGTTCTGTATATCTTCTGTGCTTTGATTCCGCTGTCCAGCGCAACCGCAAACAACAGGGCAAACACATTCTGCACAATCGTATTGGCAATGGTAAACTTAATCGTGAACCACCACGCCTGTCTGAAATTGGCATCCTTCCAGAGATTGATGTAATTGGAAATTCCCACAAAATCCTTCTCCACAGTCATGCCGTCCCAGCTGGTAAAGGAGTACCGCAGCGCCAGCAGCAGCGGTAAGATCACGCCTATGGTGAAAATCACCATACCTGGTACGATCAAGAGCAAATACTGGCGGTTCATTTTATCCTGCATCGTTTTCTTTTTATTCATACCAAACCCTCTCCATCTACTCTCTACTTATGGAAAAGAGGGGAGAAGAATACTCTCCTCCCCTCCATGACTCACCGTTTTACTGAGCGCTGCTGGAGCCGACTCTCGCGTCGGAAGCTGCCAGACAATCCTCAAAGCTGATGTCTCCCTGCAGATATGCCGCGATATCCGCTGCGTTCTCCTCCTGGAAACCGCCCCATACCAGCTGGTTGTTGCCAAGCGTCACGTCAACGATCATTCCCTTAGCCGCATATGCGTCGATATCCGCCTGGCTGGGATTCGTGTAAGTAGGCGTTACATCCTTTAACATGGAAGCCGTCTTGGTAAAGTCCACGATCTCCACTGCCAGTTCCTTATCACCGGAAAGTACATCCAGCACGCAGTTTACCGCATCCTGATGCTCGGTCTCCGCACTTGTCATAATCGCAATGTTCGGCTCAAAGATCAGCTTGGAATCGCCCGTCTGATTCGGGAACGGGAAAATACCAAAGTCAAAGCTCTCATCAATATCAAGGAAGTTCTGGATCGACCAGGACCCGGACACCTTCATAGCCGCCTCACCCAGCACCATTCTCGCGTCGCAGTCTGTCTGCTCCGTGGAGAAAGTTTCGGGATAGGTATTGTCAAAGATCAGTTTATTGTAAGAGTAAGCCGTCTGAGCCGCCTGATCCTCAGCGAAGGATACCTTTCCCTCTCTGAACTGGTCGCCCCAGTCAGGCGTGTTGTTAAATACATCGTTCATCATAAACTGCATGGTCACATTGCCGATGGACCAGGTATCTACCATATGGCTCGCGAAAGGAACGATGCCCTTTGCGTTACAGTCGTCGATGATTGCCTGCAGCTCTTCCTGCGTAGTGGGCACTTCCCAGCCATTCTCTGCAAACATTGTCTTGTTGTAATATACGCCCTGATACAATGCATTGTATACCAGACCATAAGTCTTGCCATCAAACGTCACATTCTCTCTCGCCGCGTCCAGACCTCTGTCCAGATAAGCAGCATCAATTTCTCCCAGAAGACCCTGCGAAGCGTATGTGTTTACGTCCTGTGCCTTGCCGATAATGATATCCGGCAGACCTGACTGCATATACTGCTGCATCTTGGGATGGAACTCGCCGTCCCAGCCTGTACACTCCCACTCCAGTGTGATATTGGGATATTTCTCGGCTAACGCTGCGTCGATCATATCCTCAATGCCTGCATCCGTGGTGGACTGTCCCGCCAACACTGTCAGGGTAACCTCTTCGCCGTCTGTAGATGCCGCGGGCGCTTCCGCCTCTGCAGGCTCCTCCTCTGCTGCCGCAGGCGCCTCCGTATCCTGTGCCGTATCCGCCGCAGGTGCCTCTGCCGCGCCGCCGTCTCCCGAGCCGCCGCATCCTGTCAGCATACTCACTGTCATTGCCGAACATAAAAATAAACTTAACGCTTTCTTTTTCATAGTTCTCTCCCTCCGTAAAATGAATAGTTTGTTTTGATATTATTACTATATAATCTTACCCATAAAAAGAACTATGCCTTTTTTGAAAATCTAACTTGTAAAATTTTGAAACAGGCGGTTTCTGTACTCTCTGGGACTTACGCCGGTATGCTTTTTAAACACCTTGCTGAAATAAGTATAATCGTCATACCCCACCATAAAGGCAACTTCCGCGATATTAATATCTTCCCTCTGCATCAGCTCTTTCGCCTTTTCCATGCGTCTCGATGCAATATAGAGCATCAGATTCTCCCCTGTTTCCTGTTTGAAAAGTTTTGAAAAATAGGAGCTCTCCACCGCATATTTTTCGGAAAGCCCGGACAACGTCAACTCCTCAAAATAGTTTTCATTGATGTAGGCAACAGCCTCCTTCACATAATCCCGGATATTTCCGGTGATCTCGCCCTTCTTCTCTCCTAACACCACATTCTGCATTTCCGTGAGCAGAGATAACAGTTCTCCCACGTCCAGACCTTCTACCACCTTATCCGCCATCTGCTCCAGCCGCCCCAGCTCTTTGAGGCTTTCCTCGGAGGCTCCCTGCCCCGCAAGGTAGTCCTGAAAAACAGCGGAGATCCTGTTTACAATCTGCTTCGTCTCCATGAAATTCAGTTTTTCGCAGGAACCCAGCCCGGCCTCCTCCATAAGGAAATCCTTCAACGCTTTTTCGCTTCCCGTCTTTAATGCAGTCTTTAAGCGGCGCTCCGACTCTTGACTAAAGCAGTCAGTCACCTGCGTATTCATACTGGTCTTTTCTTTATTGCAGAAAAGAATGACGCTCTCCGTATTGTAAGGCCTTGTCATCAACACGGAAATGCTCTGCACATAGGCATCATGAAGGCTGTCCATGGAATAGGACTGCTCGCTGACGGCGATGGTAATCGGACTGTTCGTCTCCTCCCGCAGCCGTTTCATAATCTTTAACGCCAGCACCTGCTGTTCGCCGACATCCAGCTCGGTGACTACCAGAAACTCATTGCTCCTGTTAATATAGTTAAATACGACCAGCTTCTGCTGCTGATCCAGCTCCCGCAGCTTCTTCTTAACGGAAAAAGACAGATAGTTCATATCATACTGGTATCTCGCCATGAGCGTCTGTAAATCATGGATCTTAATCAGCATGATACTGCAGCCCGCGGAATCCAGCGCCGTCCCCGCAACCGGCGTCATGGAAAGCCGTATCCGCTCCTTTTCAATCAGAAGACTCAACTCCCGATCCTGCAGGAGAGAAGCCGCTTTCAAATTCTGTCTCTCGTTTTCTTCTTTCTCACTGATCAGTTCCAGCGCCTTCGACACCGCCTGAATGAGATCAATCTTTGACACCGGTTTTAACAGATAGTTGATCGCGCCCGCCATCAGAGTCTCCTTGACGTAGGAAAAATCGTCATAGCCGCTGAGAACCAAAACCACCACTTCCGGATACCGCTCCTTCACCCTTTTTACCAGTTCCACACCGTTTACAAAGGGCATATTGATATCCGTAATCAGAATGTCCGGCTTGCCCTGCGCCATCATCTGCAATACCTCTTCCCCGTCCTGCGCAGGCGGCATAAAGTCGATCTGATAGTCCTCCCAGGCAATCATGCTGCGAATCTTTTCTCTGGTCCAGTACTCGTCATCCGCAATCAGTAATTTATACATTTTCCTTTCCATACAATTCAGCCTCTTTCTTTGCCGCCACCGTCAGATATACCGCGGACCCCTTGCCGGGTTCGCTCTCGATGAAAAGGCCGTATTCTTCCCCGTAGATCATTTTCAGCCTGGCATTGATATTTAACAGACCGATAGAGTCACCCTCCTCCACCAGACCCGTATCGTTTTCCGTAAGTAGTCTGTTGAACTTTTCCGCATCCATTCCCACACCGTCGTCCTTCACCATAACATACAGCTTTCCCTCCGCCTGCCATATCTTAATGTAAATATTCTTTTCCCCCCGCTTGTTTTTCAAACCGTGGTTAATGGCGTTTTCCACCAGCGGCTGTATGGATATTTTCGGCACGGAGTATAGCAGAGCGTCATCGTCAATATCGAAATGATAGCGGATTTCCTGCCGCATACGCACATTCATGACAAAGATATAATTTTTCAGATGAGCAATTTCCCTCGACACCGTAGCATAAGGATATTTCATGTCCAGACTGTAGCGGAACATATTGCTGAGAGACTGACAAAGATCACTGACCAGGTCGCAGTTCTGAATACCGGCGATACTGCTCATGGTATCCAGCGTATTATACAAAAAATGCGGGTTAATCTGCGCCTGCAGAGCCTGATACTGTGCCCTGTTCAGCAAAAGCTTATCCTGATACTGCTGCCCGATCAGATTTTCGATAGAATCCAACATGTAGTTAAATTCTTCCCCCAGCTTTCCGATCTCATCCTGCACCTGATAGTTGACCCGAAGATTCGTATCTCCTCCGCGAATCCTGCCGATCGTATCCATCAGGTTCGCCAAAGGATTCGTCAGCCGTTTTGTGGTATAAGTGTAGAGAATAATCATGAGAGCGCTCAACGCCGTCACACTGATCACCAGCGTTCGCTCCAGTATCTTCTGACTTGCTTTCAACACGGACTGCGGCATAACCGCATAGACGGCAAGCTCATACTTCTTAACCGGCAGATGAAAAAACACCTTCTCCGGGTCCGCCATATCAACCGCCGCCCGCCTGTTTTCCTGAATCTCCTCCATCGTCTGCTCATAAAAGCCGGCATAACTCTCACCGGGTTCTCCCACCAGCCCAAAGGCTCTGTCCCCGGCAGGCTGCAGCCAGACAAAAGTATTATCACCCAGCTGATATTTCTGCATAATCTTCTGGGTCGCCTTCACATCCGCATCACAGACAATATACCCGATCATATCCTTTTTACTTGATGTATCATAAAGCTTTAACACAAACCTGACCATATCTGCATCCGTGGACGGATTATGATAACTGGAAATGAGCATTTTATTCTCTGAGGATTCTGTATAGGCCTTCACCCGTTCCGCATTATAAACCTCCGTCTCCTCATAGATATCGGCGGCGTAATTTCGCTTCGGGGTCGATGCCTTTCTGTACACACTGATAATCTCATGGTTTCTGTTATAAAAATAGAGCGCCATCATACCATCGCTGGCTGTAAAGTGCTCCTCCGCATAATCTCTCGCATAGCGGTAGTAGTCCTGACGCAGTTCCTCCGCCGTCCCATAGTCCCGCAGAGCGCCGAGAAATATCTTATCATTGTAAATGTTGACCATATTGTTCTCGATGCCCTCGATATAACTTCCCAGCTCGTTCTGCATATTGTCAAGGGAATTATAGGCAATATCCCGCGCCTGCTCATAAACCATGTTAGAGCTGACATTCAAAAGGAATGTGGTCTGCAAAACCAGCGCAATCAGCGTACACAAAATACAGATCAACAGTATTTTGTTCCGCATGCTTCCTCTCACCGAGATTTTTCTGATCATGTGATTAACCTTTCCGCTGATTAGCAAATGACAGCATTCCATTACTGATCAGTGCTATGCAGCGCCTCCTCCTGTAACCGGTCAAACTGCGCCATGCACTCGTCCACCGTGGCGCCGCCCAAAAGCTCCCTCACTATCAGACAGGTGTTTCCCCACTGCTCCACTTCCATTCCCGCATTGGAACCAAGCACATACACATTTTCCTGAATCCTATCATTCAACGGCTTCAGGGCCGGAATACATTCTACTTCCACATTTTTAGACGGAGAGATCACCCGGTTAGTCTCCGCATACATCTGCATCGCCTTATCAGAAAGCATCACATCTAAAACAGCCAGCGCGTCTTCCCCGTGCTCTGCATTGATACCTACGCCAAAACCTGTCATGGGCATAACCGGCATCTGTCCGCGGCTGCTGGGAAAACCGATCACCTGCATCTCAAAATCCGGCTTCCCATAGGCGGTTTCCGCATTGGCCGCCCCCCAATACGCCATGACGATGGGCGTCTTCTGGGCCAGAAAATCAGCTCCCTCCCCCTCAATCGCCTCACTCACAAGAGCCTTCCCGGCATCCACATACCCTTTGTCTATCATCTCCTGCAGAAATTCAAATCCGGGCCGCATATAATCGCTGTATTTGCTCTCTCCGCTGTTTAACGCCGCGATCTCCGCCTCCGTATTCCCGCCGTTGTATAAATCCGCGTAAGCCTGGGCCAGCACAAAGCTTTCCAGCCACCATCTGTTGGCTCCCACCGGCGTCTCAATGCCGTTCTCCTGAAACACTCTGCAGCACTCTAAAAATTCCTCCGGCGTCTCCGGCAGATCAAGATTATATTTATCAAACATCTCCTTATTGATGAACAGGCCGTATGCCACTACTTCCTGCGGAATTGCCACCAGCTTTCCATCCACCACATTTGCCGCTTTCACCACATCACGCAGATTTTGGACGCAGCCGAGTCCGGACAGATCCTGCAGTTCTCCCTCCTCGGCCAGCGTGCGGATCGTATCCGGGTTCAGCAGATAAATATCATCCATATCGCTGCGTGCCCTGTCAAGCGTCACGTCATCGTACGTCTTATCCTGATAGTCCTCCGCCGTGTACGTCACGTACTGTACCTTTACACCAAGTTTCTCTTCCGCCAGAATGATCGTCTTATCTATAGCGCTTCTGGCAACATTTTCCACATCGGCTTCCGTCTTTTCCATAGGGCTGAACAGATTTACTTCCCGTTTCTCGTCATCTTCCACAACGATCAGATTATTACCAGATCCGGCTTTTTCACCGCACGCCGCCACGGCAACAGCCGCTATCCCGGCTATGCAGAATAAACCCAATTTTGTAAAAACACTCTTTCTACCCAATTTAATGCTTCCCTCCGTTAATCAAAAATTTCACAATAACGATTATTCCCCTATATTAATTTCTCTGTTTTGTATACTGACTGATCACCTGCTTCAACAGCTCTATATCAATCGGCTTTGCCAGGTGCACATTCATCCCTGCATCCAGCGCTTCCTTTTCATCCTCGGCAAAAGCGTTCGCCGTCATGGCAATTATGGGAATCGTACGCGCGTCCTCCCGCCCCAACGCCCTGATCGCTCTGGTGGCATCATAGCCGTTCATCACCGGCATCTGGACATCCATGAGAATGGCGTCAAACTCTCCTTCCTGCGACTTCTCAAACCGCTCTACCGCAAGCTGGCCATTCTCCACAATTTCACAATCCGCATTTTCGTAAATAAGGATCTCCCGCAATATCTCCGCGTTGATCTCATTATCCTCCGCCGCCAGAAAATGCAGTCCCGTCAGACTATGCACAGGCTCTGTCGACGGTTCTCCGGCCTGGTCTGGTTCTGCCTGCATTTCCTGTATCTTTTCTTTAAAAGCTGACGCGAAAAACGGTTTTTTGAGAACGCCGGTTTTTCCCGTCCGAGAAACATCCCCGCTTGCCGGCTCGCTATGATCCGTCATAAGCAAAATCGGCAACCCGTCCCCGGTCTTCTCCCGCATCTGCCTGATCGCCTGCATCGCATCCTGCTCCACTGTATTTTTGCCAAGCAGCACCACATGATAGCCGCCTGCACTGCTTTCCAACAAGGCCAACGCCTCCGCCATGCTGTGTGCCGTATCCACCTGCACACCCACATCTCCCATAAGCGCAGCGATATTCCCGCAAGTCTCTTCGTCGGCATCCGCCACCAGAATCCGGGAAATATCCTTCTCCGCCCAGAAGTACCTGTCTGCCTGTTCCTCCGGGATGCGAAACTCCAGCTCAACCCTGAACAGGCTGCCCTGATCCACCTCGCTGAACACGTCAATTGTGCCGCCCATCAGCTCTATGATATTCTTGGTAATCGCCATACCAAGCCCTGTTCCCTGCACCTTATTTGTGGTGCTGTTTTCCGCCCGCGTAAAGGCGTCAAATATTGTTTCCAGATACTCTTTCGTCATGCCGTAGCCATTATCCTGCACCTCGATCCTGATATGCTCAAACTGGCTGGAGCGCTGTTTCAGACCAATAATCCGAAACCAGATCTTACCGCCCTCCGGTGTATACTTTATGGCGTTTGACAACAGATTAATTAGAACCTGATTAATGCGCGTCTCGTCACCCAACAGACTTTCGTGCTTAATTCCTGTCACTTCCACAAAGAATTTCTGCGACCTTGCCTCCGCCATTGGCCGGATAATCGCATCCACAGAGGACACCAGATCATTTAAAGTAAACTCATCCACATTCAAAACAACCTTGCCGCTCTCGATCTTAGATACATCCAGAATATCATTAATCAGACTGAGCAGATGCTGCCCGGACGCCATAATTTTCTTCGTATATTCCCGCACCTTTTCCGGGTTCTCCGCATCTCTGGAAAGCAGCGTGGTAAAGCCCAGTACCGCATTCATCGGCGTGCGGATATCATGGGACATATTGGAGAGAAACATGGTCTTTGAATTGCTTGCAATCTGTGCCGCCTGCAATGCTTCCGCCAACTTGCGGTTACTGATTTCCCGTTCCGCCTCCCGCTCCTTCCTAATCCTGATCTGCTGTCTCTGATTCAGATAAAATAGAGCGCAGCACAGGAAAAAGGCAATCAGCATAACGGCAACCACAGTAAAAATATTCTGGTTGACAGCTCTGCCTTCCTGTTGGATTGCCTCAATTGGCACATATCCGATCAGATAAAGCGTACCTCCGTTTACCGCCCACATATAATTGAGCGACTCTTTATTCCTGATATCATGGTAGAACATAATATTCTTATGATCTCTCAGACAGTCCTCCACCTCTTCCCGAAGGCCTTCCTCCTGAATATCATTCGCCCGGTAAAAATCCGTCAGATTCAGATGACCCGCACTCCGCTCACCCATCCCTTTAGGCTTTAAGACAAACCGCTCCGTCTCCGCATCCATAATATAAAGCATCGCCTTTTTATTATAGAAGCCCTCTGGCAGAGACTTGTCAAAAGTATCATAAATGTATTCCACGTAAAGCGTAGCAATCTCCTGTTCGCCCTTTATAACGGGACATTTGATACAGTACGCCCATGTTCCCATATAATTTAAGTAAGATTGGGACACCGGCAGACCGTCGATCATCCCCCCTGCGGAGAAATCCAGCTCCTCCTCCGTGAATACCTCGCCCGTGCTGGATACGCCCGTTGTCTCCCCCGATCTTATCAGGGCAAGTTTCACCATCGTTTCACTTTTCTTATAATTGCGGACGTACTCCTCCGGCTCCTCCATGGCGGCAATTCCCTGTGCCATCAGCCTCTGGTACTCCGCCTCCTTGTTCAGGATCGCCTCAATCGTACATTTGATCAGGTCGAGGCTCTCATTCAGGTTCTGGGTTGCCGACGCCGCCATCTCTCTGGAAATCCTGTGTGAAAGTGAAAAGACGATTATGCCTAAAAGAAGAAAGACCAAAATGATAGAAACAAGCAATGAAATGCCTCTGTCTTTCTTACTTTCATCACGTTTCTTACTCATTCTGGTCCCCATTCCCTTAATAAAACTAACTGCTTTAGTACCTGTCATATCTTTACTCTTATTATATTCCCGTTTTTCTATAAAGTCAGCATCAAAATTCACTTTCCCTGCTGAAATAGCGCTGCCGTTTTTTCCATCCGCTCTGCAATCTTCACTCCAAAAGGACAGCGGCTCTCACAGGCCTTACAGCCAATGCACGCATCCGCTCCATGCTCCAGTGCAAAATAGTGTTCCCTCACCGTGGCCGGAACTTCCTCCTGCATCACGGCAAGATCATAATATTTGTTTACCATCGCAATGTCAATCTCCTTGGGGCAGGGCTTGCAGTGTCCGCAGTATGTACATTCCCCCTTGCCAAAGGTATTGCGGGGCGCCTTTGCCAGAACCGCCGCATAATTCTTTTCCGCTTCATCGGCAGTCTCATAGGCCACAGCCTGCTCCACGTGCTCCGGCGTATCATACCCTGCCAAAACAGCAGCTACTGCCGGACGCGTCAGACAATAATGAATACACTGTACAGGCGTCAATGCAACGCCGAAAGGAGAACGCGCCGCATCAAACAGCCTGCCTCCCGCATAAGGCTTCATAACGGTAATGCCCACATCATTCTGTTCGCACAGCTTATAGACCTCCGAGCGCGCCGGATCGATGCCTCCGAACCCGTCCTCGTACTGCTCCGCAAAATAGTCGTCAATATTATCCGTGGGCGGCAAAAGATCAAACGCCGGGTTAACGCTGAACAGAATCATCTCTATCAGCCCGCTCTGCGCAGCCTTTTTCGCCATAAGAGGATTATGCGTGCTCATGCCGATATGGCGAATTTTTCCACTCACCTTCAGCTCCTTCACATACTCAATGAAGGGTCCGTTCATGGCGTTCTCCCAATCGTCCTCCTGATCTATAAAGTGTATCATGCCCAGATCTACATAATCCGTCTGCAGACGCGTCAGCAGATCCTCAAAAGCCTCCCTGCATTTTTCCACGTCACGCGTCCTCTCGTATTGGCCATTCTGCCATGTGGAACCGATATGTCCCTGAATATACCACCGCTCCCGTCTGCCCGCCAGCGCTTTTCCGATTTTCGTGCGGACATTCGGCTCTGACATCCAGCAATCCAGAATATTGACTCCCAGCTCATCCGCGCGGTCAATCATGGCCTTGCATTCCTCGTAATTGTGCCGTTCCAGCCATTCGCCCCCAAAGCCGACCTCGCTCACCATCAATTCCGTTTTCCCAAGTCTGCGATACTGCATGGTTTCCCTCCTTTGATTTGTCCATCCGATACTGATCTGTTATGAAACAGTATAAGGCAATAAAAAAGGCTTGTAAACACTAATGTCTACAAACCTTATACCTCCCCGAGTAGGGCTCGAACCTACAACCCCGCGGTTAACAGCCGCGTGCTCTACCATTGAGCTATCGAGGAAAACGATAAATTTGCTCCGCAAATTAATCGCCAGAGAACCGTAAACGATTCTCCGCACTGGCTTTGCGAAGTCTTTGAAGGCACATACCTTCAAAACCGAATCTGAATCTCCATTTATTTCTATCCGTTTATCCCTGCATGCGGAGAACCGTTTACG